>JBFOMB010000116.1:0-27888 GCA_040830545.1 Paracoccaceae bacterium | reverse complement strand
CCTTTCATCGTGTTGATGCGCATTTTCATCAGGCCGTGCGCAGCGACCGCGAACAGGAACCCAAAACACAGCGCGATCAGAAAATTGATCTGATCAATCTCGTACCCCATTATGTCGATGGTCGAGGACTGTGCACCGATGGCATCATTGATGATGCGCTTGGGCAATTCCAGCGTCAGGTATTGGAGCGGGAACAGGGTCAACGTGACCATCAGCAGGATGATCTGATCCCGCTTTGAGTACTTCCAGATGAAGCCAAAGAGTGTGCGTTCTATTGATCCGCTCCCCGGTCTTGTCGTGCCGCAGCACCCAAGTGCAGCGGTGCGTGTCCCGAAACTTGCCCATAATTGCAACGTCAGGGGCGCGACGCAATGCTTGAGAAAAGACTTGCCGATGGAATTTCAAGCTCAAGATTGAAGCCTGCGCAATTTGTTCCTAAGTTCTGATTTGGGGAACCACAGTCGGGATTTGGGTCAAGCTCATGATTTCAACCCTCCTAGTGCTGATCCTGCTGTTGCAGGTGAAGCATCTGTTTGCAGATTTTTATTTGCAGACCCCCAAGATGCTGTCTGGTCGGGGTATCTACATGCATTGGGGGCGTGCGCAGCATGCTGGTGTGCATGCGATCGGATCGGTGATCGTTCTATTGATGACCGGGACGCCGATGTTGGCGTTGATCGTGCTGGTGGTGGCCGAGTGGATCGCGCATTTCCACATCGACTATTGGAAAGGCAGCTATTCCGACAAGAAAAAGCTGGCCCCGGATCAGGCCGCATTCTGGCGCGCGTTCGGGTTTGACCAATTCCTGCATCAGCTGACTTATGTGGCGATGATTTGGGTCTGGACGTTCTGGGTCCTGGGCAAACCGCTGTAGCGCAGGTTTGATCCGAGGCCCCGGATCAAGTCCGGGGCTGCGGTAGCGTATGTATCAGGCTGTTTCTGTATCTGACGCCCGGCGGGATGCAGCGTAGTTTGGGACCGGATCGGCATAACCCTTCAGTGGGATGGGCGGCAGTTCATCGAACTGGACGTCGGGCAGGTTTTTGGCTGCCTCCTTCGTTGCGCGGTCAAGCAGCACTTGCCCCGGATCGGCCTTGCCGCACAGGCGCGCGGAAAGGTTCACGGTCGACCCCAGCACGGTGAAGTCCATACGTTCCTTTGCCCCCATGGCCCCCATGACCACTTCGCCTGAGGCGATGCCAACGCCCACGTGCAGATTGTAGTCCGGGTATTTTTCCAACAGTCCCTGCATGGCCTCGGCAATGCTAACGCAGCAGGACACGGCGCGGGATTCCATGTCATCACCTTCGAACACCGCGACCAGCGCATCGCCGACAAACTTGTCGATGTCCCCGCCATGCGCTTCCACGATGTCGGACTGGACGTCGAAATACTGATTGAGCGCCTCAATCACGACCTCGGGCGGGACGCGTTCGGAAAACTCGGTGTATCCGCGAATGTCGGTGAAAATCACGGATACGCGCCGTCGCTGTCCGCCCCGGCTCATCCCGTCTTCGTCCGCGGCCTGAATCGCGGTCATGGTTCCGCGCGAAACGAATTTCATCAGTTCCAGACGTTCGGCCAGTTGCGCGATCATGGCGTTGAAGCGTTTGGCAAGGTCGCCGATTTCATCCCGCGCGCGGACGTCTTTCACGCGGGCACTGAAGTTACCTTCGCCGACCTGTTGCGCTACAGACCCGATTTGCAGGATCGGATGGGTCAGCTGCCGAGCGAAGATCAGCGCGCCAATCGCGGCCGCCAGAAAGCCGACCGAACCAACGATCAGGATCTGCCGGGTGATCTGATTGACCACCGCATAGGCGTTTTCTTCGGACAATTCGGTCACGATCGCCCATTGAAACGTGTCCGGGAAAGCGTAAGCGCCCAGCATCGCGGTGCCATCGGGCCGGGTATAGGGCTGCAGCGCATCGGCACGCGCACCTGCCACGATGAGCGGCATGGCCGATGTGACAATATCGCGATCCGACAAGGCGCGTGGTTCGGGTTCCAGTACCGTGCGACCTGCTGGGTCGATCACCGTAATCTCACCCCTTTGGGCAAAGGGGTGATCCTGCACCATCTGGCTTAGTGCGCTGAGCTCGATTTTCGCGGCCATGGTCACGCGACGCCCTGCAATCTGCCCGGTCAGAGGAATGGCGATGGTCGCAATCCAGTCGCCGGTTGGTCCGAGCTGCCCAACCAACGGCTTGCCAAGTTTACCCGTGCCTTCGATGGATTTGATCAGGTCCGGCGGTGTCGTCAGCACTTGCACCGGGTCCAGTCCGGCGGCGGCCAATTTCTGGGCAAAAGCCTCGTTGGTTACGAGAATCGGTAGGTCGGTGCCTTCGACTGACAGCTGCAGGGCAACCACCTGAGGCAGCTCTTGCAGCCCCAGTGTCAGCAGGGAAATCTTTTGCGGCACACCCAGTTCATTGCTGTCCACGCCGTTACGGATCACCATCAGCGGCGACAGCCATCGCCCGGCAAAGGTGCTGTCAAATGCTTCGCGCAACTGCGCGGCGACCGTGGTCAGATCCTCGTTTGCAACGCTCTTCAACTCGTCCCGCGTCAGTTGGGTCAGATTCTGCGCAACCATGCCCAGCGGCGCCACTGCCAGAAGCGACGCGAAGATGAAAAACTTGAGACGGAGCGGGAATCGCATATCCGTCTGTGTAGCGGGTTTCATCCCCGGACCGTAGCCAATTCAAGCAAACGGCAAAGTGAACGAAGTCACTCCGCCAGAAATGGAGGCATTGAGGTCCGCAAACTGGATCGAGGCAATTCAGAACCTGATACAACCCGGTTTGTTTGGCTCACTCTATTCGGACTTGGGCAAAAGCCCGGACACAACGTCCCTCTCCACGGCCCGTATGATCGCGGTGTCGGTGCTGATCCCACATTCCAGACCGGTGCTGTCCTGCGCCCGCACGGTTACAGTGTATTCCCCGGGTGTCGTGTAGCGATGTCGCGCGATCGCGCTGGCCGCAACCGACCCATCGCCGAAGTTCCAACCGATCAACAGGCCCTGCCCGTCCACGTCCCGCGCGCCCGATCCATCAAACCGCACCACGTCATGCGCGCCGCCCACCGGCACCGTAATGTCTGGCCCCGCATCGACCAGCGGTGCGCTGTTGACCAGCACACGCGCTTCGTCCGTTCCGATGCTGCACTGAGCAGTTCCGCTGTCATCCCGCACCGACAGACGCACCATCAGGTCCGCCGGGTCGTCAAACACGCGGTCCACAGTTTTGCCTTCTAGCACAACGCCGTCGCTGAACTCCCATACAAATCCGACCAGTTCACCGTCCAGATCGTTGGAGCTGCCGGCGTCAAAGGTCACAACCTCGCCCGGGCAGACGATCCGGTCGGGACCTGCCAAGGCTGTGGGGCTGCGGTTCACGCGTACATAGACCTCTTCACTCTGGCGGCTGTTGGGCAGGCCTTTGCCATCATCCATCTGCACAACCACCGGGAACAGACCGGGCCGGTCGAATCCGTGGGTGGCTGATGGTCCGGTCGCTGTGGTTCCATCGCCAAACAGCCAGTTGACCGAGGTTCCGGCATCCACCGTCACTGCCCAGGGCTGTGGCACACCGGGGCAAATCGCCGTCGGGGCCTGCAATCCGACCCGCGGAGCAGGGTTCACACGAACCTGACGCATCGCCACGGCCTGAGAGTTCTGCACGTCCGCATCATCCGTCACGGATAGCGTCACGTCATATGTACCCGGCGCCGTGTAAGTATGTGCGGCCAGCACGCCCTCTGCCTTGGTCCCGTCGCCGAAATCCCAGGCGTAGCTGGTAATCACGCCGTCCACATCCATGGACATACTCGCATCAAAGGCCAGCGCCTGCCCGGCTGCAACCGCGTCGGGGCCATCGATCAGGGCTGTTGGAGCCTCGTTCACGATGATCCGCTGGGTGGCGGTCAGGTTGCTGCAATCCGCGAACCCGCCGGTCAGTTGGGTCGACAAGGTCACAACATACTCACCCGGTTCGGAATAGGTGTGGTCCACGCCTTCGCCCGTTGCCGTGGTTCCGTCACCGAAGTCCCAGCTGAACGTACCCGGCTGCGCCTCGCCCAGTTCCGCAATCTTTGCGGCAAAGGAGGCGTGCAGGCCAAGGCCAACGGCGGAGGGGCCGTCGATGGTCAACGCGGGGGCCGGGACAACCTCGATCTGGGTGGTGTCCGTGTCAAATGGGCTGCAGCTGCCATTGGCTTCGCCGGTGATGGTGAGGGTCACCGTATAGGTGCCCGCACGCTTGAAGATGTGGAACGGGGATTCTCCGCCACCCGTGTTGCCGTCACCAAACGCCCATTCATAAGCGTTCACCGCGCCGTCGCTATCTGTTGAGCCTGAGCCATCAAACCGCACGCGCTGGTTTGAACACACGCGCCGGTCCTGCCCTGCATCCGCAATCGGGCCCGGGCGCACCAGAGCAGCAATCCGGTCGATATCGGACCCGCGCGCCGTACCGGTTTCATTCCGCACGCTCAGCGTAACCGGGTAGGTTCCCGGGCGCTCGAATGTCTTGGTCGGGTTGACCAGATCGGAGCTGGTCCCATCGCCGAAATCCCAAGTGTACAGCAGCAGGCCGCCATCGGGATCGACGCTGTCAGAGGCGTCAAACAGGATCGGTTCGCCGGAACAGACGTCGCGATTGCCGCCCGCAACAGCCATCGGACGCGAGTTCACATTGACCGAAATGGCCGCTGTCGACGTCGCATTTGCAACACCCGTGCCGTCATCAACGCGCAAGGTCACAGGGTAGATGCCGGAACGCGGGAAGACATGCTTCACCTTCTCGCCAAACACCGGGGCAGAGCCGTCGCCGAAATCCCACCGATAGATCAGCTTGTCCCCATCCGCGTCGCTGGACCCCGAGGCATCGAATTCCACGAACAGCCGGTCGGATTTGATGTTCTTTCCTGCATCAGCCACGGGCGCATGGTTCACCCGCACGGTCAGATCGTCCACAGCGGTGGAATTCACGACGCCCGCGCCATCAGCCACAACCAACTGAACCGAGTATACCCCGGGGCTTTCATAAGCACGCTCAATGCGAAGCCCTTTCAGCTGCGACTGAAGGTCATCGAAATCCCAAGCGAATTCGCTGATCGGACCGTCCGGGTCATAAGACTGGCCGCCGTCAAAAATCACCAAATCACCCGGCGCGACCAACCTGTCCGCCCCGGCAATCGCCGTGGGTGCTGTGTTCACTGTCACCAGCGTTTCGCTTTCGTCATCTGCCGCGCCACCTTCGAAATCATCGAAAACGGTCAACCGGATGCGGTGCAGGCCCGGTTCGGAAATGGCGTAAGCCGCCCGCTGACCCTGAACCGAACTGCCATCAGGGAAGTCCCAGACATACGATGCAATCTCTCCATCCGGGTCGACCGAGGCGCGGCCAGACACCACGAACTGTTCCCCCGGTGCCACGACCTGCGCGGGGCCAGCGTCAGCGATGGGGCTTTCGTTGATCGAAACAGACATCGTGTCCCGGTCAAAGTTCAACGGCGCGCCGCTATCGTCAGTCACGAGCAGCGTGACCTGATAGCGTCCCGTGCTTTGATAGGCGTGTTTCACCACACGCCCGCTGGCGGTGTTGCCATCGCCAAAGTCCCATTCCCACGTGGTCACGACCCCATCCGCGTCGGTGGAACCACCCCCATCAAATCGAACCTCGGTCGCTGTCACGTATTGATCTGCGCCCGCATTGGCCACGGGTGCTGCGTCAATGCGGATGTTCTGTTCGATGCTTTGCAGGGCGGATGCCGTGCCGCTGTCGTCAATCACGGTCAACGTGACCGGATATACACCCGGCTGGTTCCAGGCGTAGTTGACAATGGGCCCCTCAGCCACCGCGCCATCCCCGAAGTCCCAGAGGTAGGATATGATCTGCCCATCGCCATCCGTCGACTCGGTCGCGTCCAACGTGCCAATCTCGGACACGGATAGTGCGCGTGGTGGCACGGCAAAGCGCGGCTGGGGCGGATCGTTGACCTCGACAAGCATGACGTCGCGCGCAGTACTGTTTGCAACGCCCGAGTCATCCGTGACGGTCAGCGTCACCTGATACGTGCCGGACCGTTCAAACGCGTGGGAGACACTAGCGCCTTCCAGACGGGTGCCATCCCCCATGTCCCAGACATAGGCGTCGACCATGCCGTCAATATCGTAGCTGGCCGTACCGGTGAAATTCATCGCCTGCCCTACAATGGCGCTTTGATTTGTGCCCGCCTCGGCCACGGGGGGGAAGTTCACGATGATCCGGCGTGTTTCGACGCCGAAGTTACAGGGGTGATCCGCATCATCCTCTACCCGCAGCACGGCGCGGTATTGGCCCGGGGTGTCATAAGCCTTCTGCGCCAGCGCACCGTTGGCCTGAGAGCCATCGCCAAAGCTCCACTTGTAACGTTTGATCGGGCTGTCGGACGGGATAGAGCCGGACCCATCAAACGTCAGCGCCTGCCCCGGTGCAACGATGGTTTCCGGACCCGGCACGGCAACGGGCGCGTTGCGCACGTGAACCGGTACTTCCAGAAAATCGCCACGGCCCGGGCGTGTGCCGTTTTCCAACACCTCCAGCCGCGCGGTGTATTGGCCGGGATCAGTGTAGCGATGTGCGATCACCGGCTCGGTTGAACGGTTGCCATCACCGAAATCCCAAAGGAAGCTCAACGGCACGCGGCCTTCGGTCATGCTGGCATCAAAGGCCACGGCCCGACAATCGGCCAAGGGCCGCGCCGTGGCCTGCGCGGACGGGCGACTGGGCGATGGGGCGCGGACCGGCGGCATGTCCAGAGGGATGGGATTGCCGTTGGCGTCAAAGACACCCATCGTCACATCATTGGGCGTCTCGCGCCCGCCCATCAGGCTCAGCGCCAGATTGTCCTCGCCGCCGGTATCGACCATGTCTACCGCCCAAATGTCCTGACCGGATGTCACAACCGGCAGATCCTCGAAATCGGTGACAACGGTGACCGTTCCAAGCGCGGCATCAAAGGTCTGAATTGCATAGGGTCCGGGCACCTCGGGACGAAACCAGACCTGCGTTGCCGGTTCTCGTTCGCGCCAACGCACCGTGGGTTGATAGGCGAACATTTCCAACCCTTCGGGTTTGCGATTGCGGTCCCGCGACACGCTGACGGCAACGTTATAGACGTTCGCGTCATTGCCGCCGGTGCCCTGAATATCCAACCGGAAATAGGCGCGGTCGCCGACCACCTCGCCCTGCGCCGCGCGCAGCGGTGTTAGCGTGATCCAGCGGCCATCAGTTTTCGGGTCGTTCCCCCAGGCCTGTTCGCGGATAAGCTGACCCGGTCCGGTGATCGGGATCGCCTCTCGAAACTGTTCGGGCCGCGTGCCGGGTTCCTGACGCACCGGACGTTCAGCCTGCGTAAAGGCACCATCGCCACCAAACACGCGGAAGGTTGTTTCAGAATCCGCAGTGCCGCCATAGGCAAAATCATCGCGGCCGGACACTTCGGGGTCGAGGATGCGGACGAACAGCCGGTCGCGTGTGGTCGCCGGAACGCTGAAGAAGATTTGTTCGCGTTTGTCGTCATCACCCTCACGGCTCAGCGCCTTGGGACCATACAACACCAGCGACCCCACCTGAGAATCCTGCGTGATCTGGGCCAAGGCGGGCGTGGTCGCCAGTCCGGGCAGCAAAAGCGCTAGGAAAAGGGCGCAAATCCGTACCATAGACATGTCTTCTCGTCCTTTCTTGCCGGTGTGAACACCGGCCCACTCAGTAGAACGCCGCATTGCCAGCGTAATCCTCGATAATCAGTTCAATCAGGTCGGGCCTGCCGGGGGTCGGCGGCACCGTCCCACGACACAGACCCGTCGCGCTGTCACAGCGCAGGAAGCCTTCGATTTCAACGCCGCCCACATCCAGAAGGAAGGGCGCGGCCTGTACGAGGCCACTGGCATCGCTCGCCTGAGCCTCGATCAGGATCGGGCCGTTTGCACCACCCTCGCGGCGGACATCCACCGACAGGATTTCGGGAGGTTCTACGTCCAGCAGTGTTTGCAGACGCGTGACGCTGACATTGCCCACGGCATCAGTCGCGCGCAGTTCGAAAATGTTCAGACCCGGTTCAAGGTTTAATGTCAGGCTGAACCGACCCTCAGCCACGGGCATGCGGGTTCCGTTCAGCTCGAGACTTACCGCATCATCGGCTATTCCCGCGAGGTCCACAAACCCCTCGCCCGTGGCGCGGGGCGGGGGCACGTCCAGTGTCACTTGCGGTGCGACCTGGTCGCGCAGGGCTGTGAAATCCTTCTGGCCTTCAATGGTTCCTGAAGGCGACAGAACCTCGATGGAATAGGTCTGCGGCTCCTCTACCACCGGGACAGTGAAGCTGATGCTGCCGTCCGCAGCGGCCAGCAATTGTACCACAACCTCACCTCCGGCACCGCGCACACGGACCAGCGCGCCCTCGTCCGCGTTTGTCTGCGCAATCACGGACAGTTCTGCCAGCCGGGACGCCAAGGCATCGCCCACTCGAGGGATGTCATCGGCCAGCGTGATCTGAATGTCTGCGGTCGGGCGATAGACCACGGTCTGCACACGTTCGCTGACATTGCCAGCCGGGTCGGTGGCCTGAATCGTCAACGTATTCTCCCCGGCCATCAGATCCACGGCGGCCAGGAAGCTACCATCCCCAC
Source organism: Paracoccaceae bacterium (assembly GCA_040830545.1). GTDB lineage: Bacteria > Pseudomonadota > Alphaproteobacteria > Rhodobacterales > Rhodobacteraceae > HXMU1420-2. Next base: position 19,211 of record JBFOMB010000116.1, on the reverse strand, counting down.
CCGTAACCAGTGGTACGCCATTCAGGGTGAGCATCGCGTCGGGTTCGGTTGCGCCAAGGATTTCGATGGAAGGCGTCGTGAAAATGCTACCCGAGGCTGGTGACAACAAGGTCAAAAACGGCGGGGTGGCGTCCTGCCTTACAATGAAATCACGCTGCGAACTCCACTGTCCTGGTAGGCCCAACTGGTCCAGCGCGGCCACGCGCCAGTGATAGCGCGAGGGCGGCAGGTCGCGTGCCAGTTCAGTGGCCCGCACGCCCCATTCAGACACTTTCATCTGATTGAAACCGGGGTCCAGCGCGACCTCGACCCAATAGGCCTCGGCCCCGTCAAACGCATCCCAACGCAGGGTTGTGGCTGGAGTGTAGATCACTTCTCCCACATCCGGGGCCTGCGGCAGTGGCGCGGTCAGAACCTCCGCCCGCGAAGTCCTGTTGCCAGAGATGACGATTCCTTCGTTCGCGCCGACGGTGATCTCTTCCTCACCCCGCCGGATCGACAGGTCCGCTTCGTCAAAGTTCACAAACCGCGCGCCGGTCGGGTCATTCTTGATCCAGAAATCAGCCGAGTTTGTCGTGGTTTCGATCCCCGGCACGTCGATTTCGAAGGTTGATTTGTCCGAGAGCTGGTTCAGAAGCGCATAAAAATCGCCATTGGCGAGCGAGACTTTGGTGACTTCTCCGCCGGTCAGCGGGTCGGATCGCATGCGTTGGATCGTGGCATTGGAGTTTGCATTCAACCGCAATCGGCTGAGGTCGCGGAAGGTGATCTGAGTCGTGCTGTCCGACAGCGTGCGCACACGTTCAAATTCAACCAGCACATCCTGCCGCACCCGGTTGCTCCATTTCGGTTCTGCGGGTGCGCGGCCTTCGACATCGCCCTGCACGTCGGACACGACCGCCTCAGCTGCGCGGTCCCGTTGACGGATGGAAATTTGCAGGGCTTCCTCGGCAAAGGTCACGGCTAGGTTTGACAGGCTTACCACCTGCCGCCAGTCGCCCTCGATCCGCTGGCTAAGCGCGGCGTTGCGGTTGTCCAATGCTGACCCAATCTCGTTAGGCGCAAAAATTTGCGCGCCCTCGGCGTTTGCCGACTGGATGGCCGTCAGCGAGTCCGCCAACGCCGCATCCGCCGCCGCCACCTGCTGAACCGGCATTTTGAGCGTTGTACCCGGCACCAGATCTGCCACCGAGGCAATCCCGTTCAGGCGCAGCACTGCGGGCCACAGATCCGGATCACGCAGGAACTGACCGACCAGCCCCCGGATCGTATCGGTTTCGGAAAACACCACCTCTTCCAACGGTGCGTCCAGATCACCAACCCCAACGGCACCTTGCGCGGTCGCATTCGGACACACCAGACTGCCAGCCACAACCAACATGGCGACCAGACTGCCCCGCAACCGGGCAGGCAGTGTTTTTAACTGGTTAATCAAGGCGGCGGTCCCTCAGACGTTCTGTCAATGCAACCCGACACGAATAAGCGGAGTGTCCCCCGCACCGTGAACATGAGGCAAGATTTTTCCGATAATTTGACGATTTGGCCGCAGTTTTAGGGCATGCGTGGGCCAATCATGTGGCGGGTTCAGCATTGTTTCCGGATCGCGAACGTGGGGGATGATCCCCAACCTGCCCTACCTGCGACTCTGTCGTGAAAACAAATTTGCGATACTTCGACGGCGGCTGACCGTAAGCGTCTGAAAACGCAGCCGCAAAATGTGCCGATCCAGCAAACCCGGTGGCCAGGGCAATCTCGGTCATGTTCAAGCCAGACCCTTGTAGCAATTGGCGTGCAACGTCCAACCGTTGTTGCCGGTAGTAGGCCATTGTTCTGCTGCCTAATTCGGTGCGGAACAGCCGGTTCAATTGCCTCGCCGTGACCCCCGCGATCTGGGCCAGTTGGTCCAGCGACAGCGGATCAGCAATGTGGTTCTGCATCGCGTTCACTGCCCCGATCACGCGAGCCGAGGCTGTGCCGATCCGTTCAGCCAAACCGGCACGTTGTGGATCACCCGCCGGGCGAATGTCAGTATGGTGAAACCAGTCACTGACTTCGCGCGCGAAATCCGGGCCATGATGCATCGTGATCAGCGCATGCATCATGTCCAGCGGCGCGGTCCCGCCGCCGCACGTCATACGATCCCGGTCGATCACATAAAGCGAGCGCTCCATCATCAGATCCGGCGCGATTTCCGCCATCGCGGGAGCGTGTTCCCAATGCACCGTCATGCGCCGCCCCTGCATCAACCCGGCCCGCGCCAACAGGACCGGACCGCCTGAAACACCCGCCAGCGGCACGCCCCGCCCTGCCATTTGCCGAAGCCACTGAAACAGTTCTGGCGACTCCAGCGTTTCAGGTCGTCCGCCCGCAACGACGATCAGCAGGTCCAACGCCGTCAATGCGCCAATCCGAGCATCGGCTGAAACCGCCCCTGCGCCCGAACTTTGTACGCCACTCCCGTCAGCAAAGTGCGTCACGCGATATAGATCACCCCGCCCCAGTAGGTTGGCCGCGCGTAACGGTTCGACCGTGCTGGCATAGGATAGCAGGGCAAAGCCGGGCACGGGCAGGATGCCAACATGAAATGACGAGACGTCTGTATTTTGAAAAGATGCGTCCATAAATGGAAAGTACCGTATCCGGCACCATGAAAGAAAGGATTATCGCGGTATCGGAGGTGTCCACATGCGCTATTCCGCCCTGAAAATCCTGGCCCAGGGCCTGACCGGCAACAAAGGCTGGCAGCCCGTTTGGCGTGAACCGGAACCCAAGGCAGAATACGATATTGTCATCATTGGCGGCGGTGGGCATGGGCTGGCCACGGCGTATTACCTGGCCAAGGAATTCAACCTGACCAATGTCGCGGTGGTTGAAAAAGGCTGGCTGGGATCAGGCAATATCGGGCGGAATACCACAATCATCCGCTCGAATTACCTTCTGGAAGGGAACCAGCCGTTTTACGAATTGAGCCTGCAGCTGTGGGAAGGGCTGGAGCAGGATTTCAACTACAACGCCATGGTGTCGCAACGGGGTATCCTGAACCTGATCCACTCGGACGGGCAGCGCGACGCCTTTGCCCGGCGGGCCAATGCGATGCGCCTGTCGGGGGCGGACAGCGAGTTGCTGGACCGTGACGGTATCCGCAAAATGTGCCCGTTTCTGGATTTCGACAACGCCCGCTTCCCCATCCAGGGCGCGCTTTGGCAGCCACGCGGTGGCACCGTACGCCACGACGCCGTAGCTTGGGGGTATGCGCGTGGCGCAGACAGCCGTGGGGTGGACATCCTCCAGAATTGCGAAGTGACCGGGATTGACATTGAAAACGGTGTCGTAAAAGGCGTGCAGACCAGCAAGGGGCCCATCCGCGCCAAGAAGGTCGCCATGTGCGCCGCTGGTTCCTCGAGCCGGGTGGCGGCTATGGCGGGTATGCGGTTGCCAATTGAAAGCCATGTGCTGCAGGCCTTTGTCTCCGAAGGGTTAAAACCGGTGATCCCCGGCGTGATCACCTTTGGCGCGGGTCATTTCTATGTCTCGCAATCGGACAAAGGCGGGTTGGTGTTTGGCGGTGATATTGACGGCTACAACACCTACGCCCAGCGCGGAAACCTGCCGGTCGTGGAGGATGTGTGCGAAGGCGGTATGGCGATCATGCCCATGATCGGCCGTGCCCGTCTGCTGCGCATGTGGGGCGGGCTCATGGACATGTCGATGGACGGCTCTCCTATCATCGACACAACAGACACCGAAGGGCTCTACCTGAATGCGGGCTGGTGTTATGGCGGTTTCAAGGCCACCCCGGCCTCGGGCTTCTGCTACGCCCACCTGCTGGCCACGGGCCGCCCCCATGATACCGCACGCTACTACCGATTGGAACGGTTCCGGCGCGGGGCCATGATTGACGAAAAAGGCGCAGGCGCGCAGCCGAACCTGCATTGAGGGGCTGACATGATAAACGCAACAGCGAAAACCCTTATCGAAACATGGCGGCTGGGATTTGTCGCCAGCGCCGATGCAACCGGCCGCGTGAACCTGTCACCCAAGGGCACATTTGTCGTGATAGACGAACGCACCTTGGGGTTTGCGGAAATGCGCTCCCCACAGACCGTCGCAAACATCCGCGACCGTGCGGAGGTGGAGGTCAACTTCGTCGACATCCTGACCCGCAAGGGCGCTCGCCTGCGCGGCGCGGCGCGGATTGCCGAACCAGGCAGCGATGAATTCACCGCCCTCCTGCCCCGCTTCACCCAACACTGGCCTGATCTCCAGCCCATGATGAACGCTCTGGTTCTGATTGATGTCACCGACTGCAAACCGCTTGCCTCGCCCGCCTACGAGGCCGGGGCCAGCGAAGACGACCTTCGTGCCACGTGGCTCAACAAAATCAACGAGGCCGCCAGATGACTCCTGCCTGCTTCTTCTTGGCGCAAATACTCACATCCAACGCCTACGACAGACGCCGACTGATATGGCGCTCATCCCCCACCATCCCCGACGCAATATTTTTGGAAAATTTGGGCCAAGGATTTTCGAAGATCCTTGGCACCGTCAGAACAAAGGCTTTGCCATGCTGATCCCCCATCCCCTGCTTGGCCCCAGAGACTCAGCCGAGTTCGTCTACCTCGGTGATGCCAGCCTGCTCAACCGTCCGGATGGGCTGGCTGACAACGCCCAGTCACAATTCCACGACCACATCTACCTGCGCGACAACCCAGCCGGTGAACATCAGGAGCTTTGGTACCACGAACAGGGCGACATGTCCTGGTTGGTGGTCACGCGCAACACCCTGACCCACGAAATTACCCAAGTCGAACTGGCCCGCGACGTGGCCCGCGCGCGAGGGCGCTCCAGATGACCCAATCCCATCGCATCGCAGGCGGGTTGATCGACCGCAGTCAGACACTGACCTTTTCTTGGAACGGTCAGACATTTCAGGGCCATCCCGGTGACACGCTGGCCTCGGCTCTCTTGGCCAACGGGCAGCGCTTTGTGGCAAGGTCGTTCAAGTACCACCGCCCCCGCGGCATCTTCTCTGCCTGGTCAGAAGAGCCCAACGCGCTGGTACAACTGCGCAGCGGGGCCGCACAGGAACCAAACACACGCGCCACTATTGCGGAGCTATATGACGGCCTCACCGCCACCAGCCAAAACCACCGCGGCAGCCTCGAAGGGGACGTTCTGGCCCTCAACGACTGGCTCGCCCCGTTCCTGAGCGCCGGGTTCTACTACAAGACGTTCATGTGGCCCAAAGCGTTCTGGGAAAAGATCTATGAACCCTTTATCCGCGCTTCTGCCGGACTGGGCCGACTGAGTATGGAGGCCGACCCGGACCATTATGACCACGGCTATCTGCACTGCGATCTGCTCGTCATCGGAGCTGGTCCCGCTGGCCTGACCGCCGCCCTGCAAGCGGGCCGCGCAGGGGCTCGTGTGATCCTTGCAGACGAAGATTTCCGCACCGGCGGGCGGCTCAACGCGGAAACGCATGAACTGGATGGGCAGCCGGGCGCGGACTGGGCCACACAGACCGTGGCCGAGCTATCGTCGATGGACAATGTCCGCATGATGACCCGCACGACGGTCTATGGCGCGTTTGACCACGGCATCTACGGCGCGCTGGAACGGTGCACCGACCACCTGCCGGACAGCAATAACAAGCCCCGGCAAGTGCTGTGGCGGTTATACACGAAAAGCGCGCCCCCCTGTGCCGGGGCGACGGAACGCAGTATGGCGTTTGCCAACAACGACCGGCCCGGCGTGATGCTGGCCGGGGCCGTGCGGAGTTATGTGAACCGCTATGGCGTGAAACCCGGCCACCGGATTGCGGTTCTCACCAACAACGACGATGGCTGGCGCGCCGCGCAGGACCTGCAGGCCGCGGGCGTGACCATCAGCGCGCTGATCGACACGCGCAAGGACGTTGAGCCCCCGATCTCAAACCTTCGCCTGGAAACCGGGGCCGCCGTCGCCAATACCAAGGGACGGCGCGGGTTGGGTCAGATTACGTTGACGAATGGTGCAACGATTGATGCGGATTGCCTGGCCGTCGCCGGAGGCTGGTCGCCCAACGTGCACCTGACCTGCCACCAACGCGGACGCCCCGTCTGGCGCGACGATCTGGCCGCGTTTGTCCCCGGCACCGACCTACCCGTCGGCATGGCCGTCGCAGGGGCAGCAAACGGCACGCTGACCACCGGCGCAGCGATGGCCGAGGCGCAGGACGCAACCGCAGCCATTCTCGAAGACCTGGGTTTCACCCCAAAGCGAGAAGCGCTGCCGAAGGCGAGCGACGAGCGCGCCGACATCACGCCGTTCTGGCATGTCAAAGGTAAATCCCGCGCCTGGGTCGACCTGCAAAACGATGTGACCGCCAAAGACATCTATCAAAGCCAGAAGGAAGCGTTCCGGTCCGTCGAACTGCTCAAACGCTACCCCACTCTGGGCATGGCGACCGATCAGGGCAAAACCGCCAATGTGCTGGGTCTCGCCATCCTGGCGGAGGCATCGGGCCAGTCCATTCCCGACACCGGCACAACCATCTTCCGCCCGCCCTATACACCCGTCCCCATCGGCGCGTTTGCTGGCCGGGCGCGGGGCAAGGGTTTCCGCCCGACCCGCCTGCCCCCCAGCCATGCCTGGGCCAGCGAGACTGGCGCGACATTTGTCGAGGTCGGCCCATGGATGCGCGCGCAATGGTTTGCCCGCCCCGGCGAAAAAGGCTGGCGTGACTCGGTCGACCGCGAGGTCACCATGACCCGCGCCTCCGTTGGCATCTGCGACGTGACCACCCTGGGCAAAATCGACATTCAGGGTCGCGACGCTGCCGCGTTTCTGAACCGCGTCTATGCCAACGGCTTCGCGAAACTGCCCGTGGGCAAGGTGCGTTACGGCATCATGCTGCGCGAAGACGGCATCTGTTATGATGACGGCACCACCGCACGGCTGAGCGACACGCATTTTGTCATGACCACCACAACCGCCAACGCTGTTCTGGTGTTCCGCAATCTGGAGTTCGCGCGGCAATGCCTGTGGCCCGATCTGGACGTGCATCTGATCTCTACCACCGACGGATGGGCGCAATATGCGGTGGCCGGGCCAAACTCACGTGCCTTGCTCAGCAAGGTTGTGGACGATCTTGACCTCTCCAACGACGCCTTCCCTTTTATGGCCTGCGCGGAATGCACCGTTTTTGGTGGCACCCCCGCTCGGTTGTTCCGCATCTCGTTCTCAGGCGAACTCGCGTACGAAATTGCCGTACCGGCTCGCTATGGTGACAGCATGATCCGCGCCCTCATGGAGGTCGGTCAGGAGTTTGACGCCGTGCCTTACGGAACCGAGGCGCTTGGCGTGATGCGGGTCGAAAAGGGTCACTTTGCGGGCAACGAACTGACCGGCCAGACCACGGCGGCGATGTTGGGCGTTGGCGGGATGGTGTCGCAGAAAAAGGACTCGATCGGATTGCCCATGAGCCAGCGCGAGGAATTGACCCGCGCGGACGGTCTGCAACTGGTTGGCTTCCGGCCTGTGGACCGGTCGGTTGATCTGAATGCAGGGGCGCATTTCCTGACCAAGGGCGATCCCGAAGATATGGCACATGATCAGGGCTGGATGACCTCGGTCGCGTGGTCGCCCGAACTGGGGCACTCCATCGGGCTCGGCTTTCTGAAACGCGGCAAGGACCGATTGGGCGAAGTTGTGCGCGCCTACGATCCGGTGCGCGGCAAGGACACGGAGGTCGAGGTCGTGTCCTCCCATCACATCGACCCGGAAGGAGTGCGCCAACGTGGCTGAGATCCGATTGACCGCCGCGCCGATCCTCGGGGCAGACCTGAGCATTGGCGAAAACACGATCCGTGAACGAGATAATCTGGCGATTGTGTCCGTTGCGACGCCATTGGGCGAAGAACAGGCGCTGACCGACGCGCTGAAAGACGGCTGGGGGCTGACCACGCCCGTCGCAACGATGAGTGAGACCGCCGGGGAGGTGCGCGCGATCCGCACGACGCCGGACCAAATCCTGATGCTCTTCCCCCATGCCGCGCCAGATGCCAATGCCGTGGTTCAGAGCAAGCTGAGCGGCGCGGGGTACACAACCGATCAGACCGATGTCTGGATTGTACTGGAACTCAGCGGACCCGATACCCTGCCTGCGCTGGAACGGCTATGCCCGTTGGACGTCCACGGCATGTCAGACGGCGCCAGTGCGCGTACAGTCATGGAACATATGGGCGCGCTGATCCTTCGCTTGGGCCCGGACCGGTTCTGGCTCCTGTCCGCCAGTTCGTCCGCCCGATCCTTCCTGCACGCTGTGGAAACGTCCTATCACAACGTCAGTTGAGCGCTGTCACCCGTCGCGTTCCATGATCCACTCGACCTCCGGCGCAGGCACAAACCGCCATTTGCGCAAGGGGCCCGCCATAACGTTCAGATAATACATCTCAAACCCATAAGGCGCGCCGCAGGGGTGGTGGCCACGCGGCACGCAGACCACGTCGCCGTCAGACACCGCCATGGTTTCATCCAACTGCCGGTCATCAGTATAGACCCGCTGAATGCCAAACCCGTTCGCCGGGTTCAGCCGGTGATAATAGGTTTCTTCCAGATAGGTGATCCGGGGGAAATCATCCTCGTCATGGCGATGGCTGGGAAAGGACGACCAATGGCCGGCCGGTGTGAACACCTCGGTCACCAGCAGACTGTCAGCGTAGTCCTCATTCTCCATCGCGATGTTGTTGATGTAGCGTGTGTTCGTGCCTTTGCCGCGTTCTGTCAGGGTGATCCCGACCGGACCAATCCGCCGTGCTGCGTGACCGCCCTTGCCCGGAGCCGTGCAGACCGCGATGACGCAATCGGTTTCGGCCACGGCCTCCCATTCACTTCCGTTCGGCAGGTACAGGCAATGTGGCGGCGTCTTTTCGAACACATTCATACGGTCGCCCAGAACGCCCCAATCCTGCCCCGCGCCGCTGATCCTGGCCTTGCCTTCAACCATGACCAGGATCACCTCGGTCTCACCCGTCGCTTCCGCCGCTGTGTCGCCTGCGCGCAAGTGATACAGACCAAAGCCGACGTAACGCCACCCGGCGCTGGCAGGCGTGATGTCATGAACCTTGCCGCGCTGCCCGAACGGGCGTTTTAAAAGGTCGGGCATTTGTGTCTCCTTGTCTTGGCTCAGGCGCGAGTCGCGGTTGCGCAGGCGGTGTCCCAGATACGGCAAAGCCGGTCGAAATTGCCCGCCATCATGGAAACGGCCCCGGCATCGTCAACCAGGCCCGCCATCCAGTTTCGCGCAACTTGACCAAAAATCGTCCGCCCAACAGCAAAGCCTTTGACCAGCGGTTGTGCGGCGGCCAGTTCGAAGCTTTGTGCAAGCTCTTCTTCGGATGCATCCAACCCCAGAACAACAATGCCGCGCGTGCGCGGGTCGTTGCGGTTGATGGCGTCAGCGGCCTTGTCCCAGGCGTCCTTGGTTCGGAACGGTTCCAGTTTCCACCAATCGGGATACACGCCCAAATCATAGAAGCGCTGAATGATCTTCGGCGTTGTGTCGTCATCCACCGGGCCGACCTTGGACGGAATGACCTCCAACAGAAATTCCAACCCATTGCGGCGGGCCGCGGCGAAGAGGCGCGTGATCACGTCCTCCTGCACCGCCCACATGTCCGCATCGTCATCCGGGTGGCACAGACACAGAACCTTCACCACATGATCATCCGGCCATTCGGCCAAGCGGCCATAGTCCACCCCGACCTGCGGTTCCAGAGTCAACGGGCGCGATCCCGGCCATTCGACTGGGCGTCCGATCCACAGCCCCTGCCCGACCGCCCTGAACAGAGCATCGCGCCCCAACCGACCATCACACAGAACGCCATAGCCCGCGCGCCCATCTGCGACCGACACGGCGGCATCAAGGCAAAGGTCCTTGAACGCCCCGATCTTGTCCGGCGTCGCGCCTTCCATCTCTTCCAGCTGAGCACGATGATCAAAGGCAAAAACCCGCATCTCCGGCCAATCGCCCCGGCGGTTCGTGGACCAGTGCACCTGTTCCAGCTCTGTATCGTTGCGCAGGTCTGACCGGATTACGCCTCGGTCCAGGAAAAACTGCAACTCCTCCCAACTGGGATAGGCTGGGGTGCAGCCGTGACGGCTGACGGCAAAGGCCCCGCAAGCATTGGCGTATTTCAGCGCGGTGGGCCAGTCTTCTCCATCCAGCCAGCCCTTCAGCAGACCCGACATAAACCCGTCCCCGGCCCCAAGCACATTGAACACGTCAATCGGGAAACCGGGACCGGATTGACCGTCATCCAGAGACGCAGGAATGTCGCCGGTAATAGCCACCGCCCCCGCAGCGCCCCGTTTGCAGACAAGTGTCGCGTCTGAAACCTGCCTCACGACGCGCAGGGCCGCCACGGTGTCGGTCGTGCCGCCAGCGATGTGGAACTCTTCCTCCGTCCCGACGATCAGATCGAACAGATGCAACGTCGATTGCAGCTTCTCTGTCACCTTGTCCGAGGCAACAAACCGGCTTTCTCCATCGCCATGCCCGGCCACGCCCCACAGGTTCGGGCGATAGTCGATGTCCAGCGCCGTCTGCGCCCCTGCCTCCCGTGCGATGCGCAGCGCCTTCAACGTCGCCGCCTCAACCCGTGGATGGCTCAGATGCGTGCCGGTTGCGACAACGGCGCGGGCTGAATGGATATAGGCCGGGTCAATGTCATCCTCGGTCAGCCCCATATCCGCACAGTTTTCGCGGTAGAAGATCAACGGGAACTGTTCCTGATCCCGGATGCCCAGCAACACCAGCGCGGACAGCCGGTCAGGATCGACCTTCACCCCGCGCGTATCCACGCCTTCACGGGCCAATTGCTCGACAATAAACCGGCCCATGTGTTCGTCGCCGACACCGGTGATAACCCCGGATTTCAATCCCAGTCTAGCCGTCCCACTGGCGATATTGGTCGGGCTGCCACCGATGTATTTGTCAAAGGATCGCATATCCTCCAACCGGCCCCCGATCTGTCCGCCATAGAGGTCAACCGAAGAGCGGCCAATTGTGATCAGGTCGAGGGGCTTAGGCGCCAACTTACGCTCCGATATTGTCAGGTCATGTCAGGCCGAAACGACCGGTCAGGTGATTTTGGGAACAAATGCAACCGGATGCAATTTCCGAATTGGTCATTCAGGGGCTTGGGTCAGGGTTGAGACGATGAAACTTACCTGCCACGCGACCACAAATGCAGTCCGAACCAGATGAAAACAAACTGCAACAACAACCGGACCATCGCCACCCACAAAGGCGCAACAACCGGATCGGGACGGAACAGGTCCCATACGTGAAACGGCATGTAGGCCAGACAAAGCGCGGCGGCCATCAGACCACCCAAGGCACGCGTGCGTGAAAGGACCAAGGCCGCCGCAATCACAAACTCCGCCGCCGCCGCCAGACCATTGGCCAGCGGCTTGGGAATGAAACCCGGGATGAACCCATCGAAGATCTCGGGCTGCACAATATGCGCCACACAGCCGACAAACAGGAACAAGGCAAACAGGTAGGTGCAAACAGCGACTATCATTTTACTTCTTTTTTTGATCGAAGGGTTGAAGTCCATTTCATGGTCTCTATTTACACTTCGGTTCCAAAACGTCCAATCTGTCCAACATGAAAACCCCGACCAATGCCCTCGCTGTTTTGTTTGTCTTTGCGCAATATGGCTTTCGCAAAGTGTCGATGACCGACATTGCAGAGGCTGCAGGTCTGTCGCGACAGTCGATCTACAATCAGTTCGGTTCCAAAAAAGCTGTGTTTGATTGGACCGTTCGCACGGTGGGAGAAGATGTCACAAACGCGGCAATAGCGTTGTTTTCCAATACCGAAAGCGCACCGCAAGACACGATTGTTGCCGTGTTCCAGACCTGGGTAGGCAACTACCTGCATATCTGGAGCGGGACACCGCACGGACCCGAAATCCTTGAGATGGCGATAGAAACTACTGTTCAAGCAAATGTGAACTATGAAGACATGCTTATGGAAGCTCTGTCGGAGTTTTTGATCACTTCGAACGTTGTTTCAAACACGGAAATGGCAAAAGATATGTCATTTGCGATCTACTCGGCGTCAAAGGGCCTTTTGCTCAAATCCAGTCACAGCGACGACTACGAATTCAACATGATGCGCATTGTGCGCGCAGTATGTCGGACCCAATCCTAGACAAGAACACGGTCCGAACCCAATCCTCGAACGGAATCTACCATGAGACAACTTTCAATTTTGACCGCTATCTTGGCGCTTGGCATTGCTCCAGCCTCTGTGCTGGCCGATGACACAGCGCCTTTGGCCAAGATCATTGAGGTGGATACCGACAGCCAACCGATCACGCGCCGCTTCTTTGGTCGGATCGCTGCGCGGGAAACCGTCGACCTGGCGTTTCAGGTGGGGGGACAACTGACGGATTTCCCTGTCCGCGAAGGGGAAACGGTTGCTGAAGGGGCGCTGATCGGGCAACTGGATCAGAAGCCATTCGAACTGGCACTCAACCAGGCTCGTGCACAACAGGAACAAGCGGACCGAACAGTTGACCGACTGTCCAAGCTCAGTGGCGGCGCAGCGACGCGTGTTTCGATTGACGACGCACAGACAGCGGCCATTTTGACCGAGATCGCGACCGAACGTGCCCAGCGCGATTTTGGTCACGCCACTCTACGGTCGCCTTTTGACGCGTTGGTCGCAACGCGGCTGGTCGCCAAATACACAACGATTGGCCCCGGCACGCCTGTCGTTCGTTTGCACGATCTCTCCGAACTTCATGTAGAAATCGACGTTCCCGAAGTTCTGTTTCAGACTTCCAACGAAGATCGCGCCTTGGATCTTTGGGCGGAATTCCCCGGACGGAAGGAAAAGCACCCGCTGGTCGTATTGGAATATGCGGCGGAAACATCCGATGTGGGCCAGACGATCAATGTTACACTGGCCATGGAACCACCCGAAGGACAGGTGATCACACCGGGCGCATCCGTGACTGTGTTTGCCCAATTGCGCGCCGCTGGCACTGAAATCGAAGTCCCCCTGTCCGCTATCGTCACGAAGAACGACGGAACGACCAGTGTCATGGTGTTCGAACCTTCGACAGAAACCGAAGGCGTCGTCAGGCAGGTTCCCGTGACGATTGCTCCGTCCGACACGGGCGCAACCCATGTACTGTCGGGCTTGAAATCCGGTCAGCAGATCGTTGCAACCGGCGGCGCGTATCTGAGCGACGGCCAGACCGTTCGTGTGTTCCAAGGCTTTCCGAAATAGAGGTCCACGATGTCTATCGCACGCTACTTCGTAGAGCGTCCGCTCTACACGTGGATCATCATGCTGGTCTGTCTGTTCGGCGGCTACTGGGGATTTTCCAGTCTTGGACGGCTTGAAGACCCCGCCTTTACCATCAAATCCGCTGTCATTGTCACGCAATATCCCGGCGCATCCGCGATGGAAGTCGCACGCGAGGTGTCCGAACCCATTGAGTCCGAAATCCAGAAGATGGGTGAAGTGGATGAAATCCGCTCCACCAACCAACCTGGCATGTCGCTGATCACGGTGGACATTCAAACCCACTACGACGGGACCGAACTACCAGCAATCTGGACGAAACTGCGCAACAGGGTCGGGGATGCACAACTGCCAGTCGGGGCTACAACACCCTTTGTGAACGACACCTTTGGTGACGTATATGGCCTCTACTACGCGGTCACTGCCGAAGGGTTCGACGATAGGCAGCGTCACGATCTGGCGGCTTTCCTGCGCCGCGAACTGGTCGCCGTGCCGGGTGTTGCCGACGTGGTTGTGAACGGGTTGCCCAACGAAGCGATCTTTGTCGAACCGCGCAGTGCGCTGGTTGCAAACCTGAACGTCCCACCCACCGCCATTCAAAGCGCGATCACCACCGCAAACTCACTGACCCCCGCCGGATCATTGCAATCCGAAGACGGACGTCAGTTGATTGCCGGTCCCTTGGGCAGCGACACCGTTGGTGAGATTGCTGCGTTGTCCATCGGCGTGAACGGTCAGGTTCTGAACCTCAGCGACTTTGCCGACGTCAGCCGGGCCCGCGAACAAAACCCCGACTTCATGGTGCGCCACAACGGGACCGAAGCGTTCACCCTCGGCATTGCTGGTATAAGCACGGAAAACATCGTTGATGTGGGGCACCGGGTCGATCAGCGGCTGGACGAACTGGCGCTGCAAATCCCATTGGGCATCAACCTGTCCCCAATCTACCAGCAGCACCTGATTGTTGAGGAGGCGTCAAGCGCATTCCTCGTAAATCTGGGTATGTCCGTTGGTATCGTTGTGTTTGTTCTGGCGCTGTTCATGGGCTGGCGCGCGGCATTGGTCGTTGGCACCACGCTGTTGCTGACGGTTGTCGGCACGCTGTTTTTCATGGCCATTTTCTCGATCGAGATGGAGCGGATTTCGCTTGGCGCGCTGATCATTGCGATGGGCATGCTGGTGGACAATGCCATTGTTGTGGCTGAAGGCATGCAGGTCGCGATGCGATCCGGCATGAGTTCCCGCAAGGCAGCCGATGAAGCTGCGCAAAAGACCCAGATCCCGCTGTTGGGGGCAACTATCATCGGTATTATGGCCTTCGCTGGTATCGGGCTCAGCCCTGATCAGACCGGCGAGTTCCTGTTCTCGCTTTTTGCCGTGATCGCGATATCGCTGCTGCTGTCCTGGGTGCTGGCGCTGACAGTCACACCTTTGCTGGGGCACTACTTCTTCAAGCAAGGGGAAGAGGGCGCGGCTGATGCCTATGGCGGAATTGGCTTCCGCATCTATCGAGGCCTGTTGCGGATCTGCCTGAAACTCTGGTGGCTGGTGATCCCCGGCCTGCTAGCAGTCACAGTTGTCTGTTTCGGCCTGTTTGCGCAAATCAAGCAGCAGTTTTTCCCAGACAGCAACACGCCGCTGGTTTTCGTGCACTACAAGCTGCCTCAAGGGGCATCGATCCACGAAACCTCGCGCGATCTGGCTGTGTTGGAAGACTGGTTGATCGAGCACGAGGACGTCACCGCCGTGACGGCCACCGTGGGCCAGGGCGCGGACCGGTTCATGTTGACCTATGAATCCGAGCAGGCGAACCCCAGCTACGGACACATCATCGTCCGCGCGGAGTCGCTCGAAAAGATTGCTCCTCTCATCGACCAGTTCCTGGACTTTGGAGCTAAGGCGACACCAAACGGTGAACTACGCGCCAAACGGCTGGCCTTTGGCCCGGGCGGCGGCAACCCGATCGAAGTCCGCTTCTCCGGGCCCGATCCGGTGGTTTTGCGAGAACTGGCCGATGTGGCAGAGGGCGTTTTGCTGGCGGCATCCGACGACATTGTTGCCCCCCGCAACGACTGGCGGGAATTGGAACAGGTGCTGCGGCCCATCTACTCGGTCGAGCGCGCGCAAGAGGCCGGGATATCCCGTGACGATGTTTCGTCCACGTTGCTATATGCAACCGAAGGTGTGCGCGCCGGTACATATCGCGAAGGCGAACGTCAGCTTCCGATCATCGTTCGGGCCTCGCCCAACGAACAACTCGCTTTCACCGACCACCTTGTCTACAGCAGCACGTTGGGTCGAGGTGTGCCCTTTGAGCAAGCTGTCGACGGATTGGTCTACGAACCGCAGAACACGCTGGTTATGCGCCGTGATCGGGTGCTGACTATCACAGTGGGCGCTGACGTGACCAAAGGCGTCACCGCAGCAACCGTACAGGCCGAGATTCAAGCGGCTGTCGAGGCTATCGAAGTGCCACCCGGCTACAACATGGCTTGGGGCGGTGAATACGAAAGCTCAACCGAAGCACAGGCCAGCTTGGCGGCGCAATTGCCCGCCAGCGGGATTGTCATGGTTCTGATCTCTGTCCTGTTGTTCAACGCCCTGCGTCAGCCGCTGATCATCTGGCTGCTGGTGCCGATGGCTGTGAACGGGGTCAGCCTGGGCCTTCTGGGCACCGGCCTGCCGTTTACTTTCACCGCGCTTCTGGGGCTGCTGTCCCTCTCGGGGATGCTGATCAAAAACGGCATCGTGCTGGTCGAGGAAATTGATCTGGTGCGCGAAGACAAGCCGGACCAATCGCTGGCGGATTCGATTGTGGAGGCGTCGACGTCGCGTTTGCGACCAGTGGTCCTGGCTGCGGCAACAACGATCCTGGGCATGCTGCCCCTGATCTGGGACGCGTTCTTCCAGTCGATGGCCGTGACGATTATGGGCGGCCTCGCGTTTGCGTCGATCCTGACCCTGATCGCGGCACCTGTGTTCTACTTCGTCTTCTTCGGGCGCGGGCGAACAAAGGCGGAAGCCGCATAAGGTCCAAATGTCTGAGTTGCCCGGAAACACCGGGCAACTTCATCCGGTTGCGGTTCGGTCGTCGTGGGTGTTCAAACCCCTGCCAACCAACGTTGCAATGCTGCCGTTGTCTCCTCGGGCCGCTCCAGCGTGGGCAGGTGCCCTGCCTGTTCCACGATCTGCAACGTAGCGTTCTGGATCAGGCCGAGCATCAGTTCGTGACGCTCCACCGGACACAGCCGATCATCGCGCCCACACAGGATCAACGTCGGTCCATGATAGCCGCGCAATGTCTCCGTCTGGTCTGGCCGGTCTCGCAGGGCAATGGACTGGCGGACGAAAACCTCGGGCCCAAGGTCCAGCGCCATCGACATACACAGGTCTAGAACTGCGCTTTGTTTCGGCCCGTCAAAAAGGTAGTTGGGCTTCATATCCTCCTGCATGACCCGACGCAGGTTCCCTGCCCTGACATCCGCAATCTGCACTGCGCGCCGCGCCTTCACTTCGTCCTTTTCGGCCAGCGGGTTCGTGTCCATCAGGGCCAGCCCCAGCAGCCGTTCGGGGGCCTGACGCACGACCTCCATCGCCACAATCCCGCCCATCGACAGGCCGCCCAGCGCAAATTGTGGCGGCGCGTTTTTCAACACCTCCGCCGCAATCGCCTCGACCGTTTCGTGACGGCCAATGTCAGGCGTAGACACGGCACACTGATCTGACAACGCCGCGATCTGAGGCGCAAACAACCGGGCGTCACACATCATGCCCGGCAACAAAATCAAAGGTGTCATGAGGCGATAGCAGCCCCGTCAGACAGAGCCTGCAGTTTCGCATAGGCGATGTCCGGGTCTACCGAGCCGAACCCGGCAAAGGTGCCAAATCCGCAATCGCTACCTGCAATTACCCGGTCAGCACCCACAATGTCCACGAACCGTTCGATCCGCTGCGCCACCAGTTCCGGATGTTCGATGAAATTCGTTGTTGTATCCACAACGCCCGGCACCAAAACCTTGTCATCGGGAATTTCCGATTTGCGATCCCGGAACACGGTCCACTCATGTGCATGGCGCGGGTTCGATGTTTCGAACAGGACATAACGGGATTTGGTGTCCATCAGCGTGCTGAACACCTTGTCCATGCCGATGTCACAACAATGCGGGCCTTCGTAGTTGCCCCAACAGATATGCACCCGCACCCGTTCGGTTGGTACATTTTGCAGCGCGTGGTTCAATGCTTCGACATGCATGTCGGCGATTTTCACGAACTCTTCGTCGCTGAGATCGGCGAACAGCATATGCCGCGACAGGGCCAGATCGGGGCAATCCAGTTGCAGATCCAGACCTTCGCCGATGATGGTTTCGTATTCCTCCTTCATCGCGTCGGCCAGGGCCGCCAGATAGGCCTCGCGGTTGGGATAGTGATCATTCTGCAAAAACAGTGAAATCACGCCCGGCGACGCTGCATTCATGAAGCCTCGTGTGACGCCGTGTTTTTCCATCGCAGTTTTAAGGTTCGTGATGTCCTTCATCAACTCGCCCTGTCCCTTGGAACGGACATCGCCCGTGCATTTGGGCCGGGCGTATTTCGGCGTGCCGCCATCGCTTGCCAGACGTTCCAGGAAGCGCGGAAACATCTTGAGGTCCGCCGGGGCGTTACGGTCGCTGTCCCCTGAAAAGCCTGTGTAGCGGTCTTTGACGTAAGTGGCGTATGAGATTTTCGAAGTCTCTCCGTCGCTGACGATGTCCACGCCCGCCGCGACCTGCTTTGCCACCGTTTCATCCACGGCCGCCGACATCGCTGCGTCAAACGCGGCGATGTCGTAGGGTTCATCGTTTTCGCGCGCGAAGATGAAATCGACGACGTCCTGCGTACGCGGCAGGCTGCCCACATGTGTTGTCAGTATCTTGCTCATGTCTCTCGGGCCTCCCGCCAATTTCACTTCGCTCGCTATATACCTTATCCGACCCAGGTTGCCCCCGCCGGGTCGTCTGTTGTCACGATCCGGTACAGGCTGCTTTCGCCTGTCATGGACGGCTCCAACGCATAAGCCTCGGACGGATGAACCAGCGCGGTATCACCGGGGTTAAGGATGGTTTCGAACCCGTCCACGCGCAGATTCCAATGGCCACGCACCGGCATCAGAACAGTGGGCTTTTCAGCCGTCAAAGGATCAGCAGAAACCGACCCACGTGTCAGGAAATCAACGGCAAAACCCGGCTTGTCCTTCAGCAGTGCATCTTCGCCAATGACCTTTGCTGGCGATTTGGCCGCCAGCGCCATCAGATCCCAATAGCGCGCAACATAGTCCCGGACCACGTTTTCGACCGGCACTTCGGGGTACGCCTTCAACTGTTCCTCGGTCAGCAGGGGCATCGGGCTGACGCCCTCGGGCAATGCCTCACCCTTTTTGCTGTCATAAAGCACGCCATTTTCGCCCAGAACCAGACCGTGATCCTTGGCATCCTCGATTACTTGCGGGGCCCAGATCACGCCACCCCCGGCGTCGTCCCCGCCCAGCACGGCCATGATCATTCCATAGTCCGTGCCAATGTTTTCAAAGCCCCGGAAAATCCCGGTCGGGATGTTGAAGATGTCGCCTTCTTCGGCCACGAACTCAACCGCGTCGCCATAGCGGCCCCAGAAGAACCGCCAGCGGCCTTTGAGAACAAAGAAGACTTCGGCGGTTGTGTGGCTGTGAAGTGAATTGCGGCAGCGCGGGGGTTGGCCTGCTGCGCCGATGTTGACCCCGATCGGGTCGCTGATGTGGACATGCTGGTCGGGGCTTTCAAAACCCCCACCGCCGATGATGGTGAAGTTTTCCTTCTGGTCGCTACCGGGTGTGTGGGCGTCGATGAACGCAGTTTTGCAGGGCTTCAGTTCGCCGTAGCGGACGATG
>JBFOMB010000115.1:0-32915 GCA_040830545.1 Paracoccaceae bacterium | reverse complement strand
CTGGCGCAGCATCGGCACAGATCGTCGGCAAGCGGAGACCCCAGTGGATTACCCCGGTGCCGGGTTGGCCATCTTCAGCTTTCTCTGCCTTGCCTGGGGCCTGACCAACGCAGAACATGCCGAGGGCAACACCCCTTTGATCTGGATCGCTGTCGGCGCAATCGCACTGGTCCTGTTTCTGTGGGTCGAGGCTACGCGGCAACATCCAATGATGCCCCTGTCGCTATTCCGCAGCCCCGTCTTCTCGGTCGCGAATATCTACAGCTTCACGCTCTATTCCGGCCTTTCCATTGTGTTCTTCTACATGCCCATGGCGCTGGTTGGCGGTTGGGGTCTACGCGAGATCGACGCCAGCATTGCCTTTGCGCCCATCCCGGTCTTCATGGCGGTTCTGTCCTCCCGTACCGGAAAACTCGCAGATCGCATCGGCCCTGCACCGTTGCTGGTTCTGGGCGGGCTGGTCAGCGCGGTGGGGTATGCGTGGATGGCACTGGTCGCCCCCTCGCAGGCCTATTTCGACGGCATCATCCCGGCAATGTGCGTGGTGGCGCTGGGCATGGCACTTCTCGTCGCACCCTTGTCCACAGCAGTCATGGGATCTGTGGACGAGACGCAATCTGGCCTCGCCTCGGGCATCAACAACGCTGTCTCTCGTCTGGCTGGATTGATGTCGGTTGCCGCTACCGGAGGGCTGGTGGCCGCATCATATGCCACCGCTGGGGGCACAGCGAGTTTTGGAGAGATTTCGGACAGCCCAGGCCACGCCGCCGCCGTTTCCACAGGGCTCGCCACAGCCGCATGGATCGCAGCAGGCCTTTGTGCAGTCAGCGCGGTCGCGGCGTTGGGACTATTACGCCGCCCGCAGCCCCGGGCCTGACCCGGGGCCTCGTAGATCGCTGGCGGAGGCCCCGGATCAAGTCCGGGGCTGCGGTGGCGTCTGTTACTGACCCAGCATCCAATCCCCATCCGGCCAAAATGCGTGGAAAGCAAACGCAAACATCACATCATGCGGGACGTCGCGCCCCTGCCCGTCGCGCACTCGAATCGTACCAACCTCACGCCCCTTGTTGATCCGTGCCGTATCCAGTGCAGAGGCCTGCCCCGGTGCCCAACTAATCACAACACCGGCCTCGCGAACTTCCGTTTTCGCTTCAAATCGCGACAATGGCCAAGCCCGGTCTCCCACGCGCACAACCCGCATCAACGGTGGGATTCCATGCGGCGGGGTCTCTCCATCATAGAGAAACGGCTTGGGTGACTGATCATAACCCCGATACGGATTGCGCCCATAATCCCGGTTCATTTTGGGCTCGTTCATCACCAGCCCATCGGGATTGCGCGCTTTAAATGCCGCCCAGCTTTCCATCCAGGTCGGCAGCTGCCGCAGCTCCACCCCGGTCATCTCACCCACGATCCCCTCGCCAACAGCCTGCTGCCACCAGCTTTCGGTCTCGCGGTCATACATCACCATGTCCGAGTTGCGCAGCTTACCTGACACACCAAAGCTCAACACCCGGCCCTGCACCCGACGATCAAAGGTCAGGCCGGAATTGCACAGCGGGCAGAAGGTCACCGCCACCGGCACGCCGCCCACGGTGTCATTCACAATCTCATGCCAGGTCAGATAGCGGATCGGATAGGCCCTTGGTCGCGCGCCTTCAATCTCCACCGTGATAACCGGCTCGCGCCCCCCAATGCGGCTCTCACGCGCGGCCACCACAAAACTCGGATCGCTTAACGCAGGTATGCCATCCTTAGGCGGGCCGCCTGACCGGATCTCACCCCAGTTGCCAATGGATGTGATCGAGAACTCCGTGTCCGGCCATTCCGACCGCCAAAAACTCGGATCCGCCAACACAGATGTGGCAAGACAGAAATATGTCAGAACGGCAATCAGGCGCATGGCGGTTCCTCCCCATGCATTCTGAGCGTTGGACACCAACCCAGGCTAGCCCGCCACACGCGAAGGTGAGCTTGCGTGTTCTACAAATAGGCCTCTGGCGATTTCCGCAACTCCGGCCATTGGTCTGGACAATGGCCATAAATCACCATCGCCCCTTCCGCCTCTGCCATCTCCATCAGCCGCGCCCCGCTGGCAATCGCCAGCGCCTCGTCCCAGGACCCGGCAAAGGCTTCCTCGATCTCCGCAGGCCGCGAAATCGCGTCACTGGTCAGCAGAACTGGCCCGGCCTCTGGCAGGTTAAACCGCAGTGCCAATTGCCCCGGCGCATGCCCAGGAACCAGCAGCAGATGAAGCCCCGGCCCAACTTCCACATCCCCGTCTACAGTCAGATAGGTCGCCTCTGGCCAATCCATCGGTTGCGCCGACCGCCAATAAAGCGGTTTGGGCAAAACCCGCTCCGCCTTTGCTACAACAATCGGCGCACGCGGAAAATCTGCCAGCCCGCCGACATGGTCAATATGTGAATGAGTCAGGATGTGCAGTGTGATGTCTTCCGGCTTCACACCTGCCTTGGCCAATTGCGCGATGGCGAGATTTTCGGGCGTGCAGGACAACACCTCGCCAAACTCATACAACCGATCTTCCTGCGTCGCAGCCTCCGCATCCTCGGTGTACTTCGCTGGAAAACCCGTATCGACCAGCACATTTTCCCCGGCATCGGTCCGGATCAGATACCCGCAAATTCCTATTACGCGGCCATTGGAATGCACCCGGAACAACCCATAGTCCAGAATGACCAGCGACACGGGCCGCCCCTTCAGATAGCCTTGAGCCTGCATGATCTGTCCTCCCTCAACGGTGCGTTTATGAAAGTCGAAATCCACACCCTATTTCAATACCTTCTGGACACAACAGAGGCAGAGCCAGAGGCGTTCATCGGCTTCTCCCTCTCGGAAAGCCCGCGACTGGGCGAATTCCTGGACGATCTGGACCCGGATCTGCGGCTCGACTGGAACGGGCAGAGTTTTCGTGGCCTGCCACCCTTGCGCAACCGTGTTCTGGAACAGGCCGGACTGACAGGGATTTGCGGACCGGACGATGTGCTGATCACCGCCGGGGCTGCCGAGGCCAACTACCTCGCATTCCTGCAATTGGTGCAGCCGGGGGATGAAATCGTTGTTGAACGTCCTGGCTGGCCCCAGGCCGAAGTGCTGGCCAAGGCCGTCGGGGCCACGATCCGCGCTGTTGAGCGGGATGAAACACAGGGCTGGATCCTGCCATTGGACCGTTTGGCCGCGTCGGTCACGCCACGAACAAAGTTGATCTTCCTGACGAACCCCAACAACCCGACGGGTCGCATGATGTCAGCCGAGGACCTTGCCCAGATCATCACCATTGCTGACAAAGTTGGCGCATGGCTGTTGGTGGACGAGGTCTATGCCGGGCTGGAGTGGGACGGCCCTCGCGCGCCCTCGATTGCTGGGCTATACCCGCGCGGCATCACAACTGGCAGCGTGTCCAAGGCGCTTGGGCTGCAGGGTTTACGCACCGGCTGGATGATCTGCCCCGATCCGGACCTGATCCAGGACGCAGTGATCTTGCGCGAAAACAGCAGGGAGATCGTGAACATCGTGGGGGAGGCAAGTGCGGAAATCGCCCTGCGCGCTGACCGGTTGAGCGCTGCGATGGACAAGGCCCGCGCAACTGCACAAACCACGCTGGACCAACTCGACGCCTACGTCTCAAAGGAACCCAAACTTACCTGGCACCGACCGCAGGCAGGACTGATCGGCCTCGCCCACCTCGCAGATGGAATCGACAGCGACCATTTTGCACGCCGACTTTTGGACACACCCTACCGCACCTTCCTGTTGCCGGGCAGTTGTTACGGCCTCCCGAACCACATTCGCCTCGGGGTCGGCGGAGGAGACGCCAGCAATCTCGACACCGGCCTCAACCGCATGTCCGACCTGCTCGCAAACTGGCAAACCTGACCCCTTCATCTTTGGAAAAATACTCTCAGGGGGTTTGGGGGATGAAATCCCCCATCTTTAATTGGGGTTTGGGGGTGAAACCCCAACGGCCTGCGTGGCCCGAACGCAATCCAACCTCGCGCGCCAAAGGCGCACAATCAAGTCGTACGCACCTCGTCCCGCAACACGGTCTTCACCACCTTGCCGTAGTTGTTCTTGGGCAACGCCGCCATCTCCACATAGGCCTTCGGCGCTTTGAATCGCGCGATATTGTCCCGGCAAAACGCATCCAATGCCGCCGCGTCCACTGCACGTCCCGCCACAGGCACAACACAGGCCACCACTTCTTCGCCCCAATCGGTATGGGGCCGACCCACGACCGCAACCTCGGCCACGTCATCATGGCGCAGCAGCAGTTCTTCAACCTCTCGTGGATACACGTTCGACCCGCCCGAGATGATCATGTCCTTGGACCGGTCATGCAGCATCAGCAACCCGTCCGCATCCAGCGCCCCCATATCCCCGGTCCAGAGCCACCCGTCACGGATCGTCTCTGCCGTCGCCTCTGCATTCTGCCAATACCCCGCCATCACGGCAGGGCCCTTCACCACAATCTCGCCGATTTCTCCGAGCGGCAGGTCCACTCCAACAGCATCCACCACCCGCACCCGGCTGACCGACTGCTGATAACCGACCCCCTGCAATCTCACCTGCCAACGTGGATGCGAGCGGTCCGCCACCATCACGCGCGGCAACACAGTGATCGCCATCGGACATTCCCCCTGCCCGTAAATCTGGGCAAACCGGTCGCCCAGAACGTCTGACGCCTCCAGTATGTCCGCCAGGTACATCGGCCCACCCGCGTAGACGATCAACTCGATACCATCCCCCGTCAGCCCTCGTGTCCGGGCGATGTCCGCCATACGCTTAACCATGGTCGGGGCGGCAAACATCGAGACACGCCGCGCCTGTGCTCCAAGCTCCAAAACTTCCAACCCGTCAAACCCGCCAGAGCCCGGCACCACATGGCGCGCGGCGGCCAGTACAAACAGGAAGCTATAAAACCCGGCCCCATGGCTCATCGGCGCGGCATAGAGCGATGCGTCTTTTGCATCCGGAACGCCCAGATCCGCGTGATAGCCAGCCACCATGGCCAGGACGTTTCCGGCTGTAATCATCACGCCCTTGGGTCGGCCTGTTGTCCCAGAAGTGTAGAAAAGCCAGACCATGTCATCCCGGCCCACATCAACGGGACGATCCAGCGGTGTTGCGTCATAAAGCGCCCGAAACGCCGGGCTATCAGCAATGACGACATCTTCCACGCAATCCGGCACCAGACCGTCTAACCCCTCCGCTGTGTCGTGCGTCGCAAATACCAGCCGCGCATCAGCGTTTTCGAGGATCCAGGCCGCCTCTTTTCCATGCAGCTTCGCGTTTATCGGCACTGCTGCTGCTCCGGCCCACCAGATGCCATAAAGCGCTTCCAGATACTCCGTACAGTTCTTCATCAAAACTGCCACACGGTCATCAGGCCCCACACCACGTGCGTGCAGCGCGCCAGCAATGGCCGCGGCACGATCGGCAAATGTCCGGTAATCCGCCACCAGTTTCACACCCTGAAACAATGCTGGATTGTCCGGATACAAGGCGGCAGTCCGGTGCAGCCACTCAGCAGGATTCATGGCGTGCTCAGCGTGAAAACGCCGCGATCCAGAACGCATTGGTCGCGCTCTTCGGCTGTGACCGCGTACCGCGCGCCGGTGGGTTCCGTCCAAATGTCCGTGCGCAGGGTTTCACCCGGAAACACGGGTCGTGTAAATCGGCAGGCATAACCCCCAAACCGTGCCGGATCGCCGTCGGCCACTTCCTCCAGAAGCACATGCCCAGCAATACCCATTGTGCACAGGCCGTGCAGAATGGGTTGGTCGTATCCAGCCTCTTCGGATACATCAGGATCAACGTGCAACGGATTGTAATCCCCACTCAATCTGTAGATCAGCGCTGCCCTTTCATCAACACGACGAACCACCGACTGATCCGGAATACGGGCCGGCAAGGGCGGTGGGCTGGGCGGTGCAGAGCCACGATTCCCGGTCCCCCCATTTGACCGACAAAAGAGCCCCGAAATCACCCGCGCCACGATAGTGCTACTGCCAGGTTTGCTCAGCTCTTTTTCGACATACACAATCGCGCCCTTCTCCGCGCCCTTGTCGACAATCCCCAGTACGCGAAACCGCGCCAGCAGGCGATCCTGAGACATAACCGGCGCGAACAATTCCATATGCTGTTCCGCATGCAGAAGCCGCACATAGTCCACCTCCAGTTCCGGGGCGGCGATCCAGCTGCCCGGGTGCCCCACAACCATCGCAAAAGACGGTAGAACCTTCAGGTTCCGTTCATAGACATAGCGCAGATTGTCATGGCCCAAACCCAGACCAAGCGCATAGAGCATGACATCACGCGTCGAATACGCGATTTCTGTCTCCTCAAATTGATAGTTCAGAACCTTTTCAACCTGCATGATCACCTCTCGACTGGATGCAGACAGAATCTGCAACCCGCAATTTAGTATCGGCACGTTTCATTCCTGCCATGCATGGATTGCGAGCGCTTCGTCATCAATCCACTTGCGATGGGAAGATTGGCGATGTTTTGAACAAGCGCAAGGCACATCCTGGCCCCCACTGCTTGCAGGTCAGGTCCAGAGTGTGGGATGGCAGATGAGCCCCCGACCCTGGACCTGCCAAGACACCAGATGATCAAGACTCTCACTTCTGCTTACGCTGTCGGCGTGATGAGCCGCATTCTGGCGCAGCTCCTGACATTCGTTTCGGTGATGGTCGCCTCACGATACATCGACCTGGCGAGCTTTGGTGCCTTTATCCTCGCCTGGACGGTCATCGTCGTCATTAACGGTCTGATCTATACCGGGTTCTATCAGGCTCTGTTGCGTAGCAATGAACCGGATCACGACTCCTCCAGCTATTTCTGGCTAATGGGCGTCGTTGCCTTGGGCGGAGCATTGATTTGCCTCGTTCTGGGTGTCGCCACGGGAGGATGGCAGACAGAGACTGGCACATCTTTCCTGTTGCTGTCGCCCATGCCCTTCTTGTCCTTTCCGACCGCGTGGAACCAGGCGCATCTTGTGGCACAGCAGCGCATTCGTGCGGCAAGCATCTACACGTTGGTAGCGCAGACCGCCGTGGTAACCGGCACGTGGGTTTGGCTGGTACAGGGATATGGGATATTGGCAATGATTGCCGGGTACTATGTCGGGGCTGTGGTAGGCTTGGTAATCACCACGGCCTTGGTCCGCCGTGTGCCGCGATTGGAGCTTCGTCGGCAGGCCCTGAGCGACAGCCGCAAATCAGTGCCAAACCTCTGGGGCACATCGCTGCTGGGAATGTTCTCGAACTACGGCGCAGACCTGATTCTGGGCGCATTCCTGTCCCCTGGTGCTGTTGGGGCCTATCGCGGTGGGTCGCGGATCACGCAGACCGTGGGCGACTTTGTGTTGCAACCGCTGGTCATGCTCAGTTGGTCCCGGTTTTCCCGCGCCGAACGTGAAGGCAATCCAGATGTCATGCGCATTTCGTGGATCGACAACATGGCCGTGGCTGCGGCCCTGATGTGGCCAATGATGCTGTCGCTGGCGATGCTGGCGGAAAGTATGGTTTCGGTGATTTTCGAAGACACTTGGTTGCCTGCGGCAGGCGCTGTTGTGATCCTGTCCGCCTCTCGTGCAATCCGGTTCTTTTCCTCTCTGCTGGAACCTTCGCTGCTGTGCACCGGACACAACGCGTGGCAAATGCAAATCCGCCTGTTTGGCGCAGCATTGTTTCTGGTCACATTGCTCAGCTTTGGTCGATTGAGCGTAGAACTCGCCGCAATAGCCCATCTGGTGACGTCTGCCGGAATTGCAGTGCTGGCAGTCTGGGCCTGCGCGCGCGCCTTGAAGCTGAGCGTCAGTGACCTGCGGCAAGTTGTTCTGCCGGGTCTGGTGATCGCAGCGGGGTGCGTCGGGGTCGTGGCCGCGTTGGGCCCAGTACGGGCGTCGATGGGCGTGGCACCTGGTCTGTTCCTGACCATCGGCGCGCTGGCGGTCTATTGGGGGGCTGCTATGGCCGTATGTCTGCGGGCCGGATGGCTGCGCATTCCGCAGCCCTAGGGACCGAGTTCAGTTCAGCGCAGGCAGAACGACCTGAGTTCGACGGCGACGTCTTGTGTTGTTACGCTGGTGCTGCAAACTCCGCGTCAGTTCAGCCCATGCATCTGACAGCTTCGCTCCGCGATCAGCGCCATATTTGGCCCGTTCGAGCACCTGTAATGCAGCCGCGACTGCAGCGGTTTCCCGATCCCCTCGTCGCTCGTACCAAACGTCCAACGCCACAAACACGGCGCCCAGATTTCGGGCGTTCACCGCGCGCTTCACCTCGCGCCACGCATAGCGTTCCGAGGATACATATCGTGCATTGCGCGCCGCGCGCCAGCGCTGGATCATCGGCCACGCCCTTTGAATCACGAACAGCACAATCAGGGCTCCGACCAGTCCCACCAGCCAGCGGACAACTTGCGCTCGCGTGACCCGTGGCCCGGTTTGCAATGGCGGGCCTTCGATCTGGACATCAAACCCATCTATCGAGGCGGTTTCGACCTTGCCTGTCTTCAAGTTGAACCAGTCGAGTGTCACACCATCAACCTGTCCCGACCCACCGCCTTCGGCCAGATAGGTCACGCGTTCGGTCCGCATTCCAGACAGTTCACCCCGGTTGTCGGTCTCCTC
Organism: Paracoccaceae bacterium; assembly: GCA_040830545.1. GTDB lineage: Bacteria > Pseudomonadota > Alphaproteobacteria > Rhodobacterales > Rhodobacteraceae > HXMU1420-2. Next base: position 24,256 of record JBFOMB010000115.1, on the reverse strand, counting down.
CAACGCGGGTTCGTCCGGGTAGACGCGCAATCCCGGTACCTCCACTTGCGGCGCAAGCGAGGGCAGGAACATGGGCGACGTGCCGTCGACCGTGGCCACCAAAGTGCGGATCACGCTGTCCCCCGGTTTCATCTGCGCCGGTTCACCCTCAACAGTCGCCTTCAGCTCCAAACTCTCGGCGGCAATGAACGGGTCCAGCCCCTCGGCCCCTTCGGGCACCACACCCGTCAACGTCACGGGCTCTGTCCGCAGCATGGTTTGACGCGGCTCGTTTGTGTCCGGGTCTGCCCAGGTCACGATCACCTCTGACGCGGGCAGAGTGAAGCCCCCCGGCACCATGGGCGAAATCTGATAACGGCGGGTGATGCCGGACCATGTAGCACTACCGATGCGTTGGCTTGTTGGGGAGGTCGATTTTTCCGGCAACCGCACCAGCAGGTTCGGGGCTTCATAGCTGGGCCAGACCGGCGGTTGCGGCATGTAGGTCGGAACCAGAACCGTGATCCGCACGGTCAGGAACTGGCCCGGGATCGCCTCTGTTTCTTTCACCTCGGTGCTCAGCGTTGGGCCATCCTCCTCCGCCGTTGCGGCGGTGGCCATAATCAGCAGGGCAAGGAGCCAGCGCATCATTCCTCGCCCCCCTGCCGCGCGGCCTGCGACGCCTCCAGCGCGAAACGCTGCCGCAAGAAATCGCCGGTGCGCGTGTCGACGGTGTTCATCCATTGATCCGCTGTCAGCAGGCCTGCGCCGTCCTCCTGCGCGGCCTCCATCTGCGTCTCAGCCCCTCGCGCTGCCTCGTTGTCGAACACAACGTCATCTGCGCCAATGCCGCTGTCTTCACCCGTATCCGACTGCTCGCGCGCGGATTCGACGTATTCGATGATCTGCTGCGTCAGAACTAGGTTTTCCGCCGCGCCGGGGTACTCCGGGTCTCGGGACAGGGCAGTTTCAAAAGCTCGCGCGCCATCGCGATAGGCCCGATTGCGAATTGCCGCGATGCCCTGTGTGAATGCCGCCTCTGCCGTTTCCACGCGTGACAGGGTTTCAACCGCATCCGCATATTGCCCGGCCTTGTATTGCGCATATCCACGCCACAGCGGGTCCTCGAACAGTTCCGCCGCACGGGAGTAATCCTTGCGCTGATAAGCCAGCCGTCCCTGTTGGTCCGCCGTCAGGAACCAATCGGCAATACCATCCGCCCGTGCGGTTTGCGGTTGCCACACCAGCGCCAGCGCGGTGATGACCGCCCATCGCATGGTCCAACCCCGCCGAAACCACAGAAGCGTCAACAACGCGGCGGGCCAGGCCAGCCAAGGCCCGCGATCCTGCCAGGGCTGATCGTTGTCCTCCAGCAGGGCCTGCCGGTAGGCAGCGGCCAGCATCCTGTCCACGGCGCGTATGTCGCCGTCATCGGGAGTGACACGCTCCACGGCCACGCTCAGTTGGTCGATGCCCGGGTCATCTTGGCCTACCGGCAACATCTCCAGCACAGCAACGCTGACTTCTGCCTCGTTGAGCGCGGCCACGTCGCCCGGATTGATCGTATCCGTCACAAACAGAACCCCGCCCGGCATGTCCTCCCGCGCCAGCAGGTCCAGAGCGAGCGTCAACGCGTCTGCCCCGCGATTGCCTTCGCTTGGCATGATGTCGGGGCTCAGCCCTTCAAGGTAAGGCACCATGACACCCGGGTCTTCGGTCATCGGGACAACGGAATGGGCCGTGCCCGCATAGGCCACCAGCGCGGTGCGCGCGCCCGCGCGCAGGTCCAGCAAGTCGCGCACCTTCTGTTTCCCCCGTTCCAGACGGGAGGGCGCGACATCCAGTTCCTCCATCGAGGGCGTCACCTTGAGCGCCACCACCAACGGCGCGGATTGCGCCATGAATGGGTCGGGTTGACGCGACCACGTGGGCCCGGCAGCGCCAAGAGCCAACAGGACCAGCGTCAGGATCACACCGTCAATGGGCAGGATGCGGCGACCAGCCGCCTCTCCGATGGTGAGAGCCTTGCGCAGATGCGGGGCCAACCCTTCGGGCGCGGGGTCACGGCGGGTTTGGGCACGACGAACTGCGATCCACAGGATCAGCAACGCCAGAACGGTCAACAGCCACAGAGGACGCAGGAAATGGAACGCCTCCAAAGCGATGCCAAACCCGGTCATGTCGCTCGCCTCCGCGGTGTACGCAGATGCAGCACGGCAACCCCCAACAGGCCCAGCAGCACAGCAATCCCCATCGGCCAATGGGCCAGTGACCGTTTCGGTCGATAGGTCAGCGTATCGGTGATCCGGGGCGCCATCGCGTCCACGCGGTCATAAACGTCCTGCAACGCAGCCTCGTCCGAGGCATAGAAATAAGACCCACCCGTGCGTCCCGCGATATCCTGCAACGCACCCAGATCCACGCGATCCTCGCCTGAGGCCTCCGGGTCGCCTACGCCGATCGTCACGATCACCACCCCGTCGCCCCGCGCAATTTCAGCGGCATTGAGCGGGCTCATCCGGCTGGCCGTGTCCGACCCATCCGACAGCAGGATCAGCAGGCGATCTTCGATCTCGCTGGCTTCGAACGTGCGAATGGCAAGGCCGATGGAGTCCCCCAGCGCGGTGTGCGGCCCGGCCATACCAACTTGAGTCCGGTTCAGGAGTTCGACGATGGTATCCAGATCTTCGGTCAGCGGGGCCTGCACATAGGCTTTCGAGCCAAAGACGATCAGCGCCATACGGTCCCCGTCGCGTCCCTGCACAAATTCTTCGACCACACCGCGCACCGCCTCGAAGCGTTGCACAGGCTTGCCGTCCTCACCCTTAAAATCGCGCGTATCCATGGAGCCGGAGATGTCAATCGCCAGCACCACATCGCGCGCGGCCTTGGTTCGTTCCACAGGTTTGCCGACGCGTTCGGGCTGTGCCAGCGCCAGGACGATCAGCCCCCAGGCCACCAGCGCCAAACCCATCTGCGCCCGCGTCCGCGCCCGGACCACGGCACCGGCGCGCGCCTCGGCCCCGGCAGCCTCGGCAATGCGCCGGAAGAAGGGGAAACGCAGCGCTGGCACCTTTTCCCGCAAAGGTGGGACCAGTCGCCAGACCAGATAAGGCAGGGACAACAGGATCAGCGCCCAGGGGAAGCCCAGCGTGATCATGTCACGCCTCCAACGCGGTGGTGGCGTATCCATGCCTCTGCCGCCAGCGACAACCCTTCGTCCGGTTCGATGCCCGGCTCATACGGCGCGCGGGCCAGTGTGCGGGCCATGGGTTCCGGGAAATCCCCACTATGGCGCAGGAAGGCGACCCAATCCTCGCCCGTCAGCCCTGCAACCTCGTCCCTGGGCCAGGCCGCCAGCGCTGTGCGCCGCATGATCGCGGCAATGGCAGCGGGGTCTTCACCGACGCCCTCCAACTCTCGAATCGCCGCGCGACGGTAAGCGTTGGCGCGCCATTCCTGCGCCCAATGCCGAACGAACCACAGCAGCGCGACCAGCAGCGCAGCCCCCACAACCCACCAACCCGCGGTTTCCGGTGTCAAGGGGATCGGCGCAGGGTCTTCGGGCAGGATCAACTGATCCAGCAAGTCAATCAGGTTGGTGGCCTCACCGGTTTCAGCCGTTTCGTCACTCATCGCCGCCGCCCCGGTCCCAGACCCATCAAACGGCGCAGTTGCGGCAATGTTTCCTCGGCAGAAGACAGCGGCAGGACCGGCACACCAAACCGGCGCTGCCAGTCCAGCACCTGAGCCAGTCGCCCCTCGGACATCTCCTGCAGGGATTGGCGGGTGCGTGCGTCACCCGTATCGATCTCGGCCTGCAATTCACCATCCGAAACGACAAGGTTCAGCCCCTCGGGCACCTCCTGCGCGGTGGGATCGGTCACCAGCCCAAGGATCAGATCGTTGTGACGGGACAGCCCGGACACCAACCGTTCCGTCTCCGCATCGACCACGTCGAAGTCACTGAGCACAAGGATCAGATGGTCGCGCCGTGCGATATTGGCGACCGACCGCAGCACGCGGGTCAGCGGCATTGGGTCAACTTGAGGCGCCTCGGCGTGAAGCAGCGTGTTGGCATCGGCCAGCGCCGTCAGAAAACGGTGCAAGGCGGCGCGGCTGCGCTGCGGGCGCACCTCGGCCAGATGCTGATCACCGAACACGATACCACCGACCCGGTCGCCCTGATCCAGAATACGAAACGCTGCCAGCGCTGCCGCCTCAGACGCCGTCACTGATTTCATGTTCAGCCGCGAGCCAAAGAACATCGACATCCGCTGGTCCACCACGATCAGCGCCGGACGGTCACGTTCTTCGGTCATGACCCGCACATAGGCTTCCCCCGTGCGCGCCGTGACCTTCCAGTCAATCGCGCGAATGTCGTCACCGGGCAGATAGGTGCGCAATTCCTCGAAATTCAGTCCCCGCCCTCGCAGGCGCGAGGCATGGCGACCGTTCAGGATCGACTGCGCAGGTTGGTGCGGCAGGAAACTGAGGCTTCGTGCGCGGGGTTCCAAACCGCGCAAATGGCTGAGCGTCGTGTGGATGCGTGGATCTGCATCATCGCGTACGACGGGACGTGCGGGTTGCACCCGGCTGCGTGCCGCACGACTGGCTCTGGAGGTCCCGGCCACCCGCCCGCCCTCAGGGCAGTGCTACCTGGCGGAGCAATTCCGCCACGACCATGTCCGCGCTGATGCCCTCGCCCTGCGCCTCGTAGCTCAACGCCAGCCGGTGGCGCAGCACGTCCGGCGCAATCGCGCGCACATCCTCCGGGCCGACATAGTCGCGCCCCCGCAACCACGTGTGGGTCCGCCCGCATTTGTCCAGCGCCAGCGACGCACGCGGCGACGCCCCAATCTCGATCCATCGTTTCAGGTCGTCACCGAACCGATCAGGAAAACGTGTCGCGTTCACGATGTCCGCCATGTAACGATCCATCGCGTCCGAGACGTGGATTTGCCCGATGGCCTGCCGCGCCTCGAACACCGCGGCCTGCGGGATCGCGGGCGGCTTTTCAGATTTGTCGCCCCCGCTCCCCGCCGCGATTTCTTCCCCACGCACTAGGCGGATCACCTCAACCTCGTCCTCGACCGGCGGATAGGTGATCATCACAGCCAGCAGGACGGGGTACATCTGCGCCTCGGGCAGAGGATAGGTGCCCGACTGCTCCGCTGGGTTCTGGGTGGCAATCACCATAAACAACGGCGGCAGCTTGTGCGTCTTGCCCGCAACCGTCACCTGCCGTTCTTCCATCGCCTCCAGCAACGCCGCCTGCACCTTGGCCGGGGCGCGGTTGATTTCATCCGCCAGCACCACGTTGGCAAAGATCGGCCCAGCCTCGAACCGGAATTCAGCGCCCTCAGCGGTCTGGTGATACACCTCGGTGCCGGTCACATCCGACGGCAACAGGTCGGGCGTGAACTGTATCCGGCTGAAGTCACATTCAAGGTTTTTCGCCAACGCCTTGATCGCGCGGGTTTTTGCCAGCCCTGGCAGACCCTCGACCAACAGGTTCCCGTTCGCCAGCAGGCCAATCACCAAACGCTCCACCACGGCCTTTTGCCCGATTATCGCTTCTCCCATCCGATCCTGAAGCGCAGATATCTGATCACGGGCAGAGAGAGTGGTGTCGGGCATGAAACGAACCTTCTGATATACAAACTTGGATTGGGAAACACCTGACCCCAGCCTGCCCGAAAAACGCGCACCGGGTCAACGCGAGACGCGGCGTGATTGTATGGACTGGATGAAGCGAGCTATTCGATTTCGAATACCGCCGAGCGTCCACGGCCCGTTGTGTCATCCCATTTGATAGGACCAGGCAGCCGGTGTCTGTCTTTCGCTTTTCGATAAAATGCCCCGAAATGCTGGTTGCCCTTATGGTTGTCAGGATTGCCCGGCGACCAATTTGAATAGGTCATGGGCTCACCTGTCACCCAGGCCCACCCGCCTCGTGGCTCACGATCCAGATTGACTTGATAGAGGCCAATATGAGGTCCATGCGTGTAGCCGTCGGCATCAACTGTATAAAATCGGGGGTCACCCAAAAACAGATCATGTACGAACCTGTTTTCAGCAGCTGTTCCAATTGTGACCAAATGGCCGCCCAGCTCATGCGCGCGTGTGTTGGCAAATTGCCAATCGTTTCGGGAAATCACGGCAATGTACAGATGCCCTCGAAAATAGTCGAAATTGATTTCGCTGTATTTGAAGACTTCAAACGCCCTGATCAATCTCGGTTCCAACAAGTCAGATGTATCGGCGTCTTTGTAGTTCCTAGCTTTGTCAGACTTCAGTGCATCAATGGCCGGCACGTTGGGTAACACCTTTGCCAACGCGCGATCAACCTGCGAGCCTCGGCTCAAACCTGCCGTATTGCGAGCAGCGGAAATGGCGCTCCGGGTTTTCGACCCAAACGCCCCGTCCGGCGGACCGGGATCAAATCCCATATACAACAGCGCGGTTTGGATCAGGACGCGTTCGTTTCGCGTAAATTCCGGTTCTTGATACCCGTTCCATCCCGCTTGCGGCGTCAACCATGGCGCTCGTTTTCGCTCCGCTTCGCGCTTGTCCCTTTCAGCTTGCAATTCCGCGTGCCGTTTCATCGCAATCTGCATCAGCGGATCGTCGGCGCGATCCGCATGGTCGCGCAGGAAATCCGCCCACCACGTCAGAGTGTCGAATTCCTGGGCCTTGGCAAACGCTGCCACAAACTCAGCATGTCCTGTATCGGGCGCAGGGGCCGCCGGTGTCGCCGGCAGAGCCGCCTGCACCACCGGTGGTATGAAATAGATGTCATCGCCCGGCAGCGAGCCATAGGTGAACGGTTCCTGCTGACCATCGGTCAGCTCAAATACCCGGTCCCGCACCTTGCGCATCATCTTGCTCAATTCCAGTCCCGGTTCCTCGATGAATTCCAGCAGGGCCTGCGCATAGGGCGAGTTCCGTCCCACTCCGTCCAACGCAACGGTCCCTTCTCGCGCCGCATACCCCAGCAGGATACCGCCGGGCAGGACTCCGCCCACCGGGTCGACCCGGCCCAACCCGATCCCGATGGACCGCGTGCTGCCATCGGTGATCAACCGCTCGGCAAATGGATTGTCGCGGCAGGCGTCGATCAGCACGATCTTGATCCCTTTGGACTGCGCCAGCGACCGCATGATCAGGTCGAGCGGGATTGCCTCGTATTCAATGTCGAGTCCGCTCATGAGCTGCGTGTTTACCGGTAAGAGATAGTTGACCTTGTCCACTTCGATCCCGTGCCCAGCGAAATAGACGAGCGACACATCCGCTGTTGCAGCCACACGAGCAAAATCGCGCAGGCCCCGTCGCAGATCGCGGTCGTCGGCGTCCAGCAACAGCGTCACATCAAACCCGACCCGCCCCAAAGCCGCCGCAAGGTCGGTTGCGTCGTTGGTCGGATTGTCCAGAAACGGCACCTGCGTGTAGCCGCCATTGCCAACCACCAGCGCCACCCGTTTTTCGTCGGCTGCCAATGCGACCGCCGCGCCGACAAAAACAAAGCAAATCAAAAGCATCAAAAATCGCATGGCTGGAACGCTAGCAGATTCGAGCGCGTCGGACTACGGCGACGCGTTCACCTTGCGCAACATCCCGGTTGCAATCCGCCCTCCCGCACTTACGCTCATACGCACCCCATCAGGCGCACGGTTCGCATGGCTGTCACCCAAACGGGGCCTTCTTTCGCACACACGGCGGCCACGGCCGCGTTTCCAGACAGGAGCATGCCGCCATGACCCGCACACTTCTTCTGACCGGAGCCAGCCGGGGGATCGGCCATGCAACGGTCAAGAAATTCGCCGCTGAAGGCTGGCGCGTGCTGACCTGTTCCCGCCAGCCTTTTGACGAGGGCTGCCCATGGCCCGGTGGGCGCGAAAACCACATCCAACTGGACCTGTCGGACCCGGCCGACACAATCAACGCGGTGGAATTGATCCGCGAACGGCTGGACGGTCCGCTCCACGGGCTGGTGAACAATGCAGGCATTTCACCCAAGGGGGCCGAAGGTCAGCGGCTGAACACGTTTGACACGGACCTGATGACATGGGGCCATGTCTTTCACGTGAATTTCTTTGCCCCTGTCGTTTTGGCACGCGGTTTGCGCGATGAATTGGTCGAGGCTCAGGGGGCAGTGGTCAACGTCACCTCCATCGCCGGGTCGCGCGTGCATCCCTTTGCCGGGGCGGCCTATGCCACGTCCAAGGCGGCGCTTGCTGCGCTGACGCGCGAAATGGCTCATGATTTCGGGCCTTTGGGCGTGCGTGTGAATGCAATTGCACCGGGGGAGGTTGAGACCTCTATCCTTTCGGAAGGCACGGACAAGATTGTCGAGGGGCTGCCCATGCGTCGCCTCGGCCAACCGCAGGAGGTTGCGGATGTGATCTATTTCCTCTGCACCGGCGGATCAGGCTACGTGACGGGGACTGAAATCGAGATCAACGGCGGGCAACACATTTGACCCACTCGGAAGGTTACAGCCCCGGCCCCGGCAACAGCTTTGTTCCGTCATAGAACCGCGACATGCGCAAAGCATGCAGGTCATGGCCAACATTTCCACCAGTCACCAGATCCGCAACAATCCGGCCATAGGCGGTGCCAATCCCAAACCCATGCCCGCTGAGCCCTGTGCAGACGGTCAGCCCCGGCAGCGCCTCCACATGATCCACGACCGGCAGCAGATCCGGCAACGTGTCAATCATCCCGGCCCACTTCGCCTTGATCCGCACATCTCCGACATCCGGGAAAATCCGCGCGAACATGTCCCGGATTTCATCCAGCTTGCGCCGGTTGGGTTCGGGGTTGAGGATACGCATACGCTCAAACGGGCTTTCTGCATCCTCGGCCCATCGGCGTGGCGTGCCCCAGGCATCCGGGTAACCGCGCGGTGCCGGTCCGCGCAGGTGATAATTGTATTCTTTCGGATCGCGGATTACCGGCAAGTAGGCGCGGAAAGAGGCAAACGCATCCGGGCCGATGAACAGCTCCGAATACCCGGACGGCGTGACCGTATACCCGCCATCCTCACGCCTTCGGAACGAAAACACCCCGTCCGCCGCAGCCCCGCCAAACACATCCGGCAAAGGTTCCGTGGCCATGGCGCTGGACCGGACCGCCAATTGTGGGATCACCACACCATGCCGTTTCAGAAACAGGCGTGACCACGCCCCAGCGGCCAAAACCACAGCATTTGTGGCAATGCGACCGTGTTCCGTAAACACTCCGGTCACGCGTCCTGCTTCCAAATCCAATGCCCGCGCAGCACAGGATTCGCGCACGACAACGCCATCCTCGGCCGCAATGCGCCCCAGTTCCGGCACCGCCTGCCACGGCTCTGCTTTCATGTCAGACGGGGTCAGCAACGCACCGGGCCACTTTGCCTGCGCGTTGGGCAAATGGTTCTTTACCTCGTTCTCATCCAGAAACCGACTGTCCAGCTGATAGTCCTGCGCGACTTTCAACCAGTCTTGAAATCCCTGATTGTCCTTCTCGGTCTGCGCCAGATAGGTCACGCCCACCTGTTTCAGTCCAGTGCGTCCCCCTGCCCGCTGGTCCAGCGCCGCCCAATGCTGCCGCGCCTCCAGCGCAATGGGAATCTCCGCTGGATCGCGCCCCTGCACCCTGACCCAGCCCCAGTTTCGCGACGATTGCTCCGCCGCGATCCGGCCCTTTTCCAGCAGGACAACGCGCAGTCCTTTCTGTTGTAGAAACAAAGCCGCTGAGGTTCCCGCCACCCCGCCGCCGATGACTACCACATCCGCCTCCGCCGGCAGGTCACCGCCATGTTCCGGCTCGGATGGCAGCGCGAAAGGGAAGGTCATGCGGACAGGCGATCCACCAGTTTCCGCATGAAATCATGCCCCGCGTTGAACTGCTCTAGCGTGACGTATTCGTCCGGCTGATGTGCCTGCGCAATATCACCAGGGCCACAGACCACAGCAGAATAGCCCGCATCCTGAAACTGCCCGGCCTCGGTACCGTAACTGACAACATGGGTTGCATTGTCGCCAGTGATGGCGCGCACCATACCCTCGGCAGCGCCGTTTTCTTCGGGTTTGAGGCCCGGAACCCCGAACCGCTGATCGACCTCGATCCAGGCCTCGGGATGGACCGCTTGCATCTCGGCTTCCACCTCTTTGATCTTGCCGAGTACCATTTGCGTCCACGCCTCGCGGTCCGCATCCGGGGTTGCACGATAGCCGATGTCAAAGCTGCAGTGTTTCGCGGTTATGTTGGCCGCCGTGCCGCCCTGAATCACACCAGTGTGCAGCGTCGTCCAAGGTGGATCAAACATGGCGGCCACAGCACTGGGTTCGCGCGCTTGTTCCTGCGCGTTCACTTCATTCGACCAGGCAATGATCTTTGCCGCTTCCATGATCGCATTAACGCCTGTGTGCATGATGGAGCTGTGCACCTCAAAGCCCCAGACATTCACATTGAACCCCTGCCCGCCTTTGTGTCCTGTGACAGCTTGCATCATGGACGGCTCGCCCACGATCACCGCCTCTCCTTTGGGCAAAATCGGCTGCATCGCCTCGATCATCGGCGGCGCGCCGGTACAGCCAACCTCTTCGTCAAAGCTGAGCGCCAGTTGTAGCGGGGTTTTCAGGTCGCGTAGATGTGCTTCGACCAGCGCCCAGATCGCCAGCGCATCATATCCCTTCATGTCCGTGGTCCCGCGCCCGTACAGCTTGCCGTCCCGCTCAGTCAGCTCAAACGGGTCGCTGGTCCATGGTTGTCCGTCAATTGGCACCACGTCCGTATGCCCGCTAAGCACAACCGCGCCTTCCTCCCAAGGACCCACATGGGCAAACAACGCAGCCTTATGCGGTTGATCCGGGTCGGGCCAGCGATGGCTTTCGATCCCGTGTGAGGCAAGATAGCCCTCCACCCAATCCACCAACGGCAGGTTGGTGTCGCGAGACACGGTTGGAAACGAGATCAGATGTGCGAGGATGTCGCGTGGAGAGAGTGTGGCGGGCATGATGATCCTCTGGAATATGCAAATGCACATATAGGGGATCGCGTAAGAAGACGACAGTGGCGATTCTGTGCGCTACCGATCATTTGACTGTCCGAATTTGAGTATTTGGACCAAGAAGAAGTCTAAGAGTGCGAACCTTGGTAACCGCGCGTTAAGGTTAATGCGCCACGTTGTGTGGGCGGTACAGGCTGGAGAGCCGATGACCGCCCAAGGAGAAGCCCCGCGCCCCGCCTGCGTTCCGTCTGACGGTCGGGCCGGGTGACGGGGTGGACCTGGGGCAAGTTACCTTGTCTTCTTCTTGGTTCCAATACTCAAAGACGCGCGCGTGCATCAGACGCAACGCCGCAAGACGCTCGCCACTGGAAAGATCAATACCCGCTATCGGTGGTTAGCACGAAATGCCCCGGCTCCACTTCGTCATACCGCGACGGTTCCGGCTCATACCCGAGTGGATGAATAGGTGACGGGATCGGCTTGAAATTCAGGTCTTTTTCCGACTTCCGGTTGCGAGGATCGGCAATCGGAACCGCTTTCATCAGGGCCTGTGTGTAAGGATGCTGCGGGTTTTCGAATACGCGCGCGCGCGGCCCCATTTCCACGATCCGGCCCAGATACATCACACCAACATCATGGCTGACACGCTCCACCACGGCCATATCGTGACTAATGAAAAGGTAGCTCAATCCCAGATCGGCCTGCAGTTCCATCATCAGGTTCAGGACCTGCGCCTGAACCGACACATCCAATGCACTCACCGCTTCGTCCGCGATGATCAGCTTGGGATTCAGTGCCAGCGCCCGGGCAATCGCGATCCGCTGCCGCTGACCACCTGACATTTCGTGGGGGAATCGCCGCATGAAGCTGCGCGGCAGGTGCACGCGGTCGAACAGCGTTGCAACGCGGTCCATGATTTCAGACGTGGGCACCGAGTCAAAGTTCCGCATCGGTTCTGCCACCTGATCGCTCAACTGCATCTGCGGATTGAGCGATGCAAACGGATCCTGGAAGATCATCTGCATGTCCTGGCGCACCTTGCGTAACGCTTCGGGGTCCAGCGACAGCACGTCAGTGTCCCCCATCATGACCTTGCCTGCCATCGGTTCCACCAGCCTCAGAATCGAGCGCCCGGCAGAGGACTTGCCGCAGCCCGACTCGCCCACCAATGACAGCGTGCGGCCCTTGTTCAGGGTAAACGACACATCTTCTACCGCATGCACATTGGCCACCGTGCAGCGGAAGAAACCGCCCTTGACCGCAAACCGGGTGGTGAGGCCGGTCACTTCCAACAGCTTTTCGTCCGTGCCCAGAATCGGTTCAATCTTCTGGTTCTCGACACCCAGCAGCTTCATCGGCTCCGGCGCGATCTTGCCGCGCATTTCACCCAGCTTCGGGACCGCCGCCAGCAGTGCGCGCGTATAATCATGGCCCGGATTCTCGAAAATCTCTTCGACGGGGCCTTCTTCGACCTTGTTGCCGCGATACATGACAACCACACGGTCCGCCATTTGCGCCACAACGGCCATGTCATGGGTAATGAACATCACCGCCGTGCCGGTTTCCCGCTTCAGCCGGTCCATCAACGCCAGAATTTCAGCCTGAATCGTGACGTCAAGCGCTGTGGTCGGTTCGTCCGCAATCAGCAGCCGCGGCTCGCAGGCGAGCGCCATCGCGATCACCACGCGCTGCCGCATGCCGCCGGACAATTCGTGCGGGAACTGTTGCAGACGACGCTCGGGTTCAGGGATTCGCACCTGGCGCAACAATTCCAGCGCGCGCGCCTCGGCGTCCGCCTTGGACATTCCCATATGCAGACGCAGGCCTTCGGTCAGTTGCCGACCAACTGTGAACACCGGGTTCAGGGCCGTCATCGGTTCCTGAAAGATCATCCCGATTTCATTGCCCCGGATATGTCGCATCAGATCCTGGTCGGCGCTTGCCAAATCCAGGTCATCGCCTTCTTTTCGATCGAAAATCAGGCGGCCGCCTGCAATTTTACCACCGCCAAATTCAACCAGGCGCATCAGCGACAGGGATGACACCGACTTGCCAGACCCAGATTCGCCAACAACACAGACGGTTTCACCGGGGTTAACGTCAAAGGACACATCCTCCACCCCAACGACCGTGCCGTCCTTTGTTTCAAATTCCACGCGCAAACGGTCAATCTGTGCAATAGGTTGGTCCGGGGTCTGGTCGAGCACGTTGGCTTCCTCCTGAAATCTTGCCTGAACGCTAGTGCCAGCGTCAGGGACTTGTCAAACGGGTGCAAAGATTTCCCGACGGCAACACTTGCATTTTTGTGAAGTTCTGTTTCGATGCTGACCATCCGCTGCGGGGGAAGGTGTTGTTTCGTCAGGCCAACTGGTCCTGACGGCCCGGACTATCCCCTTACGCAGGAGACTAAAGCCGCGCATGGCGCGGATAAATGCGACACCAAACGTGTCCAACATGGAGTGAAACATGAAGCTCAAAACCCTACTGCTCGGCGCTGCTGCCGGTACGGCAATGGCCAGCATGGCTATGGCCGAACGTGGGTCGGACGGGCATGTCAATATTATCTATTGGCAGGCACCTTCGATCCTGAACCCGTATCTGTCGGGTGGCACCAAGGATATTGACGCCTCGGCCATCGTGATCGAACCGCTGGCGCGCTATGACGAAAACGGTGACATCGTGGCCTATCTGGCGCAGGACGTCCCGACGGTTGGCAATGGCGGCGTGTCCGAAGACCTGAAATCGATCACTTGGAAGCTTCAGGAAGGGCTGAAGTGGTCCGACGGATCGGCAGTGACCTCGGCAGACGTAAAATTCACCGCGGACTACTGCATGCACCCCGAAGGCGGCTGCGCGCAGCTCAGCTTCTTTGACGGTGTGGAAAGCATTGAAACACCCGACGACCTGACCGTTGTCGTAAACTTTGCCGAGCCCAAGCCGAACCCTTATGGTCCTTTTGTGGGCGGTCAGTCGCCGATCATCCAGAAGGCACAGTTCGAAAGCTGCATGGGTGCCAAGGCGCCGGAATGCACCGAAGCGAACTTTGGCCCCATCGGCACCGGCCCGTTCACCGTGACGGATTTCCGTCCGAACGACGTGATCCAGTACTCGGCGAACGAAAACTATCGTGACGCGTCCAAGCCTGCGTTCGCGACCATCACCTTCAAAGGTGGCGGCGATGCAACGGCAGCGGCCCGTTCGGTTCTGGAAACCGGCGAATTCGACCACGCCTGGAACCTGCAGCTGGCACCCGACGTGATCGCCAAGATGGAAGCAGGCGGCAAGGGCGTCGTTCAGGTCGGCTTTGGCCCGCTGGTCGAGCGTCTGGAAATGAACCTGACCAACCCGTCGCCGGATCTGCCGCCTGAAACCCGTTCGACGGTTGCCGAACCGCACCCGTTCCTGAGCGAGCAGAAAATCCGTCAGGCGCTGTCCATGGCCATCGACCGCGCACTGCTGGTTGAAATCGGCTACGGTCAGGCAGGTAAGGTCACCTGTGATCTGGTGCCTTCCCCGCAGAACTATGCCGCTGGCAACGACTACTGCATGACGCAGGACATCGCTGGCGCGAACGCTCTGCTGGATGAAGTGGGCGCAGTTGACACCGACGGTGACGGCATCCGCGAATTCAACGGCACTCCGCTGGTGCTGAAGTACCAGACCTCCACCAACGCTGTGCGTCAGGACTTCCAGGCGCTGATCAAGCAGTGGTGGTCGGAAATCGGTGTTGAGACCAACCTGGCCAACTACTCGGCCTCGGTCTTCTTCGGCGGTGACCCGGGTTCGCCTGATACGTTCCAGAAGTTCTACTCGGACGTGGAAATGTATGCCAACACGTTCAACGGCACCGACCCGCAGCAGTACCTGGCTGCGTATCGTTGCGGCAACGAACCCAAGCCCGCGTCGCAGTGGCAGGGTGAAAACATCAACCGCTTCTGTGACCCTGCCTATGACGCTCTGATCGACGAGCTGGGCCGTACCGGTGACATCGCCAAGCGTGGTGAGATCGCGATCAAGATGAACAACATGCTGACGCAAGACAGCTACACCATTGTTCCTCTGGTCCACCGTGGCCGCGTCTCCGCGATCGCAAGCTCGCTGGGCGGTTACAAGATGAACGTCTGGGACAGCGAAATGTGGAACATCGCTGACTGGCACCGCAAAGAAGGGTCCTAAGACCCATAGACCCCGCCCCGGCTTTGGCCCGGGCGGGGTCCCCTCTTTAGGGCAATAATAATCCCAACAGGTACGAAAGCCCGCTGAATGCTGACCTACACGATCCGGCGACTGGTGCTGGCGGTTCCGACGCTTCTCTTTATCAGCCTCGTCATCTTTCTTCTTCTTGAACTCGCCCCGGGCGATCCGATGGCCCAGGTGCCATTGACCGTTCCGCCTGAGGTGAAAGAAAAAATGCGCCTCGCTCTGGGGCTGGGGGAACCCGTCCATATCCGGTTCTGGAAATGGCTGGTACAGTTCTTCTGGGTCGAGCCGCAGGTGCTGATCGACTCGATCTTTGGCACGAAACTGTCCTGGAACTGGGAAGTTCCGGTGCCCATGCCGACCGCTGACGCGCTGGAGGCCCTGCGGGCCGAGGGTTTGGTACGTGAGGTCGCCGGTCAGGTCGAGGTTCTGACCAAAGAACCCCGCATTATCTCCTGGCAGACCCGGTCACCCGTCATGGACATTGTTGTCCAGCGCCTGCCGCAAACGCTTTGGGTTGTTGGTATGGCCTATGTGGTCGGCATCCTGATTGCGATCCCGGTTGGCATCTACTCGGCCTACCGGCAGTATTCGTTCTTCGATCAGGCCGGTACGTTTGTGACCATGATCGGCTACTCGGTCCCGCCGTTCTTCACCGGACCACTGATGATCGTGATCTTTGCTGTTTACCTCGGCTGGTTCCCATCGATCTATGATACCACCCACGTGGTGAACGACTGGGCCAGCTTCAAAAAGCAGATCTGGCAGATGTTCCTGCCGATGATGGTGCTGGCATTGCAGATCACAGCGCAGATTGCGCGGTTCATGCGCGCCTCGATGCTGGACAACCTGAACCAGGACTACGTGCGCACGGCGCGGGCCAAGGGACTGGGTGAACGCACTGTCGTGTTGATCCACGTTCTGCGCAATTCGATGATCCCGGTTGTGACCGTGATCGCGCTGGCCGTGCCCGCCGTGTTCGGCGGGTCGATCATCACCGAGCAGGTGTTCAAGGTGAACGGGATCGGCCAGTTGCTGATCACCGCAATCCAGGCCAACGACCTGCCGATGGTGCAAACCCTGACCTTCATCTTTGCCGTGCTGATCGTGCTGTTCAATCTGATCGCCGACGTGCTCTACGGTATTCTGGACCCGAGGATCCGCTATGACTGAGTCCTCTTCACACTACGTATCGGACAAGCCGACCAACGCCGGCGCCCTGCCCGACCCAACCCCGTCTGCGCCGCCGCGCAGCCAATGGCGCGATGTGTGGGATCAATTCACCCATCACAAAGGGGCCATGGCAGGCGGCATCGTCTTCCTTGTGATCCTGCTGGGCGTGCTGATCGGGCCGTTCCTGTGGTGGGTTGATGCCACCTACCTGCCGACAGGCCGGGACTTCCTGACCTATCGAGATACGCGGCCGATTTATCATCTGCTGTGGGATGGCGATGCCAAGGTGTACTGGCAACACCCGCTGGGCACTGACAACCTGGGCCGAGATACGCTGGCCCGGATGATGCAGGGCGGGCGTGTGTCGATTGCTGTGGGCCTGACGGCGATGGCACTGTCGATTCTGCTGGGCACACTGATCGGCGTGCTGGCGGGTTACGTGAAACGTCTGGATGGCCCTCTGATGCGCCTGACCGACCTGTTTCTGGCCCTGCCCCTGCTGCCGCTGATCCTGGTCGCCTCGTTGCTGTTCCGTGAACCGCTCAGCAAAGCGTTCGGGGTTGAGGGCGGCGTGTTTGTGCTGGTGGTCAGCTTGATCGGCATCACATCCTGGATGCAGACCGCGCGGATCGTGCGGGGCGATGTCCTGGCGCTGAAGGAACGCGAATTCATCCTCGCCGCCCGCTCCATCGGCACAAAGCCATCAAAGCTAGTCATGCGGCACCTGCTGCCCAACGTGCTGTCGCCGATCATGGTCTCAGCCACGCTGGGCATCGCAATTGCGATCATCACCGAAAGCGCGCTTAGCTTCCTTGGCTTCGGCTTCCCGCCGGACTTCCCAACATGGGGCCGGTTGCTGAACGACAGCGTGGATCGGATGGACCTCTATCCTGAACGCGTGTTGTGGCCCGGCCTGCTGATTTCACTGACCGTGCTGAGCGTGAACTACCTGGGTGACGGTCTGCGCGACGCGCTGGACCCACGAATCCGGGGCCGCTGAGACATTTCAAAAATCAAAACAGCCCGTCGCACCAATGCGGCGGGCTTTTTGTTTAGCCCTGCTCCAATCGCGCCTTGAGCCCTTCCGGATAGAGCCGTGGCTGCCCCGGCCCATCCAGATCGTCCAGGTCAATCCACGCGGCATGGCACAAGACGCCATTGTCCTCACGAAAGGCTATCCGCGTTTCATCCGCAAAGGCCCCATCGGGAAAGGTCACATCAAACAGGATCAGGTATTCGTGCCCCTGTTGCCCCTCATGCACATAGAGGTTTTCGAAGAACATCGCAGGCCCGGACACCCTTACAACGATGCCCAGTTCTTCCTCGAACTCTCGGACCACAGCCTGCTCTGCCGTTTCCCCAAACTCGACCGACCCACCCAAGGGGCGCACCCCTTTGACCCGGCCCTGATCGTCCAGAACCTCCGCCGCCAGCAGGCTAGACCCGCGCCAATGCAGGCCCAAAGCCTTGACCCGGATGTTTGGGTGAGGTCGCCAGATTGTCATGGGGTTGCATAGGACCAGCCCGCGGTCAGTTGCAACAGGTCAGCTTTGACCTACCAGATCAGCGACCATCTGTTCGCGCATGATGAATTTCTGCGGTTTGCCCGTCACAGTCATCGGCAGCTCGTCACAAATGCGGATATGCGTGGGCACTTTGAAATGTGAAATGCGATCCTTGCAAAAGGCGCGCACATCCTCTTCGTCCAGCGTACTGTCCGGCGCGGGAACCACCCAGGCGCAGACAATCTCGCCAAACTTTTCATCCGGAATGCCAAACACCTGTGCCTGCGCGATCCGCTCATGGGTAAAAAGGAAATCCTCCACTTCACGGGGATAAACGTTTTCGCCACCCCGAATGATCATGTCCTTCACCCGGCCCGTGATGTCGCAATACCCCTCTTCGTCTATCACAGCGAGGTCCCCGGTCATCATCCAGCCATCTTCGCTGAGGCTCTGCGCCGTTTTCTCCGCATCGTTCCAGTAGCCGTGCATCACCGAATAGCCGCGCGTGCACAGCTCGCCCTGCACCCCAGGCGCGACGGTCTGGCCGCTTTCGTCAACCACCTTGCATTCCACATGCGGGTGGATGCGGCCCACCGTGCTGACGCGTTTCTCCAGCGGGTCGTCCACATCGGATTGAAACGACACGGGCGAGGTTTCGGTCATGCCATAGGCAATAGTAACCTCTGACATGTTCATCTGTGCCTGCACTTGTTTCATCACCTCAATGGGACAGGTCGCACCCGCCATGATCCCGGTCCGAAGCGAGCCGAGGTCATAGCTGTCGAAATCCGCCAGCCCCAATTCCGCAACAAACATGGTTGGAACGCCATAGAGCGCCGTGCACCGTTCATCCGAAACCGCGCGCAAGGTCTGCGCGGGATCGAACCCCTCTCCGGGGATCACCATGGTCGCCCCTTTGGTCACACATCCCAGTGTCCCCATTACCATACCAAAACAGTGGTAGAACGGCACTGGAATGCACAAGCGGTCAGTTGGAGAAAAGGTGATGCCCGCGGTCACGTTGTTCGCGTTGTTGACGATGTTGCGATGAGTCAGCGATGCGCCCTTGGGGCTGCCAGTGGTGCCAGAAGTGAATTGGATGTTGACCACATCGTTCTGGTTCAACGTGCCTGTTATGGCGTCCAGATCGACAACAGGAACATCATCGCCCATTGCCATCACATCAGGGAAGGCAAACATGCCCGCAGGTGCGTCCGCGCCAATTGCGATGATACGCTTCAGCTCGGGCACCTTGGCCGCGTTCAGCCCACCCGGCGCGCAGTCGGCCAGTTCGGGCGCCAACCCCTGTAACATGCCGATATAGTCCGAGGTCTTGAAAGACCGTGCCGTCACGAGCGTGCTGCATCCAACCTTGTTCAGCGCGTATTCCAGCTCATAGGGGCGATAGGCCGGGTTCACACAGACCAGGATCGCACCAATCCGGGCGGTGGCAAACTGTGTCAGCAGCCATTCGCTTCGGTTCGGGGACCAGATGCCGACTCGGTCGCCGGTTTGCACACCCAACCGCATCAAACCTCCGGCAAGACAATCCACCTCCTGCGCGAACTCCGCATAGGTCCAGCGCAGGTTTTCCTCAGCAAACACAGCCGCTTCGTTCCCCGCATGAGCCTCCACCGCGCGCCTCAAAACCTGTGGAATGGTCAGCTCCAACAACGGCTCGTCGGTTGTTCCCCGAACATGTGCCATGCCCTCGATGGGTTTTCTGTCTGACATCGTTGTCTCCTCTTTTACGCCGGATTGGCAACGCCTCTCCCATTGCGCAACCCGCGTTTGGGAAAGATATGACATATGCATTTGCATGCGACAATGCCTGCACCCGGCCAGCGCGGACGCGACAGGTTCAGCTTGCCCCGGCGACCTCAGCGCGGTAGGCGCGCGCCATGCAACGGGCCAATGAGAAATCAACGGATGTCCTGATCCTCGGCGCAGGTGCCGCAGGTATGTTCTGCGCGATCGAGGCCGGGCGGCGCGGGCGGCGTGTCGTATTGCTCGACCATGCGCGTGCACCGGGCGAAAAAATCCGCATTTCAGGTGGCGGTCGGTGCAATTTCACCAACCTGCATATCGCGCCAGAGCGTTTCCTGTCAGACAATCCGCGTTTCGCGTTGTCGGCGCTCAATCGCTACAAACAGGACGATTTCATCGCCCGCGTGGATCAGGCCGGGATCGCCTGGCATGAGAAAACGCTGGGACAATTGTTTTGCGACGGCTCTGCGCGACAGATCATCGACATGCTGGTCCGGGATATGGCCGAGGCAGGGGTGGAGCTTCACCTGTCCACCGAGGTCCGCGGGGTACGGCAGGACGGCGACGCCTACATCATCGAAACATCTCACGGCACTTGGCACGCAGCTTCGCTGGTCGTGGCCACGGGCGGCAAATCCATCCCGAAAATGGGCGCCACGAGTATCGGTTATCAACTGGCCACACAGTTCGGCCTGCGCGTGACAGACACGCGCCCTGCGCTGGTGCCACTGACCTTCACGGACGGCAGCAAAGCCGAGATGGCAGCGCTTTCCGGTCTGTCCGTTGCCGCGCGCGTGTCTTGCCGCTCAGCCAGCTTTGAGGAAGGGCTGCTCTTCACCCATCGCGGGTTGTCCGGGCCATCGATCCTGCAAATCTCATCCTACTGGCGGGAAGGTGATGCAATTGCGGTGGACCTGGCAACGGGACAATCCACATATGACACGCTTCGCGAGCGGCGCAGCACGAGTGGACGGGTCTCCGTCAAAAACGCGCTGACGCAGGTCCTGCCGGAAAACCTCGCGCGTGCGGTCACGGCACGTGCCAGAGTCGATGGACGGTTGGCGGATCAATCGGACAAGACGCTGATGCAGTTGTCCGAGGCCGTGCATGACTGGCGCATCGTGCCCGCCGGCTCGGAAGGATACCGCACAGCGGAGGTCACGCTCGGCGGTGTTGACACACGTGACCTGGATGCGCGCACGATGATGGCACGCAAAGTGCCGGGCCTGTATTTTGTGGGTGAGGTTGTGGATGTGACCGGATGGCTCGGCGGGTACAATTTCCAGTGGGCCTGGTCATCGGGATGGGCCGCCGGGCAGGTTTGTTAGCGCGCATGCCATACGTGCAACGCAATCCCGGACTTGATCCGGGATCTCTTGTCTCAAAGGTGGAGGCCCCGGATCGGGTCCGGGGCGCTCGAGTCGTGTGAGGATACAGATTACTTCTTCAACACCACGGTCAGTTCTTGCTGCTCACCGGGACTCAGCGCCACCGGGAATTCATAAAACTCCCCTGCATGGCGGACCCGCAGCACGTATTCGCCCGCAGGCGCGATGAAGCGCGCAGTGGCCTGCCCCGCCAGCGCTTGTTCCGCACGGTTACCGTTCAGGTCGGTTTCCGCCTTCAAGAGCCACCAGAACACATCGTTGGTGAGTGCTGGCGTATCCTCGGTCAGCGCGGCGCTTGTCACAAGTAACCCTGTGTCCAGCACAAACGCCTGCTCCGTCAACTGCCCAGCCTTCACTGACACATCGAAATTGCGGAAGGCTGACCCGTTGCGGACAACGATGTTGTAATCGCCCTCAGGCAATTTGAACAACGGGTTGGGCTGACCAGCCAACGCGATTTCCTTGCGTTTGCCGTTCAGGTCCTGTTTCGCCTCCTGAACCCAGTAGAACAGCGCATCATTGAGCGGTGCGAGCCCCTCGGCCATGGCCCCAGACAGGCGCAGATAGCCGACATTCATATTGAATGTCTCGGTCGTCAGTGTGTCTGCTGATACCGACACCTCCACATCTGCGAAGGCATTGCCGTGACGCGCACGAACGAGGTAGTCGCCTGCGGGCAATTTGAAGACAGGTTCATTCTGGGCGGATCGAACGATTTCCTTTCGGTTGCCTTGCAAATCCGTAGCCTGTTCGAAGACCCAATAGAACATGTCATCCGTCAACGGTTCTGCACCAGCGGTCGGAATCGCGTTCACGCGCAGATAGGCCACGTTCATCGCCACCACGATGTCGGTCAGCTCTCCGGGCTTGATCTCGAATGGCACATCCTGGAAGGCGCTGCCGTGGCGCGCGCGCAGCAGGTATTCACCCTCGCTCAGCGTAAAGATTTCCTGCGCCTTGGCGGATCGCACGACCTCTTTGCGGTCGCCGTTCAGGTCCTGTTTGGCCTCAAACACCCAGTAGAACATGTCGTCTTCCAGCGACGTGCCGCCTTCAGACGCTTCTGCCCGGACGCGCATATTGCCCGCCTCCAGAACCACAACCGTGTCAGCCAGTTCCTTTTCAGCAACCGCGACGTTTACATTGCCAAAGGCCGACCCCACTCGAACCGTCAGGTAATAATCACCCGGCGCGACCTCAAACAACGAGTCCGCCTGCGCGCTGCGCTCCAGCTCTTTGCGTTTCCCATTGATGTCTTGTTCCGGCTCCTGCAGCCACCAGAACACGTTGTCGGTCAGGATATCGCAATTCTCACACATCTTGACCCGCGCGCGGATGCCAAAGGGGCCCTGGGGTTCTGGTTCCGGCTCGGGTTCGGCCACAACAACCTTAGGCTCTGGCTCTGGTTCCGCCGCGATGGTCGCCACGGTCTGTTTCAGCGAAGCCGTCAGTGTGTCCGCGTCCCCGGCCAGAAAGAACTGGCCGCCCGTTTCTTCGGCCAGACAGGACAGTTCCTCGGCCTCTGTTTCTGCCACGTCAAAGCCAATGACATGGGCGGTAAAATCAATCCCCTGCCCTTCCAGTTCTGCCGCCAATGCACATGGGTCGGCCTGACAGTTTTCCAGCCCGTCACTCAGCAGGATGACGGTCGCGCGTTCTTCGGTGAACCGCATTGCTTCCGCTGCCTGACGCACGGCATCTGACAGCGGCGTTTTGCCCTTGGGCGAAATTGCGTTTACCGAGGCGCGGAACGCATCCGCATTTAGCGGGCCCGGCTCAACAACCAGTTCAATGTCCTCGCACGCGCCCTTCTGGCGGTGCCCATAGGCCATCAATCCCAGGTCGGTGTCTGCGTCCCAAGTGCCAAGCATGTCGCCAATCTGGGCGCGGGCGATTTCGATCTTCGACACGCCGTCGATCTGGCCCCACATGCTGCCCGAGGCATCGAGGACCAGAATGACCTTTTGGCGTTCAGCGGACTGTGCCTGCACATTTTGCGGAAGACCGGCCAGCCAGCACGCGGTGAGTAACAAAAATACCGTACGAAACAGCAAGGGGAGCGTTTTCATCCCAAAATACTCCGTCAATTGAAATAAATTAATGATACCGACATGGGGTCGTATCACCAACATACCAAGGGTTTCAGCGCAGTTGGCAGGGTCAATGCCGCTTAGCGCATTCTGGGCATTGATGAAAATCTGGTCCGATCAGGCGTGGCTGGCGCGGTCCAAACGCTTACGAATGCGCCCGATGGCCCACCAGACCCCCGCCACGACCGGCAGCGCGACGATCGCGGTCATCAATTCCTTGGACACACCCAGCGGACCAGCCAACGGGTACAATACATATCCGGCCAGCGACACGGCGTAGTAGCTGATGGCGACCACAGACAGTCCTTCGACTGTGTGTTGCAGGCGCAATTGCAGATCGGCACGCCGGTCCATGCTGGCCAAAAGCGCCTGATTTTGCGCGCCGCGCTCCACCTCGACCCGTGTGCGCAGCAACTGCCCTGCGCGCATCGCCCGGTCGGACAGTGTCTGCAAGCGCTTTTCTGTCGATACAACCGTCCTCATGGCCGGTTCATAGCGCCGCATCATGAATTCGGAAAAGGTCTGCCGCCCCTGAAACCGCTGTTCTCGGAGAACCTCGATCCTTTGATCGACTATCGCGCAGTAGGCTTGCGTCGCACCGAACCGGTAGGCGTTGTGTGCCGCCAGTGCCTCCAACTGTTCGGACACAGACAGCAGTTGGGTCAGCGTATCCTCGGGCGGAGTCTTGGCCCCTGTCATGTCCCGCATCAACGAGGTCAACCGCCCGTCCAGAGGACCAATCTCGGACGAGATGGCGCGCGCCCGAGAAAAGCCGAGCATGGACATGGTTTTGTAGGTCTCGATCTCGCACAGCCGCTGGACGATGCGCCCCACACGGCGCTTGCCCGTACCGGGTTCCACAAACACAGCGAACCGCATATGGCCTGCCGGGTCGATGCGGAAATCCCCCGCAGCCACTGCTGCTCCATCCAACACTTGAGCGGTCGCGAGGCTTTCGGGCACAAACCAATCGCTGAGCGATGCTCGAATGCTCTCTGCGTCGGGTTTCGTTGCAACAAGCAGCAAGGCGGACACAACCCGCACACCCGGCGCTTGATCCAGCCAATCCGCCGGGAACACGTCACACACGATTGCGTCAAACGCGGCCACTCCATTCCCGAGGCAGAACATTGTGTAGGCCACGACTTCCGTATG
>JBFOMB010000114.1:0-9504 GCA_040830545.1 Paracoccaceae bacterium | reverse complement strand
TTCTCGATCTGCTGGTGAGTGATCGTGATGCCCTTTTGCTCGTGCAGCTTGTTCACCAGGGACAGCGTGTCCGCTGGCGGTGCCACGCGGTCGGCAAGGCCATTGATGATCAGTCCCGAAGACGGGCAGGGGGCCAGCAACGAGAAGTCATACATGTTTGCCGGGGGGGGGACCGAGATGAACCCGGTGATTTCAGGCCGGCGCATCAGCAACTGCATCCCGATCCACGCACCAAAGGAGAAGCCCGCGACCCAGCAATGCTTGGAATTGGTGTTCATCGATTGCAGGTAGTCGAGTGCGGAGGCTGCATCGCTCAGTTCACCAATGCCCTGATCATATTCGCCCTGCGACCGGCCCACGCCCCGGAAATTGAACCGCAACACGGTAAAGCCCATGTTGTAGAAGGCGTAGTGCAAGTTGTAGACGACCTTGTTGTTCATCGTGCCGCCGAACTGGGGGTGCGGGTGCAGGATGATCGCGATGGGTGCGTCTTTTTCCTTTTGCGGGTGGTAGCGGCCTTCAAGGCGTCCTTCTGGTCCGGGGAAAATGACCTCGGGCATATATGCGATCCTGTCTTTACGGCCCCACAGGCGGCGAATTCTTGACGGAATCGCTCCGGAACCTTAGAATGATTCTAACCGAGAGAGTGCCCAGGTTCGGGCGGTGCGTCGGCATGTCAGCCGCAGATACGCATTGCCGCGCCAAAGGTCAATCTTTGCGCGCAAATGTGGGGGGTTATCCATGAAGCTGTCGACCAAAGGACGCTATGCGATGGTTGCGCTGTGCGATATTGCGTTGCAGCCGGATGATGGGCTGGTGACCTTGGCGGATATTGCCAAGCGGCAGGACATTTCGCTGCCCTATCTGGAGCAGTTGTTCGTGAAACTGCGTCGGGCGAACCTAGTGTCGTCTGTGCGGGGGCCCGGCGGCGGGTATCGCCTGGCGCGGGCGCCGTCGGATATTCGTGTGGTCGATGTACTCGGGGCTGTCGACGAAACGGTGGACGCCATGCACAAGGGCGCGGGGGCATCAGGTGCTGCATCAGGCAGCCGGGCGCAGTCGCTGACAAACCGGTTGTGGGAATCGCTGAGCGCACATGTCTATGTGTTCCTGCATCAGGCGCGGTTGAGTGATGTGATCGAAAACGAATTGGCCCCATGCCCGGCCGTGCCGTCGCTGTTTGCGGTGGTGGACGAGGCGTAACGTGGTGATGGCCCCTCGCGTCTATCTGGATTGGAACGCCACGGCCCCCCTGCGGCCGGAGGCACGGGCGGCGATGATTGCTGCCATGGATGTGGTGGGAAACCCATCTTCTGTCCATGCAGAGGGGCGCGCGGCCAAGGCGTTGGTGGAACGCGCAAGGTCGCAGGTGGCTACAGCCTTTGGCGCTGACGGGGCGGATGTTGTTTTCACCTCCGGCGCGACAGAGGCGGCGGCGCTGGCCTGTGGTGGTCGCGGGTTGGCGGGAAGCGGAATTGAACATGATGCGGTCGGGGCCTGGGTTTCAGATGACCTGACTGTCCAGCCGGACGGGCGTGTTGAGGTGCCTGATCCGTCGCGTAGCGTATTGCAATGGGCGAACTCGGAAACCGGGGTTGTGCAGGACTTGCCCGACGGGTTGGCGGTGACGGACGCGACTCAGGTGCTGGGCAAACTGCCGGTCGCCTTCAACTGGTCGGGCGTGCAGATGGCACTGCTTTCGGCCCATAAACTGGGCGGTCCCAAAGGGATCGGGGCGGTTGTGATGCGACGCGGGACGGAATTGCCTGCACAATTGCGCGGTGGTGGTCAGGAAATGGGTCGTCGAGCTGGTACGGAAAATGTCATTGGAATCGCGGGCTTCGGGGCCGCAGCTGAAGCGGCGGCGCGCGATTTGGCGGATGGAATTTGGGACCGGGTTGCGCAATTTAGAAATATTCTAGAAAAGACCCTTGAGGCCGAAACAAGTTCGACTATTTTTGTTGGGAAAGACAATCAGCGGCTTCCGAACACCTCGTGTTTTGCGACGCCCGGATGGAAGGGTGAAACGCAGGTGATGCAGATGGATCTGGCGGGGTTTGCAATCAGTGCCGGGTCAGCCTGTTCAAGTGGCAAGGTGCGGGCCAGCAAGGTTCTGACCGCCATGGGGTATGATGAAACAGTGTCCAGCAGCGCGATCCGCGTGTCGCTGGGCCCCGAAACGACAGAAGACGACGTAATGCGCTTTGCCGAAGCGTGGCTGCGTCAGGAACAGAAATTCCGCGCAAAGGCGGCGTGATGCCGGGCAGCGTACACTCAGGAGGTAATCCATGGCGGTTGTAGACCAGGTTCAGCCCAGCGAAACGCAGGTCAAAGAAGGCGTTGATCAGGAAACGGTCGATGCGGTCCGCGAGGTTGGCGGGGCCTACAAATACGGATGGGAAACCGAAATCGAGATGGAATATGCCCCGAAAGGGCTGACCTCCGACATCGTGCGCCTGATTTCGGAAAAGAACGAAGAGCCCGAGTGGATGACTGAATGGCGTCTGCAGGCCTATGAGCGCTGGCTGGGCATGACCGAACCGGACTGGGCGATGGTCGACTATCCTGAAATCGACTTTCAGGATCAGTACTACTATGCCCGCCCCAAAAGCATGATCGAAAAACCCAAGTCGCTGGACGAGGTCGATCCGAAGCTGCTGGCGACCTATGAAAAGCTGGGCATTCCGCTGAAGGAACAGATGATCCTGGCAGGGGTAGAAGGGGCGGAAAACGCGCCTGTTGAGGGCCGCAAGGTGGCCGTGGATGCGGTGTTTGACAGCGTTTCTGTAGGGACCACGTTCCAGGAAGAACTGAAGAAGGCTGGTGTCATCTTCTGTTCGATTTCCGAAGCCATTCGCGAACATCCCGAACTGGTGAAGAAATACCTGGGCTCGGTTGTGCCGGTCAGCGACAATTTCTATGCGACGCTGAACACCGCCGTGTTCTCGGATGGGTCATTTGTTTATGTCCCGCCGGGTGTGCGCTGCCCGATGGAGCTGAGCACCTATTTCCGCATCAACGCCGAAAACACGGGTCAGTTCGAACGGACCCTGATCATCGCTGACAAGGGGTCCTATGTCAGCTACCTCGAAGGCTGCACCGCGCCTCAGCGTGATACGTCGCAACTGCATGCCGCTGTTGTGGAAATCGTCATCGAAGAAGATGCCGAGGTGAAGTATTCCACCGTCCAGAACTGGTATCCGGGCGATGAAAACGGCAAGGGCGGTATCTACAATTTCGTGACCAAACGAGCCGATTGCCGGGGCGACCGGTCCAAGGTGATGTGGACGCAAGTGGAAACCGGGTCCGCCGTGACGTGGAAATACCCGTCCTGCATCCTGCGGGGCAATGAAAGCCAGGGCGAGTTCTACTCCATCGCCATCGCCAACAACATGCAGCAGGCCGATACCGGCACCAAGATGATCCATCTGGGCAAGGACACCAAGTCGCGGATTGTGTCCAAGGGCATCAGCGCCGGCAAGGCGCAGAACACGTATCGCGGGTTGGTCAGCATGCATCCCAAGGCGAAGAACAGTCGCAACTATACCCAGTGCGACAGCCTGTTGATCGGTGACAAATGCGGGGCGCATACGGTTCCCTATATCGAGGTCAAGAACAACTCGTCCCGCTGCGAGCACGAGGCGACGACGTCCAAAGTAGACGACGACCAACTGTTCTACTGCCGCAGCCGTGGCATGGACGAGGAAGAAGCCGTTGCGCTGGTGGTCAATGGGTTCTGCAAGGACGTTCTGCAGGCTCTGCCGATGGAATTCGCCATGGAAGCGCAACAACTGGTCGCGATTTCGCTGGAAGGGTCGGTCGGCTAGGACCAACGCGGTCTTGTTCGCTTGTGGCCTTGGGGCTGCAAGGACGAAGCCATCTATGGGGTGGAAGCGATGCTAAATCAGTGCACTGCCGGTCTGATTGACGCTGCTCGAATGAGGGGCGAGTCGTGATACCGCGGGATCCACCAGCCGCAATGCCGTTGAAAGCGTTGCGGGCCATCCACGATGTGTTGCGCGAGGACACGCAGCCAGCGCGGCCGCTGCGCATCGTTGATGTCGGCGCGAACCCAGTGAACACGCCAGACTATGCTGGATTGTTGGCCATGGGATGGTGCGAAGTTTGGGGGTTCGAACCCAACGAAACCGCTTTTGCTGCGTTGCAAGCCGAACCGGTTGAGGGCGCGCACTATTTCAATTCAGCCGTTGGGGCGCCCGGTCCGTCTGAGTTTCACGTGCATCCGCAGTCGGCGCTGAGTTCTGGTTATCCTGTCAGCGGTCCATCGGCCCGTTACCTGGGACGCCCGCTATGGGCCGAGCCAGAGACCGGCGCCATCGAAACTGTTCAGATGGACCTGGTCGCCTTGGATGATCTGGACGACCTGCCTGCGCCGGATGTGTTGAAAATCGACATTCAGGGCGGAGAGCTGGACGTCTTCCGGCACGGTCGCAAGAAGCTGGCCGAATGTGTCGCGGTTGTAAGCGAGGTTCGGTTTTACCGTATCTACGAGGACGAACCGTTGTGGGCCGAGGTAGACTTGGAGCTCAGATCGCAGGGCTTTGCGCTTAACAAGATTCAGTTTGCCAAGACGACAACCGTCAAGAATTCGCGTCGGCGCTGGCTGCGTCACCGGGGGCAGGGTTCGCAAATGGTGGACGGCGATGCGGTCTATATTCGAAACCCCGAAGGCATATCCGAGTGGAGCGATGAACAGGTCAGACAGTTGGCGATCGCTGCGGGCTGCGTGTTTCAAAGCCATGATGTGGCCTGCATGTGCCTGGATGAACTGGTGCGTCGTGACTTGGCGCCTTCGGGCGTTACCCGTCGATATGTGAATGCGCTGCCGCGGTACATTGCGGAGGCTGCGGAATGAGAGCTCCTGTCGGCGCGTCCAGCCAGTGGTCAGAACAATTCGCTGTTTGTTTGGGAATCTCCCAAATTCAAACTGCCCAACCAACCAATTTTCCACCAGCGCGGACCGCGTCAGTGGATGTGAACGACACCTACAAGAAAGGGTCCCGTAATGCTTGAGATCAAGAACCTGCACGTGAAGTTGGAAGAAGAGGACAAACAGATCCTCAAAGGTGTGGACCTGTCGGTTGAGGCTGGCAAGGTGCATGCGATCATGGGGCCGAACGGTTCGGGCAAATCGACGCTCAGCTATGTGCTTTCGGGCCGCGATGGGTACGAAGTGACCGACGGGGCCGCCTCGTTGGAAGGCGAGGATCTGCTGGAGCTGGAACCAGAAGAGCGTGCGGCAGCCGGTCTGTTCCTGGCGTTCCAGTATCCGGTTGAAATTCCGGGTGTTGGCAACATGACCTTCCTGCGGACGGCTGTGAATGCGCAGCGCAAGGCACGGGGCGAGGATGAGATGTCGGCAGCGGATTTCCTCAAAGCCGTGCGCGCGCGGGCGAAAGAGCTGAAGATTGACGCAGATATGCTGAAGCGTCCGGTCAATGTCGGCTTCTCCGGTGGGGAAAAGAAGCGCAACGAAATCCTGCAGATGGCGATGCTGGAACCCAAGATGTGCATCTTGGACGAAACGGATTCCGGGCTGGACGTCGACGCGATGAAACTGGTGGCCGAAGGCGTGAATGCGCTGCGGTCCGAAGGGCGTGGGTTCCTTGTCATCACGCACTATCAGCGTTTGCTGGACCACATCAAACCTGACGTCGTTCACATCATGGCGGACGGACGCATCGTGAAATCCGGCGGTCCTGAACTGGCGCTTGAAGTTGAAAACAACGGCTATGCCGACATTCTGGCAGAGGTGGCGTGATGGCGGTGGCAGAAGCCAGACCAGACCCGACCGAAGCACGGATCGAGGGGTTGAACCTCCCGACCGGTGGCTGGTCCGAAAAGGCGCGGACCGAGGCATTGGCCCGGCTGCGCGCCATGGGCGTGCCCGGTCGGCGGGACGAGTATTGGAAATACACACGCCCGGACACGCTGACGGCGCCAGACGCCCCTCGTGCGGCGTTGTTCACCCATGACGAAGGTCCGATGTTCAACCACATCGACCGGTTGAACGTCGTGTTCGTGGATGGTGTTTTCGATGCCGAGGCGTCAGATGATCTGACCATGGAAGGTGTGACCATCGACCGGTTGGCGGATGTTGCGAATACTGACATTCACTGGGCGCGTGAAGTGTACGGCGTTTTGGAAGAACGCGGTCAAGACCCCGTGGACCGCCCTTTGGCTGCGCTGAACACTGCGTTTGCGACAGACGGCCTGCTGATCCATGTACATGGGCGTCCGTCACGTCCGATCTGTTTCCTCTATGTCCATGGTGACGAAACCTCGGACGCGATTCTGCACCACGTGGTGAAGGTCGATTCCGGCGCGGATGCGACGATCCTGGAAACCGGTCCGGCGGCTGCGCGGTTCAACAAATGTATGGAGATCGAGATCGCCGATGGCGGTGCGCTGCATCATGTGCGCACTCAAGGCCGCGATCATGAACGCCGTGCGGCAACGCATATGTTCACGCGGCTGGGTCGAGAGTCCGTCTACAAATCTTTTTCGCTCACCGTGAACGGCGTGCTGACGCGCAACGAACAGATCGTGGAGCTGACCGGAGACGATGCCGTGGCACATGTGGCCGGGGCCTGTGTCGGGGATGGCGAATTCCATCATGACGACACGGTGTTCATCACCCATGACGCGGTCAATTGTGAAAGCCGTCAGGTGTTCAAGAAGGTGCTGCGCAACGGTGCAACCGGAGTTTTCCAGGGCAAAATCCTGGTGAAGGAAGGCGCGCAGAAAACCGACGGATACCAGATCAGCCAGTCGTTGCTGCTGGACGAGGACAGCCAGTTCCTGGCCAAGCCCGAGCTGGAGATCTACGCCGATGATGTGGCGTGTTCCCATGGCTCAACCTCAGGCGCGATCGACGATGAAGCGCTGTTCTATCTGCGTTCGCGCGGTGTACCCCATGCCGAAGCAACCGACCTACTGACGCTGGCCTTTCTGGCCGAAGCGGTGGAGGAAATCGAAGACGAGGCGTTGGCCGAGGACATCGTCACTCGTCTGTCCGCGTGGTTGCAACGGCGGCGCTGATGCCCGTCACGACTGACATTGGGGCCACATATCGTGGTCCGGGCCGCGTGATGGAGCGTTTGCTGCAGGCGGGTCAGCGTGAAGATCGCGCGCTGATCTTCCTGATGGCGTTCTGTGTGCTGGCCTTTGTTGCTCAACTGCCAGCGCTGTCCCGCCGCGCTCACATCGAAGGGTTGGAGCGGGATGCGTTGATGGGCGGCGCGCTGTTGGGCTCGGTTTTCATCCTGCCGCTGATCTTTTACATGCTGGCCGCGTTGTCGCATCTGGTGGCGCGGGCGGTTGGCGGGCGGGGCACGTGGTACGGCGCACGGCTGGCGCTGTTCTGGTCCCTGCTGGCATCCACCCCACTGTTACTGCTACATGGGCTGGTGGGCGGTATCATTGGCGAAGGCCCGGTTCTGACCGGGGTCGGCGCGTTGTGGGCCGTGGTGTTTTTGTGGTTCTGGCTCAGTTGCTTGCGGCGGTCAGAGGGAGCGCGGAAATGAACGCGAACATGATGCGGGATCTGGCGATTGCCACGCTGACAACACCGGCCGTCGCGGCTGGACAGTTGCTGTCGATGCGCATTCCACGCGCTTTTCTGTGGATGAGCCTCGCTCTGATGGCGATCCTGAATGCTGTTGCCTATGGCTTTGCCATCGTGATCAATCCGCCTTTGCAGGGTCAGACCGTGTTCCTGCCCTCGCCCTTTGCCTATGCTGTGATTGCGGGCTGTGGCCTCTTCGCGCTGGTTTGGGCTGTGTTCAAGGTCGGGCAGTGGATGGGCGGAAGTGGCTCGATTGACGACGTGCTGGTTTTGGTTTGCTGGATGCAGTTTCTGCGTGTCATTGCACAATTCGCGACAACCGTGCTGCTGATGGTATCATCAGCGCTTTCCCTGCTGGCCTCTATGGCGATCTTTGTGATCGGCTTTTGGATCAGTCTGCATTTCATCAACGAAGGGCATCGGCTGGGGTCTTTGGGCAAGGCTGCTGGCGTCCTGATCGGGGCGGGTTTGGTGACGGCCATGGGAGTTTCCGTGCTGCTGTCACTGGTTGCCGCGCCCTTTATCGGAGCATTGGGCAATGTATGATGTAGAAGCTGTCCGGGCCGATTTCCCGATCCTGTCGCGCGAGGTGAACGGTCAGCCGCTGACCTATCTGGACAATGGTGCCTCGGCCCAGAAACCGCAGGTGGTGATTGACGCCGTAACGCGCGCTTACAGCGAAGAATATGCAAATGTTCACAGGGGCTTGCACTATCTTTCTAATCTTGCGACCGAGAAGTATGAGGGCGTTCGCGGCATCATCGCCCGCTTCCTGAATGCCGGTAGCGAGGATGAGATCGTCCTGAATTCCGGCACGACCGAAGGGATCAATACGGTTGCCTATGGCTGGGCCATGCCGCGACTGGAGGCGGGCGATGAGATCGTGCTGAGCGTGATGGAACATCACGCCAATATCGTGCCCTGGCATTTTCTGCGCGAACGGCAAGGCGTGGTGCTAAAATGGGTCGACGTGGATGCTGTGGGCGCGCTGGACCCGCAAAAAGTGATCGACGCGATCGGTCCGCGCACAAAACTGGTGGCAATCACACAGGTTTCCAACGTATTGGGCACCAAAGTTGATGTGAAAACCATCTGTGACGCGGCCCATGAAATGGGCGTTCCCGTGCTGGTCGACGGTTCTCAGGCGGCGGTGCACATGCCTGTAGATGTGCAGGACATTGGCTGCGATTTCTACGCGATCACGGGGCACAAACTCTATGGTCCGTCTGGTTCCGGCGCGATCTACATCCGCAAAGAGCGGATGGACGAGATGCAGCCGTTCATCGGTGGCGGTGACATGATCAAAGAAGTGTCCAAGGACACCGTGATCTACAATGACCCCCCGATGAAGTTCGAAGCTGGAACGCCTGGCATCGTACAGACCATCGGGTTTGGTGTGGCGCTGGAATATATGATGGGTCTGGGCATGGCGGACATCGCCTCTCACGAAGATCGGTTGCGCGATTATTGTCGGTCAAAGCTCGACGGGCTGAACTGGCTACAGGTGCAGGGGCGGACGGCCGACAAGGCGGCGATTTTTTCGTTTACCATCGACGGCGCGGGACACCCGCACGACATCTCTACCATTCTGGACAAGAAGGGTGTGGCGGTGCGCGCCGGGCATCACTGCGCCGGTCCGTTGATGGATCACTTGGGCCTAACCGCCACCTGCCGCGCGTCCTTTGGCCTTTATAACACCGAGGCCGAGGTGGACCGCCTGATCGACGCGCTGGAACTGGCCCACGATCTGTTTGGCTAGGACAGTTTTGCCATTGCAGCATCAACGCGCGGCGCGTATACCGCGCGTTACGCACCTGTAGCTCAGCTGGATAGAGCGCTGCCCTCCGAAGGCAGAGGCCAGAGGTTCGAATCCTCTCAGGTGCGCCAACTCCTCTTTGCCGCAATCATCTTTCGCA
>JBFOMB010000113.1:0-56677 GCA_040830545.1 Paracoccaceae bacterium | reverse complement strand
TGGGCACCACAAACGGATGCACGCGGTTTTTGCCGTCTTCATAGACCGAGCGGTAATTGTCGTCCCAGGTGGACACCCCGCCCCCGGCCGTGCCCAGCACCACGCCAGAGCGGGCCGCGTCATCGCCGGTGAATTCGATGCCCGATTGCTGGATCGCCTCGCGTGCAGCCGTCAGGGTGAACTGCGTGAACCGGTCATAAAGTGACATTTGCTGACGGTTGAACCGGCCCTCGGCTTCGAACCCGCGCACCTGACCGCCAATGCGCACCGACAGGCGGTCCACGTCGCGAAAATCCAACTCACCAATGCCACAACGCCCTTCGCGCATCGCTTCCAGCGTTTGCGGCACGTTGTGGCCCAGTGGATTGATCGTCCCCGCGCCGGTGATCACCACGCGTTTCATGTGCTTGTGACGCCCGCGCGCATTTACGCCTTCTCCGCCAGCAGCTTTTCAATGCCTGCAATGATGGCGGACACGTTTTCGATATTGAAATCGCCCTCGGTCGGGTCATTGGCGTTGAAAGGGACAGAGATGTCGAATTCTTCCTCGATCGCAAAGATGCTTTCGACCAGACCCAGACTGTCGATGCCCAGATCCTCCAAGGTGCTGTCCAGCGTGACGTCCGATGGCTCCAACACGGCCTGTTCCGCGATGATCGCGATGACTTTGTCCTGGATGCTCATGCCGCCCCCTCTCTGGCTGATGAGGGTGATTTAGTCACTGGGGCCGTCTTTGAAAACCGCCTTTTGCAGGGCCGCGACCTGTTGCATCAGGCGGG
This sequence comes from Paracoccaceae bacterium, assembly GCA_040830545.1. GTDB lineage: Bacteria > Pseudomonadota > Alphaproteobacteria > Rhodobacterales > Rhodobacteraceae > HXMU1420-2. The sequence goes on along the minus strand of JBFOMB010000113.1, from coordinate 55,898 downwards.
GCAGACGGCGCTGCGCCTTGTAGATTTCGGTGTGCAGTTCCATTTTCACGGCAGGATAACCCATCATCACGCGTCCCGGTGGCACGTTTGACGTGGCCTTGGTCGCGCCGGTCAGGATGGCACGTTTGCCGACCTTGGTGTTATCTGCCACGCCGACCTGTCCGCCCAGCACCGCATAGTCGCCGATGTCAACCGAACCGGATACCCCGACCTGGCCACACAGCAGGCAATGGCGGCCCACCCGACTGTTGTGGCCGATATGGACCAGATTATCGAGCTTTGTCCCTTCACCGATTTCCGTGTTGCGTACAGTGCCGTTGTCCACGGTTGCATTTGCACCGATTTCCACGTCATTCCCAATGGTTACAGCGCCTAATGAATGTATGCGCACCCAGGATTGCGATTGTGCGGCGTCGCTGTCGCCCATGGTTTCGCGCGCGGCCTCGGTTGTGGAGAGTTCGGGTGTAACAAAAGAGAAGCCATCTGCGCCGATCCGTGCACCGGGCTGACAGATGAACCGATCCCCGATACGGACACGCGCACCGATGCTGACCTGATCGCGGATCAGGGCATCCTGGCCAATCACCGCGTCCATGCCGATCACCGTGTTCGGTCCGATCACCGACCGGTCCCCGATCCGCGCCCGCGCACCGATGCACGCGCCGGGCCCGATGCTGACATCCGCTCCGATATGGGCGCTGTCGTCGATATGGGCCGCCGGATGAATACCACCATCCAACCCCTGCCCCGGATCAAACACACGGGACAGGCCGGACATCGCCAGACGTGGCCGCGCGACAAAAATGGCGGCTTCCAGCCCCATCGCCTGCCAATCCGCGCCTTGCCAGACCAAGGCAGCGCGCGCGCGGCCCCTACCAAGACCCTCGGCATATTTGGGTGACATGGCCATGGCCAGATCCTCGGGCCCGGCGTCGCCCGGTTCGGCGGCGGCACGGATCGGCAAAGACACATCGCCCCGGGCCTCCAGGCCCAGGGCGTCAGCGATGTCGCGTACAGTGTGGCTCATCGTAATCCCCTACTACTTGGGGATTGGAATTAGCCCTGAACGTCGCTCAGCGCTACCCCCGCGTTTGTCAGGGCGTTCCAGATCTTTGCATCGCGACCATAGACATCGCGACGGAATTCCATCCGTCCGTCAATGGTGGTGAAGGCGGTGCGGTAGATCAGGTGGACCGGCAATTGCACATTCAGCGGCACCTTGGTTTCCGACCCGGATTTCAGGATGCGCTGGAAGTATTCCTTGGGCTGGTCCTCCTGCCGGGACAGCAGTTCGTAGGCAAAGTCGAACGGATCCGCCAACCGGATGCAGCCGTGCGAATACGCGCGCACCTCTTTCTTGAACAGCGCCTTTTGCGGCGTGTCATGCAGGTAGATGTTGTGCTTGTTCGGGAACATGAACTTCACCAGACCCAGCGCGTTGCGGTTGCTGGGCGGCTGGCGCATGTCGAACGGGAAGTTGCGCGAGGAATAGGCCGAGAAATCGACCGAGTTGCGGTCCACACGGCGGCCCCGTGCATCGGTGATGATCAGGTGCCCTGCCGCGTGTGGGTTGTTGCGCAGCTGTGGCAGATATTCCTTGGTGATGATCGAACGCGGGACGTGCCAGCTGGGATTGATGATCATGTGCTCCATGACATCAGAGAATTCTGGGCTGCGCCGGTCGCCGGTGTTCTTCCCAACAACCGAGCGGGTCTGGAAGGTGATCGCACCGTGATCCACGATCTTGGCGTGGAAATCGGCGAGGTTGACCAGAATGTGCCGATCGCCCATTTCGCGGTTCAGCCAGCGTTCGCGTTCCATCGCCACCAGAACCGAGCGCAGGCGGTCGGTGGCCGAGACGTTGATTTCCTTGATCGTGCCGTCACCGGCCACACCATCCACTTCCAACCCATGCGCGCGCTGGAAATCCGCGACGGCGGTTTCAATGTCGCTGTCATAGGTGCGTGTGGCGCTGCGGCCCATGTAGCCCATACGCTGCAGCCGGTTGCGCAGGGCAATCACTGCGTCGCCGGTCTGTCCCGGCTTCAGCTTTCCGCCTGGAACCGTTGCGCCCCAGCCGCCTTCGGAAACCAGACGCTCCAGCTTCAGCCGGGATTTCATCAGAGCGCTGTATTCGCGTGTCTGCGGTGGCAGGCTGTCCATATAGGCAAAGGGTTCGGCCGCCGAAAACTCGGTCAGCAGTTCGGCGCGGTCACGGTACAGAACCTCGCGCACCAGGCCCGGATCAATCTGGCGCGGAATCAAGATGCCGTTTTGTACATCACGCGCGTATTTGAGGAAGGCGCGGCTCAGCTCGACCTCAAGGAAGCCCATGTCGCGGGTGGTCTTGGCCGCGCGCATAGACGCCATCAGCCCGTCCACGTCATATCGGCTGGAGGGTAGCGCGTGCACATACGTGTCCGACAGCGCGTCAATCAGGGCCGAGCGACGTTTGCGATCCGCCTCACCTTCACCCGTCCAGATCGGTGCATAATTGCTTTGGCGGTAGAAAGTGGCGATGTCCTCGTCGCCCCAGGCCGCTTCGGCAACAGCTTGCTTAAAGGCAGTGACCTGCGCCTGGGCCGGTTTTGCGACCAGAACCAAACCCGAAACCGCAAGACCTGCAACCGCCCCCATGAGGAGCGTACGTAGGGAAGGAAGACGGGATTTTGCCATGATCAAAGGCCTCTTTACGTTATAAAAACCATTATGTGACACGTTTCTTAAGCGTGGCGACCATGTCCATTCACAAATCCATCAGCCGGGCATGTGGCTGAAAAATAGGTGCGGATATGCATCGTTCGCGGCTCTGAAATCACCAAAAGGGCACTAAGAAACCTGAAACAAATCCAATTTGCGCGAAAATCTGCCCAAAATACCGGGAAAATGGACGGGGAAAAAATCGACACTTGGCTCATGATTCGAGCTGTGTAATACAAACGGCCATCTGGGGATGGATAAAAAACGGGTCCGTAACATCGGGCTACGGCAGGTAAACACACGTACGGGACGAAACGGGACAGATGAGCGAAAATGATGGGTCGGGTTTAACCCGGCGTGCCCTTCTTGCGGCCTTCGGGGCCACAGCAATCACTGCAGCGCCAACGTTTTCCAAGGCCGCCGGCTTCTTGCGCGGCGCAGGTGATATCAGACGCATTCGCATGTATTCAGGCCGGACGGGGGAACGTCTGGACATGATCTATTGGATCGAGGGCAAGTACCTGAAAGATCCGATAAAAGAAGTCTACCACTTCATGCGCGACTGGCGCACCGACCAGGTCTACAAGATGGATATTCGCACGGTGGATATCCTGGCTGCGGCCCACAACCTGATGGACGTCAACGAACCCTACATGCTGCTGTCGGGCTATCGCAGCCCCGCTACCAACGCGATGTTGCGCCGCCGGTCCCGTGGTGTTGCGAAAAACTCGCTGCATATGCAGGGTAAGGCCGCTGACGTGCGGCTGGCGTCGCGTTCGGTTGGTCAGATGGCGCGTGCCGCGCGAGCCTGCAAAGGTGGCGGCGTTGGCAGCTATTCGCGGTCCAACTTCGTGCATATGGATTGCGGTCAGGTGCGTAGCTGGGGCGGTTAAACAACGCTGCCATTGACGGCAAATCTGGGGGGCCTTCGGGCCCCTTTCTCATGACAGATCAACACTGCGTCAAAGAGGGTTTTGGCCTCTGCGCATTCTGGACTGCACGGGCTATATTCACTGCAACTCAAAACTTTGAAAGGCCCGCGTCATGACCCCTATTCGAGTTGATATCGTATCCGACGTCGTTTGCCCCTGGTGCATCATCGGGTTCCTGCAACTGCAATCCGCCGCCACGAGCGCGCAGATCGGATGCGAGGTTTATTGGCATCCGTTCGAACTGAACCCGCAAATGCCCACCGAAGGTCAGGATCTGCGCGAACATCTGGCCGAGAAATACGGCACCACGACCGAACAGAGCGAGAAATCGCGGGACATGTTGAAACAGCTGGGCGACGGGCTAGGATTTACATTTACTTACTCCGATAACCTGCGGATGTGGAACACTTTCCTTGCCCACCAGATGATCTATGAGGCGGGCCTGCAGGGGAAATCTCACCTGACCAAGCTGGCGCTGTTCAAGGCGCATTTCACGGATAACCGACCGATCGGAGAAGTTGCGGAACTGGTCAAGGTTGCTGAGGAAGTCGGGCTGGATGTTGATCCGGTGAAACAGGCGCTGGAAAACGGCACCCATGTAGAGGCGGTGCGCAAGGAACAGGCGTTTTGGATCGAACAGGGTATTTCGGGCGTTCCGGCCATGGTCTTTGATCAGAAATACCTGATCACTGGCGCGCAAGGTCCTGAAAACTATGCGCGTATCCTGCAGACGGTTGTCGAAAAACGCGCCGCCTGAATGCTATTGCCGAACGAGGGGCCGCCTTGCGTCATCGGCGGCCTTCCATGTCAACAGCCCGTTGCGGATAGCCTCGGCCATGGTCAGTCGCCAGGCCGGGTCCGTCAGGTTCTTGAAATCGCGGGGCGAGGACAGAAACCCGATTTCGATCAGCACGGACGGAATGTCTGCTGATTTCAATACGGAGAATGCAGCCGACCGCAGTGGACGTCGGTTCATTGGTCCACCTGTCTGCGCCATGGCGTTGACCAGTTCGCCTGCCAACTGTTCGGTCCTGGGTCGCGTTTCGGTGCGCGCCAGATCCAATAGAATACCCGTCACTGCATCATCCGTATCGCTCAGGTCCACGCCTGACAGCAAATCGCCGCGATCATGGCGTTCAGCCAGTTTTTCACTCGCGATGTCGGATGCGTCCTCGGACAGGATGTGCACGGTTGCGCCATGGGCCAGCCCCTCGGACAGACTGTCAGCGTGGAGGCTGATGAACACGTCGGCTTGCGACTGATGGGCCAGCGCGACGCGGCGTTCCAAAGACACAAAGTGATCGCCGTCCCGGGTCAGCACCACTTCGAACCCGCCGGATCGCAGCATGACCTCGCGCAGCTCGCGGGCAAAGGTCAGCATCAGGTCTTTTTCGACGATCTCTCCCTGTTCGGCACCCGGATCGATGCCGCCGTGACCGGGATCTAGCATCACGATCAGCGGCGCATCGTCGGGTCGTGCGGCCCGTTCCGGTACATCCGCCACGGCGGGTAGATCCCAGCGCGCGTCGTGTGGCGCACCGGACTGGGTGGCGAAATCTTCGGCGCTGACCGGTTGCAGGTCCAGGATGAGCCGCGCCTCACCCGTCACATCGTCCACCCGCAGATCGGCGGTTTCAACAACCATGGGCTCGGACATGGTGGTCACCAAACGCGACCAGCCGGGCACATAAGCGCCGAAATGCACCGGCCCCAGACGTTCAGAGCGGTCAAAATTGTCGGCTTGCAAGCCGCTCCAGTCGACTTCCTGAAAATCCATGACCAGCCGGGCGGGGTCGTCCAGCGTGAAAACCCGATAAGGCACACCCTGGCTGAGTGGCAGGTCGATCCGCGCGCCCCGCCTTGTGTCGGTCATCGCGGCCTCGTCCGGCAGAACACGCGCCAGACCGCTGAACCCCTGGGACAGGACAGGCGTGGCCAGCAGCATGGCCAGTGCGCCCGCTATGATTACCCCTGATTTCCGCATCACTACTCGCCCTTACGTTCGGGGTCTTGCCCAGCCCCGTTTCGCGCAATCTAACGCAGTGGCGCAGGTTTGAAAACGCTGCCCGTGCCGAATGAAAGAGATCACAAATCAGCGACCCGCCCGCCCCTGCCTTGCAGTTCCCCCATGCATCGCTCACTGTTTCGTCATGCGTCGTGTTCGCGTGTCCATCACGGCCCTGGCACTGGCCTTTTCGATGTGCCTGGCGTCCGCGGTCCCTGCGGCGGCGATCAATCTGCTGCGCGATCCCGACATGGAACACGGGCTATTCATCATGGCCTTTCCAATCCTGCGGGCCGCAGGGTTGAGCCCGACGCGGACCAAGGTTCTGGTGGTGGATGATGATCGGCTGAACGCGTTTGTTGTGGATCATCGTGCGATTTATGTGACATCCGGTCTGGTGCAGAAAGTGACCTCCGCGCAGATGTTGCAGGCTTTGATCGCGCATGAGGCGGCGCATATTTCGAATGGCCACATTGCCCGCCGCTCGGCCAATTTGAAGGCAGCGCAGGCGCAGGCCGGTTTGGGGATGGCTCTGGGTGTTCTGGCGGCTGCAGCAGGATCGGCGGAGGCTGGTGTTGGTCTGGGCTCGCTCAGTTCTTCTGTGGCACAGCGCGGTTTTCTGGCCCACACCCGTGCAGAAGAGGCAGCTGCCGACCGGTCCGCTGCGGCCTATCTGAAGTTCGCGAATGTCGATCCGCAGGCGCTCGTTGATCTGCATCTGCTGTTTCTGGGACAAGAGCGGCTGAACATTTCGCGCCAGGACGAATACACTTCGTCCCATCCTTTGACCCGGGACCGGGTGCGCGCGGCAGAGGAATATGTTTCGCGCCATGGCTTCGTTGGCGCATCTGACCCGGAGGTCGATTATTGGTTTGCGCGGCTCAAGGGCAAGCTGTCGGCATTCAAACGCCCCGCAAAATGGACGCGCCGCCGGGTGGAGGCGGAGACCTATCCGGATGTGCGCCATATGCGGTTGGCGGTGGCCTGGCATCGCGAAAACAATATGAGCCGCGCGCTGAGGTCGCTGGATCAGGCGTTGGTCCGCGGCCGGATGATCCCTATTACCTGGAACTGCGCGGTCAGATCCTGATGGAAAATCGACGGACCAAACCCGCGATTGCTGCGTATCAACAGGCCTCTGACCTCGCGCCACACAACGCGATGATCCAGGGCGGGCTGGGCCGGGCCCTGCTGGCGGATGGTCAATACACCGCCGCGGTCGAGGCGTTGCAACGGTCGCGCGACCGGGACAGCAAGAACGCCTATGTGCTGCGCGATCTTGGGCAGGCTTATGCCCATCTGGGACAAAACGGTATGGCCGCTTTGGCCACCGCTGAACGATTCGCCCTTTGGGGTGAAATGGAAAACGCGTTGTTGCATGCACGTCGCGCAATGGTGTTGTTGCCGGAGGGATCTGTCCCTTGGCGGCGGGCCGAAGATGTGCTGGTTACTGCGGAACGCCTGACAAAAAGGAAAAAACGATGATCCGATTCCCTTTGGCTGCCACTTTGGCCTTGGGCCTGACAGCCGCGCCCGCTTTGGCCGTGGACTTGAACGCCATGACCGATGCCGAGCGCGCTGCGTTCCGGGCCGAGGTTCGGGCCTATCTGCTGGAAAACCCTGAGATAATCCTCGAAGCGGTGCAGCAGTTGGAGCAGCGTCAGGCCGAAGCGCAGGCGCAGGCCGATTTCACGCTGGTGGCGGACAACGCACAAGAACTGTTCGAGGACGGGTATTCCTGGGTTGGCGGCAATCCCGATGGGGATATCACCGTGGTGGAGTTTCTGGACTACCGCTGTGGGTTTTGTCGCCGGGCCCATCCCGAAGTTGAACGGCTGCTGCGCGAGGATGGCAATATCCGTCTGATCGTGAAAGAATTCCCGATCCTGGGCGAGGCGTCCGAAATATCGTCGCGTTTTGCCATTGCGACCCGTCAGGTTGCGGGTGGAGACGCCTACAAGGCCGTGCATGATCAGCTGATCGAAATGGCAGGTGATCCAAATGCGGCGGTGCTGCGCCGGATGGCCACGGGGTTGGCACTGGATGCAGATGCGATTTTGGCAGCGATGGACAGTGATGCGGTGAACGAGGAACTGGCCCGGACCCGTGCTTTGGCGCAGCGTTTGCAGATCAACGGCACGCCCAGCTTTGTTGTGCATGACGAGTTGCTGCGGGGCTTCCTGCCTGCGGATCAGATGGCCGTCATGATCGCGGACAAACGCGCGCCGTAAATCCGGGCGCTGGGCAATTCGTCAACGAATTGCATGCGAATTGTTGACAATTCACCATCCCCGCCAGATCGAAGCGTCGGACGGAGTGTGACCACTCCGTCCCCTACCCCAATGCGTAGCCGGCGCCGCGCACCGTACGCACCGGGTCATCCCCGCCATGCTGGGTCAACGCTTTGCGCAAGCGTCCGATATGCACGTCCACGGTCCGTGTATCCACATAGATGTCGCGGCCCCAGACCCGGTCCAGCAACTGTTCGCGGCTCCACACCCGCCCCGGTTTTTCCATGAAGGTGCTCAACAGCCGAAATTCGGTTGGGCCAAGTTTCAACGGCTTCTCACCCCGGCTGACCTTGTGGGTTTCTGCGTCCAGCACGATGTCGTCAAACTCCAGCCGCAGACCAACGGTCGAGGGCCGCACCCGGCGCAGTTGCGAGCGGACACGCGCCATCAGTTCGATCACGGAATAGGGTTTGATCACATAATCATCCGCCCCGGTTTCCAGACCGCGCACCTTGTCCACCTCTTCGGTCCGCGCGGACAGCATGATGATAGGGATATTGCGCGTTTCGGGCTTCATCTTCAGCCGCCGGCACACCTCGATCCCGCTCAGATGCGGCATCATCCAGTCCAGTACGATGATGTCCGGCGTGTCCTCGTCCACGAGGATCAGGGCCTCTTCACCATGTTCCGCGCGCGCAACCCGAAACCCTTCGGCTTCCAGATTGTAGGCTAGGACCTCCCGCTGGGCGAGCTCATCCTCGACCACAAGCACCGTAGGCTGATCAACCGACATAGGTTTGCCTTCCTCACACGTTCTGCGTTGTGTAATCCGCCTTGGGGCGGTCATCTTCAGGTGCTTCGCCAGTGACCAGATAAACCACCTGTTCCGCGATCGAGGTTACGTGGTCGCCCATGCGTTCGATGTTCTTGGCGATAAAGTGCAGGTGCATGCAGGGCGTGATGTTTCGGTGGTCTTCCATCATGAAGGTCAGGAACTCGCGGAACAGGGACGAATACATCTGGTCCACGTCGCGGTCCCGGTTGATCACGTCCTGTGCCAGATCCGCGTCACGCTGGATGTAGCTGTCCAGCGCGTCCTTCAGCATCAATTCCACTTCGCGCGCCATGCGACGCAGCGCCAGCGCGCTGTCATTCACCGCGTTCATGGTGACCAGAACACCGGTGCGTTTCGCGATGTTTTTGGCATAGTCGCCAATGCGTTCCAGATTGCCGCTAATCTTCAGGATCGACAGCACCAGACGCAGGTCCACGGCAGTGGGCGCGCGCAATGCGATCAGGCGTGCGGCGTCCTGATTGATGGTCTCTTCGAGCGCATCAATCGCCTTGTCACCCTTGCGAATTTCGGCAGCCAGTTCTTCGTCGCGGGTTTCCAGCGAACGCGCGGCGTCCATGATTGCGGCCTCGACCAGTCCGCCCATTTTCATGATTTGCGCCTGGATCGCTTCGAGGTCTCTGTCAAAGGCAGAGGCAATGTGTTGATCTTGCATGTGTCTGATCCCCGTTAGCCGATGCGGCCGGTGATGTAGCTTTCCGTGCGCGGATCTTCTGGATTGGTGAAGATCTGGCCGGTCTCTCCGAATTCGACGAGGTTGCCCAGGTGGAAGAACGCCGTGCGCTGGCTGACGCGCGCCGCCTGCTGCATGGAGTGTGTGACTATCACGACCGAATAGTTCTGGCGCAGTTCGTCAATCAGTTCCTCGACCTGTGCGGTGGCAATCGGGTCCAGTGCCGAACAGGGTTCGTCCATCAGCAGGACTTCGGGTTCGGTGGCGATGGCGCGGGCGATGCACAGGCGCTGCTGCTGACCGCCCGACAGGCCGGTGCACGGCGCGTCCAGACGATCCTTCACTTCGTCCCAGATCGCGCCGCGGCGCAGGGACTTTTCAACGATCTCGTCCAGCTCCGCCTTGTTCTTGGCCAGCCCGTGGATGCGAGGGCCGTAAGCGATGTTGTCGTAGATCGACTTGGGGAACGGGTTGGGCTTCTGGAACACCATCCCGACCTTGGCACGCAGCTGCACCGGATCGACGCGGCTGTCATAGATATCCTCGCCATCCAGCTTGAACGAGCCTTCGACGCGGGCCACGTCAATCGTGTCGTTCATCCGGTTCAGGCAACGCAGGAACGTGGATTTGCCACAGCCCGAAGGCCCGATGAAGGCCGTGACGGTTTTTTCCTCGATGTCGCAATTGACGTCTTTGATGGCATGGGTGGAGCCATAGTAGACTTGGCAATCGCGGCATTCGAGCTTGATGGCGGTGGTGTCCACGGTCGTATCCTTGTAGGTCGGCGTATCGTACATGCGAATTCTCCCTGATTTACCAGCGGCGCTCGAACCGGCGGCGGAGGAGGATGGCGATGATGTTCATCGTCATCAGGAAAAGCAGCAGGATGACAATGCCACCCCAGGCGCGTTCATAATAGGCCGGATCGGCCCGTTTGGACCATTCATAGATTTGGGCCGGCATGGATGAGTTCGGCGACAGGAAGCCTTCGGCAACGCCGCCGGGGTAGTTGGACGCGATATAGCCCACCATCCCGATCAGCAGCAGCGGCGCGGTTTCCCCCAGCGCTTGTGCCAGACCGATGATCGTGCCGGTCAGAATGCCGGGCGCGGCCAGCGGCAGGACGTGGTGGAACACCGACTGCATCTTGGACGCGCCAATCCCCAGTGCCGCGTCCCGGATCGAGGGCGGCACGGCCTTGAGCGAGGCGCGGGTCGAAATGATGATCGTCGGCAGCGTCATCAGCGTCAGCACCAGACCACCGACCAAAGGCGCGGATTGCGGCAGGTGCATGAACTGAATGAACACGGCCAGACCCAGGATACCGAACACGATGGACGGCACCGCCGCGAGGTTCGAAATGTTGACCTCGATCAGGTCGGTAAACCGGTTTTTGGGCGCGAATTCCTCCAGGTAGATGGAGGCCGCCACGCCCAGAGGCAGTGACAAACCCAGAACCACCAACATCATGAAGAATGACCCGATCATCGACACGCCGATCCCGGCCTGTTCCGGGCGGCTTTCCGACGCGTCCGCGCCGGTGATGAAGGCCAGGTTAAACACGCGGGCCAGCGACCCCTGATCCACCATGGCGTCCACGATATCGAAGTGTTCGGCGTCAATGTTTTTGTCCCGCGCGACCGAGTCCCGTGTCACGCGGCCCTTCATGTAGCCATCCACGCGGCTGGAGTTCAGAACCTTGAAGTCAATCGTGGTGCCGATCAGGTCCGGGTTTGCCAGAACCATGTCGCGCAATTGTGCGGGTGCACTGGCAGAGACCAGCGCGCGCATGTCCTTGGGCTTTTCAAACGGGGTTTCTATGCCCAGCGACTGGACCTTGGCGAAAATCGCGTTGTCGATCAGCGGCGCATAACCAAAGGTCGATACCTTTTTCAGGTCAGCCGGGTCGCGGTTGCCCTTCTTGTCCAGCTTGTCAGCCAGCAATTCGACCTGAACGGTCATGTAGGTCTGGGTGAAGGCCGGGATGCCGTTGCGGATGATCGAGCCCAGCAGGATCACCAGAAACACCAGACCAATGGCAATGGCCGCGATCCCGTACATCTGGAACCGGCGCTCGGCGGCATTTCGGGCCTTGGTGCGGGCGTCTGCCTCTAACAAAGAGGACGCGTGCCGGTGTTTTGGCGTCTCGGCGGGCATGGCGGTTGCGTCGGTCATTCGTACTGCTCCCGGTACTTCCGCACGATGTGCAGAGCGAGGACATTGAGGCCCAGGGTGATCACAAAGAGGGTCATGCCAAGTGCGAAGGCGACCAGCGCCTCGGGCGAGGCGAAATCGCTATCGCCGGTCAACTGGCTGACGATTTTGGCTGTGACGGTTGTCATCGCCTCGAACGGGTTGAGGCTGAGCCGGGCTGCGGCCCCTGCCCCCATGACCACGATCATCGTCTCACCAATGGCGCGCGAGGCAGCCAGGATGATAGCGCCGACGATGCCGGGGAGCGCGGCGGGCAAGACAACCTGCTTGATCGTTTCCGACCGGGTTGCACCCAGACCCAAAGAGCCGTCGCGCATCGCCTGCGGCACCGCGTTGATGATGTCGTCAGAAAGCGAGGACACAAACGGGATCAGCATTATGCCCATCACCAGACCCGCGGTCATGACCGAAGACGCGCCGCCCATCCAGCCCAGCCCGTTCTGGCCAAACACCTGCATCAGCATCGGCCCGATGGTCAGCAGAGCAAACAAGCCGTAAACGATGGTGGGGATACCGGCCAGAACCTCCAAAGCAGGTTTGGCAATGGCACGTACACGGGGGCTGGCGTATTCCGAGAGGTAGATCGCGGCAAAGAGGCCAATCGGCACGGCAACAAGCAGCGCGATCAGCGAGATATAGAGCGTGCCCCAGATCAGCGGGATGATCCCCAGTTCGGACAATTGACCACGGCCCGAGAAACTGGGCGACCATGTCAGACCGAAGAAGAAGTCCTGAAACGGGTAGAGGCGGAAGAATTCGACCGTGTTGAAGATCAGCGACAACACGATTCCGATGGTGGTCAGGATGGCAACCGATGCGGCGATGATCAGAAGGAACAGGATGCCGCGTTCCACGAAGTTACGCGCGCGGAAATCCTTGTTCGTGCGCAGGAACGACACGCCAAACCCGATCAGGGCCAGTGCAATCCCGCCAATCCAGATAAAGACGTTCCCGGCCTCAGCCGCTGCGCGATAGGCCTGCGCGGCTTTTAGTACGTTGACCGTCACGGTCGAGGTCACGATTTGACCGGCCTCTTTCAGGCGGGCGGTCATATCGGTGATGTCGGCACGGGCATTGCGGGCCATATCGTCGGTGATGAACCCGCCCTGAACGGCGTTTTCCAACCCTTCGGCCACGCGGCGCACCTCGGCCATGACGAGGTTGATGTTGGACCCTTCAGCGATCTCTTCGGCCGGGATCATGCCGGACACGCGGCTGCCGACATAGCTGGGCAGGATGATCGACACGACAGCAATAAAGACCAGCGCGGGGATGATCGCGCTGAACATGACGCCGGAGCCATAGTAGATCGGCAAGGAATGCAGGTTGCGGCTGTCACCACCCGCCGAGGCAAACGCCCGCATACGACCAAGGAAGAAACCAACCACGCCAATTGCGAGGATGAAAAGCACGAGCCAGGACAGCGGCATGGGAGGAGGCCTTTGGTTAGATCAGTGTGGGCGGCGCGCACCCGCGCCGCCCGGGACAACCGAAGTGGATCAGTTGGAACCCATGGTCACCAGGTTGGCAACGCCGTCCTGCGTTGCAGCCAGTTCCGGGTCGGACACCAGGCCATAGGTGGCCAGCGGGCCGTCGGGGCCTGCGATTTCGTCGGACACGAAGAACTCTGCATATTCCTGCAGACCCGGGATCACGCCAACGTGGGCTTTCTTCACGTAGAAGAACAGCGGGCGGGACACAGGGTATTCGCCGGATGCGATGCTATCGGTCGACGGGGTGACGCCGGCCATGGTCGCAACCTTCAACTTGTCCGTGTTGTTTTCGTAGAACGCCAGACCGAACACGCCGATGCCGTTTGCGTTGGCGTCGATGCGGGCCAGGGTTTCGGTGTAGTCACCGTCGATGTCCACGGAACGGCCATCGGTGCGCACGGCCAGGCATGCGTCTTCGGCGTCGTCCTCGGACATGCCGCCGTCGATCATTGCCTGCATTGCGCCGGTGGCTTCACAGCCATGTGCGATCACTTTTTCTTCGAACACTTCACGTGTGCCGTGCTTGGTCCCCGGGATGAAGGCCAGGATGTCTGCATCAGGCAGGTCGGCGTTGAAGTCGGACCATTTGGTGTGCGGGTTGTTGACCAACTGACCGTCAACCATGACCTTCGGGGCCAGCGCGTTGAAGATGTCTGCCTGCGTGAAAGCAGTGTAGGCCGGGCCGTCCAGCTGGCTGGCAAAAACGATGCCGTCATAGCCGATGCGCACTTCGATGATGTCGGTCACGCCGTTTTCGGCGCAGGCCTTGATCTCTTTCTCGCGGATTTTGCGCGAGGCGTTTGCGATGTCGGTGTGCTCGGTGCCAACGCCCTGGCAGAAGCGCTTCAGGCCTGCCGAGGAGCCGCCGGATTCAACAACCGGTGTCGGGAATTCGAAGTTCTCGCCAAACGCTTCTGCAACGATGGATGCATAAGGCAGAACGGTGGACGAACCAGCCACCTGAACGTTGTCGCGGGCGTAAGCGGCGGTCGCCGAAACGGCAGCAATGGCCAGCGTGGACGCAGCCGTCTTCACAAAGGACATATGAGTCTCCTGAGTAGGTATGGAACGACCCCCCCCAATGAGGGCCTGATGGGTCGTCTAGAGACGCCACATGAGGCTTTTGTGACAAGTACGTAACAGGTTTATGACAGTCGCAGATTTGTCTACTTGGGTGGACAGAATGTCGCGATTTTCTCTGCTCATGAAAACGCGATTTCCCCGCGAATTCTGTTTTTTATCGTGCAAAAACAGACACTTACGCTTAACACTGAAGTCATACCTCCGCAGCTGCGAGGGTTTTTAGACATATCAACAAAAACCGGTCGAAAACAGCCAATATCCAACATTTACCACCGCCCTCGACCCAAGTCAGGGAATCGGTTTGTGACAAATGGTTAAATTGGTTTCAGTCGGTGTGATTTGCTTGCCGTGTGAATCACTTTGGACGGGCGATTCAGCGGGGCAGAATCACGGTAAACACCGATCCCTGCCCCAACTCACTTTCCACACGCAGCCGTCCGCGATGGCGGTTGATGATGTGTTTGACGATGGCCAGCCCCAGTCCCGTGCCTCCCAGTGCGCGGCTGCGGTGCGCGTCCCCGCGATAGAAGCGTTCGGTCAGACGTGGCAGGTGCACCGGATCTATTCCCGGACCGTGGTCGATCACCTGCACCCGCGCGGACGGTCCGCGCACGGCCAGATCGCGGTCCTGTGTGGTCAGGATGATGTCGACCTTGCAATCCCCGCCATATTTGATCGCGTTTTCGATCAGGTTGGTGAACACCTGCTGCACCTGATCTTCGTCACCTATGACGACAATCTCTTCTTCAGGGACGGACAGGGACAATTGCGCGCCGGTCTGCTCGGCCATGTGCGTTAGGGTGCGTACGATGCTTTGCAGGATCAGGGTTAGGTTCACCTGCCCCGTGGGTCGCACGCGGCCTTCGGCCTCCACCCGGCTCAGCGACAAGAGGTCCGCGATCAGGCGGTTCATGCGCGACGCTTCACCTTCCATGATGGTCAGGAACCGGTCGCGGGCGGCGGGGTCTTCGCGGGCGGGGCCGCGCAGGGTTTCGATGAATCCGATCAGCGCCGTCAGGGGCGTGCGCAACTCGTGGCTGACATTAGCCACAAAGTCCCGCCGCATCTGCCCGGCCTGTTCCATATGTGTCGTGTCCACAAACGAAACCAGCACCGCCCCGGCCTCCACCGCGCCGATATCCTTCACATAGCGGCAGGTGACGTCATAAGACGTGTCCTGTGCCCCGTCGTTGGTCTGAAACCGCGCGGTCAGTGGATTGCGGTCGCGCAGGCAGGTTTCGATGGCGTGAAACATCGATGGCTGGCGCAGGATCGTGGCGAAATGCCGGTTGATGATCTGCTGCCCCAGCAACGTCCGTGCCTCGGGATTGGCACCGATGATGCGCTCGGTCTGATCAATCAGAACCGCGGGCAAGGGAATGGCGTTCAGAATGGACTCGATCACGGGACAGGCCTCGGGGCGGACACCGACCCCCGCCCCTTATCGAATCTCACCGGTCTGCCGCAAGGTTAGGAAGACCCGACCGTCGCCTCGGCAATTGCGTTTGCCAGTATGGCCTTGAGCGCGTCCGGGTCTTCCAACCCGACGGAGACCCGGAAAAACCCTTCGGAAATGCCCAAAGCCTCGCGTTCTGCGACCGTCAGGGCCCGGTGCGAGGACGAGGCCGGGTGCGACAACGTGGTGCCAACGTCACCCAGTGTCGGCGCAAAGCTGAGCCCGTCCGCAGCGCGGGCAAAGACGTTTGCGGCCTCGCGCCCACCGTCCAGCTCAAAGCTCAGCATGTTGCCGCCCTGCCCGCCCAGCAATTGCTGGGCGCGGGCCTGATCCGGATGGTCGGCACGCAACGGATATACCGCACGACGGACACCGGGCAAGTCTGCAAGGTAGTCTGCGAGGTCCGCCGCCGTCTGTTGCGCCCGGTCGAACCGCAGATCAAAGCTCAGCAGTCCCCGCTCCCCCAGCCAGCAGTCAAACGGGCTGGGCGTTGCGCCGGTGGTGACCGAAAACACGCGCATGCGGTCATTGAGCGCCGGATCGCGGGCGACAACATAGCCCAGCATGACGTCAGAATGCCCCGCCAGCAGTTTCGTGATCGAGTGGATGACGATATCCGCGCCATGCTCCATGGGCCGGATCGCACGGGGCGTGGTGAAGGTGTTGTCGACAACAAAGAGAATCCCCGCCTCTTTGCACAGTGCCGCCAGCCCCTGAATGTCCGCGACCCGCAAGGTGGGATTCGACACAACCTCGACCAGGATCATCCTCGTTTCAGGCCGGATCGCGGTGCGCACGGCCTCTACATCACCGGGGTCCGCGAGCGAGGTGGAGATGCCCAAACGCGGCAAATCCTCTTTCATCAAACGCAAGGAGCGACCGTATAGCTGATTGCCGCCGATCACGTGATCACCCGATTGCAGCAGTCCCATCAGGACCGCCGTGACCGCCGCCATGCCGGATGCGGTGACAACGCCGCCCTCAGCCCCTTCCATCGCGTCGAGCCGCGCGGCGATGACGTCCGCGTTCGGGTGACCCTCGCGCGAATAAGTGTAGCCGTGGACTGCACCCTCATACTGCGCGTCCAGCGCGTCGGGCGTTTCGCTGGCATAAACCACCGAAGGCGACAGGGGTGTGACCACCGGCCAACTGGCGCTGTCGGGCAATGGCACGGGCCGGATCAGGGAACCACGGGAATTGCGCATTAGCCGACGACTTTCATCGTGTCGCGGAACCGGCGCATGTTTTCCTGATAGTGCAGCGCTGACATGGTCAGACGTTGATGCATGGCCTCGTCCAGTTCCTTGACCACCTTGCCCGGCGAACCCAGCACCATGGAGCCGTCCGGGATTTCCTTGCCCTCGGTCACCAGCGCCCCGGCCCCGATCAGGCAATTTTTGCCGATCTTCGCGCCGTTCAGCACGGTCGCGCCCATGCCGATCAGGGAATTGTCGCCAATCGTGCAGCCATGCAGCATCGCCTTGTGCCCGATGGTGCAGTTTTCCCCGATAGTCAGTGGGAAACCAGCGTCGATATGCATGACGCAGTTTTCCTGCACGTTTGATCCTTTGCCGATGCGGATTTCTTCGTGATCCGCGCGGATGGTGCAGCCGAACCAAACGGACGACCCTTCTTCCATCACAACCTGACCGATCAGGTTGGCGTCGGGCGCAACCCAGGTGTCAGCGTGAATTTGCGGATGATGATCGCCCAAAGCGTAGATGGTCATGACTGTTCCTCGAATTCGGATTGCAGCGCGCGCACCTGTTCGGTCAGCGCGGGCTGTTGAATGCGGCGCAGGCGGGTGGCGCTGATGATGGTTTTAAGCTGCGCCTCGGTTGCGTCCAGATCGGTGTTCACCAGGACATAGTCGTAGCTGCCCCAGTGGCTGATCTCGTCCCAGCTTTTCTGCATGCGGCGCGCGATGGTGTCGTCGTCATCCTGCCCCCGACTGATCAGGCGGCGGCGGAGTTCTGCGATGCTGGGAGGAAGCAGGAAGATCGACAGTGTGTGCTGCCCCAAGACCGAGTTGCGGATTTGCTGTGCCCCCTGCCAGTCGATATCAAACAGCACATCCTGCCCCCGGCCAATGGCCTCTTCGACCGGGGCGCGTGGGGAGCCATAGAAGTTGCCGAAGACGTGGGCGTGCTCCAACATTCCGTCCGAGGCGACCTGCGATTTGAAATCGTTCTGCGAGATGAAGTGGTAGTGCTGGCCATCGACCTCACCCGGACGCGCCGCGCGCGTGGTCGCAGAAACGGAAAACGAAATGTCCGGGTCCCAGTCCCGCAGCCGCCCGGCCAGGGTCGATTTTCCCGCGCCCGAGGGCGATGACAGGATGATCAGCAATCCGCGCCGGTCGGTCATGGGATCATTCACTCCACATTCTGTACTTGTTCGCGCATCTGGTCGATCACCGCCTTCAGCTCCAGGCCGATGGCGGTCAGATCGCGGTTCTGCGCCTTGGAACACAGGGTGTTTGCTTCGCGGTTGAACTCCTGCATCAGGAAATCCAGCTTGCGCCCGACGGCACCGCCTGTCGCCAGCAAGTCCCGTGCGGCGGCAACATGTGCTTTCAACCGGTCGATTTCTTCGGTCACGTCCGCCTTTACCGCCAACAGAGCGAGTTCCTGCGCGACCCGGTCGGCGTCAGCCTCGCCTGTCCCATCCAGAATAAGCGCCAGGTTGTCCTGCAAGGTCTGCCGTACCGCGTCTTTGCGGGCCAGAGCGGTTTCCGCTGCTTGCTCGGTCAGTGTTTCAACCTGCGTCAGCTGGTCAGACAGGATTGTGGCCAAGGCCTCCCCTTCGCGCCGTCGCATGGTCAGGAAGTCGTTCAAAACCTCGCCCAACTGTTTGCGCAGGGCGGCAACAAGCGGGGCCGTGTCTTCGTCCCCTGACCCGGCCTCCAGCACGCCGCGATGTTGCAACAGGTCTGACGCGCGCGACGGGGCCAGCGTGATACCGCGAGCCATGGCGCGGTTTTCGACCTCTTCCAGCGCGGTCAGAACCGCATCCAGTGATGCCTCATTGATTGCCATCGGCTGCGCGACATCATCGCGGCCAATGCGCAGGGATACGGTGACCGAGCCACGCGTCAGCGCCTTGGACAGATCCGCCCGCGCGCCTGCCTCCAAACCTTCGAGCCAGTCGGGCACACGCAGACGCAGGTCCAGCCCACGCGCATTGACGCTGCGCATTTCCCAGACCCAGTTCCACGGCGCGGTATCTCCACGCGCCGAGGCAAAAGCGGTCATGGACTGTATCATGTGAAACCCTCGGCTCTGGTGATGGCGCTGACGCACCTAAGGCCAAGAGGGCCATAGGGGCAAGCCCGGCGGGTGGGTTTTGCCATATTCGCTCGGAGTGACGACGCGTTTGCGCTCGGGCTCAGGCCCGCTCTCCCATCGTTTCAGATGGGAGTTGACCGAAAAATTGGCGATAGTCCTGCGCAAATTGCCCCATGTGCCAGAACCCGAACTGGTGGGCAGCATCCGCCACTTTGTCGGTGGGTGCGGCCTGCATCAACGCCCGTCGTGCGGCGGACAGGCGCAGACGCAAGTAATACGCCTTTGGCCCCAGACCGAACCGTTCCTTGAACGCACGTTCCAAAGTGCGCCAGGACGCACCACACAACTGGCAAAGGTCCGAGATCGACACCGGGTCTTCCAGATTGGCGCGCATGATGTCGATGGCACGGTTAGATACCTTCTGCCTCGTGCGCGGACTGCTTTTGTCGGCGTGACGCTTGCCGCCCAGCAACACGGCGAGCGTGTCCAGCATCAATGCCTCTTCGGTGTCGGTGGACCATTCCGAGGTTTGATCCATCAGCGCGGTGCTGAACAGCTGGTCCAGTTCCCGCCAACGTGGCAGTTCATCCTCGGCCCGGAACTGTTCCGTCAGGGTGGACAGGTCCGGCAGGTCAAATCCTGCCTGCGCCGCCAGACGCTCCACCCGATCAGCGCGAAAGGACAGCACCTTGCCAGAAAACCCGGCCTCGCTGACGCTGTCGAATTCAACCTGAGCACCAAATGACAGCAGGGATTGCGGTGTCACGCTGCGGCCTTGCCATGAGGCCAACCTGTCATGCGCGGCAATGCCAAAGGTCATCCATCCCGAAGGCGGCACACCGCGTTGATGCACACGGTGAGACAGGTTGAGGCTGGTCAATGTGACCGTCTCACTCCCCCGCATGACGATGCGGGTGGACAACGCGCCCGGTTCCAATTGGCGGAAATCGACCTGCCAGGGGGTCAACACACCTATGTCGTTCGGGTCCGGCAGGTCGGCCATCATGACCGGAACCTCACCCGGTTGCGGGCCGTCAGCCAAAACTGGCGAATTTTCGATGTGGTCCATTTTCAGACCTCAATAATTTGCCGGTAAAGTGAAACCAGATTTGTCGGAGGTCGGGACATGACCACTGCGACGAACGCAACCAAACCACTTGGACGACCGCCCGCGCCGGAACACTTGGTGCGCTCTCAACGAGTCGTGACCTTTGTCACGCAGGCCGAGCATCGCCAATTGAGCGACTTCGCGCGGGTCAACGGGCTGTCGATTTCCGCAGCATGCCACGTGCTGCTGCAGAACGCCATGAAAACTGAATTGCAAAAGGGGCAAAAGAAAAATGGGGATTAGGTTGAATTGGGCCGCAGGCATTGTCACCGCTGCCGGGCTGTTTGCCGTGCCGATGGAGGTCGCTGCACAGGACAGGCCGATCATTCATGATGCAGAGTATTACATCCTAAAGGCCCAGCACGAGGCGCAGTGGAGCGAAGATGATCAGGCGGTTGATGCGGCGCTCACTGCATTTCGGGACAAAAACGGGGGTGACGCGCCCAATATCATCAGTGTTCTGATCGACGATCTGGGGTTTGGCGACATGGGCATCCCGGAATTGAACGCGATCCGGGGCTATGAAACGCCCAACATCAACGCCTTTTCTGACGAGGCGATGCGCATGGTGCGCATGTACACGGAACCCTCCTGCACGCCGACGCGGGTCGCGCAGATGACCGGACGCCTGCCCGTACGCATGGGCATGGGCAACACGCAGGTGGACATCGCGGGCGAAGGTCTGCCGGGGGACGAGGTTACGCTGGCCGAGGTGCTGAAACAGGCCGGTTACGCAACCAGCCACGTCGGGAAATGGCACATGGGTGATATTCAGGAAAGCTGGGCGATGAACCAGGGGTTCGACTATGCCCAGATGGCCGTGCACCAGCAGGGGCAACTGACGATCTTCAACGACGACGCAATCAAGGAGCAGGTGTCCGTCGCGATCCGGGACTACGATGACAAATACACGCTGGATGCGTGGTTCCGCCCGGATGCGTCGGCCATGATGACCGTGATTGAGGGGGAGACCAGCGGCCCGATCCGGGAAATCCGCATGGAGTCCGGCGAGCGGTGGAATGCTGCCAAGTATGACGAGATGAACCAGGCCTTCCAGGACAAGACGATGGAGGAACTGGATCGTCTGGCCGGGGGCGATACACCCTTCTTCCTGCAATACTGGCCGATGATCCCGCTGGACAACACGCGCGCGGGCCGGTCCGGACCAGAAAGCGCCAATGGCGGGCTTTACGTGGACAAGATGCAGTTGCTGGATCAATGGCTGGGCGAGATGTTCGTGCGCATTGATGAATTGGGGCTGGCCGAGAACACGATTGTCATCGTCATGGGCGACAACGGCCATTTCACCAAGTATTCACCGCAATCCGGGTTTACGCCGATGATCTTCCGGGGTGGCAAGGCCGACACGACCGAAGGCGGGGTGCGGGTGGATGCGTTCATTCGCTGGCCCGGCATGATCGAGGCGGATGGTTTGCTAAACAGCATCATCCACGTGTCCGACCTGTTCACGACCCTGTCACGTTTTGCAGGGGCCGAGGAGTTCATTCCGCGTGATCGCCTGATTGACGGTGTGGATCAGTCTGCGGCTCTGCTGTTTTCGGATGAAACCAAATCGCGGCGGGATCACGTGATCATCTATTCGGACAAGAAACCCGAAGCGGTTGTGAAGGACCAACTGAAACTTGTCCTGCCTCCGCCGGGCAAGAACCCCATCGCGGCGAAATTCTTCGATCTCTACCGTGACACGCGCGAGGAATACTCGGTCTCGACCGAGGTCGGGGCCTGGGGCGGACAGGAATTCGTGCGCATCCTGGGACGTCACATGGCGCGGAAGGAAATGTACCCGGATGTGCCGCCTGCTCGCGGTGTGCCTTACGAGGGGATCGAGAACATTCGCCCGGAAAGTCAGGCAGCCGTGAACGCGTTTCTCGTCAAGGTGCAGTCGCCCAAACAGTAGGTGTGAGAGATGTTTGTTACCCTACTCTTCTATCTCTGCCTCTTCATCACGGTGGGTATTGCGCTGCTCTACTTCCGTGATCTGGGGGACATCCCGCAGCTGGTCATGAAAACCAAACGCGCGAATGTGGACCGGTTCATTCGCAACGAATACCGGTTCATGGCGGTGGGCGTCGCGGCCTGGGTGGTTGCCGCGAGCCTGCAGCTGTTGACCGGTGTCGCGCCGGGTTGGGTGTTCTGGGTCGGCACGCTGGTGGCTCTGTTCCTGTATGCCTTCACATGGATCTACGTGCATCTGGGGCTGAGGAACCAGAAAAACACGGCCCGCTACTATAGCATCGAAGAGGCCCAAGAGTTTGTCAGCCCGACCCATCAGGTGATTGTTGTCGAGAAGGACGGCGTTGCGCGCGCGCATCCGCAGGCGCAAATCATGCGTCCGCATCTGGCCGGATCGCCAGACGGATTGGAGGGCGAGAACGTCGTGATGACATTTTGCGCGATTGCCAACCTAGGCTTGGGTTATGTGCCTGTGGTGGAGGATCAAGAGGTTGATCTGGAGGTGTTGGCACAACACGGCAACAACCTTGTCCTGCGCGACAACGCAACGGGCGAGCCTTTGCAGCAGATCTACGGTTTCCGTGCAAAGGATCAGGATGGGTCAGCGGATGGCCCCGCCTGTCCCCTGCGCCCGACACTGGTGATGCAGCCCTGGCCCACCTTCCGCATGACATTTCGCGGGTTTCAGCGGGCTTATCCCGACGGCACCGTGTTCCTGAACAAGCCGTCCTCCAACCCACTGCTGTTCCTCCTGGATTTCGGAATGGAGCTGGCCTTTACCGCCACGATCCAGAAGCACCACACCGAGGCACGGCCCATCATGCAGAATCTGGAGCGGCCGATTGACCCCCGGCTGCCGACAAAAACCTATGTCTGGGGTGTGAATATCGGATCGGACGCAACCTGTTGGACGGATGATTTTCTGGTGTCGCAGGGTAATGTGGTGAATGCCATTGTGGGTGGTCAGCCGCTGACCGTGGCATGGGACCCGCAACACGAGTCTGTCAATGTCTGGAACAATGACACAGGCCAACAGGTGCACGAGGTCGACGTGTTCGGCAATACACCGGACGGAAAACTGAAACGCTCGCCGGATGTCAAACCCGGCCTGTTCTGGCACGTCTGGGCTGAATTCTTCCCTCACACGGACATCAACCGTCACGCTCCAGACCAGCAGGAAACACAGGCCGGAGAGGCCGCATGAAGTTCGACCCACTCCAATCACCTTCTTCTCATCGAAAAGGGAAAACCATGACACCCAAGACATTTCTGAAAACGGCCACGTCCATCACGGCGCTTTCTTTCGCGACGATTGTGCCTGGCATGGCCTCTGCCCAGCAAACCTGGGATTTCACCGGGTTCATCTATGCCTGGGGCGCGGGCATGGACGGGACAACGACCACAGGCCAGGGCATCAGTATGAGTTTCGGCGACATTGTCGATAGCTTGGATTTCGCCCTGATGGGCGCATTGGAGGCCACCAACGGACAATGGGCCTTTTTCGGCGACGCGGTGTACCTGCAAATCGCCGAAGGCAAAAACGCTGCCTTCGGTCCCGGTATCCCGGCCAACGCGGATGCCAGGGTCAAAGGGTTCGTGTTCACGGGGGGTGCTGGCTACAACGTGGTGAACAGCAGTCAAAGCCGTTTGAACGCGTTTGGCGGGTTCCGGCACACGCAACTGGACACAACGGCCAACCTCGCCGTGGCAGGCGGGTCGCGGCGTACCACCGCAAACCTCACCAATTGGGATGCCATCATCGGGCTACGCGGAACGCAAACCCTGTCAGACCGATGGACGCTGGCCTACTATGCAGACGTCGGCACAGGGGACAGCGACCTGACCTGGCAGGGGGTGCTGAGCTTCGACTATCAGATCAACAACTGGGATCTGAGCATCGGTTATCGTCACATGACCTGGGATATCAGCAATTCACCTGTCATGTCCGACCTGACCTTTTCCGGGCCGTTCATTGGCGCGAAATTTCGGTTCTGATTGGGTCCGGACACCTGTGTTTCAATCATCGCTTTGGCTGGGTTGCACCTGCGCGACCCAACCCGCTGCTGCCATGCCGTCCGTGAGGTCTGTGACCATGGCCGGGTCACGCACAATGCGCTTCCAGATCACGTCGACGCGCACACCCGGCCAGGTCCGTGACAAAAGCGCGGCCAGCTTGGTCGCTTCGGCCATGTCGCCCGACAACGCATAAGCTGCCATCAGGTACGCGACGGGCACCGGCCCGAATGGGGCACCATCGGCGATTGCCCCTTCGATCGCCTTGATCGCCCCCGCGTGGTCGCTCGTGTGAAACAGGGCGGAGCCCAGCACGTTTTGAAACACAAAGCTCTGCCCATCCGACGAAAAGCGGTCATAGAGATCGCGTTGTTCCAGCACGTGGTCGAAATCCCCGGAATAAAGCGCGATCAGGGCGTCAAATTCGTGAATATGCGGCTCCATTGGGGCCAGTCGCGTGGCACGAATAGTGAGGTCACGGGCCGCGGCATCATCTCCCACAATAAACTGCGTCCAGGCGCGGGCCGAAAGAGCCCAAGCTGCATTAGGGTTTAGCGACAGGGCACGGGCGCTGTGATCCAAGGCGTCGCTCAGGCGCTCTTGGGATACAGCCCTATCGGGCGAAACCAGCGACATCGTCGCCAGAACCTGCGCCGCCCCGGCGTGACCGCCGAAGTACGTTGGGTCCGTCGCCACGACGGATTGAAACACATCCAGCGCAATGCGAAGTCGCCGGGGATCAACGGCCGGGAAAATCAAATCGCGCCCGATCTGAGCCAGATTGACCGCCTCTACCCGGGCCGGAGAAATGTCGTAGATTTCGCGGCGGTCGACCGAGGGGGCTTCGGTCGATGGAGTGGGCCCAAACAACGAAATCCCCCCCCATACCGTCCCGATCACCACCACAGAAAGCGCCACTGCCTGTCCCAGAGGCTTGATCCTGATCTTCTTCGACGGCTCATCGCCGAGGTCGCCTGTCGAAATGGCAGGTTGATAACTGCCCACCGGCAGCGTGATGATCAGGTCGTCCCCTGCCCCGTCACGCCTGTAATACTCGGCCAGTTTGCGGCGCAGGCGACCGGCATCGACGCGCACGACGCCTTCGCGCTTGTCGATCTCATCAACTGTGTACCCGTGCACGTCCAGCCCGATGGACTTGCCTCGTATGTCGGCTCCGCGCCCCGCCAGCGTTTCCTCAACCACATAGGTCAGCAAAGCCTGCATCCGGGCCGACCCTGAAAACTCCTTGGAGGCCAGAATCCGGGCCAGAGCATCCCGCACGTGTTCCGGTGCTACGTCTGTTTCGTCGAGCTGGGACATTCGGCGCGGCCCTGCGTTTTTGTCCGTTTTTTCAAACTCGTACACCACCGATGCTACCGTAACACGCGATGTGAAACGGTCCAAGGGCCATGCTCGGGCGGTAGGGTTCACCCAATCACCCGAGAGAGTTTCATGCCCCAATGCCCTGATCCCAGCACGACACTGGCCGCTGCGTTCAACGTGAAAATCGGACGTCTGCGCATGCTGAGAACCAGCAATCCGAACTTTGACGAGCTGTGCCGGGATTATTTGGAGATCCACGGACATTTGACACGCGGCGATCAGGTCAACGCCCCGGATCACGCCCGCTATCTGCTGGATCTCGCTGAGAGTCTGACCGGTCTCAGGGCCGAGATCGAGGACATGCTGCGCTCCACTGAATTGAAAGACCTTCCACCAACCGAAAAGGACAAGACATGAAACCCCTGATACTAGGCGCCGGGTTCGCCCTGATGACCAGCATGGCGCTGGCGCAGGATGGCCCGATTATTCACGATGGCGAGCAGACCTATCTGCGCGCGCAATTTGGCGAGGCATGGGATGCCCAGGACGCAGAAATGGACGCGCGCCTGGCACAACTGCGCGCTGACAACGGGGGCAAGCCGCCCAATATCTTCTACATCCTGATCGACGATGTCAGCTTCGGTCAGATGGGCAGCCGCACGATGAACTATGTGACCGGCATCGACACGCCAAACATCAACGCATTTGCGCAGGAAGGCATGTCGCTGATGCGGATGTACACGGAACCCTCCTGCACGCCCACGCGCACAGCGTTTCTGACCGGTCGCCAGCCCTACCGCGCCGGGGTCGAAGAGGTGAAGGTCGCGTTGGTCGGTGAAGGCCTGTCAGAGCAAGAGGTGACGATTGCCGAAATCCTGAAAGAGGTCGGGTACAACACCGCTCATGTCGGCAAGTGGCATCAGGGGGACATTGAACAGGCCTACCCGCACAATCAGGGGTTCGACTGGGCCGCCTTTCCCCTGCATCAGCAGGTGCAGCTTAGCCTGATGACCCGCGAGGCGATGAGCGCGAACGCGATGTTAGGTTACCATGCCTCGGGTCAGTCCAACCAGTTTGCTTTGGATCAGCGATTCAAGCCCTATGGCCTTGTAACAGGTGTGGAAGCCAAGGCCGGGGAACAGGCCTATGAGGTCGATCTGGAACCGGGGGAGGAATGGACGCAGGCGCATTATGAGGCGATGAACGAACGCTACCAGCGGCAAATTCTGGAACAGCTGGACCGTCTGGCTGGAGAGGATGAACCGTTCTTTCTGCAATACTGGCCGCTTTATCCATTGAACTTCGTCTACCCGGATCAGGCGATTTCGCGAAACGGCGGGTTTCACGCGGACAAGTTGCAATTGCTGGACGGTTGGCTGGGCGAGGTGTTTGCCAAGATCGACGCGCTGGGGATTGCCGACAACACGCTTGTCGTTCTGATGGCCGACAACGGCCTGATGTATCACTTCGAGGGCACATCGGGCCTCAGCCAGTTGATCTATCGCGGTGGCAAGACGCAGCATCTGGAAGGTGGGGTACGCACGGATGCGTTTGTTCGGTGGCCAGCGGCCATTGAGCCCGGCAGTGCGGCGGGCGACATCATCCACGTGTCCGACCTGTTCACGACCTTTGCCCGTATCGCCGGCGCAACGCAGCATATTCCGCGTGACCGCGTGATTGACGGGCTGGATCAGACGGCGCTGCTATTGGAAGGTGAAGGCAATTCGCGCCGCGACTACGTGTTTGTCTACGAGGGGCCAACCCTGCGTTCCGTTGTGAAGCAAGAGTTCAAGATGCACCTACCTGGTCCGGGTGTGCCAGCGGCGGCAGCCCCGGTGTTCAACATCTACCGCGACCCACGGGAAGAAAACGCGCAGGTCGGCAACTCGCTTTGGTCGGGCGCGTCCTTTCAGGACATGATCAAACGGCACAAGCTGACGATCCAAGAGCACCCGCACCTGCCACTGGGCACCGGGACGCCCTACGAAGGCATCGCAAACCTGCGCCCGGAGAGTGTTGAGACACGCGACGTCTTTGCCAGCTGGCACTAAAGTTCGGCGGGATCGCGCCACCGTGCGGTCCCGCAAACAGCCTGATTCCGCTCACACATGCGTGCAACTCACCATTTTTGGTTAATGCTTATCAATATTAACCAGTTGTTAATGTTAACCTTTCATGAACGATGATGGTGACCTAAGCCTAAGATGAGTAACACCGAACTCGGAAGGTGCAGGGCGCAAGACGCCCTCGGACCTAGACCTGAGATAGTGGTATGTTGTGACGAAATGGGAGCTGGCGCATGGGCCGTTTTTTTGGATTGAAATCGTTCGGGAACGTGGTCGCGATGAATTCTGCACAGGGTCTCTCTAACACGCGCAGCCTGCTTTGGCAGATGGAAGCCTATTGGCGGGCCTTGCCGCGGAGGGGGCACGCCGTTCCGCGGCGATCAGATGTGGACCCACGGGGTGTTGAGGCAGTTTTGCGTTACGCGGTCATCCTGGAGCGGGTTGCACCGCGCGTGGCGCGGTTTCGGATTGCCGGGCAACACATGACCGACCTCACCGGGATGGAGGTGCGCGGTATGCCGGTTACGGCATTGTTTTCGGCTGCATCACGTGACCCCATGGGTGACGCGCTGGCGCGGATGTTTGATACGCCGTCTATTTTGCGGGCCAATCTGCGAGGCGAACGTCGGTTTGGCGGTCCGGCGCTGGATGGTCAGATGATGTTGTTGCCGCTGTGCCTGGAAAACGGCGAAGTATCGCGCGCGATGGGGGCAATTGTGACGAATGGCGGTCAGCAGATGGGGCCGCAGAAACTGGCCGCAATGGATTTTGAGCCGAGCCCGGTGCACGACCTGTTGACCGAAGTCGAAGAAGAAGAGGCTCCTGTCCTGCAGGCCGCAAACGAAGGCTTTGCCGAACCGCCAGTGGCCAATCTGTCCGGCGAACGTCCGCACCTGCGCGTGGTGCATTCGGCGGACTGATTGCCACAAGCGTCCATGAACCAATCAACGCAAAACACGCCCCGAATTGCTTCGCGGCGTGTTTCCTGTTTTCAGGGTTGAGGCCTCAGACCGCTGCGCGCGTGTCCTTGTCCCGGCGCAACGCTGTCAATTCCTCGGCCACCAGGAAGGCCAGCTCCAGCGATTGGCTTGCATTCATGCGCGGGTCACAGGCGGTGTGATACCGGTCACCCAGATCCTCGTCCGTGATCGCCCGTACGCCACCGGTGCATTCGGTCACGTCCTGACCGGTCATCTCGAAATGCACACCGCCCGGGATCGTGCCTTCGGCCTTGTGAATGGCAAAGAACTCCTGCACTTCCTGAAGGATGCTGTTGAAGAACCGGGTTTTGTAGCCTGTGTTCGACTTCACCGTGTTGCCGTGCATCGGGTCACAGGTCCAGACAACGTTGGCGCCCTCTTCCTGAACCGTACGGATCAGGCGCGGCAGGTGATCGCCCACATTGCCCGCGCCGAAGCGCGCGATCAGAGTCAGGCGGCCCGCTTCGTTTTCCGGGTTCAGCTTGGACATCAGAACCTTCAGATCTTCGGGCGTCGTGGTCGGACCACATTTCAGGCCAATGGGGTTCTGAACGCCGCTGGCGAATTCCACATGCGCGCCATCGGGCTGCCGCGTGCGGTCACCGATCCAGATCATGTGACCAGACCCCGCCAGCCAGTTGCCCGACGTCGAGTCAAGCCGGCACAGCGCCTCTTCATACTCCAGCAGCAACGCTTCGTGACTGGTATAGAATTCAACCGAAGAAAACTCATGCGTTGTGTCCGCGTCTATACCGGCGGCGTGCATGAAGTCGATCGTGTCCTGAATGCGTTCCGCCAGATCGCGGTACTTTTCGGCCCCCTGCCCGCCTGTAAAGCCCAGCGTCCAGGCGTGCACCCGGTGCATATCCGCGAAACCACCCGTCGAAAACGCGCGCAGCAGGTTCAGCGTGGCCGCTGCCTGTGTGTAGGCCTGCAACATCTTGTTCGGATTCGGAATCCGCGCTTCGGGGGTGAAGTCCAGTTCGTTGATGATGTCACCCCGGTAGCTCGGCAGTTCCACACCATCCTTCACCTCGGTCGGGGCCGAGCGGGGTTTGGCAAACTGACCGGCCATGCGCCCGATCTTGATCACAGGCACCTTCGCGCCATAAGTCAGGACCATGGCCATCTGCAGCATGACTTTGAACGTGTCCCGGATTGTGTCCGCGGAAAACTCCGCAAAACTCTCCGCGCAGTCGCCGCCTTGAAGGATAAATGCCTCGCCCCGCGACACTGCTGCCAGATGTTGTTTCAGCCGCCGCGCTTCGCCTGCAAAAACCAGCGGAGGATACTTGCCGAGTTGAGCTTCAACCGAGGCCAAAGCCGCCGGGTCGGTATAGTCCGGCATCTGAACCCGCGGCTTGTTACGCCAGTCCGATTTCTGCCAAGTGCTCATAACGTCTCTCCGCCATTTGAATGGAAGCCTTCTATACAAAAGCTCTGCCAGCGATGCCATACGTGTTTTGCGCCCTCTTGACGTTGGTTTCCGAGTCTGGAAATGCTGATTGAAACGCTTTGATCCGCCTTGGTTCAAAGGGGCACGAAGGACTAACCCAGATGAGCGATACGCCTCAGATCGTCGAGGTCGACACCGCCGGGACCAAACCCCGCCGGTTCGTGTTTGTGCTGCTCGACAATTTTACGATGCTTTGCTTTTCATCCGCATTGGAAAGCCTGCGGATTGCCAACCGGATGGCGGGCCAGGAGCTGTATTCCTGGGTGCTGGCCGGTGAAGGTGGCGATCTGGTGACCTGTTCGGCAGGCACCACGTTCAAGCTGGACTGTGATCTGGACGAAATGAACCGCGACGACATGTTAATGATCTGCGGTGGCATCGACGTTCAAAAAGCCACGACCAAGCGGCTGTTGGGCTGGCTGCGGCGCGAAGCGCGAAAGGGGCTGAGCGTGGCGGGTCTGTGTACGGCGGCGCATACGTTGGCCAAGGCCGGTTTGTTGGATGGCAAACGGGCGACGACCCATTGGGAAAACCAGGACAGCTTTGCCGAAGAGTTTGACGAGGTGGAGCTGACCAAATCTGTCTTTGTGATTGACGGCAACCGGATGACGACCGCGGGGGGGACGTCCTCCATCGACCTGATGCTGAAGCTGATTGCAGAGGACCATGGGGATCAGTTGGCCAATGCGGTGGCGGATCAGTTGATTTATACGACCATTCGCACGGATCAGGACACACAGCGTCTGTCGGTGCCAACACGAATTGGCGTGCGTCACCCGAAGCTGAGCCAAGTGATCCAGATGATGGAAGCCAATATCGAGGAACCGATCAGTCCCTCGATTCTGGCCAAGGATGTGGGCATGTCGACCCGTCAGTTGGAGCGATTGTTCCGGCGCTATCTGAATCGGTCACCCAAGCGATACTACATGGAACTGCGCCTGCAAAAGGCGCGGAACCTGTTGCTGCAGACGGATATGAGCGTGATCAACGTGGCACTGGCCTGCGGGTTTGCCTCACCCTCGCATTTCTCGAAATGCTACCGGTCGCACTATGACACGACGCCTTATCGCGAGCGTGGGACCAATACAGCGCGATTGTCGGTCTAAGGAGAATCGTTCCAGGCAAGTCCTGAAGCTGCGCCGTCGTCGGGCCGAGGTTTGGCGACGCATCTGGCTTGGCTCACTCTTTATCTCTCAAATGTTAGAATCTGGCCTGCGAGCGGAGTGTGCTCGGAAGCGGTGTCGCCGGACCGTGGGATCGGCCCGGCGATGGCGCAGCGGGCCAGATGCCCTTGTCCTGCGCTTTTGTGCCCTTACCTGCCATTTCAGGTCCCTGTTGCAATCCGACCCGCGTGACTGTCCCGAATGATCACCTCACACGCCGCCGCCAGCGCCTTGCGATCCGGGTAGTCGGCCACCCGCAAAGGTGCATGATAAATCACCTCGACCCGCCCCTGCGGGCGCGTGGCCAGCAACTGGATCAAGTGCGAACCAAAATCCATTCCACCCCACCAGCCATAGTACCGCGTGTCCTGCCCCACTGGCGCGTAATAGGCCACGGTCACGGGCTGCACATATAGCTGCGCGCTAAGCGCTGGATCAAAAAACGCGGCAAACAGCGTGCTGCGAAACGGCAATACCCGGCGACCGTCAGTAGAGGTGCCCTCTGGGAAAAAGAGCAGTTTGTGCCCTGCCCCCAACCGTGCGCTAAACAGGTCAGCCTGTTGCCGTGCCTGCTTGCGGTCACGGTCAATGAACACCGTGCCCGTCGCGCGCGCCAGCCAACCGATGCCGGGCCATTTCGCGACCTCGGATTTCGACACGAAGTACAGCCGGTCAGCGGCATTGAGCGCATAGATATCCAGCCATGAACTGTGATTGGCCACAACCCCACCGGGATGGTGCATCCGACGTCCCGACGTCTCATAGCGGATGCCCAACAGCCGAAAGGCGTTGCGGCAGACAAACTGGGTCAGGAATGGAGTTACGGGCCGGTGCAACCCGAACAAGGGCCGTTCCACCAGTCGGATCAGCAGTAGGATGATCAGGGAGCCAAAGACCAACAACGCCAAGGGCAACGCCCGGCACACAGCCAAGACGTAACCACCCATACCCGGCACGACGCGCCGAGGTGGATCGTTGCTGTCCCATGTCACACTCATCGCAGACCTCCGGCGTACAGGCGTTTCTGTCGTGCATTCAAACGCTCGGTGTCCAGGACCATACAGATGTCCACCGTGTTGAAGTCTCTGTCGATCCATGCGCCTTCACCCACCGTGCCTCCCAGCCGCAGGTACGCCTTGATCAGCGCGGGCATCATGATCATCGCTTTGCGCTTGTCGAGGTATTTTGGTGGGATCACATCCATGGACAAGAACTGTGCGGGCCTCGCCCGGACCCGCAGGTCCGAAGGGGCCAGATGTTTGTGATGCAGCAGGGATAAGGGGGCGCTCAGCTTGTTGATATCCGTCCCATGGAAACTGGCCACGCCGAACAGCAGGTCAATCTGATGTCGGGCGACATAATCCGCGAGCCCGTTCCACAAATGATACATGGCCATGCCGCTGCGATAGTCCCGGTGTAGGCAGGACCGGCCCAATTCTAGCAAACGCCGCCCTGATTTCCGCAACAAAGTCAGGTCATATTCATCCTCGGAATAAAACTGCCCCGCCGCCTTGGCCTGATCCGAGCGCATGAGACGGTAGACGCCAACCACCTGCCCGCTTGCTGTCTCGGTGACGGTCATATGGTCGAAAAACGGGTCGAACCGGTCCCGTTCTAAACCGTTTGCGTGGTCCACCAGATCGCCGCCGCCACCCAGTTCCTGCACGAAAACCTGATAGCGCAGCGCCTGCGCAGCCCGCAGTTCGCCTTCGGTTTCGACCAGTTTGACGGAAAAATCCGGGGCTGTGTCAGCCTTTGTCATATGTGTGTGCGTCCGGTGGCTGAGGTCCGGCGGAGATAGCCAGTTTCCGAACCATTGACAAGAATGACGCAACTTTTGGTTCCGTTAACCATTTCGCAGCCAAAATCAGGTATCAAATACGGGAACTAACAGGACACGCGCCCCATCAATGACCACTTTGCCCTCTTCCGGGAAATTGACGGTGATCCGTCCACCGATGTTGGACTGCACCTGCCCAATGCCCCAATCGGGTTGGCTGGGATGGCGCACGCGGGTGCCCGGGGTCAAAAACGCGTTTGGATCGCTCATGATAAGAAGGATACCTCGACGTGGCGGTTGAACAGAAATCAACGGATCTGGCGGCACTGATCGGGTCGCGTATTTGCCACGATCTGATCAGCCCCATTGGCGCAATCTCCAACGGATTGGAGCTTTTGACAATGTCGGGCGGACCGACGGGGCCGGAAATTGACCTGATCACCGACAGCGCGGGAAATGCAGGCGCGCGGATCGGGTTTTTTCGCGTGGCCTTTGGCGCGGCGGCGGCTCAGATGATGTCGCGCAAGGAAATCAGCGCAATCCTGTCCACGATGACTGTCGGCACGCGGCTGAATGTGGCATGGCTGCCAGAGGAACCACAAGCAAGGCGCGAGGTGCGTTTGGCGTTTCTGGCGCTGCTGTGCTGTGAGTCCGCCTTGCCCTATGGCGGGGATATCACGATCACCAATGACGGTGGCTGGATCATTCAGGGGCGCGCCGGTAACACCAGTGTGGATGAAACCGTCTGGGCAGGGCTGCAAAGCGGCAGCGACCCGGCAGAGGTCACACCAGCAACCGTGCAATTTGCCCTGCTTCCGATTCTGGCGCAGGAGGACGGGTACGACCTTGGGGTCACGCTCGCTGAGGGTAGCGTGACCATCCGGTTCTGACCGCTATGGGCGTAGCGTGCCCGACCCGCGCACCTGATATTTGAAGCTGGTCAACTGCGCCGCGCCCACGGGTCCGCGCGCGTGCATCTTCCCCGTCGCGATGCCGATTTCTGCGCCCATGCCAAACTCACCCCCATCCGCAAACTGGGTGGAGGCGTTGTGCATCAGGATCGCACTGTCGAGCCGGTGGAAGAAGTAGTCTGCAGCCGCCTGATCCTCGGTCACGATGCAATCGGTGTGGTTGGAACCGTAGGCGCGGATATGGTCAATCGCCTCGTCTACACCATCGACCAGCTTGGCGGCGATGATCATGTCCAGGAATTCGCATCCGAAATCCTCGGGCTGGGCGGGCACTGTTCCGTCTATGCTCGACAACTCTCCATCCGCGCGCACTTCAACTCCGGCGGCCATGAGCGCCTCGATAATCGCGGGGCCGTGTTGTGTGTAGAAGCGCCAGTCCAGCAGCAGACATTCCGCCGCGCCACAAATCCCCGTGCGTCGGGTCTTGGCGTTCAGGATGATTTCAGTCGCCATGGCAGGATCCGCCGTCGCGCCAACATAGATGTGGCAGATCCCTTCGAGATGGGCAAAAACCGGCACGCGTGCTTCGCGCTGCACGAGCCCCACTAACCCCTTGCCGCCGCGCGGAACAATCACGTCCACGGTGTCGGTCATGGTCAGCAATTCGGACACCGCGGCGCGGTCACGGGTGGGCACACGCAGGATTGCATCCTCGGGCAGATTGGCGCTGCGCAGACCGTCCAGAAGACAGTCATGGATCACGCCAGCGGAATGGAAGCTTTCGGAACCACCGCGCAGAATGACGGCATTGCCGGATTTGAGGCACAACGCGCCTGCATCCGCCGTCACGTTTGGACGGCTTTCATAGATCACACCAATCACACCCAGCGGCGTACGCACGCGTTGGATATTGAGGCCCGAGGGCATGTCCCAGTCTGCGATGACCTCGCCCACCGGATCGGTTTGTTCGGCCACCGTGCGCAGCCCATCGACCATGCCCTGAACACGGGCTTCGTCCAGCATCAGGCGGTCCATCATCGCGGCGCTCAGACCCTTTTCCCGGCCATAGTCGAGATCCAGCGCGTTGGCGGCGATGATTTCGTCCCGACGGGTCCAGACGGCTTCAGCAGCACCGATGAGTGCAGCGTATTTGCGTTCGGCTGAAGCAAAGGCGAGTTCCTGCGACGCGGCCTTGGCCCGCTGCCCCAGATCGGCCATCAACGCGGGGATGGTGTCGAGGTCTTTCATGTCAGCGTCCTTTTTGCGTGCGTCGCGCCAGCGGAAGGGTGGCGATGTGAGTATTTGGACAAAGATGAAGCATCAGAGTGCCATATCGTCCCGGTGAATCAAAGCCGCCCGGCCTGGATAGCCCAGCAAAGGTTCGATGTCAGAGGTGTGGCGACCCCGGATCGTGCGCGCCTCGTCCGCCGTGTAACGGCAGAGCCCCTGCCCCAGCCGGTCGCCTGTGGGGCCAAGGATCGCAACCGGATCGCCGCGCCCGAAGACGCCAGTGACACCGGACACACCGGCAGGCAGCAGGCTTTTGCCATTGCCAAGCGCGCGGGCCGCGCCGGGATCAATGCGGATTTCGCCGCGGGGCTTCATGGCGGCAATCCAGCGTTTGCGAGCGGCCTGTGGGTCCAGTTGCGCAGAGAACCAAGTGGCAGCCGCGCCTTGGTTGAGCGCATCGAGCGGGTGCAACGGCGCGCCCTGCGTGATGGCCATACGGCACCCGGCGGCGGTGGCCATTTTGGCCGCCATCAGCTTGGTCTTCATCCCACCCTTGCTGAGGCCGGAGCCGGCGTCGCCTGCCATCGCCTCAATCTCGGGCGTGATGCGGTCGATCTGGTCGAAGCGGTGGGCGGTTGGGTCCGTGCCGGGGTTTGCAGAGTAGAAACCGTCCACGTCTGAAAGAAGGACAAGGCAGTCCGCACCGACGGTCACAGCGACCTGCGCCGCCAGTCGGTCATTGTCGCCGTAGCGGATTTCGTCCGTGGCGACGGTGTCATTTTCGTTCACGATAGGAACCGCGCCGAGGTTGAGCAAAGTACCAAGCGTGGCGCGGGAGTTCAGGTAGCGGCGGCGGTCTTCGCTGTCTTCCAGTGTAACCAGCACCTGCGCGGTGGTGATACCATGCGGGGCGAGCGCATCCTCATAGGCGCGGGCAAGGCGGATTTGACCCACGGCGGCGGCGGCCTGTGATTGTTCCAGCGGCAGGTCGGTCAGCGGCAGGCCCAACACGTGACGACCCAGTGCAATGGAGCCGGAGGAGACCAGGATCACATCCGTGCCCTGTGCCTTTATCGCGGCCACGTCCTGCGCCAGCGATTGCAGCCAGTCCTGCCGCAGCGCGCCACTTTTGGCATCGACCAGGAGGGCCGAACCGATTTTGACAACCAGCCGGTTCAGACCGCTCAGGGCCGCCACGGGGCGTCCTCCTCGGCGGGTTTTCGGCGGATACGATCCTCGGAGATTTGCGAGCGGAGCGCGCGCAGAACCTCGGTCACACCTTCGTGGCTGACGCCGGACATGAGCAGGACCGGGCCTGCCTCGGCCTCCAGTTCCGCGCGCAGGTCGTTGCGTTCCTCGTCCCTCAGAGCGTCTACCTTGTTCAGGACGGTCACGCGTGGTTTGCCCGCGAGATCGCCGCCATAGGCCTCAAGCTCACCAATGATGGTGCGGTAGTCGCCCACCACGTCCTCGGACGTGCCGTCCACCAGATGCAACAGGACGGCGCAGCGTTCGACATGGCCGAGGAAGCGGTCGCCAATGCCGCGCCCTTCATGTGCGCCTTCGATCAGGCCGGGGATGTCGGCGATCACGAATTCTGCCCCGTCAACGCCCACAACACCCAAGTTCGGGTGCAGCGTGGTGAACGGATAGTCGGCAATCTTGGGCCGGGCGTTGGATGTTGCGGCGAGGAAGGTGGATTTCCCCGCATTCGGCAGGCCCAGCAGCCCCGCATCCGCGATCAGTTTCAGCCGCAACCACAGCGTCCGGTCCACCCCGTCCTGTCCTGGATTGGCGCGGCGTGGGGCCTGATTGGTGGAGGTTTTGAAATGCAGGTTGCCAAAACCGCCGTTGCCACCCCGGGCAAGCTCCACCCGGTCGCCAAGGGTCGACAGGTCAGCGATCAGGGTTTCCTGATCTTCGTCCAGAATTTCGGTTCCGACCGGCACGCGCAGCAGGATGTCGTCACCATCGCGGCCCGTGCGCTGGCGGCCCATGCCCGGACGTCCGTTTTCCGCAAAGAAATGCTGTTGATAGCGGAAGTCGATCAGAGTGTTCAGCCCATCCACGGCCTCGGCCACCACTGTGCCGCCCTTGCCGCCATCGCCACCGTCTGGCCCTCCATATTCGATGTATTTCTCGCGACGGAAGCTGACGCATCCTGCGCCGCCCGCGCCAGAGCGGATATAGACCTTGGCCAGATCGAGGAATTTCATGGTTTCGCCTTCCGAGGGAACGTGACGGGGTCTAGCCCGCCGCGCCCTTGTTCTCAAGTGTTCTGCGTGCGTGCCATTGGTCGCGGGTCAGGGTGACACGAATGATCGGGCGGTCCGCTTCAAGGAAATTCACCCGGGTCTGGCGGATTTCGCCTGTGCGGGTGAAGCCCAGTTTGGTCAGCACATTTTCCGACGCTGCATTGCCATCGACCCAACCGCTGTAGAGTTGCTGCAGGCCGGTTTCGAACACCGCGTCCACAACCGCACCGGCCGCTTCGGTCATGTAGCCGTGGCCATGGGCGGACACCCACAGCCAGTAACCCAGCTCAGGTCGGTCTGACCCGGTCTCAACGGACACAACACCACATGGTTGGCCCTGCACCTCGATCACGAGGTACCATGGGTCATCCTGTTTTAGCGCGATGAAGTCTTCCGCGTCCTGCAAGCGGTAGGGATGCGGTGGGCTGGTCAGCCAGCACTGCACATCCGGATTGGCGATTTCGCGGGCGATCCACGGGGCATCGTCCGGCCTGAGCGGCCGGAGCGTCAAACGGTCTGTTGTCAGCATGGCTCAGCCCAATCGTTTCGAATAGGTCCAGGTCGGGACTGTGCAATCCCGCGCGACCGAGAAGCTTTCGGCGTCACCCAGATAGTCGAACCCGCAGTGGATCAGTACCCGGGCCGAGGCCGGATTATCCTGAAAGACCGACGCGAACATCGTGTCGTTGTTCAGCGGATTGGCCTGCACCAATGCCTCCAACGCGTCCGAGGCGAGCCCCGTGTTCCAGAAGGGCGGTCCAACCCAATAGCTGACTT
Source organism: Paracoccaceae bacterium (assembly GCA_040830545.1). Classification (GTDB taxonomy): domain Bacteria; phylum Pseudomonadota; class Alphaproteobacteria; order Rhodobacterales; family Rhodobacteraceae; genus HXMU1420-2. The sequence continues at coordinate 17,935 of JBFOMB010000113.1, read as the reverse complement.
CGGATTGATTGCGGTCGAACTTCTGCAGGCTGATCAGCCCTTTCAATTCCGGCCCGTCCGCTAGCGTACCATCGATGGCCCAGACATCTTCGTCCCGGTCCTCGGCCATCGCGCGGGTGACATAGGCTTCGGTCGCGCCGGGCGGCAGCGGGTGCGGGATACCGGTGGTCATACGCGCCACACGCTCGTCCTGGCCATAATGTTCGATCAGACCCAGGTCCGACCGGCGCAGCGGGCGCAGGACAAACCGGTCGGTTTCGATTACTGGCTGATTGATAATCGCATCCAGTTTCATGGCTGCGTTCCTCCTCCGAACAGCACAAAGAGAACGGACAGGACGGTCAACGCCGCCAATGTCCACATCAAGTAGGGTTCCAACCGCGTTCCTGCAACCGCATGGGCAATCCTGTCGCCACCATAGGTCCAGATCGGGTGGAAAATGAGCTGACATCCGAACAAAATCGCGGCAACCGAGGCGGTCGCGGCCAGAACCGGAGTGTCAGGTGAGACGAAATTGGTGAAGCCAGCAACGATCATCGCCCATGCTTTGGGGTTGAGCGGGTGCACGATCAGGCCCGCGCGGAAACCCGGCGGTTGGTCTGTTGCCGTGCCGGGGCGCAGGCGCATATTCGCCACCTTCCAGGCGAGCCAGCAGATATAAGCCGCCGAGGCCCATTTCAGGGTTTCAAACACCCACGGCACCTGATTGGCCAGTTCCATCAGGCCGAAACCGATGGGCCAGATGATCAACTGCTTGCCCAGCAACACGCCAAACATGAACGGCAGCGCAGCGGCAAAGCCATAGCGCGCCCCTGCGGCGAGCATGGCCATGTTGGCGGGGCCGGGCGTGCCGACCTGACTGGCGGCAAACACTGCGAGGCTTCCAAGCGCGACGGTCATGGCTGAAACTCCGACGCCAGAAGGCCCATGATCAGGTCGTCATGCCATTCACCGGCGATGCAGGCAGATTGCCGTTCGCGACCTTCATCGACAAAGCCAACCTTGCGATAAGCCGCAATGGCGCGTTCGTTGAAGGCCAGAACCCGCAACGACAGGCGATGCAAACCCATGTCGCCAAACGCATGGGCCGCGATCACGCGCATCGCCTCGGTGCCCAGCCCCTGCCCTAGACTGTCAGCGTCCAAGATGCCGATGGCCAAACGCGCATTGCGGTCGGCGTGATTGAGCGTGTGCAGCCGCAGCGCGCCGATCAACGTGCCGTCCACCTCGATCACCCAGGCGTTGGCTTCAGCGATTTGTGCCTGCACCCAGGCTTCTGCCGCCTCGGGCGTCAGGGGACGGGTCTGCGCAGGGTCCGCGCCGAACATGCGGTGGATGTCGGGCGTATTGCCCAAGGCAAGACGACCGGCCACGTCCGAGGGGTGAGGCGCGCGCAATATCACGCGCGCTCCCTGCAATGTCGGGCGTTCGGGTAAAGGGATGGTCATGCCCTGCCCTCCTGAGCCGCATGTTTTGCCCGCGCCCTTTTGCGCCATGGCGCATCACGTTCCCAATCCCCGGCCATGATGGAGCCATAGGGCTGGATCTGGTCGACCACATCAGCCAGACCGAACCGGCGCATCTGATCCCGCACGGTCGCGGCAGGTTTGTAGGCTGACGGCAACTCGGAAATGTCGATTTTGCCGGAGTAGAACCGGACATCAAGCCCCTCGGTCTCTTCCGCAAAAATCGACTCTTCGCTGCGTCCGCCCATCCGCCGCTTATGTGCCATGCGCGAATAGTTGCGCCCCGCCCCGTGTGGGGCGAAACCTAGGTTGGCGTCTGTCACCTGTCCCCGGATCAGCAGAACAGGTTCCGCCATGTTGAGCGGCACAATTTGCGTCCCGTTGGTGTCCGGCAGCATATCGGCATCTATCGGCGTCGCGCCCTTGGCGTGATAGTAAAGGTCGCCCTTGCGGAAAACGAAGTTGTGTTCGTTCCAGAACCGGTCCCGCACTTCCGCACGGGCCAGTCCCAATGTCCGCTGATGGATGACGGTATGATTGGCCTTGGTCCACTCACGCACCAGTTGCAATGCGTCCCAATAGGCCACACCATCCTCACTATCCGCAGGAATCCACGCATTCTGCTTCTGCACGCCCACCGACAGCCGTTTGCGCCAACCCTCCGCCGTGCGCATGCCCCGCTTGTAGAGCCCCGCCCCCGGCCCGCGAGAGCCGTGATGCGTAACCAGACAGGTCGTGCCATTCGCCTCGCTGACACCGACGAATGCGAAATGGTTGCCGTCGCCCTGCGTGCCCAGATGCGCCTGAGCGGAGTGCAGGATTTTCTGATCCTGCAGGAACGCATTGGCCCGGAACGCGTCAAGCAGATCAGGCGACAGGGTATAGCGTTTGCCATTGGGTCGCCCGCCGGGTCCGAAATGCGTGGCCTCGTGCACCGCGTTCAGGATGTCAGCCGGTGTCGCGTCTGCAAATTCGGTCACCATGACCGAACAGCAGATATCAGCAGAATGCATGCCGGGATGGATCGCGTTTTCCGCAACCGCCACACCGCCAACGGGGATCGTGCCCTCGGGTCCTGCCGGACACGCATCGGGCATCACCGCCCCGGCCCGCAGCGTTGGCGTCTGCATCAGCAGATCCATCGTGTTTATGACATTGCTGACGTTGTCCCGATCGTCGCTGCCCTCGGCCTCCAGGTTCAGCTGGTAGCCCGGGTTTTCCTGCAACCTTAAACGCGGTGCGGGTTTGTGCGCGGCGACCCATTCGGCCAGTGCCGCCCCCTCCAATCCCAGTGCGTTTACGGTCCGCAGCGCGGGTGCCATTTCTGGGCCAGGTTGAAAACCCAGTGCGATCAGGTCTTTACCGGTGATAGACATCTGACTAGTCCAATTTATCCTCTTACGGTGTTACGCGCCCTACTGGCGCTGGTTTGGACCGGTCCCGTTTTTCATCTGGTAAACGAAAAAGGGGACCGGCGGTTTTTGCCGATCCCCTTGGTTTTTCATAACCTGTTCAGGTTCGGCTATTCTGCGGCCTCCGCGACTGGCAGAACGGAAATAAACGTACGGCCTTTGAGGCCCTTGTGGAATTTCACGCTGCCTTGAACGGTTGCAAAGATTGTGTGGTCTTTGCCCATGCCCACGCCTTCACCCGGCCAGAACTTGGTGCCGCGCTGACGTACAATGATGTTGCCCGGTATCGCGGCCTGGCCACCATATAATTTTACGCCCAGACGACGGCCGTCTGAGTCGCGTCCGTTGCGGGAGGAACCGCCTGCTTTTTTATGTGCCATTGGTGTCTCTCCTTAGCCCTGAGCCAGTTCTTTGGCCTGTTCGACCCAGCCTTCACGCTCGATCCGGCCTTTGAACGACAGTTTCTCGTCAAAGTCAGCAATGTCCGCTTCGGTCCACGCTGCGATTTGCGCAAAGGTGGTGATGCCAGCGGCCAGCAGCTTCTTCTCCAGCGCCGGACCAACGCCCGACAGCTTTTTCAGATCGTCCGCGCCCGCTTCGGCAACAGGAGCCTCTGCCGGTGCTTCAACTTTGGCCGCAGCCTTCGGAGCTGCCGCAGCAGCCGGTGCCGCCGAAACAGAGCCCGCGCCCACAGCCGCCTTCACACCGGTTGCATCGCCACCCGAGGCGAGGATGTCCGTGATCTTGATCAGGGTCAGCTTCTGACGGTGGCCCTTGGTCCGCTTGGACGAGTGCTTCCGACGACGCTTGACGAAGTGGATCAGCTTGTCGCCCTTGATCTGGTCCAGCACCTCGGCCTGCACAGCCGCGCCTTCTACCAGAGGGGCACCAACAACAGGGCTGTCACCGCCCAGCATCAGCACTTCGTTGAATTGAATGGTTTCGCCAGCGTCAGCTGCCAGTTTTTCCACCCGGAGCTGATCGCCCGACTGGACCCGGTATTGCTTGCCGCCGGTCTTGAGGACCGCAAACATCGCGTTTTCCTTTTTCTATCGCGTCCTGTGGTCCCCCGACTGGGGCGTTTTGATCCGGGAACCCGGATCACCTCGAACTGCGCGCTCTTTCAGAGCGTATGGTCAAAATAAGAACGTACCCCGGCGCGGAATACCGGCCGGGGATGCGCGCTTATGATCCGCACGGCCTGCCGTGTCAACCTGATTTGTTGGCGGCTGGTCTTACAAATCCGCCGTCGCCATGGAACGCGCCACCAGGCGACCCATTTGATAGAAAATGTCGTTGTACATCCGCTCAAACCCGTCGAACAGGGCATCATTCAACTCCTGTCCGCTGGCGCTGAGAGAGAAGTCGATATTGGCCTGCTGCTCAGCCTCGGTCAGGGGTTTGTAGGCCATGTAGTGAAAGCTGAGTGCCCATTCCTCGGTCTCCGCTAGCAGTTCGTCGCGCCCCTCCAGCATGGTGGCCAGATATCCCGTGTCATCGCGCGGGATTCCGCCACCTTCGCTAAGACCCCGATAAAAACTGAAGTCTGCCGCCTGAACACCTTCGACATTGCGAGCCACCAGATCGTTGGCCTCAACAAATGTTCGGACGAGTTTCAGGCGACTGTCCGATTCCGGTGTGTCCTCCAGCTGAGCAACAGCCATCTCCTGCACGTCAGGCAGCGAATAGGCCTCGCGCGCGGAAATCTCCAACGCGATGATCCTTTGACCAACGGGAGAGCCGAAGAAATCCAGTGTTTCCTGCAAGGCCACGCCAGACATGTGTTCCGCCAACGCATCCGTCAGCGCAGCGACCATGTCGTCAGGATCGTAGATCGACTCGACCTGAGCTGCGAAATACGCCCCGCCGGTGTCACCCAGCATGTTGGCGTTCAACTGACGGCCCTGCTCCAGCCCTTCGCGATGCAGAATTTGCACCACATCGCTCACCCGCAGTGTTTCCGCCAGACGCTCTGCCAGTTCCTGTTCCGCCGCCAGCCCGGACGCAAACACGCCCCAACTCAGCGTGGCGGCAACGGCAAGGGTTCTCATATATCCTGCTCCGCCTGCAAATCGGCCATTTCGACAGCCAACCTTTCAAACCGGTTGGCCATGATCTGATACTGCACGGCATTCATCAGTTCATAGACCTTCTGCATCTGCGGCGTTTCCAGTGCCTCGGCGTACTCAACCAGATCCTCGTCCGAGAAGGATTGATAGGTATACGCCGCGCCTGCCAGTCCGGATTCGGCCAAAGTTCTTGTCAGTTCCCCCTCGCGGGTTTTCATCAGCGCGCGCAACTCACCTTCGTCCAACCGCAGTTCGATCACACCTGCCGCACTTGCTGCCAGAAGGAACCGCATCTGAATCTCCTGAAGGGCCCGGGTGCTGTGCCCGGAACTGTCGATGGCGTTGTTCATCCGCTTGATGGTTTCCAGCCGGGGCGACCCCGCCTCGACCATTGCTGCGACCAGCATCCGGCCCTCTTCCTGCTTCAGCTCGTCGTCTTCCATCATGTGCGACGCGTTTTCCGCCTCCACCAGCCGCTGCCCCAGGTCAGAGGCATAAAACGCCGCCGCGTGAGACAGCATGTCATCGTCCAGCGTCTGCGCCAGAATATCCAGCGCCATGCCGCGCATGACCCCTGTGTCAAACACCCGATCCGCCAATCGCGTCCATTGAGCGCCAAACTGCCCCGGCTCTGCCCCCAACATCAAAGGCGCCGCTGACGCCGTCAGGCGTAAACTGTCCAGCGCCACATCAAACCCGGTGACATTCAGAAACGACGCCAATTTGTCCCGATCCGCAGCTCGGGCGGTCAAGGCGCTGAGGTTCAGGCACAAAACGGCCAAGATCAGAAAGCGAAGCGGAAGAAACACGTGTCTTTTCATGAGGAGAAAGTGGGGCCTCTGCGCCCGTCTGGCAATAGCAAACCCATTCACACCTGCTCAAATGCAAAACGGCGCTTGAATGCCCGGACGTTCCCAAGTAAACGACCACTCCAGACCCCCGCGGAGCGGTGCCGGAGTGGTCGAACGGGGCGGTCTCGAAAACCGGTGAGGGTGCAAGCCCCCCCAGGGGTCGAATCCCTGTCTCTCCGCCACAGCTCCCTCAAGCCATTGAGTTAGCATAAGTACCTGTATTAATGACACTTACCTGACGCAGACTGTTACGAAATGCTGTGTCGATAAGGTGTCACGATGCCGAACGGGTTCACTGTCTTCCAACGCGCCAATTCTCGAAACTGGTATGTGCGTGTCTACGGTCCCTCTGTGTTTGCTGAGGCGTTCGGCAAGCGCGAAGTCGTCAAGTCAACGGGAACCTCAGACAAGAGAACGGCTGATGCGAACGCGGCGGAAATCGCAGGCGAAGTTCTGACGAGTGCAAGACTGTCTCACGAAGTTGCGGATCACGAAAATGTCCCCATCGCGGAACCGTCTGACGAAGAAATCCTAGCATCAGTCCGATACGTGTATGTCTGTCTTGTCGAAGACGATCAGGAGGAATTTGCACAAGAACACCCAGAGCTTCCATTTGATCCGCTTCTTGGTCGCGGTACAATCGAGGGCGCCAAATCAAATCGGGAATACGTCAAAGAACTTCACCGGCAATTCATTTCTGGGAACTATAGTGCGGTTTCCGCAGAGCATTGGGCGGAACATGACGGGGGTGAGTTTGGCAGATCGTCAGCAAATCCTCTTTTCGCTGATATTCAGATACCCACACCAACCGGTGATGATCTGCCTCCCAACCCTGCGGACGGGGCGCCGACGGTCGCTGAGAGCGTCCCTGAAAGCGGGTCGGCGCCATCAACGGCGCAACATACCCTGATGACAGGTCGGGTCGAAGGGTTGTCTTCCACTCGTTTCGTCACAACGTCGCAGACCAGCTGCGACAATTGAGAGGCACTGAAGCCGTCGAGGCCATTCAAGTGGTAGCTCGGTGTCACAAGGCTACGGCGACCAAGAAGCCTTGAACTTAGGTCACCACCGACACTAATGCCTGCCCTCCACAATAACAATGCCGGTAAAGATGGCGCTTCGACCATCACAACTGTCAGATATGATGTTTGCAGGCTCGTCCAAATCCAAAGCTGAACCAATGGACAAATACGCTCGAAATGTAGCGAACACTAAGCCATTCGATAAGTTGTCTCTTCAAACGCACTCAGTATGGTTGCAAGACATTGGGCACTATTGGAGTCAAACATCGGACAATGCGAATGCCCCGTTTGAACGTCAGGGACTGATACCAGACGCGCTGGAAAGCCATTCCTTGTCATAGAGGCAACCCAGGACTCCCAGACATGCCTGCGTGTCAGCCAGTGTGGTGCGCAATCCAAGTAGTCGCCGGAAAAGATCACGGTTGGAATGTCTTTCAGGATCTGCGGATCGTCCAAAGTTGTTGATGGCTCAATGCCAATATAACCGGCAAATAGCTCCGGCACGCGGCGGGCCGCATCCAGCGCAATCTCGCCACCCTGGCTGTGGCACATCACAACGGCCGGTCCCACCCGTTTAAGTACGGCGACTAAAGCGTTGACGTGCAGGGGTGTTGTGGTCAGCCAGCGGGGCACCATCATTTGAGCAAATGCATCAAAGGCCTCCACCGGAAACTGCGAGCGGGCAAATGGGGTGCGCGACGCATAGTTTTCGGGCCGGCCGATGCGGAACAGGGTCCAGGCTTCCTCCAGAGATCTTAGGATCGGATCACCCTGCCAAAGGTTGGGTGTAAACCCGCTGCGGCCACGCTCTACATTGTCCAGGACATGCACCTCATAGCCCTGCGCCACCAAGAGATTTAGCCAGCCGGGGCGTCCATCCGGCGTTGTTTCCCAGGTGCCGCCGTGCATGCCGCCGCCATGGACCAGAACTATTGGAGGCGCGTCATTGCGAATGGCCGGAACAAAGTACTGCACATAGGCCTGCTCGACGGCGAAATGGCCGCGCGGGTCATAAGTGTATTTCGCAGATCGGGTGAAGGATACCTCCCGCGTTTCACCTTCCGTGACCTCAATCACTCGGCCCGAGACCGTGTAGCTGCCAAAGTCGCTGAGGGAATAGGTCACCATTAGTGCTCCGGGCTGGCGTCAGGTCGGCAAGCCCCCTCGCAAAGGGGATTACCGCTGAGACAGGGAGCGCTGCCCACCCAGTGTGGACAGCGCGCATGGGAGATCAGTCGAGCGACGAAAGCGCCTGATACTCGTTATATTTGGCCGCATAGGCGCGATAGCTGTCGATCACCCGCTTGAACATTTCGTCCTCGGCGGATTTTTCGGCATACACCTCGTCAGCTGCTGCGCGCAGGGCGTCCATGACGCTGTTGGGGAAGCGTTTTACGTCAACACCGTTGGCGCGGAATTCTTCCAGAACCTCGCTTTGTGCGCCCGCTGCGATGCCCATCGCATAGAGGTTCGCGTCCGAGCACGAGACTTCGATTGCGGTGCGCTGATCATCCGTCAAAGCGTCCCACTTATCCTTGTTCATGTAGAACTCGATAAAGCCTGCAGGCTGGTGCCAGCCGGGGAAGTAGTAGTTCTTGGCCACTTTGTCGAAGCCCAGCAGCTTGTCCACAATCGGGAAGCTCAGCTCGGTCGCGTCCAGACGTCCGGTTTCCAGCGATGTGCTGATTTCACCCGCAGGCAGCGACATCGCATTTGCGCCCAGCTTGCCCAGGATTGCGCCGCCCAGACCGCCAATGCGGATGTTCAGGCCTTGCAGGTCTTCGGGGCTGTTGATCTCTTTGGTATACCAGCCGCCTGCCTCGGACAGGATCACGCCGCAAGCCATTGGGACAAGGTTGTAGGGTTCGTACAGCTCCTGCCACAGCTCCAGACCGCCACCATGGTGCAGCCAGCTGACGTAAGACAGGGGATCGCCGCCAAAGGGCACAGATCCAAACAGGGCAGCCGCAGGTTCTTTGCCGGATGCATAAGCGGCATATGACCATGCCGCGTCGATGGCACCTGCACTGACATTGTCGAAGATCTCGAATGGCGGGGACAACTCACCAGCCAGAAGATATTCAAAGTTCACTTCACCGCCGGTCAGAGCAGAGACGTTTGCCACAAAACGCTTTGCAGCCGGGTCAATCACCGGCAGGCCGCCAAAGGCGCTTTGCATGTTGTAGTCTTTTGCCGTCGCAGGAACCGCAAGGGCTGCGAGCATGGCGGCGATCAGAGTCTTTTTCATAGTTTCCTCCCTATGAATTAAGTCAGTCCGGTGATCAGTCCGGGGAACAGGATCAAAAGCGCCAGAACGAGAAGTTGCAGGACGATAAATGGCAGAACGCCACGGTAGATTTCTGTGGTTGTCAGTTTGTCCTTGGCTGCACCGCGCAGGTAGAACAGCGAAAATCCGAATGGCGGCGTCAGGAATGACGTCTGAAGGTTCACCGCAACCAGAATGCCGAACCAGACCAGCAAGGCTTCGCCCGACAGACCGTTGCCAAAGTCCAACCCGGCCACGATGGGGGCAAAGATCGGCAGCAGGATCAACGTGATCTCCAGCCAATCCAGCACAAACCCCAGCACAAAGATCGCGGCCATCACGACAAAGAGCACGGTATAAGGTGCGTCGCCAAAGATGGTCACACCGGCCTCGACCAGATCATTCCCACCGATGCCTTTGAAGACGGCCGCAAAACAGGTCGCACCGATCATCACAAACAAAACAAGGCTTGTGGTGACAACGGTCTGACGCGCGGCTTCCAGCATCATCGAAACGCTGAAACACCGATAGACAACAGTGATCAGAAGCGCGCCAAAGGCACCCAGACCGCTGGCTTCGGTTGGGGTCGCGATGCCCGCAATGATGGACCCCAGCACAGAAATGACGAGGAACAGAAGTGGCCCCAGATCCAATGCCAAACGCCAGATCGGCGTGCGTTCTGTGCGGGGCAATGCGGGCAGGCCACGCGCCCGCCAAAAAACCAGGCCCGCGTAACAACAGACCAGCAAAAGCCCCGGACCAATCGCCCCTGCAAACATGGACGGAACAGGGGTCTGCAATTGGTCGCCAAGCACGATCAGCATCACAGAAGGCGGGATCAGAATGGCGAGCGTTCCCGAGGCAACGATCAGACCCGCAGAGGTGGCGTTGTCATAACCCGCTTCGCTCAGCCGGGGGAGCGCCAGCAGCGCCAACAGGACGACTGAGGCTCCGACAATCCCCGATGAGGCAGCCAGCAACACGCCGATCACCAGCACCGATACCCCCATGCCGGCAGCGCTGCCACCCAGTGCCTTTTGCGCCGCGCGCAACGATCTTTCTGCTACGCCGGAAGTCTCCAACACCAGCCCCATGAAGATGAACATCGGGATCGCGACGAGCAGCCAGTTGGACAGCACGTTGGCGTAAATCCGGCTGGTCAGCAGGTTGAAGAAGGTAACAGGCAAGTCAGAGACGAGAATGAAAATCGCTGCCGCGCCCGCCAACACCATGCCAACGCGGTACCCGGCGAGAATGCCGCCAATCGTCAGCGCAGCCATAGCCAGTGGAAGGACGCTCTCGCTCATTTCGCGGCTCTCAGCAGCCGGTACGTTTCAAGCGCGATGGCCAAGAGCAGCAGAGCCAACCCCAGTGGCAGGACTGCTTTGATCAGCCACAGGTCGTTCAGCCCGCCATTGCGCGATCCTTCATCCGAAGTCCACGCGCGCTGCATGAAGTTCCAGGATGCCGGCAGGATCAGAAAGAAAAAGGGTGCGGCAAATAGGAGATTTCCGAGAAGATTTAGGCGCGCTTTCCAGCGATCCGAACGGGTGTCGTACAGGAAATCCACCCGCACATGCTTGTCCGACAGCCAAACCAGCCCCACCGGGACGATCCCCACCAAAACCAACAGATGCCATTGAAAATCAAGCAAAGAATTCAGGGTGATGGCGTCGCCCAAGAGAGGCAGACCAGCGTCAAAGGAAGCAAGCGGATTGATGTCCAGGGCGCTGCACAGAACCTGCAGTACAATGGCGAGCATCAATATGACCATCGCAATCGCCAAAACCGTCATGGTGACCTGTCGGACCACGCGCGAATCCCCTCCCCAAATTGCTCCATATGGAACTATAATATTGTTCCAAATGGAGCAAGCCTGAATTAAGTTGCCCCGATGAAACTGATCGACATTCTTGATGGGACGAGCTTTCCCGTCGCTTACCGCATCACTTTTTTGACGAACTTCTGGCGCGAACCACTTTTGCGTAAAATGGAGCGTGACACAGGGCTGATCCGTCCGGAATTGACGGTCCTGCTCTGCCTGAGTTTTCGCGCCAACCTTTACGCGCGCGACATTTGTGAAATCACTGAACAACCTTCAAATACGGTCAGTCGCGCCGTCACGTCCCTGGTTGAAAAGGGCTACATCACGCGCACGCGCGATACCGTGGATACCCGTCGCCAGGTGTTGAATATCACGGATGACGGAAGAACGGTGCATGACGCTCTAACGGCAGAATTCGCACGAGCCGAAGCAAAGATGCTTGAAACACTGACCGCAGAAGAACAGTCCGTATTGACCGGATTGCTTGATAGGCTTGCCAGGGATGTGAACCGTTGGCGTGGGGAATAGTGGCTAGAATAGTGCGGGTTTTACGGACATTCGTGGAGTTGCAGCAACTAGGGAACATATGGGCTCGCAGCCGACTTCGGGGCCCTCGCAGCATCTATATTCGCGAGCCGCGATGACTCTTCGTTCACGGCCCAATCCTGCCGTTGGCCAATGGGTCAAGATGCTGCGATCGCCGCCCGTATAGCCGTTGTTTGTTGTGCCCGAGCGATCTGGCTTTCGGTCCACGTCTCAAGAGCGGGACAAGGACGAAACCGCTCGCGCCGTAGGGCGCTTGCGGCAGCGACAGCGCACCAATTCGGCCGTTGATTTGGATGTTAGGGATGCCTGTCTGACGATTAGGGCCTTCTCAATCTGATGGCAGGAGGTTCCGATGACGGACCAGTATGAGCCTGCGCTGATCGCCAGGCTTCGGTGCGCCGCTCCAGTTCGTGACCGGGAACCAGGCCTTTTGCGGACGCAATTTTGCCAAGTGCCTCGACAACGGCCACCGAATAGGTTTCGACACAGCCCGGCCATCCTTCGTCATACAGAGTTCGGTGCAGGACGGCCTAGAAAGTTCCGCTTTAGTATAGAGAAATCAACGGCTCGGATGAGGTTGTCGTAGCGGACTTGCCGACGCTCAGCGTGCCGGAAACCTGCAAGTTTGTGCCAAGTGCATCCGTTGGGCGGACGCCAAAATTCTCGTGAAACAACTTGGAAAAATAGGCCTGGTCGGGATAGGTCCAACGCCCTGCGATCCGCGCCACAGCCCCGCGCATCGGCTCGGTGTATGAAAGCTCTTCGTATGCCCCTTCCAGCCTGAGGCGGGAAATGAAACGGCGAACGCCGCCATCGACTTCGAACATGCCATACAAGTCCCTTTGCTGCACATGCATCGCATTGCAGATCCCGTCAACGGTTAGATTGGGATTGCGCAGGTTCGCCTGAATGTATCGGCGTATCGCAATTTTGGTCGACACGGCGCATTCTTCTGTTGGTTGGTCAGGCACGGTACCAGCAATGAACGTACGCAGCAGATTGACCAGACCTTCCGAGATGGTGGTCGCATCCGCGACTGATGATTGCGGCGCGAGATCAATGAGCTGTTGAAGATTGGCACCGACCACACGCGCAAACGGGGACGATATTGGAAATTGCATCAAGTGCGGATGACGGGATGGATCATACCCCACGGTCGAAAATGGAACTGTCAAGCTGAGGTAATCGACATCGTTCGTGTGCGCTTCGATTGACTGGTGAAAGTCGAACATCGTAATTCGATCTGCTTGCATCAGAAAGTCCCGCCCGTTCATGACTCCCTTCGTTTGACCTGACAGGTGCATTCGAATAACCAGCAAATCCTCGCGTTCGATAGACAAGCGAGAGATTGTTCGGCGGACAACATTTTCCGTGACCGAATAACGCCCAAGAATTGTTTCCCCAATCCTATACGACAATGCGCTGGCCTGAAAATCGCTGCGTGTCGGATCTTTGAAGTCCAACGAAAAAAGCCCCGTGTTGAACTGACGCCACGCTTCCATTCGATCTCGTGAATTCAGCCCCTGGACATCAAGTGACGTCGTTGGGGTTTGAAGTTTTGGTTTTCCGCTGAGCATGGCTGCATCCAGATTTCCGATATGGGGTTTGAAAATACCACGATGACCGGCCGACTTGTTTGTCCTGACGTCTCAGAGGTTTTTGTTCGCAGTCCCAATTTCGTGATGGCCGCGATCCCCGGTAGCGCTCAAAATCCGTGCAACGCGTCTGAAATGTCGGTTGAAAATTTGGACAAGCACGTTGGAAATGACCCGTCGGAAAACGTAACGTTGCCGTGAAAGTTACGAATTTCCTTGTCGAAGCCTCAACGATCTGCGACGATTTTGTATCAAGCGACGGGCAGGCGTGCCACAATGCCGCCCTATTTGTAGTGTAAAATTTTACAAGTAGTGTTCGACTGTAGTCGAGGCTTCAATGACACAGGAAGCGTTTTCAGTAGATACAAGCGCGTTATCGCTTGAGCATCGTTTCGACGTGATATCTGGATTTATGTCCGGGGTTTTCGAGGTCGAACGTAGAGAAATTCAAAAGAATGAGTTTGCGGCCAACATTGACCTTGTAAAAATGGCCGATTGCCCGTTTGGGGCCTTCAGATACGGTTCATTCAAAAGTGTCAGGATGTCGCCCAACAGTGTCATTCGACGACTCGAAGGCGTTTTGTTGGTTTATGTCATCAGCGGGTCCGTCGAGCTTGGCCTCAACTTTACCAAGCGGGTGCTTTCGCCGGGTACTGTCGCGATCGTGGACTACGAACAGCCCTTTTATACAGGCAGCCCGGAACGCCGTCACATCAGCATGACCATTCCCTACGATATGATTGGATATCAGCCCGGAGTTCATGAACCACTGATCGAATTTTCACCGGATTCCCCGCTGGCTCGCGTGATTGGCACGACTCTGCTGAATGCGCACCGCGTGGCCAAGGACTGTAGCCAATTGGATTTGGACCTTCTGGGGAGGGGCGTAACGGCATTATTGCGGTCAATGATCTCAACAACCTCGTCTGCGGAAACGATCGGACGGGTGTTTGCCAGGGATGTTAAGCGTTCAGTATGCAGATACATCGTGGAAAACCTTCAAGAAGAAGATATTTCCGTCGACAAAATCTGTGTCCAGAATGGCGTTTCCAGGGCAAGCCTGTATCGCATGTTTGAACCGGAAGGCGGGGTGCGAAAATACGTTGTTTCTTCTCGACTTCAGAAAATTTATGATGAGCTTTCCAAATCAGAACCGGGCCGTGGTGTGATTACAAGGACAATCAACAAGTGGGGATTGTTCGACCCCTCGACCTTTAACAAGCAGTTCCGGGAAAAGTTCAACTGCAAGCCCAGCGAGGTAATTGGCACTCAGTTCTTCGAGGCCCAAAGCGAACGAGCCAGCGGCGAACCCATTGAGCACGGACTGCTTCAATTCGTGGAACGTATGTCACCAGGCGAGTTCTGAAGTTTAACTCGCAAACAATCGCGTTTGTATCTCGGCCAGATTCCAGATGAGCGAGGCACTGGGACAGGCCAAGCCAAAAAATATGACCGGACACACTTCGCTTCAAACTACGTTGAATGAACCGCTCTAGCGCATTGTGCTGGACAGACTTCAAACGTGAAGAGGTTTTTGCACCTGCCCGGCCCCCCCAAGAAACCAACCGGGCAGGTACAGTGAGGCAAGTGCTTCCATGGACTTTGACGTCGCCCTTGCGCTCGGTTGACTTGTTCTTTCTCGTTCAAATCCTACTTCTCGCCAGCGTCACTGAAACGTCCAGGTTATGGCGTTGGTTGCAGTAGCACGACGCGTTCTGGCGTGTTCTTAGCCCCATTTCTGGAAACGTCGGCGATGCGAGTAACTCTCTTTGTAGTTGATCCGTTTGCGCCAGCCTCCGGCCCGACGCATGGGGGAAAGCGATATTCGCCAAGTTGGCCGTTGATGTTTGCATAGTCCTGCCCGACCTGCGCAGGAAACGCCCGCAGACTTTTTCGCAAGTCCGCTGCAATCACGATGCGGCCATGGCTCGTATCCCGGCTTTGGGACGTTGTAAACGGAGCCGCAATGAACAAATCAGTGTGCTGCTGACCGGCGTCGTCAGCCACCGTCGACAGCCAAAAACCCGCCAGGTGATCCAGCCTCAGGCTGGAGAAGGCATAGTTTGATCCAGACACCGATCAATCCTCCTCTGACAACTCGTGCAGGGTGGGATTTAGGTCAAAGGGAAAGTGCAGTTCGACATAGTCATTGCTGCTTGGGGAGGTAGCGAAAATGGTTGCACCCCCTGCGCACAGTCGCCCCAGATGCACATAAGTATTGATTGCGTCCGCGACGAATTCATGCAGGTCATCTTCCGACTGGATCAACACCTTTTGACGCAGCCGCGCCAGCAGTTCTTCGGTCACCACAAAGGTCATTGGGGCTTCGGTCCGGGTCAGGGCCTGAACCTTTTCCACGCTATTTTCTTTCATATAACCAATCCTCTACAGCGTCGTCTTCCCGGACTGTTTGCGCCGAAAAAACCGGAACTTCAGCATGCGCCCAAGTACGGGCACCCGGCATGACACAGACAGCAAATCAGCCAAAATTCCGGTGCCTCGTCCTGCCTCAACACCATCAATCTCTTGCTGTGAAAAAAGGGCGGGAAAACGATCGCATCTCTGCGACGATGACTGGGTTGCGGTAACAGACTTCTGTGTTTCCCGCCCTTGTGCACTCGTACCGAGCTTCTCGAGATATTGCTTATTCATCAAAAACCCTCGTGCACGAAACGGGACGCACGGCCTTTGTTGTTTTGGTCTCGATCCACCCAAACCGAAGCGAAAAGTGCGTCGGTTATGGGATTAAAGTAGCGAGCGGGCGACCGGCTGTCTTTGGACGTACGTCTCGAAGTTCTTTGTCTCTCGAACTTTGAAAACGCGCCCGTGTCGACCCGTTCGGGCCCTCGCGGACGGTACCTGGATCCCGGTTAGCAACAGCGGCTCTTTCAGACAGTTGCTTGGCCGTCGAGGCACGCTTTTCCTATCAACTCGACATAAAATTCGAATCGTGCAGCCATTCGTCAAAACACACGTTTTACGGGAATGTCTGGATAGTTTTGTTTTCAAGGGTTTATTGGATTGTTGACGCATAGTGATCAATCCAGCTCAAACGCAAGGCAATAACGCGCATTTACCCAAACATACAAAAGACTCCGAGACGCTGATCCAAAGATCACCCCCAATCCCCCCGGTATCCTCAGATCATACTACTTGAAACTGCCTGCAAAGGGCGCATGGGCTGACCTGATCTGCAAAGTCGCCCGAAACGCGTGGGGGCGCGCGTTCTTTGCAAGCTGCCGATTTGAGGGGTTTCACAAATGGCAATTATCAATGGCGACAACGGTGACAATAATCTGAACGGCACCGCAGGTGATGACACGATCAACGGGCTGGGTGGCAACGACACGCTGACAGGCAATGGCGGCGCGGACGCGATCATTGGCGGCACAGGCGATGACCTGTTGGATGGCGGCGCAGACAATGACACTCTGTCTGGCGGCTTCGGTAACGACACACTGATCGGTGCAACTGGCCAGGACCTCCTTGCCGGTGGCAATCAAAATGACTCGCTGGATGGCGGCGAAGGCAGTGACACGCTGATCGGCGGGAGTGGCGACGATACTCTGATGGGTGGCGCTGGCGGTGACAGCCTGGTCGGTGACGCGGGACAGGATCTGCTGGACTATAGCGGGTCCGATGCAGCCGTTCGGGTGCAACTGAATACCGGGAGCACCGGAACCGCCAGTGGCGGCCATGCCGAGGGTGACACGATTGGCATCGGCAATGACGACATTACCGGATCAGCCTTCAACGATACCCTGATTGGCTATGATGACCCCTTTTTCACCAACAACCTTTCTGGTGGCGATGGCGATGACTTTATCGATGGCCGGGGCGGTGAAGACAACATCATGGGGGATGCTGGCAACGACACAATCATCGGTGGCGCAGGCAACGACACGATGCAGGGCGGTTCTGGCGATGACGTTTTTGACCTCAACCCAGGGTTTGGCAATGACTCTGTCACTGACTTCGTCCTTGGCGAAGACCTGTTTGATGTTCGGGATATTCCGAGCCTTTTCGCCACTGACCCGCAACATCCCATTTTTCCGCGAGAGGTGACGGTTACAAGCGCCGGACCCAGCACTGAGTTTCCCGGCGGCAGCCAGATTATCACGTTCCCGGATGGATCAACGGTTGCCGTGCCAGCGGGCACGATCCGTGTCGATACGACCGAAAACCGGATTATGGATCTGATCGAAGCAGGTATCACTTGTTTCACGCGCGGCACGCTGATCTCCACCCCGAGAGGTGAGGTTCCGATTGAAGCGTTGCAGCCCGGAGACCGTGTGATCACACGCGACGGTTCGCTGCCCATCCGCTGGATCGGATCGCGCCGGGTGGCGGCCATCGGGGATTTTGCGCCAATCATGATCCAGGCCGGCGCCATGGGCAATCACTCGGATCTGATGGTATCGCCACAACACCGGATGTATGTGGCCGACCCTCATGCGGAACTGCTGTTTGGAGAAAGCGAGGTCTTGGTCCCGGCCAAGCATCTGGAAAACGGGGACACGATCTATCGCGCTGTGGGCGGTGAGGTCGAATACTGGCACATCATGTTCGACACGCATCAGATCGTTTACGCAAACGGCTCCATGTCCGAGTCATTCCACCCCGGCCAACAGGCCTTGTCGAGCCTGGATGAAGACGCACGCAACGAAATCCTGATGTTGTTCCCCGATCTAGTTGAACATCCAGCTACCGCTTATGGGGCCACAGCAGCACGTGTTCTGCGCAAGCCCGAGGCGAACTATCTGCTGGCGTCCATGGCATTTCCGATCGACAGCGCGCCGACGCAATACGCGGCCCGTATGCAGTGACCGCCATGTTACAGCTTGTACACAACGCTGATGCAGCGGGTGAAACTGGCCTTCCTA
>JBFOMB010000112.1:0-9265 GCA_040830545.1 Paracoccaceae bacterium | reverse complement strand
CCAGCGGTGGGCTGGTGAAATTCAACGCCTCGATCTCGGGGGCAGAGGCCGGGTGCCAGGCCGAGGTTGGCAGCGCCAGCGCCATGGCGGCTGCGGGTCTGTGCGCCGTGCTGGGCGGCACGCCAGAGCAGGTGGAAAACGCGGCTGAAATCGCGTTGGAGCATCATCTGGGCATGACCTGCGACCCGGTGCGCGGGCTGGTGCAGGTGCCTTGTATCGAACGTAACGGGCTTGGCGCGATCAAAGCGGTGTCAGCGGCCAGCCTTGCCCTGCGCGGCGATGGTCAGCATCTGGTGCCACTGGACGCGTGCATCGAAACCATGCGCCAGACCGGGGCGGATATGAGCGAGAAGTACAAGGAAACCGCATTGGGTGGCCTTGCCGTGAACGTGCCCAACTGTTGAGCGGTCCTTTGTAACGTCACGCAACCTTCGCTTGCACACCGCTCGCCGTCTGCTAGCGTGCGGCCCATGACCACAGATCGTCCCGTCTTAGGCATCACCCTGATGCTTGGTTTTTGCGTGGTCGCCCCAATGGGCGACGCACTGGCCAAGCTGTTGGGGGCCATTGTGCCCATCGGGTTCCTGCTGTTGGTCCGGTTTGGCGTGCAGTTCGTTGCGCTTGTTCCGCTGGTCATGACGACAAACCGCACGTGGCGCATGTCGGCGCGGGTGTTGCGGCTGGCGGCCTTGCGGACCGTTTTGCACATGATCGGCATTGCAGGCATGTTCACCGCGCTCAAATACCTGCCGCTGGCAGATGCGGTGGCGATTGCCTTTGTCATGCCGTTTATCATGTTGCTGCTGGGGCATTTCGTTCTGGGCGAAGAGGTCGGCATGCGCCGGATCGGGGCCTGCTTGGTCGGGTTCATCGGCACGCTGCTGGTGATCCAACCCAGCTTTGCCACTGTTGGCTGGCCCGCTCTGCTGCCACTGGGGGTGGCCGTTTTCTTTTCCATGTTCATGCTGGTCACACGCCAGATTGCCAAGGATACGGACCCGATCACCTTGCAGGCCGTGTCGGGTGGCATGGCAACGGCGTTCCTGATCCCCGCTATATGGATCGGACATGGGCTGGACATTCCCCTGTTGAGCTACGTCACGCCAAGCCCATCGGAATGGGGGCTGCTGGTGGCTATCGGACTGTTGGGCACGCTTGCGCATCTGCTGATGACGTGGTCGCTGCGCTATGCGCCATCAGCCACACTTGCCCCGATGCAATACCTGGAGATCCCTATTGCAACCTTCATCGGCTGGCTGATTTTCAGCGATCTGCCCAATGGTCTGGCCGCTGTCGGGATTTGCGTCACCATCGCGGCGGGGCTCTACATCATCCTGCGCGAACGGGCCACGGCCCGCGCCCTGCCCCAGCAGAAGCGGCAAGCGCCTGCGTGACCTGACCCAAGGCCGCGCGCGGCACGATCACCAGCAGCCCGGGCTGGTCCACCTCTAACATCACCGGCCCTGTCGCCCGGTTCGATGTCCCGCTTTGCACACCCGGCTCAAAGACCAGATCGTCAATCGGCCATTCCAGACCCGTCGACCGCCCCGTCACGCGGCGAAGTGGAAAAAGGGACACGGTGTTCCCCGCTTCCAAATCCAATGCGATCTGAGGTGGGGCCAGAAACACCAGTTCTTCCGCGCCCAGCAACACACAGGCCCGGTGCGCGAAACTCAGCAGTGAATGGAATGCCGCCAGCTGATGATCCACCCGTGCGCCCAAAAACCCGACGCCCAAAATCACCGGTGCACTGATATTGCCCAGAGCCTTTTCGAAATCCGTGCTGTCCTGTTCCGCGATGTGAAACAGTCGGTCCGCCGCAATCCTGCCCCGATCCAAATCGCTCAAACTGTCCAGATCGCCAATCACCGCCTCGGGCATCAGCCTTTCTTGCAATGGCAGCGCCGCGCCCCCATCTGCGGCCACAAGCCGGGGCGCAAGGGCCAAAGCCGCGTGCAGGTCTGCAACGGATGCCTCCCCACCCCCAACCAAAGTGACTGGTTCTAAGCTGTGAACAATTTCTTTAGACATGTCGTAATTAATGCGAATTTTAGAAACAGATCACAATGAGGTCACAAAATGATACGCTGCTCTGCACAGATTCGGGCCGAATTTGACGCCTGTTGGGAAGTAAAGACAGGGTAATAATTATGTAGAGGACGAGCATCCCATGGTCCACACGAACAAAGTACTTACGGTCTCTTACGGCACATTCTCGTGTACGCTTGAAGGCTTTGAAGATTCATTTGGCACGATGAAGGCGATTGCGGAGTATTTCCGCGATCTGGCTTCGGATGACCGATACTTTGGTGCGGAACCACCGCAACCGGATGCTGACATGCTGGCGCGCATCGCCCAGCGCGAGATTGCCCGCAGGGTTGAGGCGCATACAGACGGCCATGCCGTTGTACTGCGCGCGAAAGACGAAGAAAACGAACCGGCCCCTGCCCCCGTGGTGGAGGCAGACACGCCCGCGCCAGCCCCTGCGCCTGTTGTTGCACCGGTTGTGACGCCAGAGCCAGTGGTTGCGGAAACGCCTGCCGTTGAGGCCGAGGCCCCTGCTCCGGTCGTAGAAGACGTTGTCGAAGACACGGTCGCCGAAGCGCCGGTTGAAGAACCTGCACAAGACGAAGTCGTGGCAGAAGACCCTGCACCTGAACAGCCGGAAGAGATCGAGGTCGCAGAGGTACCCGCAGAGGCGCCCCAGGTCTTTACCCCCGCTGAGGACGCAATCGAAGACGCAGAAGACGCCCCGGCGTCGCTGGCCCCCGCCGTGGACAGCATCGCCGCAAAGCTGCAGCGTATTCGTGACGTGGTTGCCCGTGGTGACACGGCAGAGGACGCGGAACAGATCGAAGATGCCGTCGAACTGCCGGACGAAGCACCCGAAGTTGACGCGCCTGTCGTTGAAGCTCCGGTGGTTGCTGAAGAAGCGCAGCCCGTGGATGAGGACGCGGAAGACGAAGCTCTGCTGGACGCCATTGCAGATGCCGCTGCCCCCGTCGGTGATGACACGGAAGACGTGATTGCTGACGCCGTGGCTGATCAGGTCGTGGCCGAGGGACAGCACGACACGGCTGAAGAAGACGCGCCGCAGGTCGAGAACAGTGTTCTGGACACGCTGGCCGCTGCCCTGGCCGAGCCGGTTGCTGACGCGGAAGAGGACGCATCGGTCGCCGAAGACGCGGTCGACGCAGACGAGGTGGACGAGCCGCAAATCGACTCCGTGCTGGACACCGTTGCAGAGGCCGTGTCTGAACAGGACGCCGCATTCGAGGAAGAAGCGTCGCAGGACACTGCACCGTTTGACCTGGCTGCGTTCGAAGCAGTGGCAGAGGCCGCTCAGCAAGACGCGCCGGACGACGACGACGACGATCTGGGCAGCGAAGATGCTGGAGAAGACACGATCTTTGCCGGGCTGGACGATGCAGATGCTGAACTGGACGCGCCCGAAGAGGACGCAACCGGTGACGACATTCGCAATCTGCTTGCTGCCGAGACCGAAGAAGCGGCCCCCGCCGCCGACCCGCAGGTCCGCGGCCGCGTGATCAAGGTCAAGCGCGCCGATCTGGAAGCCGCCATTCAACAGGGCGCGCTGGAAGAAATCGAAGAGGAAGAAGAGGCCGCCCAGCCGGTCGCTCCGACCGACGACAGCTCGCTGTCGCCCGAGGACGAAGCCGACCTGATGCGCGAACTGGCCGAAGTTGAGGCGGAACTGTCTGAACCGGCCCAGACCGAACCGGATGCCGATATGCCCCGTCTGCTGGCCGAAGCCGGTCAGAAGATGGAAGAAGAGGAATCCGCCGCCAACCGCGAAACTTATGCGCAATTGCGCGCTGCTGTCGCCGCAACCAAGGCTGAGGTTCAGGTGTCCGGCGAACCCAAGCTGCTGGCGCTGGACGAAAAGTACCGCAACGATCTGGCCAGTGTTGTGCGCCCGGATCGCCCGATGACCCGTCCGATGACGCGTCCCGTCACCCGCCCGCTGGCCAAAACCGGTGACCGCAGCCGTCCGACAACGGACATCGCCGCCCCGCTGAAACTGGTGGCTGAGCAGCGTGTGGACGGCACCGACGAAACTCCGCGCGAACCGGTTCGCCCGCGCCGGGTGACAACTGAACTGCTGGAGACCGAAGGCGCGGGCGCGTCCGAGGAAGAAACCAGCGGTTTCGCGGTCTTTGCCGAAAAGGTTGGCGCGACTGGCCTGTCGGAACTGCTGGAAGCAGCGGCTGCCTACATGTCGTTTGTCGAAGGTCGCGAGAAGTTCTCCCGCCCGCAGCTGATGACCAAGGTCCGTCAGGTGGAGCGTGACGATTTCAACCGCGAAGACGGGTTGCGGTCCTTCGGCCAGCTTCTGCGCGAAGGCAAGATACAGAAGGTTGGCGGTGGCCGGTTCGCGGCCTCCCCCGAAATTGGTTTCCGTCCGGATCAGCGTGCTGCCGGCTGACCCAGGCGCCAAGCGGAAACCCGGACGGCAGGCCAATTGGCCTGCCGTCCTCGTTTTGGCACAAGGCCCGCGACCGGGACCTTGGGACAGGTAGCCGGTGAACCGGCTAATGAGGGTTACAATGTAGCCAGCCCACCTGACCGAACCACGGCGCAGCGCGTGCCAAAATCGAACTCACACACGCGATGATCCGGGACCACGGACAGTCCGTTGCCAAACGCAAATTCAGCCGACATCGTCGCCCGCTACATGTGGCAATAGACGACGCTGCCTGCTTTCGTCACACGGTCAAAGGCTTTGGAATTTAAGCCAAAAGGCGGAATTCTCAGAAATGCGCCTTGGGTTCGTCCGGTTTGCCCGCCGCCAGGGCCAACACCCCAGCCACACCGGCAAAGACAATCGGGAACACGGTAAACAGGCCAAAGCCAAACGCGTGATACATCCCAGCCGCCGAGATCAGCAACAGGATGCCGCCCCAAAGCGCCCGCGCCCGCGCCATGGCTGCCCCGGCAATCGCCAGCAGTGGTGCAACCACGCTGGTAATGCGGATCAACTGGACGTTCGCGACCTGCTCTGCCACGCCCTCGATCTCGCCAAAATGCTCGACGGCTGTGGTGTAGCCATAGCTGAAAAAGCCGACGAGCATGCCAAACAAGCCGCCAATCAATCCCAATACGAGCGCTGCATTCCGCATTTCAGTCCTCCGTTCCGGAGACCTGACATAAGCGTCCGGTCACGCCACGCCAAGGGCGGCCTTGGTCGCCGCCGTCCAGCCCAACAACAATTGGCCATCCGCTTCGATCAAAGGCCGCTTCATCAGCGTCGGGTGATCTGCCAGCAAATCCTTGGGCGTGCGCGCCCGTTCGGAATCGCAGAGCCCGCGCCACGTGGTCGACCGCGTATTCAGCAGCGCATCGCCCAACTCGGCCAAAGCACGCACCATTACGTCCGACGGCACACCTTCGGCTCGCACGTCCACAAATTCGACATCGGGAAGAGATTTCAGCGCCTTACGGCACGTATCACATGTTTTCAGACCATACAGACGGATCATTTTTTGTCCAATTTTCTGCCGAAAAACCGCATTCCTTGCGTTTTTTTCCGTGATTTTCTTGATTTTCGGTCGAACCGTGCAATCCTTGTTACATGATCTTCTGCGGATCAGACACCAGCATTTGTACTCCAGGGCCGGAGTTTTGGAAGCGGTTGATCTGAAAGACGCGTCGCAAGACCGGCGTGAAGTGCAATAGATTAAGGAGACACGGGAAATGCCGACCGGCACCGTGAAATGGTTTAATACGACCAAAGGCTACGGCTTTATCGCGCCTGATGAGGGCGGAAAAGACGTATTTGTGCATATTTCTGCTGTGGAACGCTCGGGGCTGACCGGGCTCGCAGACAATCAGAAAATTTCATATGAACTCATCGACGGCCGCGACGGGCGTCAGATGGCGGGAGATTTGAAACCGCTTTGATCGGGTTGGCCCGGTTGACCGGGCCACCTGTCAGCAGCCTTTGACCCCGATTGGGCAGGATCGGCTATGCGCGCGGCGTCGCGGCGCAGCGGTTGCCTGTTGGTACGTCATGTTCGTGTTGGGCGTGCCACAGCAGACTGTTCCGTTGATCGACACGGGCTGCAATCCAGCGGGGCAGTAATTGGCGCTGCTGGCATAGGGATAGACGGTCGGTTGGTCCGAACCGGCTGCGATGGCCGATGTGGATGCCAGGGCCGCAACGGCAAAAATAGTCAATACGCGCATACTGTTCCTCTGAACCTGAGTGGGCAATGTCATTGCCGGAAACAATGCGAGGCATTTGCGCGCCTGTCGAGTCCCCCGTCACACCGGAAACGAATTGTTTCCGGACGCAGGTTCAGGCGGGATCCTGCCGAGCGCTTTCAACCCAATCTTCGCCCATCGCCACGATACAGGACGTGCCAGTGGCGTAACTGACCACCATGGTCCAGTTGCCGCGCGGGTCGGTCCAGACCTCCATGATCTGTTCGGGACCGCGCAGGCCAGTGGCGGACCGGATGCTGCCAAATTGCCTTTCCAGCTTGGAATGTAAGGCAGAAGTCGGCTCGCACAGCACCTCGGCAATTGGGTTTTTGGCCAGAGCGGGGCCTGCGCACAGCGAGGCAAGTGAGAGGGTCAGAACCAGTTTTCTCATGACAGCAGCGTAACAGTGTTGTAAAATTTGTATAGACCAAAGCTATACATTTCGACCGGGTTTCCGACGAAAAACGGTCACAATCTGGTCAGGATCGTCCCGAATTCCGGTTGAACCTCTCTTTGTTGACCACTCTGCCGGAATGACCAAATGTCCCTAGCGCCCTCCATCTCTCCTGTTCCACGAGGCCGTCCCGACCTGTCCATAAATGACGGTCCATGGATGCCCTGGCCTCTTGAACCGTCCCCCGCTTTGGCCGAGGCAGCCAGTGCGCAAGCGCTGGTTCTGCTGTGCTGGATCCTTGTGTTGACGTCGCTCACGATCTGGGTGCGTCGGCGGGTCGCCTTCGCTGACTCCGGGCTGGTTGGCACCTGGAAACGCTACCCGGTGGAACCGCCAACCGTGAGCGAACGGCCCTGTCGTTGGCAGGTGGGGTCAGCGCGCATGGCCTCGGGCCTGCAGAAGTGGCACTGTGAGTCCTGCGGTCTGGACGGGTTTTCCGCCACCAAAGGCCCGCCGGACGGTTGCAACTGGGTCATGCCATCCGAGTGACCCGTCTCAGATTTCGATTTTCAGAAACAGTGAATGTGAATCCGTTAATCGAACAGGTGCAGGTTTACCCGTAATCGCCAGTGGTTATGTAGAAAATCAGATGAAGCGTCTAAATTGGTAGTTCGCTCAAATCTTGATTTATCAAAACCACCAGCGAACGAGGTCTGCCCGTGGCGCGTGAATATCTGAAACAGGCAAAGCGAACCGCAAGCTCGGATTCGTCCGAAGTGCGCGCCACCGTGTCAGACATCCTGACAAAGATCGAGGCCGGGGGAGAGGCCGCAGCACTGGACTATGCGCGCCGGCTCGATGGGTATGACGGGCCGGTTTTGCTGACTGCCGCACAGATCGAAGCCGCCTGTGCGGAGGTGCCAGAGCAGCTGAAGGCCGATATCCGGTTTGCCCATGACAATGTCCGCCGCTTTGCCGAGGCGCAGAAAGCCACGATGGCGGATGTGGAATACGAGGTCGTGCCGGGCATGGTCGCCGGACAGAAGGCGATCCCGGTGGATGCGGCCGGGTGTTACGTGCCCGGCGGGCGTTACAGCCATATCGCCAGCGCGATCATGACGGTCACTACGGCAAAGGTCGCAGGTGTACGCCACATCGCGGCCTGCTCTCCTCCGCGCCCCGGCATCGGCATAGCCCCTGCGATCATCTATGCCGCTCATATTTGCGGTGCGGACCAGATCCTGGCCATGGGTGGCGTGCAGGGGGTGGCGGCGATGACCTACGGCCTGTTCGGCCTGCCGAAATCCAACATTCTGGTCGGCCCGGGCAATCAGTATGTGGCCGAGGCCAAGCGCATGTTGTTTGGCCGCGTGGGGATCGACATGTTTGCAGGCCCCACTGACAGCCTGATCCTGGCCGATCAGACCGCCGACCCGTTCATCGTGGCCACGGACCTCGTCAGTCAGGCAGAGCACGGGTACAACTCCCCCGTCTGGCTGGTCACGGATTGCCGCGATCTGGCGGAACAGGTGATGGAGATCGTGCCGCGCCTGATCGCGGACCTGCCCCAGCTGAACCGTGACAACGCCGAAGCGGCCTGGCGCGACTATGCCGAAGTCATCCTGTGCGAGGATCGCGAGGAAATGGCAACAACGTCAGATGAGTATGCGCCGGAACATCTGACCGTTCAGGCGGCGGATCTGGACTGGTGGCTCGGACGGTTGACCAGCTATGGCTCTTTGTTTTTGGGAGAGGAAACCACAGTGTCCTTTGGCGACAAGGCGACCGGGACGAACCATGTGCTGCCGACCTCGGGTGCGGCGAGCTACACGGGCGGGCTGAGCGTGCACAAGTATATGAAGATCGTGACCTGGCAACGCGCCACGCGGGACGGCGCCAGACCGGTGGCCGAGGCGACGGCGCGGATTTCGCGGCTGGAAGGGATGGAAGGCCATGCACGAGCCGCAGATGTGCGATTGGCCAAGTATTTCCCGGGTGAACAATTTAACCTGTCAGCCAGCACCGGGGTCTGACACTTCGAATCCATCACTTGAACTGATCAGGCAAAGACACAGACGGGCCGGCATCTACCGGCCAGGAGGAGAGCGCCACCAATGAGCATCGACAAAAGGATCGCGGATGATCTGGTTGCAAACGGGATATCGTTCGTGACCACCGTTCCGTGCAAGCAACTGGCCGGGGTGATTGATGAAATCGACCGGCGGGGCGACATTTTCCACGTTCCGTCCAACAAGGAAGACGAAGGCATGGGCCTCTGCGCCGGGGCCTGGATGGGCGGCAAACGCCCCGCCATCATCATGCAAAACACCGCCATCGGCGTCACCATCAACACGCTGGCCACGCTGATCCAGTTCTACCGCATGCCCCTGCCGATGCTGATTTCCTATCGCGGAGAGCTTCGCGAACCCGTCGCCTGCCAGGTCGAAATGGCCGTGCACACAAAGGCCCTGCTGGCGCAGCTCAACATCCCGACCTACCACTTCCACCATCAGAGCGATGTGGAAGAGCTCGACAACATCCTGAAATACACCTTCATGTGCAACAAACCCGTGGCGATCCTGACGGACGCAAACTTCTGGGGAGGCTATGGCGACCAATGATCCGTTCTGAAATCCTCACCGAGAT
>JBFOMB010000111.1:0-7329 GCA_040830545.1 Paracoccaceae bacterium | reverse complement strand
GGGCAGAATGTAACGCACCGGCGTACCCGGGTGGAGGCTGGGAGTTCTCCTGCCGCCAGACAGGCACAATCAGGCATGACATCGGCGCGGTGGGAAAGCCGATTCAGGTGACCAACATGGCCGGCGCCGGGGGCGTGGTAGCTTTCAGCCACGTGGTAAACGAGCGCAAAGATGACGCGGACCGGATTGTCGCAGCCTCGTCCGCGACAGCCACACGTCTGGCGCAGAACGCCTATGCAGGCATGACCGCTGATCAGGTACGGTTTGTGGGCGCAATTGGGGCTGATCCGGGCGTGATTGTTGTGGCGGCCGACAGCCCGCATCAGACGCTGACGGACCTGGTTGATGCCATCAAGGCAGAGCCGGGCAAAGTGGCCTTTGCTGGTGGGTCTGCGGTCGGCGGGTTTGACCACCTGAAACCGTTGATGATCCTGCAACGGGCAGGTGTGTCCGACGTGCGGGCAATCAAGTACATCGGTGTTGATGGCGGCGCGGATGCGATCACGCAGACCGTGGGCGGGTTCACGGATGCCATGTCAGGCGACATGTCAGAAATCGTTGGCTTCCTGAAATCCGGCGACGTGCGAGCGCTTGCGGTTCTGACCGAAGAACGCGTGCCGGGGTTCGAGGATATCCCGACCGCCAAGGAACAGAACATCGACGTGGTCGCGGTGAACTGGCGCGGGCTGTATGTGCCCAAAGGCATCAGTGACGAAACCTTTGCCCAGTGGGCGGATCGTTTGCAGCAGGTTGCGGATAGTGCCGAGTGGAAAGAGGCCATGGCCGCCAACGGTCTGGCACCGTTCACCAAGGTGGGCGATGACTTCCAGTCCTATGTCGACGGTGTTGTGGGTGAAATCCGCACCCTGTCCAAGGACATCGGGGTGATCCAGTAATGATCTCTGACCGCATCTTCGGAGCGGTCGTGACACTGGTGGCGCTGGCTTACATTGCCAGCGCCACGCAGATTCAGACCAGCTTCCTCGCGGACCCGGTTGGGCCGCGCACCTTTCCCATGTTAGTGGGCGCTGTGGCCGCGCTGTGCGGGATACTGGTCGCCTTGCGCCCGGACGAAGACCCGGAATGGCCGGGTTTGCGGACGCTGGGCAATCTCATCGTCGCGGTGGTGATCCTTGTTGGCTATGCCTACGCGCTGAAGCCGCTGGGCTTTCTGCTGCCCACTGCGATTACTGCCGCCATTCTCAGCTATCAGATCCACCCGCGCCCGGTGACGGCGGCACTGACCGGGCTTGGCCTGTCGGTGGGGCTGTTTGTGCTGTTCAAATATGCGCTGGGCCTTGGGCTGTTTGCCCTGCCCGAAGCTTTCCACGGGTGACGTGATGGACCTGTTTGCAAATCTCGCCATCGGGTTCGGCATCGCGTTCAGCCCGTTTACGCTGATGCTGGCCATTTTCGGCTGTTTCATTGGTACGATCATTGGCGCGCTGCCGGGGCTGGGGCCTTCGAACGGTGTGGCGATCCTGATCCCGCTGACGTTTTCCATGGGGCTGGATGCGACTTCGGCGCTGGTTTTGATGACGGCGGTTTACTATGGCGCGATGTATGGCGGGCGGATCAGTTCGATCCTGCTGAACATTCCCGGCGATGAACCGGCGCTGATGACCACGCTGGACGGCTACCCCATGGCCAAGGCGGGCAAGGCGGGCAACGCGCTGGTGATTTCCGGCGTTGCGTCCTTTACCGGGGCGTTCCTGTCCACGGTCGGATTGATGCTGCTGGCCCCACTGCTGGCCCGGATCGCGTTTCAGTTTGGTCCTGCGGAGTATTTTGCACTGTACCTGCTGGCCTTTGCCACGCTGGGTGGGATTGCATCGAACAATCAGGCCAAGGCGGCCATTGCCTCCTGCATCGGCCTGGGCATCGCCATGGTGGGGGTCGACAACAATTCGGGCCTGCCACGTCTGACCTTTGGCAACATGCACCTGTTTGACGGAATTGACTTTCTGGTCGCCATTGTTGGCCTGTTTGCGA
This sequence comes from Paracoccaceae bacterium, assembly GCA_040830545.1. Taxonomy (GTDB): domain Bacteria; phylum Pseudomonadota; class Alphaproteobacteria; order Rhodobacterales; family Rhodobacteraceae; genus HXMU1420-2. Next base: position 5,337 of record JBFOMB010000111.1, on the reverse strand, counting down.
TTGCCGAGGTGCTGTTCTTCATCGAAAGCCATGGCAAGAACACCTCGATCGGGGTGAAGCTGGGCAAAGTCACCGTGCCCTGGCGCGAGATTTGGAGCACGCGTTGGACGCAACTCCGCGCTTCGCTGATCGGGTTTGTGGCCGGGGTGTTGCCTGGTGCGGGAGCATCTTTGGGGTCGTTCCTGGCCTATATGTCGGAAAAATCCGTAGCGGGCGACAAGGGCGGGTTTGGCACGGGCGTGGCCAAGGGCGTTGCCGCGCCTGAGGCGGGGAACAACGCTGCTGCCGGTGGGGCGCTGGTGCCGATGCTGACGCTGGGCGTGCCAGGGTCGGGGACCACGGCGGTGTTGCTGGCCTTGCTGATGACGCTGAATATAACACCGGGGCCAACGCTGTTTACTGACCGGCCCGAGGTTGTGTGGGGCCTGATCGCGTCCTTGCTGATCGCGAATTTCGTTCTGCTGCTGATGAACGTGCCGCTGGTGAAGATCTTTGTCCGTATCCTGAGTGTGCCTCCTTGGGTGCTGTTGCCGGGCGTTACGATGATCAGCTTTGTCGGGATTTATTCGCTGTCGGGCAGCTATTTCGACCTGCTGCTGATGGTTGCGTTTGGTGTGCTGGGTTGGGTGCTGCGCAAGCTGGACGTGCCAACTGTGCCGATCATCCTGGGTATCCTGCTGGGCGGTCATATGGAGGACAGCCTGCGCCGGGCGATGGTGCTGTCGGACGGGGATTGGACCTATCTGTTCAGCTCGGGCATTTCGATTGCGTTGTGGACAGTGGCCGTGGCCGGGTTCGTGGCGCCGATGTTCCTGCGCAATGTCCTGAAGAAACCGCAGCGGGTGTCGGATTGAGAATTCGACGGTCGATCACTGGAGACTGACGGAGTCCCGGACCTGATCCGGGACCTCTTGTGGCAAGGTAGAGGCCCCGGATCAGGTCCGGGGCTGCGGTGGGAATACCGGAGATCGCGTGTTCAAAGTGAGCCGCCTGGGCGAAGGGACCGTTAGTCCGTTCCGCTGACCACCTTGAGGTCGGGATGTTCGTCGGCAGCCGCGCTCAGGCGCGACGCGTTCCACATCAGATCGTGGATCGCGTCCGAGGTTGGGCGGAAATCCAGCGGGGCTTCGAGGAACACGTCGCGAATCGACACGATGTCGAACATCCGGCAGGCCCGGGTCAGACGGTCCAGGTAAACCTGCAGCTCTTCCGGGTCCAGTGACACCTCGGTCGCCGTCATGATCCGCTGATGATCCGTACCTTGCGGGTTTTCCCCGATCAGCAGTTCCTCGTACAGCTTTTCGCCCTTGTTCAGGCCGACGATCTGGATCGGAATATCCCCGCGATCCGCTTCCTGGGCTGAGGTGTCTTCGACGATATAAGGCTTCAACCCGTGCAGATGCACCATGGTCTGCGCCAGATCGAGGATCTTCACCGGTTCGCCCATGTCCAGGACAAAGACGTCGCCGCCCTTGGCCATCGCGCCGGCCTGAATGACCAGTTGAGCAGCCTCGGGAATGGTCATGAAGAACCGGGTGATTTCGCGGTGAGTCACGGTGACCGGGCCGCCGCTTTCGATCTGCGCGCGGAAACGCGGAATGACAGACCCCGAAGACCCCAGAACATTGCCAAACCGCACCATCGAGAAGGTGGTGCGTGTGTATTTGCGTGCCAAAGCCTGACACACCAGCTCCGCAAGCCGCTTGGACCCGCCCATGAAGTTCGTCGGGCGAACCGCTTTGTCGGTGGAGATGAGGATAAAGTTCTCGACCCCCAGCTCTGCCGCAGCGGTTGCAATCACCTGCGTGCCAAAGACGTTGTTGCGGATGCCTTCGACGACGTTTTCCTCGACCAGCACCACATGTTTGTAGGCGGCTGCGTGATAGACGGTTTCGACACCGAACATGCGCAGGATGGCGCGTACGCGGCCCGGGTTCTGAACCGATCCCAGGACCGGTTCGATCGGGATATGTTTGCCAGCCTTTGCCAGCGTCTCTTTCAACTCCATGTGGATGGAGTAGAGCGCGTATTCCGAGACCTCCAACAGTACGAGCGTCGCCGGGTCGTGGTTGATGATCTGACGGCACAACTCGCTGCCGATGGAGCCCCCCGCGCCGGACACCAATACGACCTTGCCGGTGATGTTGCGGCTCATCAGGTCGTCGCGTGGCGGTACAGGGTCGCGGCCCAGCAGATCCTCGGGCGTGACGCTGCGCAGGTCGGAAAATTTGGCGCGCCCGGTCACGATGTCCGACATGCCCGGGGTCGTCTTGACCTTCACACCCAGCGGTTCCAGCCTGGACACGATTTCGCGACGACGGGCCCGCGTGATGCCGGGCATGGCCAGCAGAATTGTCTGAATTCCCGATTGCGCGACCAGTTTCTGCACTTCGCTCGGCGCGAAAACCTCCCGTCCGCTGATGGTTGTTTTCTGCAGGGTCGGATCATCGTCAAGGAACGCAACTGGCAAATAATCACTGCTGTCTTGCAGGGCGTTGGCGACCTGGCGGCCAACCTCACCCGCGCCGTAAACCATGACCGGCACGCGGCTGCGGGACACAGTTGTGCGGAACAAGCGGCGGAACATGAACCGCATCCCACTGGCCAGAATGAACAAGACCGCAGCATAGATGCCCGGCACTGACAAGGGTACCGGCGCGCTCAGCAGGTTTGCTGCCAGAAGAATGGCCAGCGCAGACACGAAAACGCCGGTAATGATTCCGCCGATCACCTGACCAGAGATGTAACGGATCACCACCCGGTAAAGGCCCACGTAGTCAAACACGAAGAGGGTCAGCAGGACGACGGGAATCAGGGTCATCCAAATGCTCTGATCCATGAGAAAAGCGAGGCTTTCCAGTCGCAGCGCCATGGCCAGAATGAAGGAAAAGAGGATCAGTGTCGCGTCGGCCAGCATTTGTATCACCCGCTTCATGGGGCGATTCAAATCGGTCAACGCTGGAATTAGACTTGTCATTTGGTCTTCCGAAAAAAGGTGAGGCGCTGGAGAGACTGCGCAGAGCTATACAACTAAACGTGAAGAAAAATACTGTGTTTGTGAAAATTCAGGCGCGACATACCCACGCGAACGGATCGCGCTTCGTGGCAGTTCTGGCGATCCTTAGACCGCCAAATCTCAATTTGTTGCACAACGTCCTCCCCAGGGTCGAAGCAATTGCAAGATTTGGGTGCCGATGACCTAGCGCTGATCGTAACGATTCCGGAGAAAACGAGGTGAAGGTCATCAAAATGAAAGAGCGCGAAAATCGGCACCAAATTTGCAAAAATCTGAATTCGTTCTACTTAACTGTATGCAAAAAAACAAGTGTTTTGACTTTTGTGTGGGGAAATGTGCTGACGTTGTGGCGGGTTCGTGCGGAGCAGAATTTTCTGCTTCGACAGGTGCAGCGGCTCAGGCAATGGCAAAGCCATGTCATTCTTTGCGAAGCAAGCGTTTAGCGGGTGGGCGGGGGCCTGATCCGAGGGCATCAAGTTGGGCCATTTTACGCTGGCGCTGTGGGCCTCTGATATGTGGTGCGATGCCCTGCTCGTCTGTTTGGGTGGGATTCAGGGCGTTTGGAAACACCTCGTGTGTCAGATTGTCGTGAAATAGGTAACGTGCTTTGTCGATGCCCTGCGGCGCATAGGCTCAGACTTGTGCCCATTAATAGACCGACCAGTTCGCCCGATTGACACAACGCTGTCCCGACTCTTCTGGTGGCAAAGTTGCGGTTATTTAGCTGGGATTGCGTTTTGGTGCCGAAAATATCGACGAATTTTGACCTCGGATGTGCACCAATTGTTAACGGTTCTGGGGCACCCGGAGCCCGAGACCGCAAATTGATGTGATCCAGTGTAACCTAGGTTACATACAGATCGCGTCCCATTGGTATGTTGAGTACAGGTCTTGAAAGGGAGTGATAGCGCTCCCATATGGATGTTAAGCCCATAAACATTGGGAGGGGCAAAACATGGCAAACTATGCAAATCTACCGGCACCGACACCCGAAGGCGGGCTGAATCGGTACATGCAGGAAATCCGCAAATTTCCTCTTCTGGAACCGGAAGAGGAATACATGCTGGCCAAGCGCTGGGTCGAGGATCAGGATTCCGCCTCGGCGCACAAGATGGTCACGTCTCACCTGCGCCTCGCGGCGAAAATCGCGATGGGCTATCGCGGCTATGGTCTGCCGCAGGCCGAGGTCATTTCCGAGGCCAACGTGGGCCTGATGCAGGCTGTGAAACGGTTTGATCCTGAAAAAGGTTTCCGCCTGGCAACCTATGCGATGTGGTGGATCCGCGCGAGCATTCAGGAATATATCCTGCGGTCATGGTCGCTGGTGAAGCTGGGTACAACGTCTGCACAGAAGAAACTGTTCTTCAACCTGCGCAAGGCCAAGGCCCGCATCGGCGCGTTGGAAGAAGGTGATATGCACCCTGACAAGGTGAAGCAGATCGCCACCGATCTGGGTGTGACCGAGGACGAGGTCGTCAGCATGAACCGGCGTCTGTCCGGGGGCGACGCATCGCTGAACGCGACCGTCGGCAGCGAAGGCGACAGCGCGATGCAGTGGCAAGACTGGCTGGAAGACGAGGACGCCAATCAGGCGGCGGATTACGAGGCCAAGGACGAACTGGAAGCGCGTCGCGAATTGCTGGCCGAGGCACTGTCCGTGCTGAACGACCGGGAAAAGGACATCCTGACCCAGCGTCGTCTGGCGGAACGGGCTGTGACATTGGAAGAACTGTCCGGTCAGTATGACGTCAGCCGGGAACGTATCCGCCAGATCGAGGTGCGGGCGTTTGAAAAGCTGCAGAAGAAGATGCGCGAACTGGCCCGTGCCAAGGGCATGCTTGCGACGGCTTGATCTGACGACGGAAAATTCGTCGACGAATTTTCTGCAAATTGTTCACAATTCGCTTGCGCGCTGTCCTCAGGGCAGCGCGCTTGTTTTATGGAGCCGTATTTTTAACCCGCCGTGATCCACTGGCGGACCGGGCCGTTCAAACGGCAGCCCCGTGGCTCCGGCCAATGCGCCCTCATTCGTGACCAGGCCAACGCGCCAGCCGGAAAACCGTTCTTTCAGCACTTGGCCCAGCGTGCCATGCAGCGCAAAAAGCAGCTTCTTGTTCCCGATCCGCCCGCCATATGGCGGGTTCACTATGACCAATCCAGTTGGACCATCCGGGCGCGGCAGATCGCTTACCGCCGCAAGGCGGGAATGGGTCATTGCAGTGACGCCCGCGCGGGCGGCATTCGCCTGCGCATTGGCCACGGCCCCGGCATCCCCGTCCGAGCCATGGAACCTCACAAGCCCTCGTGCGGGCACGTCGCGC
>JBFOMB010000110.1:0-4168 GCA_040830545.1 Paracoccaceae bacterium | reverse complement strand
GTCATCCAGCTGGGGCTTGCTATTGCAAACAGCCCGCTGAGCTCGGCCGCACGGCTGGGATATGACCTGCTGCGTGTCACGCTGGACCGCTACGCCGAGGAGTTGATCGAATGGCGTTGTGCGCTGCCGCCATCCCGCGTGCGGCAGCTGCGCGGAACCCTGTCTGGTTGGGATTGCGCGGACCTGAAACTGTTTGTCGGGCAGGTCAGTTTTGCGGCGCTGGACAGTGACCGGCGGGACGATCTGGACGAGGTTCCAACACGTTTGCGGCTGGAGACCGAACAGGTGGACGCGGTTATCGCCGCAGGGCTGGATGCGACCCGTCTAAACCCCGATTTTAACGGGTTTTTGCGGTCGATTGACATCGAAAAACCACTGTCCGCACTGGGTGGTCCGGCCCCGAGGAGAATTTTACCTAGCAATTAGAATTGCTTACAATGAAACATTTTGAAAAAAACTTGTGAGGTGAATTTTAGCCTCCTATCTGAGGGCCGATGAAGTTTTTTGATTTTACATTGATCTTGTTGCTTTCCTCGGCGTCCACATTGGCGCTGGCCGCGACCGAACCCGACACCCGTGCGGTGCTGGTGGGGGTGGGCGAATACACCGCCTTGGATGCGGATTTACAGGGCCCGCCAAACGATGTTTCGCTGATGGCGGATATGCTGCTGGCGCAGGGTGTGGCGGCGGGGAACATTCATGCGCTGACCGATCCGGGAACTCAGCTTCCGGGTGATTTGACAGCGGTTGCACCGGACCGTGCGGCGATCCTGGCGGGTTTTGCGCAGGCGATTGAGGCCAGCGCGCCGGGTGATACGTTGATCTTCTATTTCTCGGGCCACGGCACGCAGGCCCCGGACGACAATGGCGATGAAGAGGGCGGGTTTGACGAGATTTTCCTGCCCCGCGATGCCGGGCGCTGGAACGGAGCAATCGGTGACGTGGAAAACGCCATTCGCGACGATGAACTGGGGGCGTTGGTGCAACGCGCCACCGAACGCGGTATCCGCCTGATCGGCATCATCGACGCGTGCCATTCGGCCACCGGTTTCCGGGCCTTGCCGGACGGCGCAGGTCGGGCGCGCTACATTGATCCGACGACGCTCGACATCCCCGAAGATACCCTGGCTGCGGCGGGGTCCGTCACCGTGCCGATGGGCGACTATGTCTTTCTTTATGCTGCACAATCTGATCAGCGCGCGTTTGAATATCCATTGGAAGATGGGGCGTGGTATGGCGATTTCACCCGCAGCCTTGTGAACGTGTTGCGCGACACGCCGGATCTGAGTTTTGAACAGCTTGTGCAGGCCGTCAGCCAACGCATGCAGATGCGCACAGGACAGGTCACGCAAACGCCCGAGGTGGAGGGGTCATTGGCCACCGAAACCCTGTTTGGCGGGGACACCGTTCAGGCCCGTTTTGGGCTGGACGGCACCCGGTTGAAAGCGGGGTTGTTGCAGGACCTGACCGTCGGCACGGAACTGGCGCTGTTCGCTGGACCAGAGGCACAGGAACCCGCCGGAACCGCCATCGTGACCGCGTTGCGGGCTGGCGAGGCGGATGTGGAGTTTCAGGACCCTTACCCGGACGTGCGCGTCACGCAGGCTACGATCACGCGCCGCGCGCTGCATCTGGGGTTCGAGGTGACGATTTCGCCCGAGGCACAGGAGCAGTTGGAGCGGTTGGCGCCCGGTGCGATTGAGGCCCTGCCCGAGTTGCTGGATATGCCGCTGACCGATGCCGGAACGAACACGATTGTCTGGGCGGTCGGTGCGTTTGCGCTGGTCGGACGGGACGGGGTTCTGGACGCGTATGGTCCGGGCACGTCACCACGTCTGGCGTCAGAGGATGATGGTGATAACCTGTTGGAAAACATGGCGATTTCCCTGAACGATCGCGCGCGGTTGAGCCGATTGGAACAGGCCCTGATCCAGTTGGACGGGCAGGGTGGCGGCGGTTTGTCCCTATTGAAATCTTCGCCTGACGTGACCGTGTCACGGCTGAGTGGGACGGAGCGTGGCGGACGTTGTCGTTTGACCGGCGAAGCTGCACCCATCACGGCGCGGGCTGAGGCGGTCCATTGCGATGGTCTGGAACTGACCGTCAGCAACGGGTCGACCAAGATGCAGGATGTCACCGTTTTGTATGTGGATGCCGAGGCCGGGATTACCATGCTGTGGCCCCGCCCGAACCTGTCCAACCGCATTCCCAGTGGCGAAAGCCGGTCGATCAAGCTGGGCCTGCGCAACACGTCTGACACCGCGCTGCGGGAATCCGTTCTGGTGCTGAGCGTGGCGGCAGAACCCGGCAGCGCGCGCACTGTCCTGAACGCATTGGCCAGTGGTCAGGCGCGCGGGCAGGGCGGGCCGATGGGGGATTACCTGGCGCAGCTGGCTGATCCGGCCTCGGGTTCCCGCAGCTTTTCCTTGACACAACCAGCCGGGGCTTTGACCTTGGACCGGATTGACCTCACGGTCGCACCTTCTTCTGGCAACCCTTTGAGATAAAGGAGTTTTGAATGAAACACTCGATTTCCCTCGCGGTCGCCTGCGCGCTATTCGCTGCGCCGTTCGCGACATCCCTGTCCGCACAGGACCTGACACCGCCCAAGGTTGAGCCCGGCGTTGCCTCGCCCTTTGCTTATGTGCAAAGCGGTGGGCGTGCGGAAACGCAGGCCGCTGCAGCGGCTGCCGCTGAAGAAAGCGGGTCGCGCGTGATCGGTGGTGAACTGGCGCAGGACGGCGAATGGCCCTGGCAGGTTGCCCTTATGATCAACGGTGCACCCATCGGGGCCGAGGGTCAGTTTTGCGGTGGGTCAATGGTGCTGGACAACTGGGTTTTGACAGCGGCGCATTGCGTGCACATGCAGGATCCGAATGGCCAGTACCGTGACATCAATCCGGGCGCGATTTCCGTCTTTGTCGGCAGCAACCACATTGCACCGGGCAAGGGCGATCTGGTGCCGGTGGCGGGCATCTACCGCTATCCTGACTATGTCGGGACCGAGTTTGACCATGACATTGCGCTGATCAAACTGGCCCGAGCGCCGCGCGCCAACTATCGCACCATTCAGGTGCCGGATGCGCAGTTTGGTAATGTTCTGGATCAGCCGGGCGTGCGGACCATCGTCACCGGTTGGGGCCTGACCGAAGGCGCGCAGCAGACCGAATACATGCGTGAGGCAGAAATTCAGATGATGTCGCGCGACATGTGCAACCAGATGATGCTGGAAGCGCGGGCGCAATCGGCGGCTGAGGGCATTACATTTGCTGCTGAGGCATTTGGCCTGACCCAGCAGGAAACCGAGTATGTCTGGCAAGAACTGATCCGCTATGTGCGCCCGCCGATGTCGGAAAACATGCTGTGTTCCGGGACGTTTGCGGGTGGCAAGACCTCGTGCAGCGGTGACAGTGGCGGGCCGCTGGTGGTGCCGCTGGAGGGTGGTGAATACATCCAGGCTGGCGTTGTCAGCTGGGGCATGTCGGATGGTGCAACGGGCGGCTGTGCCGAAGACGCTCTGTTCTCGGCTTATACCCGCGTGTCGAACTACATCGACTGGTTGAACCACATCGTGAATACGAACTGAACCGCGTGGGGCGCGGCGATTGAAAATACACGTCGCGCCCCGCACCCCAAGTAATTTTACCCGTACGTTCGCCGGAAAAATTCTGGAAAATGAATGCGTAGAATGCAAAATCGAAACATGTCCCGATCATTCAAAGGAAAAGGATTTGATATGTCTGTTAAAACCAAAATCGCAGGCCTGATGTGTGCAACCGCTTTGGTTCTGGGCTCTGCCCCGGCCTGGGCCGAGGACAAGACTGGCGAAAACGCTGCAGCCGTCCAGAAGGGCGACGCGGCGCAGGGTGCGGTTGCGCAGGCGGCCATGGCGCAGGACCTGTTTGCCTATGCGGTCGAGAAAAAGAATGCGCTGTCCGCGCTGACCGCCGCGCAGATCATGCTGTCGCTGGATATTGCAGATGTTGAGCGCGAAAAAGAAACTAAGGACAACGAAGGCGAGGCCGTTACCGAGGAAGGCGAAGGCGTGGATACGCCGATTGACGCCGCCGCGATGCTGGCCGCCGCGCGCGAATTTGCTGGCGGGGACGAGTCCGTGCTGGGCCTGATCGAAAACGTCTAAGCTTAGGGCGGGCGTGGCCGGATCGGG
>JBFOMB010000109.1:0-64394 GCA_040830545.1 Paracoccaceae bacterium | reverse complement strand
CTCGCGCCAATGAAACGCCAAAGAGCGCAAAGGATCGAGCGCCTCTTCTGGGCTTTGCGGCACATGAGCGACGCTGTGACCCTGCGCCCGCAGATCGTCGATCAGCGCGTGACCCAGCGTGGATTTCCCGGACCCAGACGCACCAACGAGGCCGATCCGGCCTCGCGCTTCGATCGACAATGATGTGGGATGAAGTATGGTCCGGCCCGAGCGAACCAAGCTCAGGCCGGTCACATTCAGTGTCATTCGGTCAATCTTGTCTCGTGCGTGATCCAATAGGTCTCGGTTGGATGCACTTGATAGCCAGTCAGCCCCGGCACGCCAACATTGGTCTGACTAACGTGGAATACAGGAATCATAGCCGCCTCGGACGCTATGATGGTCTGAACTTCGTCATAGATCGCCTTGCGTTTTTCATGTTCGAACGTAAGCCGCCCCTGCCCCAGCAATTCATCCAGCCGCGCATTGGAGAAACCGCCCGAGTTGGAGCCGCCATCGGATTTCAGCAAAGTTTCCAGAACCGCGCCCGGGTCCCCTTGCGGTGTGGTCACCCAGGCCTGGAGGAAGAGGTCGGCGTCACCCGCAGCGATCGCGTCGTTGCTGGCACCCCATTCACCAACCGAAATGTTGGCCTTGACGCCAATGGCTGCCAGGAACGCCTGCGTCAATTCAGCCGTGGGCGGCAACGCGGCGCGCGACGAATAGGTGACAATGTCGATTTCGAGTGGCGCGCCATCCAGCATCCATGCGCCTCCATCCTTGATCGCGCCTGCCTCTGCCAACAGGTCCTCGGCCTTTGCCGGGTCGTAGGCGGCAGGAATATCGGCGGCCCAGCCTTTGCCTTCCGGGTATACGGTGCCCGCTGCAACGCCTCCCACGCCAGACAACGCCGCATCAACGATGCCCTGACGGTCAATCGCATAGGACACAGCCTGGCGGATCAACGGATTTGCCAACGGTCCGCTTTTTGCGTTGACCGTGAAGAAGTAAAGCCGTGCCGTCGGAGCCGAGAACCCCTGAGCGCCGGTTTGCTTGATGCGGTCAAAATCGGTTTCCGGATAGTTGATCACCAGATCAACTTCACCTGCCTCAAACGCCAATGCAGCGGTTGATGGGTCGTTTGCGACAACAACACGGACTTCTTCCAGACCGGGCGCGCCAAGCCGGTAGTCCGGGTTTGCTTCAACACGATAGAGTTGTTCGGGCACCGCTTCCTTGAACACATATGGGCCTGTGGCGTTAATCGGGAAGGCATCGGAGGATGCGCCGAGGATCGCTATCGCAGGTTCTGAAAGGGTCCAGGGGAATGCGGCGTTTGGGGTATTGGTTTCAAACACAACAACAGCGTCGCCGTCGGTCGACATGCCTGCAAGGTCCAGCAACTTGGCAACGCGGGCATTGTGACCGGCGTGTCCTTCTTCTGCGATGGGCGCGATGGCATCAATGACGGCCTGCGCGGTAACCGGTGACCCGTCGTGGAAAGTCAGCCCATCGTGCAATGTCACGCGCCACGTTGTCGGCGAGGCTTGCTCGATCCCCTGCGCCAAGCGCGGATAGAGGTTCATGTCATAATCGATCCCCATTAGCGTTTCGGTCACACCAGTCTGGTTCGACATCCAGCCATTGTAGCCGGCACGCGGATCAGGCACCTCGGCTGTTGGGCCGAATCCAACGGAAATTGTGAGGCTGCCCTCTTGGGAGGTCGCCGGAAGCGCGGTGCTGAGCGCAAGCGCCGCAGCGCAGGTCAGCCTGGACAAAAATGACATGAGCTTTTCCTTCAGGTCATGGGGTTGAGTTTGAGAACGCAGGCCTCCGGCACGGACAGGCGTGCGAGAGGTACAGATTTGGGCATGGAAGCAGGCAGGCCGTTGCAAGCACACAATGGGATGCCACAATTTGGCCCGCCGAACAGGTTGGATTGTGCAATGTTACCCGACATTTATTTGATCCAACCCTACAAACTGGAGATCATGTAACTTACGCGGTTACTAGACGATTGCAACTGCTATTGATACGTAAGGATCAGGCTTGGGGTAGAAATACACATGAAGCGAAACAGCCGTTTGTCTCTTGCCCTGCACACGCTCAGCCACATGGCAGGTGACCCGGATCGCATGCGCACATCTGCGGATATTGCCGATCACGCAGGGACGAATCCCGTGGTGGTGCGCCGTGTGCTTGGGAAACTGCGCAAAGCGGGCTTGCTGTATTCCGAAAAGGGGCATTCAGGCGGTTGGCGCTTGGCCAAAACCGCGGACAGCATAACGCTAGCGGATGTCTATCTGGCGTTGGACGAACGACTTGTGTCGGGCAGCAGCGACGTTGAACCGTCATTGTGCAGCGTTGAATTTGGCCTTCAAACGCGAGTTGCCGAAATCCTTGAAGACATCGAACACAGTCTGGTGGACCGATTGCGGCACACAACCATTGCGGACGTTCACCCTGAAACGTGCCGCTACTGCAATCCCTGAAAGCTGGGTAACTTTTCTTTCCTTAAAGCCGGCCGAACGATCCTCCTCGCTCTTCCGGTTCCACGGCATCGCGGTGCATCCGTGATAGCCTTGATTATGGATGTTCATCCTGTCAGCCCTGACAGGGAATGCGTTAGGGACATCGGGAAATCGCCGAACGACGGATAGGGTGACCCGCACACGCGCACGTCACTGTGCCTGAAAGGCCTGAACCGCACCATAGCGATAACCAACGAGGAATCCGAAGTCCCCACTGCAAACGAGCAGCGCCCTAAATCAGAAAAAACATGATGCAGCAGGCGTTTACTACGCTTTCAAAGACCCAATTTTTCCGTCCAGTTCATCCGGCCTCAGAAGCTCGAGCTCTTGAAGCAAGTGTTCTGCCGCATTCAGCCAACGTTGGTAATAGGTGCTTTCCTGCGGCTCCAAAGAACCCTTGTCCGTGGCGCTTTCACCCTGGCGCGTTTCCTGAACCAGATGGGATTGGAAATCTTTCCAGGACATGTGCCCGTCCTCAACCATCATAACGACCAGCGCAAAGACACGGGCCTGCCATGGCGCATCGAACACCATCATCTCAGTGTCGCCTGCGGACATTTGGGCAACCATGGTCCCAATAGAGGTTTCGGTGCGATCAGGCGCTTTCAAGATAGGGCTCCCAGAGATCGAGAAACATGGTGTCGTCGGCTTGCGCGTCCTCGCCCCACAGTGTTCGGGCCTCAAATTCCACGGTGTAGCAGAACTGGGGCGCCGGCCCCTTGCCGACCGCCATGGCATCGGCGAACTGGAAAAATCCCAGGTTGGAAACAACCCTGCCAATGTGCCCACGGACATAGCGCGGGACTCGTGTGTGACCGGCCGCGCCATGTGGACGGACACGAACGGCCTGATCTACGGCAAAGGCCGGAACGCTCCCGGTTTCGGGGCATGTCATCTGCGCTCCGGCCCTTGTTGCCTGAACGAGGGTTTCTGCCGGAACAGGGGGGTGTTCATCCTGTGGGATTGGGAATTTCACTCGCCCCGAACGAAGCTCTTCTTCGTCCACCAACCCGGCATCCAAAAGCAGGGTTTGCACCGCGATGGCCCATTTTTCGAAATAGTCCCGGCGCAGATAATCAACCGGTGCAATCTGTTCGATCGCGCGGCGATGCTGGTCTGCGTCAAATGGAACGGACCAAGCCAATGTTTCGGCCAGTGCAAAGGCCCGTTTTTGCCAGTTGTGGTCAAAAACCGTGTCCTGATTTATCGGGATGCGGCCAAACCCCTGCATGCCACCCATGTCGTGAATGCCATCCATGACTACACCGCCGCTGTCCCAATCATGCCGTTGCGCGTGACCCGCTCCGCCAGGTCTTCGGCGGACAATTCCTGCCAATCTGACGGCCGCTGCGGCAGAACAAGATAACGGATTTCCGCCGTGCTGTCCCAGACCTGCACGCGCGTCTCTTCGGGCAGTGTCAGTCCGAACTCTTCCAGCACAACGCGGGGTTCGCGCACGACACGGGACCGGTAGGCGGCGCTTTTGTACCACGTCGGGGGCAGGCCCAAAACGGGCCATGGATAGCAAGAACACAGCGTGCAGACGATCACGTTGTGGACGTCGGGTGTATTTTCCACAACGCGCATATGTTCCCCCTGGAACCCCGTGAACCCAAGGCTGGCGATGGCTGCAGTGCCGTCACGCAGCAGCCAGCCTTTGTATTCCGGATCTGTCCACGCTTTGGCCACCACCGCCGCGCCGTTTCGGGGCCCGACATCGCGTTCATAGTACTCGACAATCGCGTCCAAAGCTGCGGGATCGACCAGCCCTTTGGCGACCATAAGCTCTTCAAGTGCTCGGACACGCAGTGCTGCGCCCTGTTCCAGCGGATCGTGGTCATCATGCGGCATCGTCTGTCCCTAGTCCAATGCGCCGAGGATACGGCTGAGGTTGGAAAACCGCGCAATCAGGGAAAAGACGGTGATGTTGATCAGCAGGAAAAGCACCGCAATGGAGGCAATCACCGGCGTGTACCCATAGCGCAACGCGTTGAAGATCTTGATCGGCAGCGTCTCAACCGTAAAGCCGACTGTCATCAGCGCGATAATGTACTCATTCAGACTCAGCACAAAACAAAAGGCAAATCCGGCAAACGCAAACGGGGCCGCAATTGGTAAAATGACCGTGCGGAAAACCGTTGTGTTGTTCGCGCCCAGGGTTTGGCTGGCTTCGATCAACGACTGATCCACGCTTTCCAATCCGAGCGATATGGTCACAAGCGGCAGCGCCAGCAGAAAGATCGCATGTGCGATCAGCACGCTCAACATCGACCCATAAAGACCAACGCTGGTGTAAAAGATCAGGAAGGCGAGTGCCATGATGACCGGGGGCAGGATGAAAGGCGCGATGCCCAATGCAAACAGCGCCTTGGCATAGCGCAGACCGTACCGCCACGCACCATAGGCGATAGGCATGGCGATCAGAACAGCCAGCGTGGCAGAGACGAAAGCGATGAAAAGGGAATTCATCAGCGACGAAAACCAGTCATTTGCCACGAAAATCTCGGCATACCAGCGGAAGGAAAAACCGCGCGGCGGAAAGGCCAGGAACTTCTTCGAATTGAAGGACACGGCCGCGATCACCAGCACTGGCCCCAGCAGGTAGAGGGCGAAAATCGCAAGGTACGTTCTGCGCAGGATCGTCATGACCGGTTCCCGCCGGCAAAGCGCGACACCAGCAGGATCACGCTGGCGCTGAGGACCAGCAACACCACCGCCAGGGCCGATGCAAAGGGCATGTTGAAGTTGAATATCGCCTGATCCGTGATCAGCACGGAAAGGGTCCAGTGTTCCGGGCGGCCCAGAACCTGCGGCACGATGATGGCCCCCAGCGTCAGCACGAAAATCGTGACGCCGCTCGACACAATTGCAGGCCGGGCCACGGGGATGACAACCGTGAAAAAGGACCGCATTGGAGAGGCCCCAAGGGTACGAGAGGCCTCGATCAGGCTTTTGTCCAACCGGCTGAGCGCGGGAAACAGCAAGAGCACCGCAAAAGGCACAGCAAGGTAGACAAGTGCCGCCACAACCGCCCCGGCGGACGGCGCCATGGAGAAGCTTTTTTCAACTATTCCGACCCATTCCAGAATGTTGCCGACCCCGGACGTGCGCGACAGCAGGATTTGCCAGCTGAATGCGATCAATACCTCTGACAGGGACAATTGCGCGAGAATGTAGATCAGCCAGATCGTCTGCGACCTTGGGCCGAAACGGGTCAGGAAGTAGGTGAATGGAAAGGCAACCAGCAGGCTGATCACGGCGATCAGCGCGCAAAGCCCGGCGGAAAACAGGGCGCGTTCCACATAGAACCAGGTCAGGAACCGGTCAAAATGTTGCAGGTCGAAGGCAAAGCGATAATCGCCGTCATCTGTCGGCGTCGACACGCTGGTCAACAGGATCATTGCAAAAGGGATCGCAAAGAACACACCGATCATCACCGATGACGGGATCAGTCCCAGATAGCGCGTCAGCGGGGGTTTGGTCATCCCCGCCCCCTATGCCGCCAGCACATTGCACGCCGGGGCGGGCATTTCGACATGCACCGCATCTCCGATCTTAACTCCCGGCCAGTCCTTTGGCGTGAGGACCGAAATGACTTCGTGCCCGGCGCAATCGACCAGGATCTCGATCGTTGCGCCAATATCGCGGACGAAAGTCACAGCGCCAGGAATGGCGTTGGCGGGTGGGTTGTGTTCTGCCGGACGCACGAATACCTCTTCCGGACGCGTCATCAGCAGAACGTCCTCTCCGGTCTGAACCTCCGCAATTGTCCCGCCCACGTTGAACTCTGCCTCGCCAACCCGAACGGACTGTTTCCCTGTCCGCTTTGCAGGCAACAGGTTGCTGGTGCCGATAAACCCAGCAACGAACTTGTCCACGGGGCGTTTGTATATGTCCATCGGGCTGCCCGTTTGCAGCACGCGCGCCTTGCCCATGACGACGATCTGATCCGCCATGGTCATGGCTTCGGTCTGATCATGAGTGACGACGACAGTTGTGATCCCCAATTCCTGCTGCAGTTTGCGCAATTCAATCTGCATCGCCTCGCGCAGATTGGCGTCAAGCGCGGACATCGGTTCATCCAGCAAAAACACCTGCGGGCTAAGCGCCAGCGCACGCGCAATTGCCACGCGCTGCCGCTGGCCACCGGACAGCTGTGAAATTCGCCGATCCGCCAATCCCGGCAAATGCATCATGTCCAGCAACTCGGTGGCGCGGTCTTCACACTCGGACCGGGAATGGCCGCGGATGCGCATGGAGTACGAGATATTTTCGCCAACATTCAGATGCGGGAACAGCGCGAAGGATTGGAACACCATGCCGATGTTGCGCTCGTGCACGGGCACATGGGTCAGGTCGCGCCCGTCGAATTCGATACGACCCTTGGTTGGTTCCTCCAACCCGGCGATCATGCGCAAAAGCGTTGTCTTGCCACATCCCGACGGTCCCAGAAAACAGATCATCTCGCCCGCGGGGAAGCTCAGGTGAACATCTTCGACGGCGACAACACTGCCAAATGCCTTGGTGACACCTTCGATAACAAGGCCGGACATATAGCGATCCTTCAAACAGTCACCCACCCCGCGACCGGGATGGGTGCATTGTATTGCGCGCGGCTTAGCCTGCGATCATCTGGTTCCAGGTGTCCGAAATCCAGTCCGCGTGTTCCTTGTAGATGTCGTAACGCGGGATGATCGGTTCTTTGGGGCTGCTCACTGCGGCCAGTTCGTCCTCTGTCAGATCGGTCTTGGCCGGGTCGACGACCGGCGCAGTGCCGACGTTGCGCGACAGCAGGGCCTGCGTTTCCGGTGTGGACATGAAGTTGATGAATTCGTGGATTTCATCCACCGGCTTTGCGTGCTCTGGCACGATCCAGTACCCGGAATCCAGAATGCCGCCTTCTTTCGGGAAGGTGGACACGACCGGGAACCCTTCGGCGGCTGCCAGACCGGCCACATCGTGATAGTATTGACCCATCGGGATTTCGCCGTCCTGCAGGGCCTGCTGGAATGCGCCTTCGTCCTTGTACCAAAGCCGCACGTTCGGGACGACCTCGGACAGTTTGTCAAACACCTGCTGGATGCCTTCCTTGGTGTCCAGGATGTCTGTCCCGCCAAAATGCGTCGCGGCAGTGACTTCGAGCAGGTAAGAGTTCGACGCCAGGCCAAGGAGGCCGATCTTGTCCTTGTACTGTTCATCCCACAACGCGGCCCAGCTGTCCGGTGCGTTGGGAATTTCGTCCGAATTGGTGCACAGCGTGATGTACCATGACACCGCGCCAACTCCGAACAGCGATCCGTCCTCGTAACGATCCTGAAACTTGTCAGACATGTTGGACAGGTTCGGGATTTTCGTTTCGTCCAACGATTTGAACAGCTTTTGCTGCGCACCTTCGTTGCGCGGGGTGCCCGCCATCAACGACACATCTGCAGGGGCTGTTTTGGCCCGTGCGGCGTTTTTGATCTGCACCAGCCAGGTTTCACCGGTCGGCACGGCGATGGACTGCACCTCGATCCCCGTTGCGGCGGTGAATTCCGGATAGATGAATTCCTTGAAGCTATCCTCAAAAAAACCACCATAGGTCCCCACCTTGATCGGTGAACCCGCGGCACGGACCAGAGACGGCGCTGCGAGCACCGCGGCGCCGGTTGCTGCAGCCGTGCCCATGAAATGGCGGCGTGATAGATTTTTTGTCATGGGTGTTCTCCATCCTGTGGTTTGCGGGCCTACATTTTCGAAGCCCGCGTAGTGTTGTTTTGCGCCGCCCTGGTCAAAAATCCCAAAATCCCCAACCCAGACTGCATAGTCGGCAGGACGATCACAATGGTTTCCCTACGGGTCAACCCCTTCACAATCAATTTCACGTTCCGGGCGAGCGGATGCAAATTGGTCCGCCCGTTTTTTGACCCAGGGACTGGCTGGCCTGCCCACATTGACTTCACCCTCGCCGCAGAGCAAACCAAAACGGGTTTCAGAGAGGTTGATCCAGGTGAAAGTTGCAGCATTTCAAATGTCGGCTGAAGGCGACCCGGACGACAGGCTATCGCGAGTCATGGCGGCCATGGAAGACGCAGCGCGAAATGGCGCCGAAATGCTGGTGACGCCAGAGCTTGCGTTGTCTGGCTATGGACGCGGAAATGATCTGCAAACCCTGGCGCAACACGCCGACGGACCCTGGATCACGCAGTTGCAGGACAAGGTTCGGGAATTACAGATCAGCCTGGTTGTGGGGTTCCCGGAACGCGATGGGAACCACTGTTTCATCAGCGCCGCCGTGATCAGCAAGGACGACGCATCGGGCCCGCTGATCTATCGCAAAGGTCAGCTTTATGGCGACTACGAGAAAGAGCACTTTCAAAGTCCCGGTCCCTCGTGCGTGCTGACCTCCATCGGGGGGCTGAAGCTCGGGTTTCTGATCTGCTATGATATTGAGTTTCCTGAACATGTCCGCCGACTGGCCCAGGCTGGTGCGGATGCGATCATTGTGCCCACCGCCCTGCCGAAAGGGGCCTCTGCCGAATTCATCGCGACCCATATGATCCGTGTACGGGCCTTCGAAAATCAGGTGTTTGTCGTCTATGCGGATCATGCAGATGCCGACGATCGCTTTGAGTATCAGGGGCTGTCTTCGATCGTTGCCCCTGATGGCTCCAAACTTGCATCAGCTCCGTTGACGGGAAGCACCCTGCTCTACGCTGATCTGGACATGCGCGCCTACTCAGAGTCTCGAAACGACAATCCCTACCTTACGGATCTGCGCATTTAGGTTTGAGGTACGGTAATTCGGGTTTCACCTGAGACACGAAAATGCTGCTGCGTTCGCAGCTTGCCCTTACGGGCCTCCGGACAGGTCTGTCACTTCGCAATCATCGCCGTTGCAACGGCCTGCAGGCAGCAGCCAACGGGCAGGACCGATTGGTGTGCCTGCCGGGCGGGGCGGCGGGCCGGGTCGGGCCACAATCGTTCCCAATGCGGATTGGCCAACGCGCGGTCTGCTTTGTCGGTGAAGTGTAGGTCCAGCTTGACCACATCCTGTAGCGTGGCCCCACCTTCCTCCAGAATGGCAACGAGGTAGTTGAAGACCAGCGCGATCTGTTCGGCTTTGTCCGTGGGGTATTCTCCGGTTTCCTGGTCCTTGCCCAAAACGCCGGAAGTGATCAGCAGCCCGTTGTGCACGGCTGCATTGGGAACCGGGTTCAGGTGCTGCGCGGCACGGTCGCAATAGATCGCGCGGACCATCACGCCCCGCCTTTCTGATGTTTGATCGGGTTTTCCAGACGACCCAATGGCGCGATCTCGATCCCAATGGTCCCTTGTTCCTCACCAATCAACAGGCTTTTGTGCCCGCGCGGGAAGCGGCCTGTACCCTTGCCCGTGGTGCCGAAAGATATCAGGTCGCCCGGTTCCAGCGTGAAATAGCGGCTGGCCTCGGCAATGCATTCTTCAACACTGAAGCGGTAGTTGCCGGTGTGATCCTGCGTGAAGGTTTCGTCGCCCAAGGTCCCCGTCACGTGCAGATCGTTGGGATCACCCACATCGGCGGTCAGGGTGATCCACGGACCCATCGGGCCAAAAGTATCCGTGCCCTTTGACCGGGTGTGATAGACATAAAACGCGTCGGTATCATCCGGGCCGTTCAGATTGCGCCAGGTGTAGAATTCGGGCCGGGCCATATCCCTGTCATATGTCACGGCAATGGAATCCTTCTGGAATTTCAGACCGTGGCTGGTGACGTCATTGTGGATCAGGAACCCGAATACATGATCCAAAGCCTGTTCTTCGGTTATGTGTTTGGCCCGCTTGCCAATCACCGCGCAGATTTCAGGTTCCGGGATCACCGCCCCCCAATCAGGATCCACGATGATGGGTTTGCCATGCCCGGTCAGGGCAGAGGGCGGTTTCAGGAAGAAATTCGGAACGCCAGGATCGCGATGGGCCTTCTTCATCAGTTCCTTGTTGTTGAACGCCACGCCAAGGATCTTGGACGGGTTCATGATCGGGGCGGCCCAGTCTGCGTTGGTCAGGTCGAAGCCTGGAACTGTGTCGATGCTGTCTTTCAACCGGGTCAGCAGTCCTGCGTCTGCGCCCACTGACCGAACAAGCGACAGGATATCGGGAATTGGGCCGAGGCCTGCGGCCTCACACACATCGTCCAGCGTTCGGGCCAGCCCATCGCTGCCTTGCAGGACAGGGGTTTGTTCGCCGTTCAGGAAAAGCGTACCGAATTTCATGCCGTCACCAATTCGCCAGGAAGTCTTCGAGCGTGACCGGTGCCGCATTTACGAGCGGTTCCTGCACAGCAACCCCCTCGAACTCACTGGCCTCCATGAACCACTTTCGAGGCGCCGGAAACCCCCACAGCTGCGACCGGCGGGTGTCCGTCAGCTCCCACCGTTTTGGGGCGTGGTCGATGTCGATTACGTTGTAATGGCTTGAAAAAATCTCGACCCGGTGCCCGTCCGGATCGCGGAAGTAGATGAAGAACGCATTGCCGATCCCGTGCCGTCCCGGGGCACGATCCATGCTGCCCGCAAGGTCCAATGACGCCATGACATCAGCCGCATGCACAATCGATGAAATCTCGGGCGTGTGGTACGCAAAATGATGCAGACGCGGGCCGGGGCCATTGCCGAACACCACGTCCTGCGTGTTGTTCTTGCGCTTCAGCCAGACGCCCCACATTTCGTCCGTACCGTCCTTGGCCGTGTATTCGGTCAGCCGGAAACCCAGGTCGCTGTACCACGCATAGGCCTGAGCAACGTCGTGGCAGGCCACCTGAATGTGGTCGAGAAAGGCGAGTTTCCCCCCGGCATGGGTATGGAAATTCTGCATCCGGTTTTCGGACTGGTCCATCGTGGCACAAAATTCGATAGGTGCGCCGATCCCGTCGTGCAGTTGCAGGGTCAGGCCCTGATAGGGACGGTCGACAAACTGCGCCACCTCGCCCCGTTCGTTGAAGTAGTCATGCGCGCGTTTCAGGTCGTCATCAGAGTACATCCGATAGCCCAGTCTGCGCACAACGCCCGGACCTTCGCTGTCCGTCTTTTCAAACACCAGCGAATGATGTCCCGTTTCTTCAATCGCACGCAGGTACAGGGCCGTGTCATCCTGCGCGGTGACTTCCAGCCCCAGGCCCGATTCATAGAAGAACCGGGTCTTGTCCAGATCGCGGCTGGTCAGCACCACGTGACTGAGCCGGGTGATGTTGAACGGGATGGACAGGTTTGGTTGCAACAGGGACATCGCGATAGCTCGTCTTGGTGATCTCGGGGGCAGCCTACGAAGCCGCTATGGCATTTGAAACGGAGAAGTGATCGAATTTCACTGTGTGAAGTTACCTCAGCGCGGTGTTGAAGGTCCGCGCATATCGCCCTTTTGTGGGTCCAAACCCATCAGAGGAGGCGGCCCGTGACTCGCAGTCTGAATGAGAAACTCAAAGACTACCCAAATACACTTGAGATGCTCAGGAACGCGCAGGTGGGGTTTTATCAGTTTCCGGTGCCCGACGAGCATGTGAACTGGCGCGTCGAACAGGACGCCTGGCAGAAAGGCGCGGTGCTGTTCGAACAGTCCTATCACATGACCGACATCTACATCGACGGGCCGGACAAGCTGCGCTTTCTGTCCGAGATTTCGATCAACAACTACGACAATTTCACTCCCATGACGGCAGCGCAGATGGTCGTGGTTTCAGACAGTGGACACATCATCGGGGACGCAATTGTCTTCCACCTGCAGAACGGAGAGTTGCAGGTGATCGGCAAACCGTCTTGCGGCAACTTCGTCGAATATGCGGCTGAGACAGGTGACTACGATATCACTCTGCGCAAGGACGTGCGGGTGCTGGAAGGGGACTGGGACCGGGAAATGTACCGGTTTCAAATTCAGGGGCCGAATGCCTTTCCAATCCTTGAGATCGCCACCGGGTTACCCATGCCGGAGTTGCGGTTCTTCGGAATGTGCGAAATCAAAATTGCCGGCTGCCTGGTAACCGGCCTGCGTCATGGAATGGCGCAGGCCCCCGGACTGGAGTTCTGGGGGCCCTACGCCGAGCGGGACAAGGTTCTGAACGCAGTGCTGGAGGCTGGTCAGGATCTTGGGCTGGTGCGTGGGGGCGGACGCACCTATTCCACCTCTGGCCCGCAATCCGGTTGGGTTGGTGCGGTTTTGCCCGCGGTCTACACCGGCGCGGACATGGCGATGTACCGTGATTGGCTACCCGATAATTCCTACGAAGCGACACTGTCGGTGGGCGGCAGTTTCGACAGTGACAATATCGAGGATTTCTACCTGGACCCGTGGGATGTCGGTTATCACCGGCTGATCCACTGGGATCATGATTTCAAGGGGCGCGAGGCCCTGCTGGCCAGGAAGGACGGCCCGCACCGCAGGAAAATCTGGCTGCAATGGTCACCGGAAGACGTGCTGAAAATCCAAGGGTCACAGCTGCGGGACGGGTCGACCTACAAATATCTCGAAATGCCCGCCGCACACTATGCCACCGTGCCTTATGACAAGGTCCTGGCCGACGGCAAACCAATCGGCATTTCGATCTACGCGGCTTATACCACAGCGGTCGGCGGTTGGTTTTCCATTGGCATCATTGACGAGGCTGATGTCGAATTCGGCAAAGAGGTTGATATCATCTGGGGCGAGCCAAACGGCGGCACGCGTAAACCCACAGTCGAGCCGCATGAACAGACCACGATCCGGGCACGAATGACGAAGACGGCGTTGGGGTAACCTAACAGCGTACCGGTCGACCGCCGTCATTTCAGCTGGGTCAAAGCCTGCCGCATGTGATCCAGTATGGCGGCTCTGTCCGCCCCGGCACCTCGAAAGAACGTCACGCCGATAGTTGCGCTCAGTTTGCCTGCGAAAAACACCGGCATCGCCACGGTCGTGGTCTGGGGGTCAATGTCGTGATCCCGTTCCGCATATCCAAGATGGCGCACATGCGCTAGGACGGGCTCCATGCGCGCGTCAAGTTCAGCTTGGGTCAGCTGCGTGACCTCTAGCGCAATCAGCTTGTGATACAGGCTTTGCCGTTCCTCTTCAGGGCAATGCGCCAGATAGGCCCGGCCATGCGCCCGCACCAGAAGATCCAACCGTTTTTGCAATGTCGAATGCGTGTGCGCCAGCGGGCTTTCCGGGATGGTGGAAAGCCTCACCACCATTGCAGTGTTGTCCAGTGTCGCCAAGGCGGCAGGCCAGCGAATGGCCTCGGTCAACTCCAGCAGAACCGCCTTTGCGTTTTCCACAAACAACGGAAGGCCGTGAAATCCTGCGCTGAATTCCAACACCTTTTCGGTCAGCGTGTACCCAACCCGACGGCCATGGTTTTGCACATAGCCAAGACTAACAAGGGTTTCGACAATGCGCACCACGGTCGCAGACGGCAGGCCGGTTTTGTCTTCCAATTCGGAAATCCGGGACAGGTTGCCTTCGTTCATTGCTCGCAAAACTGCGATGGCGCGTTCTACGGATCGGACATTTTTGTACGAGGGCACAGTTGATCCCTGATCGCAAAGTTCACCATGCAGAATGGCACATGGTATTGCGCGCGGCCACAGGTCTTACCCGAGGATCAAGTCGTGGGAGCGGCGAAATAGCGCTTGAGTGTTCCGCCCCAGGATCGCAAGCGCTGCCAGCATGGAGCTAGGTCATGGAGATGTTTCACTGCGTGTGATGCCACGGTGCGGACGTTGCTGGCCGCACCGCGTTGATTGAACCTCAGAACGTTGTGCCCATCAACGTGTTAGACAGGTTCCACAGTTTGTTCGCGCTTTCCTCGTCATAGGCGTAGGGTGCATGACCACCCTGCATCGGGTCACCGGCCATGGGGACGGAGATTTGGCTATCCTCGACGTAGAGGCCGGTTTTGCCGTTCAATTCCGGCGTTGTCGCCGCCCAACAAGAGGTTGCAGCGCCCTGAGGAATGGTTTTCCAGATGTCGGGGAAGTTCTTAATCATCTGTTCCATCATCGCAGCGACACTTGGCTCCAGATTACGGCCAAGCTCGGTCTCGATCCCGCCGGGATGAACCGCAAAGCTGGTTACGCCAGCGTCGGCCCAACGACGCGCCAGTCCCACTGTGAACCAGATGTTTGCGGTCTTTGACTGCCCGTAGGCCTGCATCGCATCATAGTCGCGCGTTTCAAAATTGGGATCGTCCAGATCGACTGGAGCGAACATGTGACCCGCCGATGACAGGTTCACCACGCGCGCATTTCCCGCTGCCTTCAACGGATCAGCCAGAAGGTTGGTCAACAGGAAATGACCCAGATGGTTGGTGGCAAACTGGCTTTCCCAACCTTCGGCAGTTCGGGCGAGCGGGGTCGCCATAATGCCCGCGTTGTTGATCAGGATGTCCAGCTTGTCATGGGATTTCAGCCACTCCGCCGCAAACGCCCGGATGGTGTCCGGCTTGTCCAGCTCCAGTGACGCGGTTTCGACCTCCTGGCCGGTCTCGGTCTTGATGCGTTCTGCTGTACTCGCCAGTTTAGTGGCGGACCGGGCCACAATTGTAACCGAAGCACCTTTGGCGGCCAGAGCGCGCGCAGTTTCAGCGCCCAGGCCAGTGGAACCACCGGTGACCAAAACAGTTTTGCCGTTCAGGTCGATGCCTTCCAGCACCTCATCGGTTGTGGAGTCTTTGTCGAAGCTGGTCATGTGGTCCTCACGTTCGGGCAATTTTTGATTGCTGCGGCAAGTTTTGAGATTTGCAGTGTTTCGGTGCACGTAACATCAAAGATGGGCAGTTTCTTACCCTTCTCAAATATCACACATGGTCGAGTTCTACCTGCGCGTCGGTACGGCCACACGCGCGGCGTGTGAAGCCATGCCAATGCCTTCAACAATCTCAATGCCCCACCGCACAGGGCAACCCTTCGGAGAGGCACAATGTCGAGGCGTCGTTCAGATTGCCGCCTTGCGGCTCTCATCCAGATAGATTTCGCGCAGGCGTTGCGCCACTGGGCCGGGCGTGCCCGTACCAACCTGCGCCCCGTCAATCTCAACCACCGGCATGACGAACGTGGAGGCCGAAGTGACAAAAGCCTCATCCGCATCCTTGGCCTCGTCAATGGTAAAGGCGCGTTCTTCGACTTCCATCTGCGCCTCAGCAGCGAACCGCAGAACTGCAGCGCGGGTGATCCCGTGCAAGATGTCCGTCGACAGCTCGCGCGTGATGATCCGCCCGTTCTTCACGATGTAGGCGTTGTTGGACGTGCCTTCGGTGACCTTGCCGTCTTCAATCATCCAGGCGTCGTCGCATCCGGCCTTCTTCGCCATCATCTTACCCATCGAGGGGTAGAGCAGCTGCACGGTTTTGATGTCGCGACGTCCCCAGCGGATGTCGTCGATGCTGATCACCTTGATCCCTGTCTTGGCCACAGGGCTGTCGGCGAGGCCGGGCTTAGATTGGGTGAACAGAACGACCGTGGCTGGGGTTTTTTCGGGGTCCGGGAATACAAAATCCCGGTCGCCTTCGGACCCCCGTGTGACTTGCAGATAGACGCCGCCCTCGACCACCTCGTTCACCCGCACCAGTTCGCGGTGAATCTCCAGCAATTCGTCCGCCGTCCGCGGACAGGTCATATCCAACTCGCCCAGCGACCGTTCCAGCCGTTTCACATGCCCGTCAAAGTCGATCAGCTTGCCATCCAGCACCGAGGTTACCTCGTACACGCCATCTGCCATCAGGAAGCCGCGATCAAAGATCGACACACGGGCTTCGGTTTCGGGCAGGTATTCGCCATTCAGGTACACGGTGCGCATGTCGGTCATCCCCAAAGTTCAGCGGCAGGTGGATGCACCCCCGCAGTGTCATATGTCAGCGGCGTATCGCGATCTTCGGCCAGCAGCAATGGGCCATCCAGATCCACGACCTGTGCGCCTTGGGCCACCAGAACGGCCGGTGCCATTGCGAGCGACGTGCCGACCATGCAGCCCACCATGATGCCATATCCTTCGGCCAAAGCGGCCTGTTTCAACGCCAGCGCCTCGGTCAGGCCGCCGGTTTTGTCCAGCTTGATGTTGATCACGTCGTACTTGCCCTTCAGACGGGGCAGGCTGGCGCGATCATGGCAGCTTTCGTCAGCGCAAACTGGAACCGGGCGGTCCAGACCGATCAGCGCATCGTCATCCCCGGCGGGAAGCGGCTGTTCGACCAGAGCAACACCAAGGCGGACCAGATGCGGTGCGAGGTCAGAATAGACCTCCGCCGACCATCCTTCGTTTGCATCCACGATGATCTTGGCATCGGGCGCACCTGTGCGCACCGCTTCCAGTCGAGGCATGTCGTCCGGCGTGCCCAGCTTGATCTTCAACAGCGGGCGATGGGCGTTTTTGGCGGCCTGTGCCTGCATGGCCTCGGGCGTGTCCAGAGACAGGGTGTAGGCGGTGATTTCAGGGCCAGGTTTTGGCAGCCCGGCCAGCTCCCAGGCCCGTTTCCCCGCACGCTTGCTTTCCAGATCCCAAAGCGCCGCATCGACGGCAAACCGCGCGGCCCCTGCGGGCAGCAAGTCGTACAGAGATTGCCGGTCAAAATCGGCAGGCAGACCTTCAATCTGGGCCTGCACCGAATCCATCGTTTCGCCATAACGCGCGTAGGGCACACATTCGCCCAAGCCTTGATGCGTTCCATCATTCAGCCGGGCGGACAGAACCTTGGCCTCTGTCCTTGACCCCCGGCTGATGGTAAAAACCTGCGCCAGCCGGAAGGTATCCTGCGAAACTGTTACGTCCATCTCTCTCTCCAACCGCTCGTTGTTCCCGTGCGGGCACGCCTCGCTCAGCGAAGAGGCCTGCACGGGCCGATGAGCGGGTTCAGGTCATTGCGATCAGGGCGTCGGCCAGGCGCCCTGCCCCTTGGCGGAACGGGTCGACGGTCGGCAGACCCATTTTCTCTTCCACCTCGGCCATATAGGCCAGCGCTTCGTCCTCGGACATGTGCTGCGTGTTGATCGACACACCCACAACCTGACAATCTGGATTGCCCACACGGGCCAACGCCAACGCCGTGTCGCGCACCTGTTCCATGGTGGGCAGTTCGAAATGCGGCAGGCCACGCATATGTGTCCGGGTCGGTTCGTGGCAAATCACCAGCGCATCGGGCTGACCGCCATGCACCAGCGCCATGGTCACACCGGAATAGGACACATGGTACAGCGATCCCTGACCTTCGATGATGTCCCAGTGGTCGTCGTCATTGTCTGGGGTCAGATACTCGACCGAACCCGCCATGAAGTCCGCAATAACCGCGTCCAATGGCACACCGTCACCCGTGATCAGGATACCGGTCTGACCCGTTGCGCGGAACGAGCTTTTTGCGCCCTTCTCACGCAGCGCCTGATCGGTCGCCAGAGCGGTATACATCTTGCCGCAGGAACAGTCGGTGCCAACGGCCAGCATCCGCTTGCCCGTCCGGCGTTTGCCGTTTGCGATCGGATAATCCACCTCGGGCACACGCACGTCATGCAGGCTCTGTCCGGTCGCTTCGGCCACGGCCACCAGGTCAGGTTCGTCGCGCAGCAGGTTGTGCAGGCCGCTGGCCAGGTCGAACCCCTCCTCCAGCGCCATGACTAGCACCTTTTTCCACTCGGGCGAGATCACGCCGCCGCGGTTGGCGACGCCGATCACCAGTGTTTTGGCCCCGGCCTCACGCGCCTCAACCAGCGACATGTCGGTCAGACCCAGATCGGCCTTGCACCCTTCCATACGAAACTGGCCCACGGCGTTGTCCGGGCGCCAGTCCTTGATGCCCTGAGCCACTTTGGCTGCGAGTTGGTCGGGCGCATCGCCCAGGAACAGAAGATAAGGGGTCTGAATCATGTTTCGATCTCCGCGTGACCGCAGGATGGTATGAATGACGGGCCAAGATGTTCTTGCCGATGTCAATCCAGAACAAGGCTTCGTTCGAAGAATTTCGCGCAATTTGGGGTTTCGCGCAATTTTTTTGCGCTACAGTCGCACTTCAAGCAAAGACCGGATCAAAGTCATACAACCAGCTCGGACATCAAACCGTCCGACGAGATGTCCCGAAACACAAACCCGTTTTCGTCGAGCCGGGCAAACAGGGCCTCGAAATTCTCAGGCCGCGAGGTTTCGATCCCAATCAGGACCGAGCCGAAGTTACGCGCGGATTTCTTCAGGTATTCGAACCGCGCAATGTCATCATCAGGCCCCAGCAGTTCCAGAAAATCGCGCAGGGCACCCGGTCGCTGCGGCAGGCGCAGGATCATGTACTTTTTCACACCCGCGTAGCGCTGGGCCCTCTCTTTTACATCCGGCAAACGTTCAAAATCGAAGTTCCCGCCCGAGGCGACAACAACCACGCGCTTGCCGCGTATCGACGACGCAATGTCCCGCAGCGCGTCAATTGCCAGCGCTCCAGCCGGCTCCAGAACGATGCCCTCAACATTCAGCATATCCAAGATCGTGTCGCAAATGCGGTCCTCGGGCGGGGTGAACACTTGATCCGATGGAACATCCCTCAGCACCTTGAAATTGCGCTCGCCGATTCGGGCCACGGCAGCCCCATCAACAAAGTTATCGACCCGATCCAGCGTGACCGGCGCACCCTCCGCCAACGCCGCTTTCAGGCTGGCCCCACCTTCGGGTTCGACCAGCATCAGTTGCGTCGACGCCTCCCACGCCTCCAGATAACGCTTCAAACCCGCAGACAACCCGCCACCACCCACTGGCAGGACCAGTAGGTCGGGGGCCTCCCCCAACGTGTCCAGGATTTCGACTCCAACGCTCGCCTGCCCTTCGATCACGTCAGCATCATCAAACGGTGCGAGGAAATGTCCGCCTTCCGCCGTGCACCACCCCTGTGCCTCGGCCAGAGTGTCGTCGAAATAGTCTCCGGTCAGTCGGATCTCGACATAGTCACCACCAAATGCACGCGTTTTCATGATCTTCTGCTCCGGCGTCGTCACCGGCATGAAGATCACGCCGCGCACCTTGAAATGCCGGCAGACAAAGGCAACACCCTGCGCATGGTTGCCCGCAGATGCACAGACAAACAGCGTCTGATCGGGGGTCTCAGCCACAACCTTGCGCATCGCGTTGAAGGCGCCACGCAGCTTGTAGGACCGAACCGGGCTCAAATCCTCGCGCTTCAACCAGATGTCCGCGCCATACTTGCCGGACAGGTAGTCGTTGCGCATCAGCGGTGTCGGTTCAAACAGCTGGCGCATCTCAGCGGTGGCAGTCTGGGCGGCGGTCGCAAAGTCCATGGGTTCGGGGCCTTTTGAGCGAAATCAACTTGGCGACCACATACGAACCAAGGTCGATTTTGTACACCATTGCTGCGCTGCGCATTTTGCACTTGCAGCATGTCGCGCAATTTTCTACCCCTCACCGCAACGAAAACGAAACATCATTACCCGGAGATCTGCGATGTCCTTCCGCCTGCAACCCACTGCCCCGGCCCGCCCGAACCGTTGCCAATTGTTCGGCCCAGGCTCTCGCCCCGCGATTTTCGAGAAGATGGCGGCAAGTGCTGCAGACGTTATCAACCTGGACCTCGAAGACTCGGTCGCGCCCAGCGACAAGGACAGCGCGCGCGCCAACATCATCGCGGCAATTTCGGACGTGGATTGGGGCAACAAGACCCTGTCAGTGCGGATCAACGGGCTGGATACGCCCTATTGGTACAAGGACGTTGTGGACCTGATGGAGCAGGCGGGCGAGCGTCTGGATCAGATCATGATCCCCAAGGTGGGCTGTGCAGCGGATGTTTATGCGGTCGACGCCTTGGTGACAGCCATCGAAACCGCCAAAGGGCGGAGCAAGAAGATCAGTTTCGAGGTCATCATCGAAAGCGCCGCTGGCATCGCCCATGTAGAGGAGATTGCGGCGAGTTCCCCGCGTTTGCAGGCGATGAGCCTGGGGGCAGCGGATTTCGCGGCCAGCATGGGCATGGCGACCACCGGCATCGGCGGCACACAGGAAAACTACTACATGCTGCGCGAAGGGGAAAAGCACTGGTCGGACCCGTGGCATTGGGCACAGGCGGCTATCGTTGCGGCCTGCCGCACCCATGGGGTTTTGCCGGTGGACGGACCGTTTGGCGATTTTTCGGACGACGACGGGTTCCGCGCACAAGCGCTGCGGTCGGCGACGCTGGGCATGGTGGGCAAATGGGCGATCCATCCCAAGCAGGTCGCGCTGGCCAACGAGGTGTTCACCCCATCCGAGGCTGCCGTGACCGAGGCCCGCGAAATCCTGGCCGCTATGGAAGAGGCCAAGGCCAAAGGTGAGGGTGCGACGGTTTACAAAGGGCGTCTGGTCGACATCGCGTCGATCAAACAGGCCGAGGTGATTGTGCGGCAATCCGAGATGATTGCGGCCAGCTAAACCTCAGACAAGAGGCCTCGGATCAAGTCCGGGGCTGCGGGCCCGTGTCTGGCGGGCGCGGGTTATCCACGCAGGTCTTTGGGTGACCCCAGCACCACATAGGTGGTGATTGAATGTACGTGTGGTAATTGCCCCAGAACCTCTGTGTGAAACTCCTTGTAGCTGGGCAGGTCCACGCATTCGACGCGTAACAGATATTCCACTGTTCCGGTGATATTGTGGCATTCCACAACCTCGGGTGAGGCCGCGACACCCCGTTCAAAGGCCTGCTGCGCGGCCTTGGAATGTTCACCCAACCCGACCGCCATATAGGCCACAAACCCGATGCCCATGGCCGCCGGGTTCAGAACCGCACGGTAGCCTGAAATCACCCCTGCGCGCTCCAATTCCTGCACCCGACGCAGGCAAGCGGATGGGGACAGCCCGACACGCTCGGCCAAGGCCAGGTTGCTGATCCGGCCATCTTCGGTAAGCACTTGCAATATCTGCGCTGATTTTTCGTCTATCTTCGCCATATGTTGCGAATTTTATCGCCAATCTAGCAACTTTGCAATTTCACACCGGATATTTGAGCACAGATTGGCGGGCATGACCTATGATGTGATCTCTGCCCTGGTTCTGTTTGCCTTTGTCTCCTCAATCACGCCGGGGCCAAACAACCTGATGCTCATGGCGTCGGGCGCGAATTTCGGCTTGAGGCGAACCGTGCCGCATATGCTGGGAATCGCGGGCGGGTTCATTGCAATGATCCTGCTTGTGGGCGCAGGCCTGGCGCAGGTGTTTCTGGTGTACCCGGTCGCGAACACAGTCCTGAAGGTTTGTTCGGTTCTCTACATGCTGTACCTCGCCTGGCGGATCGCAACGGCAGGCGCAGTGAAGTCTGGCAAGACGGAAGGCACCCCCATGACCTTCTGGCAGGCGGCTGCGTTTCAATGGGTGAACCCCAAGGCCTGGGCGATGGCCCTGACTGCGACCACGGTCTACATGCCGGAACCTTCTGCGTTTGCCTTGGTCATCGTTGCGCTGGTGTTTGGGTCGATCAACCTGCCTGCGGTCGGATCGTGGACCATCATCGGGCAGCAAATGGCGCGCATTCTGACGAACCCACGCCACCTGACTGTGTTCAACTGGACCATGGCGGGACTGTTGGTTCTGTCCCTGATCCCGGTTTTGTGGACGGGTTAGGTCCTACTTCAACGGCACGCACACATCTGTCAGCAACTCCGCGGGTGCCGTGTCCATTGGTGAGTTCAAATACATCTCGAACGATGGCGCGTCCGCCGGTTCCTCGCCCGTCTCGGACAACCACGCGCCATAGAGATATTCATACGCCGATGGCAGTCCGGTGTACGGTCCCTTCAACCGCAGGACCGCATGACGCCCGCCGGGCAAGGTGGATTCCTGCAAATCATCCGGGATGTCCAGGGCGTCAGTCACGGAAACCCCGGCCAAGCTGCGCAGGTCGGCCTCGGGCACCGCACTTGGGTCGCAGTAATAGACCGCCACCATCCCCCGCGCGTGTGGCCACAGATTGCGGGATGTGAACACTGCCGACAACTGCTCATAGGCTGCCCCGATTTGCGGATAAGCCCCCTTGTGTTCGATCCCGGCCAATCGCTGATCTGGCAGGGATTTGATTTCAACGTCATACATTCCAGTCTCTCCTTGTTTCAGCAACAGGGGTGCAGTGCCCGGCAATCCGTCCTTGCGGAACGCCAGGGGAGTTACGCCATAGGAATCGCGGAAGGCCCGTGCGAAGCTTTTGACATTGTCATAACCCGCCCGCGCCGCCACCACGTCCACCGGGTCATCCGTATGCACCAGCCAATGCGACGCGCGGTGCAGCCGAATGCGCCGCACCGTGTCGGCGCAGGTTTCCCCGGTCATGGCGTGATAGACCCGATGCCAGTGAAACCGCGACATCGCGGCCACCTCGGCCAATCGGTCCAATGACAGGTCCCCGGCTGGATTGTCGTGGATGTATCGCACCACACGCCGCAACCTGTCCTCGTAACTCCTGCTCACTCGTACCTCCGTTGATTTTGTCGCCTTTGTCTTGGCCCAACCACACTGACATGGGTCAAAGGAACAAATCTTGCTGAGTTGCATATTGCACGCTCCCCCGCCATATAGCCGACACGTTCGCTGCATGAGAGGGCAGATGACCCAGTATCTGGATTTCGAAAAACCTTTGGCCGAAATCGAAGGCAAGGCCGAAGAGTTGCGGGCGCTGGCCCGGTCGAACGAGGAAATGGACGTGGCCGAAGAGGCCGCGGCATTGGACCAGAAGGCGCAGACGCTGCTGGTCGATCTCTACAAGGATCTGACGCCTTGGCGGAAATGCCAGGTGGCGCGCCATCCGGACCGGCCCCACTGCAAGGACTATATCGAGGCGCTGTTCGACGAATACACGCCGCTGGCCGGTGACCGCAATTTTGCCGACGACCATGCGGTGATGGGTGGTCTGGCGCGGTTTGACGGGATGCCGGTGGTGGTGATCGGCCACGAAAAAGGGTTCGACACAAACTCGCGGATCGAACGGAACTTTGGCATGGCCCGCCCCGAAGGATACCGCAAGGCGATCCGACTGATGCAGATGGCGGACAAGTTCGGCCTGCCCGTTGTAACGCTTGTAGACACCCCCGGCGCTTATCCGGGCAAGGGCGCTGAAGAACGTGGTCAGTCCGAGGCGATCGCACGGTCGACCGAAGCCTGTTTGCAAATCGGTGTGCCATTGGTCAGCGTGATCATCGGCGAAGGCGGGTCCGGCGGTGCGGTGGCGTTTGCCACGGCGAACCGGGTCGCGATGCTGGAGCACTCGGTTTACTCGGTCATCAGCCCCGAAGGCTGTGCGTCGATCCTGTGGAAGGACGCGGAGAAGATGCGCGAGGCCGCGCAGGCGCTGCGACTGACGGCGCAGGATTTGCATCAACTGGGCGTCGTGGACCGGATCATCTCGGAACCCGTCGGTGGCGCGCATCGTGACACGCCGGAAACCATCGCTGCAGTGGGCAAGGCGATTGGCGACATGCTGGCCGGGTTGAAGAACAAATCGCGCAAGAAACTGATTTCCCAACGGCGGGACAAATTCCTGTCCATGGGCAAACAGGGCCTTGCCGCCTGATTGACAGGGGCTGAAATTGGCCAATAGCCTGCTTGTGAAAGGGTGGGTTCCATGGCTGAAGCGGTTGATTTCGTCGACATCAGCGCCTTGTTCGCGGGCAATGACGGGCTTGTGGCCGAATGCGATTCCGCGATCTGGACCGGGCTGCGGCGCACCGGCAGCATCGTCGTTACCGGGTATCCGGATGCGGAGATGGTTGATGTCCGTGCGCGGCGTGGTTTGGAGATCTTCGACTTCGCCCCGGATGTCATCGCGCCATTGGTCACGCGGCTGGTGACACCGGGCAACACCAATGCCTATCGCGGGTATTGGCCGTGCACATCAGACAGGCTGCTGAAAAACGACTTTTTCGACGTAGGGCCAACGCAGCCCACACGCGGGCCACACCTGCCGGGTATGGACATCCTGACCGAACAGACGATCTGGCCTGCTGGTCAACCGGACTGGGCGAAAGTCGTCCGCGCGCATTACGACACGCTGAACCGCATTGCACAGGCACTGATCCAGTCGATTGGCCGATCCGCCGGGTTTGATGCGGATGAGATTGCATGGCGTTTTGCAGGTGAACATTCCACACTGCGGTTCCTGAATTATGCCGCAGGCGCGGGGCACGATCAGATGGAGGGCAACGTGGCCGTGTCCGCTGGTGCGCACACGGATGCCTCTGGCCTGTCCTTGCTGTGGCAGGGTGCGCCAGGCCTACAGGCGTGTGGTCAAGATGGCGTCTGGCGTGACATTCCCATGCAGGCGAACGCGATTTCGGTGCATGTTGGGGATGTTATGACCCGCCTGACCAATGGCGTCGTCCCCGCAACGCCCCACCGCGTTCTGGCCGGACAAACGGCACGCCAGTCGGTCGGGTTTTTTCTGGAACCGGCGTTGGCCGCCCCTGTCACATCGGCCGACTACAGCGGCGCACTGAGCATCGAAGATACCTATGCGTGGCAACTGCTGGCCACATTTGCGCAACGTGACATCTGGAAAGGTGTGATCCGGCACCCGAGCGAGGCCCGCTCTACCTAGCGCGATAACAAACGCAGCCCTTGCGTCACGTCGGACCGTACGGCCAGCCGCAAACCGGGTTCATCACCCGCCTTCAACGCGGCGAGGATCAGGCGGTGGAATTGTGGCGGTTCGGTCCGGTTCAGCTTCCCGTACAGCGAACGCATCGTTGGGCCGAGCTGCAGCCAGACGGTTTCCGCCAGCGCCAGCATCGCAGGCGCCTGAGCGCGCAGATAAAGTGTGCGGTGAAACTCCAGGTTTGAACGGATGTAGCCAACCGAGTCGCGCGCCGCGACCATTTGGGCGATGGTTGTGTTGATCGACTGCAACCGCTCGATCAACGCAAAATGCGCCCGGGGCAAAGCGCGGCTGGCCAACTCCACCTCCAGCAGCGCGCGGATGGAGGCAAGCTCTTCCAACCGATCTGCGCTCAGTTCCGGCGTCGAAACGCGACCTGAACTGGACAGTTGCAGAGCACCTTCGGCCACAAGCCGTCGCACGGCCTCGCGTGCCGGGGTCATGGATACCTCGAACTCTTTCCCGATCCCGCGCAGGGTCAAGGCGTGGCCCGGCGTCATCTCGCCATGCATGATCCGGCTGCGCAACACGCGATAGACCCGGTCATGAGCAACGGAAGAAGTTTCACCAGAGCGCGTTGTCGTCAGCATGGTTTTTTGTGATCACAACGGTGCGGCCTGTCAAGCCAGACCTAAAAACGGAAGCGATGCAGCGCCCCCGCGTTTTCCCGCAACCACCGTCGTTCCACGTCATAGGGGCCGTACAACCGCTCGACCTCGGACCAGAAGGCGGCAGAGTGGTTCATTTCCTTCAAATGCGCCACCTCGTGCGCGGCGACGTATTCCAGAACCTCCACCGGAGCCATCACCAGTCGCCAAGAGTACATCAACCGCCCGCCGTCGGAACAGGACCCCCAGCGCGACCGCGTGTCCCGCAAGGCCAGGCTGTTGTATCCTCGTCCCAACTGCGCGGCATACCGGTCAGAGGCCGCTGTCAGTCGATCCCGTGCCAGTTCGATCAGGAAGGCCCGAATGCGCCGCGCCCCGGACCGGGCGCTGACGCGAATCTCATCCGCCGTCAGCTCAACACCGCGCGCCTTGTGCTCGACCACACGTCGCAGCTGCCCTTCGACCGGCAGAACCGTGCCGATCCCGACCGTTTCATCCTCGGGCCGTCGCGCCAGGTGTTTGCGCACCCAGTCCGCCTTGGTCTCGGCAAAGGCCAAAGCCTCGGATTCATCAGCATAATCCGGCATGGTCAGTGTCACCCGCCCGTCCAGTTGGGACACCCTAAGGCTCAACCGACGTGCCCTTGCGGACCGGCGCAGATGCACCGTAACCGGTGGCAACCCGGGCAACGTGACCTGCGGCATGGTAGCGGGCTCCTTGATAAGGCTTTGACAGTCACCACCTCTTATGGCAGTTGGCCGGAATCGTCGATACGACTCAGCAGAGATTTGAGGGACCACAATGCCCAAGGAAGAATGGGGCGTGAAACGGGTTTGCCCGACGACGGGCAAGCGTTTCTACGACCTGAACAAGAACCCGATCGTCAGCCCTTACACCGGTGAAGTGGTGGAACTGGACGTTGGCAAAAACCGGATGATCGCGGCAGATGCCGAGGATGCGGCAAACAAGGCCAAGGCCTCGACCGAGAATGACGAAGACGTCGTTCTGGACGATGATGATGACGTCGATGTCGATATCAGCGATGATCTGCTGGATGACGATGACGACGACGAGAACGTCTCGCTCGACGAAATCGCCGACGTGTCGTCCGAGGACGAAG
The DNA here is from genome assembly GCA_040830545.1 of Paracoccaceae bacterium. Taxonomy (GTDB): domain Bacteria; phylum Pseudomonadota; class Alphaproteobacteria; order Rhodobacterales; family Rhodobacteraceae; genus HXMU1420-2. The sequence continues at coordinate 37,586 of JBFOMB010000109.1, read as the reverse complement.
ACTGATCACATACGAATACGGCCAGGCGGTGTTTTTCACTTGATCCCGCCTGCCCAAGCGCCTATTCAGCGGCGCACGGTTCGGGGCCTTAGCTCAGTTGGGAGAGCGCTTGCATGGCATGCAAGAGGTCAGGGGTTCGACTCCCCTAGGCTCCACCAAACCTTTCAGTACATTTGAGCAAAACGTAAGAACGTCGGTCGAGTTGTGGCTGCGCTTTCTATGTGCCGGATTGTTACAGGTCCTCTCAGGGATGGACCGTGGATGCGGCTTGACCAATGTCTTGCTAACTCGCTTCCAGTTCCTCAGACGGGATCATCTTGAAAAACACACCCCCGGACCATAATCCGAACCATCCATCACGATGTTCGGCCAGATCGACAAGTCGGTAGAAACTCTTGCGGTCGATCAGCGCCTCCAGTCCGTTGCGGATCATCACATAGGGCGCGGGTTCACCGGTGTCTGCGTCCCGTTCCACGCGAATCGGATGGTCATTGTCCGCCACAGCCGTGTCGTCGACATGGGTCGTGAACGTGATCCGCTGCTCCATCGCAGAACCGGAGCATTCGAAATCGACCGCAACAAACGGCGCGTCCTCCACCACGATGCCAACTTTTTCAACGGGCGTGACCAGAAAGAACCGGTCGCCTTCCCGCTTCAGGATGGACGAGAACAACCGCACCAATTCGGGCCGCTGGATGGGCGATCCCTGATAAAACCACATGCCATTGCGGGCGATCCGCATGTCTATGTCGCCACAAAACGGCGGATTCCACTGTTCCACCGGCGGCAAACCGCGTGCACCAACGACCTGAACCGAGGCGGCGAGGTCGTTTGCGGTTGGGATAACGGCTTTTTGTCCGCTCATTGCTGTGGTCATTTCCGTTCTGCGCGATACACTTTGGTACAAGCATATAAGTCCACCGAAAGGAATGTCATGTCCGAGTCGCAGACCGAGGATCTGGTCGCCGAGATCGAGGCGCTGGAAGAAAAGCTGGCGCAGGCGCGGGCCTCGATCACGCAACGCTTTATCGGCCAAACGCGGGTTGTGGACCTGACGCTGACCGCGCTGTTGTGCGGCGGCCATGGGTTGCTGATCGGCCTGCCGGGTCTGGGCAAAACGCGGCTGGTGGAAACGCTGAGCACGGTGATGGGGCTGAACGGCAACCGGATTCAGTTCACGCCGGACCTGATGCCTGCGGATATTCTGGGATCTGAGGTTCTGGAAACCGGATCAGATGGCAGCCGGGCGTTCAAATTCATTCAGGGCCCTGTGTTCTGTCAGTTGCTGATGGCGGACGAAATCAACCGCGCCAGCCCGCGAACGCAATCCGCGCTGTTGCAGGCGATGCAGGAACGCGAAGTCACGGTTGCCGGGGAAACTCGCGCGTTGGATGCGCCGTTTCACGTGCTGGCCACACAGAACCCGATCGAGCAGGAAGGCACATATCCGCTGCCCGAGGCGCAGTTGGACCGCTTTCTGGTGCAGATTGACGTGAACTACCCGGATCGCGGGACAGAACGGGACATCCTGCTGGCCACCACCGGCGTGGAAGAGGCGGAATCGACCCAAGTCTTCACAGCGGCTGAATTGATGGCCGCCCAAACTCTGCTGCGCCGGATGCCGGTGGGTGACAGTGTGGTCGAGGCTATTCTGGACCTTGTCCGCGCCTTCCGTCCCGAGGAACCCGGTGCGTCCGAGCGTGTCCGCGAAACGGTGGCCTGGGGGCCGGGCCCACGTGCGGCACAAGCGCTGATGCTGACGGTGCGCGCGCGTGCCCTGCTGGAAGGGCGGCTCGCCCCCAATGCCGAGGACGTTTACGACATGGCCCGCCCTGTGCTGTCACACCGGATGGCACTGAACTTTGCCGCGCGGGCACGGGGCGACAGCCTGGCCGAACTGATCGACAGCACCGCCGCTGAAATGACCCGGACCGAGGCCGCTGCGTGAACGAACCGCTCGCCCTCCGCGCCCGTGCCGAGGAAGAGGCCGGTCAGCTTCCTGCGCTTTTGGCGCGGGCGGAGCGGCTGGCCGGCACGGTCCTGTTGGGCGAACACGGGCGCCGTCGGGCGGGTATGGGCGATGATTTCTGGCAGTATCGTCCTGTGCGCGAAGGCGACAGCCGTCGTATGATCGACCACCGCAGGTCCGCGCGCGGTGACATTCAGTTTGTGCGCGAGCGGGAATGGCAGATCGCGCAGACGGTGATTATGTGGATCGATCAGGGGGCCAGCATGCGCTACGCCTCGGACGGGGTGGCGGAAACCAAGATCCAGCGCGCCCGCCTGTTGGGTCTGGCCATGTCGATCCTGTTGGTGCGCGGCGGCGAACGTGTGGGCCTTACTGGCACGACACTGCCGCCCCGGCGCGGCAATGCGCAGATCGTGCGTCTGGCGGAAATGCTGACCCGCGACAGTGACGAGGACTATGCCCTGCCCGAACATCGGGCGATGATCCCCCACGCACGCGCCGTGTTCGTGTCAGATTTCCTGAACGACTTTGAAGAGGTGAAGCTGGCGCTGACCAAGGCGGCGGATCGAGGTGTACGGGGAGCGCTGTATCAGGTGCTGGACCCCAGCGAAGAAAGCTTCCCCTATCAGGGCCGCACAATTTTCCGCAGCATCGGCGGCTCGCTCAGCCACGAAACGCTGAAAGCGGGCGAGTTGCGGACGCGCTACCGCGACCGGCTGGCGGCACGTCGGGACGAGCTGCAGGCGCTGTGCAGGGCAACCGGATGGCAGTTTGGCGTGCACCACACCAATGACTCGGCGCAATCGGCACTGATCTGGCTTTACCATGCGCTCGACGGGAGCAGGCGATGACAACGATTGCCGGAATAGGCTTCACCGCGCCGTGGCTGCTGCTGGCCCTGCTGACACTGCCGATCCTGTGGCTGATCCTGCGCGCGGTGCCACCTGCGCCCGTGCGGCGGCTGTTTCCCGGCGTTGTCCTGCTGCTGGGGCTGAAAGACGACGAAACCATCACGGACCGAACGCCATGGTGGCTGATGCTGATCCGTATGCTGGCGGTGGCCGCTGTCATTCTGGGCCTTGCTGGTCCGGTCCTGAACCCGCAACAATCTGTCGAGGGACGTGGACCGCTGCTGTTTGTTTTCGATGCCAGTTGGGCCGGTGCGTCCCGCTGGGACGACACGCTGGCCTATGCCGATCTACGCGTGACCGAGGCCGGGCGCGCGGGGCGTCCCGTGGCGATTCTGCGGCTGACCTCGCCTGAGTCGCCCGTGTTTCAGGCCGCGGACGTGCAGCAGGGCACCATCGCCGGGTTGGCACCCGAGGCGTGGAGTGTATCGGATGTGTTGGCCGAACAGTCCATTGCCGCGCTGGCCGAGGCAGGCGGCAATTTCGACACGATCTGGATGGGCGACGCGCTGAACTATCCCGGACGCGAAACGATTTTGGACGCGCTGCAAGGCTACGGCGATGTCACCGTGGTTCAAAGCGGGTTGCCAGTCTATGGCCTGATGCCGCCGGTGATCGAGGATGGCAAGGTCCGCCTGACCGCTCATCGGTCTGACGGCGGCGGTGAACGGTTGATGACCCTGTTGGCGCAAGGGCGCGATCCGGGCGGCGTGGCGCGTGTTCTGAGCACCGCAGAGTTGCAGTTTACAGCCGGGGAGACTGCGGCCAGCGTTGATCTGGACCTGCCTTCCGAACTGCGCGCCCGCATCACCCGGTTCGAGCTGCAGGGCCAGCGATCCGCCGGGGCGATTGCGCTGGCCGATGACAGCCTGCGGCGGCGCGAGGTTGCACTGATCGCCGGGCGCGTGGATCGCGAAGGGTTGGAGCTTTTGTCCCCGCTGCATTACCTAGAGCAGGCTTTGGCCCCAACCGCCGACCTGCTGACCGGCGCGCTGATGGAAGTGCTGCCCGCGAACCCGGATGTGGTCGTGCTGGCCGACGTCGCCAACCTTTCTGCCGCCGAAGAGGACGCACTGGCAGGTTGGGTGTCCGAAGGCGGGCTGCTTCTGCGTTTTGCAGGCCCCCGCGTTGCTGCCAGTGAAATGGGCCGTGATGCGGAACATCGATTGATGCCTGTGCGCCTGCGCGCAGGGGGCCGCACCGTTGGCGGTGCGATGAGCTGGGGTGAGCCCAAGTCACTCGCCCCGTTTGACGAGGATTCGCCCTTTTTTGGCCTGTCCGTGCCGGGCGAGGTTCGCGTCACCGCTCAGGTCATGGCGCAGCCCGACCCGACGCTGGCGGACCGTGTGATCGCTGCGCTGAATGACGGCACACCCTTGGTCACGCGCAAACCTCTGGATCAGGGGCAGATCGTCCTTTTCCACGTCACCGCGAATGCAGAATGGTCCAGCCTGCCGTTGTCCGGCCTGTTTGTTGAGATGCTGGAACGGCTCGCCGTGTCGTCGGCCACCAAGCGACCCGACGCGAGCGATCTGGAAGGCACCACCTGGACACCCGAACAGGTGCTGAACGGGTTTGGCGCGCTGCAAGAAGCTGGAACGCTGCCTGGTGTGGACGGCCCCGATCTGGCCGAGGCACCGTTGGGACCGGATCTGCAACCCGGTGTCTACGCAGGTGACGACCGTCGTCTGGCGCGGAACGTTGTCGAAGGACCAGAGTTCCCGGAGGCTGCGGTGTGGCCCTCTGACGTCCCTGTTGAGGGGTTGAGCATCACCGAAGAAACCGATCTGGGCGGCCTGTTGCTGAGCCTTGCGATCCTGATGCTGGCCGCTGACGTCGTCGCCTCGCTGGCCTTGGCCGGTCGGTTGTGGCCCACCAGCGCTGTTGCCTCGATCCTTCTGGCCTTTGCCGTGCTCGGCCAGCCCACACCAGGCCACGCGCAGGCCGAAGCCGAGGCCATCACCCGCGCCAGCGAGCTGTCGTTGGCTCATGTCCTGACAGGCGACCGCAACGTCGATGACATCGCCCACGCTGGATTGCAGGGCCTGTCTGATACGCTGTTCTTCCGCACCTCCGTCGAACCCGCCAATCCCACGGGCGTCGATCTGGAAATGGACGAACTGGCCTTCTTCCCGCTGCTTTACTGGCCCATCACCGAAGGTCAACCGATCCCGTCCTCGAACGCCTATGCCAAGCTGAACGCCTATCTCCGCTCTGGCGGTATGATCGTGTTCGACACGCGCGACGCCGACATCGCAGGGTTCGGCAGCGCCAGCCCCAATGGACGCAAGCTGCAACAACTGGCGGCACCGCTGGACATTCCCCCACTGGAACCAGTGCCAGAAGACCACGTGCTGACGCGTACTTTCTACCTGTTACAGGATTTCCCCGGCCGCCACAGAGGGCGCGAAATCTGGGTCGAAGCCGCCCCGCCCGACGCCGAACGGATCGAAGGTATGCCCTTCCGCAACCTCAACGATGGCGTCACGCCAATCGTGATTGGTGGCAATGACTGGGCTGCGGCCTGGGCCACCACGCCCGACGGGGTTGCATTGTTGCCGGTCGGGCGCGGGTTTTCGGGCGAGCGGCAGCGCGAGCTGGCCTATCGCTTTGGTGTCAATCTGGTGATGCATGTGCTGACCGGGAACTACAAATCGGATCAGGTCCACGTGCCTGCGCTGTTGGACAGGTTGGGCCAATGACCGGAACGATCCTATTTGACCCGCTCCTGCCATGGCCGCTGATCGCCGCCGTGGCTGTTTTGGCCGCAGCCAGCGTCGCGTTGGCCCTGTGGCGTGGCCTGTCCGGTTGGGCGTTGCGCCTGCTGGCTGCTCTCGTTGTCGTTGGCGCGCTGGCGGGCCCTGTCTACCAGCAGGAAGACCGCCAACCCCTGACCGACATTGTGGTCCTTCTGGAAGACCGCAGTGCCAGTCAGATGCTGTCCGACCGGCCCGCACAGGTCGATGACGCGATTGCAGACATCGAAGCCTCCATCGCGGCCCGCCCGAACATGGAACTGCGCCGCGTTCAGGTTGACGACGGCGACGGCGATTCCGGCACGCTGCTGATGGGTGCACTGGCCGAGGTACTGGCCGAAGAGCCCCGCGCCCGCATCGCCGGTGTCATCGCTCTCAGCGACGGGCGTTTGCACGACGTGGACCTTGCCCCGGACCTGCCCGCCCCGCTGCACCTGCTGATGACCGGGCGTGACACGGATTGGGACCGTCGCCTGATCGTTCGCAACGCACCCAGCTTTGCCATCATCGGGGAACCCGTGACGCTGACCCTGAAGGTCGAGGATCAGGGCGCGGCCCCTGAAAACAACGGGCGCGTCGCGCTCCAAATCTCTGTCGACGGGTCCGCCCCGGACAGTGTGACGATCCCCATCGGGCAGGACATCGAAATCCCGATCACCCTGCCCCATGGCGGGCGCAACGTGATCCAGTTTTCCGTCGCTGAGGCGGATGGAGAGATCACCGACCGCAACAACACTGCGCTGATCCAGATGAACGGTGTACGCGACCGGTTGCGGGTGTTGCTGGTCTCCGGCGAACCGCATGCCGGTGGGCGCACATGGCGCAACCTGCTGAAATCCGACAGCTCGGTCGATCTGGTGCATTTCACCATCCTTCGCCCGCCTGAAAAGCAGGACGGTGTGCCGGTCGACGAACTGAGCCTCATCGCTTTCCCCACGCGCGAGCTGTTTCTGGAAAAGATCGAGGATTTCGATCTCATCATCTTTGACCGCTACAAGCGGCGCGGGATACTGCCCGCGATCTATCTGGACAACGTGACCAGTTACATCGAAGAAGGCGGCGCGGTTCTGATCGCGGCGGGACCGGATTTTGCGGGTGCCGACAGTATCTTCCGTTCTCCATTGGCCCCGGTCGTACCAGCCGAGCCGACTGCCCGCGTGATCGAAGAACGCTATCGCCCCATGATCACCGAAGTTGGGGAGCGGCACCCAGTGACAACCGACCTGTCGGGCGCGGACACCTGGGGGTCGTGGCTGCGTCAGGTTGAGGTGACAGTGAAATCCGGACAGGAGGTCATGACCGGTGCCGATGACAAACCCCTGCTGATCCTGGACCGCGTGGGTGACGGTCGCGTGGCGCTGCTGGCCTCTGACCACGCCTGGCTCTGGAGCCGGGGGTACGAAGGTGGCGGACCGCAGCTGGAGCTGCTCCGCCGACTGGCCCATTGGATGATGAAGGAACCAGAGCTGGAAGAGGAAGCCCTGTGGGCCGAAGCGACCGGCCAGACGATGAAGATCATCCGTCAGACCCTGTCAGAAGAAGTCGGAAGCGTGACGGTCACCGGCCCCGACGGCAGCCAGACCGAGGTCGAGTTGAGCGAAGAACGCCCCGGTCGTCGCACGGCAGAGTTCGAGGGCCCGGACATCGGACTGTACCGGCTGGAACAGGGCAAGCATTCCGCTGTTATCGGGCTGGGCCCTGCCGCTCCGCGCGAGTTTGAGGAAACAATTGCGACTGCGGCATTGCTGGAACCGGTCGTCGCGCCACTGCGCGGCGGACTCTTGAGGTTGGAAGAAGGCGTGCCAACAATCCGTACCGTTCGCGCCGGTCGCCCTGCTGCCGGACGCGGCTGGATCGGGGTTACCCCGCGCGAGGCCTATGAAACCCGCAGTGTGACCCAATCCTCGTTGCTGCCGCCCTGGTTGGTCCTGCTCCTGGCATCCGGCTTCATCCTCGCCGGTTGGCTGCGCGAGGGCCGCGCCTGAGGTTTAAACGCACGCTTTCACCAAACCAAACACCACCGTAGCCCCGGACCTGATCCGGGGCCTCTTGGCATTTGCCTGCAGACAAATGCACCGCTTTTCTTGAGTAGAAACCGGTAAGACCGCCTACCGCTTGCCGCCGAAGATGTCCCGCAACACATCGTCCACCGCACGCCCGATCCCACCACGCGGGCGCTCTTTCTTAGGTTTGGGCTGCGGTTTCGGCTGCACCGGTGCGCGCATCGGCAAAGGCCGTGGCGTCATACCTTCGGTGATCCGAATTATGGCTTCTTTCCAGATCTCCGCAGGCAGCCCCCCGCCCGTAACACCGGTCAGGGGAGAGTTGTCGTCATACCCCATCCACACACCGGCCACATAATCCGCCGTGAACCCGATGAACCATGCATCCCGCGCCTCTTGCGTCGTGCCGGTTTTGCCCGCCACTTGCCAGCCGGGTACCTTTGCCCGCTGGCCAGTTCCCTGGCTGACCACCTGTTCCATCATCCAAATTAATTGCTCTGCCGCCGGTGTCTGAATCACACGCTCACCAATCCCACCAACCGAATCGATGATTGGCTCATCGTCCCCTTGCAGGGTCAGTTCTACCAACCCATAGGGCGTCACCGACGACCCGCCATTCAGGATACCGGCATAAGCCCCTGTCATCTCGATCAACGTGCTTTCGGACGCGCCCAGCGCCAGCGCAGGGCCCAGCGCCAGATCGCTGTCGATCCCAAAGACTGAGGCGACCTTGCGCACATTATCCCGCCCCGCCCGCTCGGACACTTTCACCGCCGGCACGTTCAAACTGTCCCGCAGCGCATGCGCCAGCGTGACTTTGCCGTAGTATTTGTTGGTGTAATTCTTCGGACACCACTGCCCCGACCCCGGCACGTTCATGCAGAACGGTTCATCCATCACGGTGGCCAGCGGCGAAAACCCCAAATCCAGCGCGGCGGCATACACAAACGGCTTGAACGCCGACCCGGTCTGCCGTTTTGCATGGGTCGCCCGGTTGAATACACCGGAAACGCGGGTGTCGCGCCCGCCGACCATGGCGCGCACAGCCCCTTCGGCGTCCATTACCACAATGGCGGCCTGTGCCTTCGACCCGTCACGGACCTTTTCCTGAAACACGAACGCAATCGCCTCTTCGGCAGCGGCCTGAATGCGGGGGTCCAGGGTTGTGCGGATCACCACATCCTCGGTCGTGTTGCTGGAAAAGTAGTCCGGCGCGACGTCCATGATCCAATCGGCAAAATACCCGCCTGCCTTCGCCTTGGCCGCCGCCGACAGCGTTGCCGGGTTCGCCTGCCAATACGCCGTTTGCTCTGCATCCAGATAGCGTTGTTCGTTCATCAGGCGCAGGATGGTGGCTGCACGATCCTGGGATCGTTTCAGGTTGTTGGTTGGTGCCAGAGCAGATGGCGCGGTCAGTAGCCCAGCAATCATGGCCGATTCGGCAGGGCTCAGCTTCGACGACGATTTCCCGAAATAGCGTTGCGATGCGGCCTCGGCTCCATATGCGCCGCCACCCATATAGGCGCGATTCAGATAGATGGAGAGGATTTCATCCTTGGAGTACTTCACCTCCATCGCCATGGCATAGATGGCTTCGGTCACCTTGCGCCACATGGTCGTGCGGCGGCAGTCGCGGATGTACTCGGCCTCGTTCTTCCAAACCTCGGGGTCATAGATCACGCCCAGACACAGCAGCTTGGCAGTCTGCTGCGTGATGGTGGACCCGCCATGCCCTTCCAGCGGACCACGGCCTTCGCTCATGTTGATCCGCACCGCGCTGGCTACGCCCCGCGGGCTGATCCCGAAATGGCGATAGAATCGCTTGTCCTCGGTCGCGACCACGGCGTTTTTCAGATGCGGCGACACGGTATCGGTTGTCACGACACCGCCAAACTGATCCCCGCGCCAGGCGAACACCTCGCCGTTGCGGTCCATCATCGTGACGGACCCCCGCGCGCGACCATCTAGCATCTCCGGCAGTTCCGGCAGAGTCGTGTAGCGCAAGAATACAGCTCCGCCGACGATCAGACCGACGATCAGCCCCAAACGCCAAGTCAATGCCCAGACAATGCGGAACACGAAGCGGAACGGCGCGAACAGGACTGAGCGAATGCGCCCGCTACCGCCCCCGCGTTTGCGCGTGGATTTGCGGGTTTTCTTCGACTTGGTCGTGGTCTTTTTGCGTGCCTTCGCCCCGGCAGTGCCTGACCGCGCAGACGTCTTGGCGGATGACGTGCGATTGCCATACCGCTTTTCCGCGACCAGCGGTTTCCGTCTCGACGATTTTGCCATACCAGCCCTGCCCGGCCTTTGTGTTTGGCCCACAATACCCCGAGCAACAAGGATTGTTGAGGGGGAAGAATGATTAACGCGCATCGCAAGTAGTGATTAAAAAATGTGCAAACGATCAATTGTGCACATTTTTTGATCCGCTTCGCAGACTCTCTGCCCGAATTTCGCCCGATTCCATTCCCCTTGCACGCGCAGGCTGTTCTTTCTGCACGTGCAAACAAGGCAGGCCATGGCCTGAGAAAAGGGGATTTCGTGAAGCTCATCATCGCAACGATCAAGCCGTTCAAGCTGGAAGAGGTGCGCGAAGCGCTCACCGCTATCGGTGTCGGCGGCATGATGGTCACTGAAATCAAGGGTTTCGGGGCCCAGTCCGGGCACACCGAAATCTATCGCGGCGCAGAATACGCCGTGAATTTCGTGCCCAAGATCAAGCTGGAGATCGTCGTCGCAGCGGCGATGGTCGACCAGGTCATCGAAACAATCACCACCTCCGCCAAGACCGGCAAGATCGGCGACGGCAAGGTCTTTGTTCTGGACGTGCAGCAAGCCGTTCGGGTGCGGACCGGTGAAACCAACGAAGATGCGCTGTGACGCGCGGAAAAGGGGAAACGTCATGAAAATGCTGAATAGAACTTTGCCAGCTGCCGCGCTTTTGGTCGCGCTGCCGGCACTGGGCATCGCCCAGGAGGCGGATACAACGCCGACCAACGCCGATATCGGCTTTATCTTTACCACCTTCATGTTCCTGGTCGCAGGCTTCCTGGTCTTCTTTATGGCCGCTGGTTTTGCCATGCTCGAAGCGGGTCTGGTGCGGTCCAAGAACGTGACCATGCAGCTGACAAAGAACATCGCGCTCTTCTCGCTGGCGTCTATCTTCTACTACGTGCTGGGCTATAACCTGATGTACCCGGGCGACGGTTGGTCCATTGACGGCATTCTGGGCGCATTCAGCATCACGGGCCTGGAGCCCGTTGGTCTGGAAGGGGCCGAACCTGACCTGACCTACGCGTCCGTTGGCTCCGACTTCTTCTTCCAGCTGATGTTCTGTGCCGCGACCGCGTCGATCGTGTCCGGTGCGCTGGCTGAACGGATCAAGCTGTGGCCGTTCCTGGTCTTCGTTGTCATCCTGACGGCCGTGATCTACCCGATCCAGGCCAGCTGGAAGTGGGGCGGCGGTTTCCTGGACGCAGCAGGTTTCCAGGACTTCGCCGGTTCGACCGTTGTGCACTCGGTCGGTGGCTGGGCCGCTCTGGCTGGTGCGCTGGTGCTGGGTCCGCGTCTGGGCAAGTACAAGGACGGCAAAGTCAACCCGATGCCGGGCTCCAACCTGGCTCTGGCGACGCTAGGTACGTTCATCCTGTGGCTGGGCTGGTTCGGCTTCAATGGTGGTTCGCAACTGTACATGGACACGGCGGCCAACGTTGCTGACATCTCCCGCATCTTCTCCAACACCAACACGGCCGCTGCTGCGGGTGCTGTTGCCGCGCTGATCCTGACGCAGGTGATGTATGGCAAGGTTGACCTGACGATGGTTCTGAACGGCGCTCTGGCCGGTCTGGTGTCGATCACCGCTGAACCGCTGACCCCGTCGTTGGTACAGGCCACACTGATCGGTGCTGTTGGTGGTGTGATCGTTGTCTTCGCTGTGCCCATGCTGGACCGGTTCAAGATCGACGATGTGGTTGGCGCCATCCCGGTTCACCTGTTCGCAGGGATCTGGGGCACCATCGCGGTTGTCTTCACCAACGACGCAGCCAACATCGGCACGCAGCTGTACTCCATCATCGTGGTTGGCGTGTTCACCTTCGTGGCCAGCCTCGTGGTCTGGTACATTCTCAAAACCGCATCGGGCATCCGTGTCGGTGAAGAGGAAGAGGTCAACGGTCTGGATACCACAGAGCTGGGCATGGAAGCCTACCCGGAGTTCTCCAAACTCTGATCCGAGCAGTAGACCAAGGAAAAGCCCGGGCCATGTGCCCGGGCTTTTTCGTTTTGGGCCTGTGTTAGCCTGCAACCTTGCGCATGACCCACTCCACCGGCCCGCGCACAAAGAACCGTGACCAGATCCAGGCATAAACGGTGGCCAGCGCGCAGAAGGTCAGCGATGCAACGACGGCGGTTTCGATGTCCTGCCCTCCAATCAATCCCATCTCTTCCAACACGCCCATGCCAATCAGGATATGCCCAATATAAAGCGTCAGGGTCTGCCGCCCTGCCGGTGCAACCAGCCCAAGCACACCAAAGCGCGCCAACGCTGGTGCAAACCTCAGGCAAAGCCCCACAACAACCGACGCGGCCCCAATGCCCGCCAGAAAATAGAGCGGCACGGGTGGAACCGGATGCGTGCGGGCAAAATGCGCCAACTCGGGGTCAATGGATGCAAACCACGGCGTCAGAACCGCGCTGACCACCTCGGCCACCAGCATCGCAGCCACACCGCCCAGCGCCAGTCGCCATTGCACGCCTGGAGCAGACAGATTCAGGCGGCTCAGGATCAGCCCGAACAGCAGGAAACCGAGCCAAGGCACCACAGGATGCCAACCGTTGAAGAGCAGGTTGCGCACGAACCCGACAGGGGTCCAGAATTCCGGGTAACTGAACGTGTCCCAATCCCAGCCCGCGTCGAAATCCAACGCCATCGCCAAGACAACGAACCCCAGGTTCAGCGCGAGAATGACATAGACAAGCGCCCGGCTGCTCAACGGCAAAAGCAGTGCACCGAACAGGAAATAGAATGCATAGTAGTGCAGGATGTCCGCGTCGAAGACCAAAACGTTCAAAAGCCCGACCGCCAGCAAAAACGCTGCACGCTTCAAGGTCACGATACGTGTTTGGTGAAGCCGTTTGCCCGCCGCCAGCCCCAGCCCGATGCCCGCCAGGACGACAAAGGTCGCAGCCGCTCTGCCCTCTAACGCGCCGGTCAACACCCACAAGGGGCCGTCGCCGTCACCCATGGACCCCATCACAACCTTGAAGTTCACGATGACCATGCCGACAAAGGCCAGGTACCGGGCCAGATCCAACCCTTCTAACCGGGTCGTCGCCTGTGTGGATGCCATACCGTTACACTCCCCAACTGACGAAACTGTCGCCCGGGCCTAGATGGGTATGTCCCAACGGCTTCACCACCCTTCCTGGTGAGAAAGGTGGTGAAAGCAGTTAATTTAAGCGGGCTTAAACCCCGACTTCAGCGATGGCGTTTGCCAGGATCGGGACCGACTGCGCGTTCAATCCGGCGATGTTCATCCGGCTGTCCCCGATCATGTAGATGCCATAGTCGGCGCGCAGCTTCTCCACCAGTTCCGGCGTTGTGCCGAGGCGCGAGAACATGCCGCGATGCTGGGCGAGGAAAGCAAACCGGTCCGACCCCGTCACGCGCTGCAACTCTGCCGCCAGTTGCTGACGGAGGTTCAGCATGGACAGGCGCACATCTTCCAATTCCGCCGCCCAATCCGCCCGAAGCTCGGCATCGGTCAGGATGGTCGAAACCAACCGCGCGCCATGATCCGGCGGGAAGGAGTAGTTCAACCGGTTCAGCGCCGTCATCGTGTCCTGCGCGCGCGCCCGCTTGGCCGGGTCGCTGGACACGGCCATCAGCAGGCCCGTGCGTTCGCGATACACACCAAAATTCTTGGAGCAGCTCGCCGCGATCAGGCAATCGGGCACCGAGGCTGCGACCTTGCGCACCGCAGCGGCATCTTCGTCCAGACCGTCGCCAAAGCCCTGATAGGCGATGTCGATCAGCGGCATGGCACCAACAGCAACGATGTGGTCGATCACCGCCTGCCATTCCACCGGGTTCAGGTTCGCGCCGGTCGGGTTGTGACAGCACCCGTGCAACAGGATCACATCACCCGCTCGCAAGCCCTTCAGATCCTCCATCATCCCGTCGAAATCGACTGATCGCGACTCGCTGTCGAAATAGCGATAGCTGACCCGTTCGATCCCCAGATAGTCGATGATCGCCGGATGGTTCGGCCAGGTCGGGTCAGACAGGAACACACGCACATTCGGGTTCGCCAGCCGGATCAGTTCCAGCGCATTGCGAATCGCGCCCGTGCCGCCCGGCGTTGCCGCAGCGGCCACGCTGTCCCGGGGCACCGAGTCGCCCAGGACCAGGTCGATCATAGCATCCAGAAAGGCCATATCCCCGACCAGCGCGGTATACGCCTTGGTCGTTTCCGCCTCTTGCACGCGCTGCGCGGCGGTGCGGACGGCCCGCATCACCGGCGTCACACCTTCGGCGTTGCGATAGACGCCCACGCCCAGGTCAATCTTGTTGTCGCGCGGGTCCGCGCGGAACTGCTGCATCAGCGCGATGATTTTGTCGGGGGCCTGCGGGGCGAGGTGTTCGAACATCAGGCGTCTCCGGATGCGATGGGAAGGGTGGAAAACTGGCCCCATTCGGACCACGACCCGTCATAGACGGACCAATCGGATTTGCCCAAACGTTCCAGCGCCAGCGCCAGAACACAGGCCGTGACACCGGACCCGCAGGTGGTGATCACAGGTTTGGACAGGTCCACGCCCGCCGCCTCGAAAATGGCGCGGGTTTCGTCGGGTGATTTGAATGTGTTGTCAGCGTTCAGCACGTCCTTGAAGCAGACATTGCGCGACCCCGGAATGTGGCCCGACCGCAAACCTTCGCGGGGTTCCGGCGTTTCACCCCGAAATCGATCCGGCGCACGGGCATCGACAACCTGAATGTCGCGCAGTTTTGATGCAGCAGACACCTGCGTCACATCCCGCACCAGGTGATTCTGATAGCGCGCCGTCATGTGACGTTCGCGCACGACGGGCGGCAGATCCTCGATTTCGTGCCCTTCGGCCTGCCATTTGGGGAAACCGCCATCCAGCACGGCAACGTCCTGATGACCCATCAGCTTGAACATCCACCAGACCCGCGCGGCCGAGCTCAGCCCGCCACCGTCATAGACCACGACCTGATGACCATCACCCACGCCCATGGCCCGCATCCGGGACATGAATTTTTCCACCGGCGGCGCCATATGCGGCAGGTCCGAGCGACTGTCCGCGATTTCGTCGATGTCAAAGAACCGCGCGCCGGGGATGTGGGCCGCGTCATATTCAGCCTTCGCATCCCGATTGACGGTGGGCAGATACCACGACCCGTCCAGAACCCGCAGATCAGGGTCCTTCAGGTGTCTTGCCAGCCAGTCGGTCGAGACGAGTGTTTTCGGATCGTCAGCCATCGGATCGCCCTCCGCTTTGCGCTGCAGATGTGCCTACATCCGCGTGCATGAGGGCGCAAGCACCGGCTCAGCTGTGATCCTTCAAAAGCCGCTGTTTCTGCCGCGACCAATCGCGCTTGGCCTGGGATTCGCGCTTGTCATGGGTTTTCTTACCCTTGGCGATGCCAATTTTGATCTTCGCCAGACCCTTGTGATTGAAATACAGAACCAGCGGGACCAGCGTCATGCCCTTGCGCTGGGTCGCGTTCCACAGATCGCTCAGTTCCTTGCGGCTGACCAACAACTTGCGACGGCGACGCTCTTCGTGGCCAAAGGTTTTGGCCTGCTCGTAGGGCGCGATGTAGGAATTTACCAACCACAACTCGCCATCTTCGACCGCTGCATAGCTTTCCGCGATGTTCGCAGAATTCTGGCGCAGCGATTTGACCTCGGACCCCTGTAACAGCAGACCGCACTCCAGATCGTCTTCGATTGCATAATCGAAGCGCGCGCGCCGGTTCTCAGCGACAACCTTGTAGTTTGGATCGGTCTTCTGCTTGGCCATGGGGCGCAGATGTAGGCGCAGGGCGCGCCCACTGCAAGGGCGGCTATTCCCCCAGCTTGGCGTGCACCTCGTCCAGGTCGATTTCGCCTATGGGCATCTTGTTGCCCGGGTTGTCAAAGTCGTATTTGAACAGCTCGAAATCGCGTTTGTAGATTTCATAGACCAGATGCATCGACAGATCGTCGAAGTAGTCCTCGACCGGATGTGCGCGTTTGGGGCCGTGGCCTTCGCTTTCGTTGAAGCGCGGGATTTTCGCAAGATCGACGTCATGGGCCATCGGGATGTGATTGATCACATCCTGCATCCCGTCATTGAACGATTCCGTCCAGAAGATGCGGTCATACCGCCCGCCATTCACGATGAAGGTCGACACATGCCCCGACATGGCGGACCAGTGAATGTCGGGCTCCATCGGTTTGCGCCAACGGATCGTGTCACGCGCAAACAGTAGGAACCGACGGAAGCTGCGGATCTGGTCAAACTCCTGCTTGCCGTCATCGCCGCCAACTTCGATCCCGTATTTCTGGATCAATAACGGCACAAGGTTCCCGCGATAGCGTTTGCCGTTGCGCTGGATGCCGCAGATCTTGTCAAAAAACGAACTCAGGATGCGGGTGTACGGGTTGCGCACACAGGTGAAGGCATAGGAATTATGCGCCTTCACGTTGGTTTCGATCAGCGGCTGGCTCTCTTCCATCGCCCATTTGTGCAAACCGCCCTTGGCGTCATGAATGTCGCCGTCGAAAAATTCGCCGTGATCGGAATAAAACATGATCTGACCGATGGTCGAACATGCACATTTGGGAACCACGCGATACACAACGCTCTCGGATTCCGTCATCCAGGTGCCTGGAAAGCCCATATCTCTTGCCTCCGTCGCCTGCTTGGCCCAAAATCGGGCGTACAGGCAGTTTGGGGCAAAAAAAGCAAATCAGCCCCGATTATTCAACGGTTCTTCACGTTTGGTGTTAACTAGTGATCAATGGAAACGGGCAGTTCAGCGGCCAGATGTCGAAAATTGCGTATATTCTCCTGTGTCATAAGGACCCGGAGGCCATCGTCAAACAGGCGCAGCGGCTGACCGCCGCAGGCGACTATATGGCGATTCATTTCGATGCACGCGCCAAGCCCGAACATTTCAAGTTCATCAAGGACGCGCTGGACGGCAACCCGAACGTCACCTTTGCCCGCAAACGGATCAAGTGCGGCTGGGGGGAATGGTCGCTGGTGCAGGCGTCCCTTTATGCGGTCGAGGCCGCCGTCCGGGCGTTCCCGCGTGCGACACATTTCTACATGTTGTCGGGCGATTGCATGGCGATCAAGACCGCGGAATACACACACGCATTCCTGGATGAAAACGACTGCGATTTCATCGAAAGCTTTGATTTCTTTGAAAGCGATTGGATCAAGACCGGGATCAAGGAAGAACGCCTGATCTATCGCCACTGGTTCAACGAACGCACGCAAAAGCAAAAATTCTATGCCTCGATGGAGTTGCAGAAAAAACTGGGGCTGACGCGCAAAATCCCCGAAGATCTGCAAATCCAGATCGGCAGCCAATGGTGGTGTCTGCGGCGGCGCACGATCGAATGGATTCTGGATTTCACCCGCAAACGCCCGGATGTAATGCGGTTTTTCCGCACCACCTGGATTCCGGACGAAACATTCTTCCAGACCCTCGTGCGCCATCTGGTGCCGGAACAGGAGATTCAGTCTCGCACGCTGACCTTCCTGATGTTTTCGGACTACGGAATGCCGGTCACGTTTTACAACGACCATTACAACCTGCTGCTCAGTCAGGATTTCCTGTTCGCCCGCAAGATCAGCGTCGAGGCGACGGAATTGCGCGCGCGGCTCGGGAAACTCTACGCCTCCACCGGCATTGATTTTCAGGTCTCAAACGAGGGTCGCAGCCTCTACAAATTCCTCGCCGGGCGCGGTCGGATCGGGCGGCGGTTCGCGATGCGGTTCTGGGAAACCGAAAGCTCGCTGGGCCGTGAACGGGAACTGATGATCGTGGTGTGCAAGAAATGGCACGTCGCCAAACGGTTTTTGGAAGAGGCGCGCAAGGCCACGAACGTCCCCGCCATCGAGTATCTGTTCAACGAAGACGACACACCGCTGCCTGATCTGGGCGGCATCCAACGCACGTTGGCAAAACGGACACGCCACCGCCGCGCGCTGATGCGGATGCTGTTTGACTACTACGGCACGGATCGGCTGATTGTCTGCATGGACCCGGCCAACCTGGACCTGATGCACGACTTTTTCTCGGATAGGTCACAAACCCGGATGCTGGAAATCGTCTGCACATTCTCGGACGAATACCTGACCGGCCATGCCATGCGCGTCGGACTCGCCGGGGAACGCACCAGCAAGGCGGCGCTGGAACGTCTGCTGCCCACTATCCGCAATGACATCCATTTTGAATCCGACCGTATTCGTGATGCGGGGTTCGGGCGCCACAGCCGGGTGGTCGAGGTCGACACACCGGATGAAAATGCCACCAAGATCGCAGAATTCCTGTCGATCTCGCAGGATCGCGCGCTGGAGATCGCCAAGCACGGGTACTTGTATTCGGACTGATTTGGTGCAGTCCTGGCCCGCCTTCCCTGACAATTGCAGCCTCAACTGACCCGTTGACATACGTCATGGGTCGGCTCTAGTTGGCAGTGATGGTGTCCTTCAGATTCTGTCTGAGGGAAAAAGGGAATACGGTGCGGCGCGCTTCAAAACGCCAATTCCGTGACTGCCCCCGCAACTGTAAGCGGTGAGCGACGCTGAATATCCACTGGCCCGATGGGCTGGGAAGGTCAGCCAAGCTGCGATCCGCAAGTCAGGAAACCTGCCATCACGTGTTCAACCAACCCGGGGCGGGGTTGCCCTGGAAGGAGGCTGCATGGCGCACAAAGCGTGCACAACAGGTTTCGAGTCCAACGACCCCCGCTGGCGCGAGGGTCCGCATGTCCGAAACGAATAACGCAACTCCAATCCGGCTCAATCGGGTTACCGGGCCCGATTTGGCGTGCCGCTCTGCAGGGGTGGCGCGATGAGCTTCCTGTCGGCCAAGGGTCTTGGATACACAACCAGCACCGGGCAGGCTTTGGTGTGGGACGTAAACTTTGATCTCGAAGTTGGTGCGACCCTGGCCATCGCCGGACCAAACGGGGCGGGCAAGACCTCGCTGTTGAACATGCTGTCCGGGATCGTGGGCGCGACGCAGGGGGATGTGCTGGTCAACGGGCACAGCCTGCAATCCATGCCAGCCGCCACACGCGCACGTCAGATTGCGCTGGTCAGCCAGAATTCGACGCCCGACAACCGGCTGACGTTGCAGGAATATGTCGCGCTGGGCCAACTGCCGTTGTGGGCTGAACGGTCTGCGGCCCAACATCGCGCAGCCCTCAGCCGGGTACTGGAACAGACCCGCTTGACGGCCCTTGCGGACAAACCCGTGGGCCAGTTGTCAGGTGGCGAACGTCAACGCGCCCATATCGCGCGCGCGCTGGCGCAGGAACCGCAATTATTGTGCCTGGACGAACCAACCAATCACCTGGACCCGGACGCCAAGGGCCGCGTGCTGTCATTGGTCGCGGGGCTGGGTGTCACCGTGATCATGATCGTGCATGACCTCGTCCTGATCCCCGAATTCGCCACCCATGTCGCGATGATGAAAAACGCGCGCATGACCGCTTTTGGCCCTGTCGCCGATGTTCTCACCCCTGATCGGGTACGCGAGACATTTGGCGTCGACTACCTCGTCCTGTCGCACGAGGGGCGCATGATCCCCACGCTCGACATCCGAAAAACGCATATCTCAACCTGAAGGAACCACGGATATGAAAACCATCTGGTCCGCAGCAATTGCGCTGGGTCTGGCAAGCGGAGCCTCCGCCGAAGGCGTCACCGTCGACAATTGCGGCACACCGCTCAGCTTTGACGCAACGCCCGAACGGATCGTTGTTCATGACATGAACATGACCGAAATGGCCTTTGCGCTGGGCCTGCAGGACAAGATCGTCGGCCTGACCGGCATCACCGGCTGGTACAAGACATCGCCCACGTTTGATGATCAGCGTGGCGACATCCCGGAACTGGCTCCGAAATATCCAACCGTCGAAAATCTGGTTGCCGTGTCGCCGGACATGTTCTTTGCCGGTTGGTATTACGGCATGAAACCCGGCGGCGATGTGACACCTGACACGCTGGCGCCGTTCGGGATCAAGACGATGGTCCTGACCGAAAGCTGCGTGCATCTGGACAAGAACCGCCCTGTGGCCAGCATGGACCTGCTGTTTGATGATGTGCTGCGGCTGGCTCAGGTGATGGATGTGTCAGCGAAAGCAGAAACGCTGGTCAGCGGATGGAAGAACCAACTAGCCGCGATAGAGGCAAAGACCGCTGATCAGGCCAAACCGCGTGTCTTCCTGCTGGACGGTCCGGCGGATGCTCCGTTCACCTCGGGCAAGTTCGCCATTCCCGACGCCATGATTGCAGCCGCAGGCGGGGAAAACGTGACCCATGACATGGACACCAGCTGGGGCCGGACCTCGTGGGAGGCTGTGGCCGCCGCAAACCCGGAATTCCTGGTGCTGCTGGACTATCAGACCGGCAACGGCGCCGCGGATACGTTCAAGTTTCTTCAGGAGCATCCGGTGATGTCCCACACGGACGCGGTCAAGAACGAGCGCTGGATCGGCCTGCGCTACGAAGAACTGACACCGGGCCCCGCAAACATCGACGCGATCGAGAAGATGGCCAAGGCCATGCACCCGGACCTGTTCTGAATGGGCCGTTTCGGCCTGTCGATCCTATTGGGGGTGGCCGTGCTGGCCGCCCTTGTCCTTCTGTCGGTGCTCTACGGCACGACAAACATTCCTGTGGGCGAGGTGTTCGCTTCCATCGCCTTGGGGCTTGGCCTGAGCGATGGTGATCCAACGCCCATGAGCCGCATCATCTTTGACCTGCGCCTGCCTCGCGCGTTGTTCTCTGTGTTGATCGGGGCCGGGTTGGGTCTGGTTGGGGTGGTCCTGCAAACAACCACGCGCAACGATCTGGCGGACCCGTTCCTGTTTGGCCTGTCGTCAGGGGCGGCTGCGGGGGCGGTGTTCGTGATCACCGTGACAGGTGACATCCTGGGTTTCTGGACCCTGCCCATAGCGGCGTTTTTCGGCGGACTGGTCGCATCCGGTATTGTTCTGGCCCTGGTCCAGACCCTGCGCACCAGCGCGCCCGAGAAGCTGATCCTTGCGGGCCTTGCGGTTTCTTTCCTGTTTTCAGCCCTCACGAATTACCTAATCTTCTCCGGCGACAATCGCGCCGCGCATTCCGTGGTGTTCTGGATGCTGGGCGGGCTGGGCCTGGCGCGGTGGGAGACATTGCCGCTGGTCGGTTTCGGGCTGGGCCTGATTTTTGCTTTTGCGGTCTACCGCCGCCGATGGCTCGACGCGCTGTTGACCGGGGATACCACCGCAACCAGCCTGGGCGTGCCTGTGCACCGGTTGCGGATGGTGATGTTTCTGGTGGCAGCCCTCGCCACTGCAACCTTTGTCGCGGTGGCAGGCGTGATCGGTTTCGTCGGCCTGATGGTCCCACATCTGGCTCGTGGTATCGCCGGGCCCATGCACACGCGGCTGTTGCCTGCCGCAGCGCTGATCGGGGCGATCCTGCTGACCGCGTCAGACATCCTGTCCCGCCTGCTGCTGGCCCCGCAGGAACTACCGGTGGGGATTGTGACAACTTCGCTGGGCGCGGTGTTCGTGTTTGCCCTGCTGCTCGGTGGCCGCAAAAGAACCGGCTAACGTGTGGTTTACGCCTCCATCGCAACAGGCATAGCGCACTCCGCTACCACACCGGGCACGACCTCCAGGGCAATGTTATGCGCTCTTAAACGCTCGGTCTGCCCGGACGCATCAGGATCGCCAAAGGTCAGGCAAACCACCCGTTTGCCCCGCACCGCCTCGCGCAGAACCCGTTTGTCAATTTCGTCCTGCGGCCACGTATGCGCACCGACCTGAGGCCCGATGAACACCCGGTGGGCGTCCCGTCGCGCCAGTTCCAGCACACCCGGATCGACAAACCGGTCGTAGAAGATCACGTCCGCCTCTTGCAGCCTTTCCACCGCGCGCAGCGTCAGCAGATCGCGCGCGCCCGGTCCTGCACCGACCAGCGAGACTGACCCACACTCCTCTGACGGGGCCTCACCTGCCACTATCGCATCCTTAATCGCCTTCGCCGCGTCCCGCTCGCGCCCTTGTGTCCAGTCCACACGCGGCGCGCCCTTGAACACCCAGGCCCACAGCGCACGCCGCTTGGCCCGCGTCACCCGCGCCGTGACCATCGGGCGCAACCGACCAGCCAGCGCCGCCAGCCCGCCCAGGTTCTGCGGCAACATCTCCTCCAGCCGCGTCTTGATCTCGCGCGTCAGGACCGGGGCCGTACCCTCGCTGCCAATGGCCACAACCACCGGGTCGCGGTCCACGATGGCGGGCGTGGTCACGTCACACAAGTCCGGTTGATCCACCACGTTGACCGGGCAACGCGCCGCCCGCGCCAAAGCCTGCGCGCAGGTGTCCAATGCGGGACACCCGGTGGCAACAAAAGCAAACGCCGCGTCCTCGAATACCTGACAAGACAATGCCCGCTCCCACCGCGCACGGCCCTCAAACACCAGCGCTTCCAACTCCGGGTCCAGCGCATCTGCCACGATCAGGATCGCCGCATCGGTTTTCAGGACCAGCCGCGCCTTCTGCGCGGCCTGCTCTCCACCACCTACAATCGTGACCTGCCGACCGGTGGTTCTCAAAAAGAGCGGGAAGCTTTTCATGGGATCCTCTTACGCTGCCTGCAATTGCGGGCGCGCCGCCCACATGTCCGTGGCCCCGCTGCGCCCCAAAGTGTGCAGCGCCATCTCTGCCGTGCCCAACACCAGATCGCGCGCGAAGGCCGGGCCTTCATCATCCTCCCAAAGTACCGTTAACGCCTGCACTGGCACATCCAGATCACTCAACCGCCGCCCATCCTCCGACCGCGCTGGAAACACATCCGTCCATCCCTGCCCCTCCCGCAGGCCAAAGGCTGTGATCGCCTTGCCCGGATGCCGCTCGAACTCACCCCCGCCGCCCTTGAGCACACTCAGCGCCCGCCAACCCAGCAGCGCCGCCGCATCCGCCTGCAACAGCCGGTAAGACGGATGAAACACCCCCTGCACGCTGGCCTTCGCGCGCCCAGGATTCAGCATCCGGCACACCGTGTTCACGCAGGAGCGCAACCCCAGAACCCCGCGCAGGTTCAGCAGGGCAAAGAGCGACGGGTGCATCTCCTCCAACGGCAAGTACACGATCCCGGCGCGATCCATGGCGGCCTTCGCAGTCGCTGCGTTGCAGGCCACCGGTATGCCCAGTTCCGCCACGCCGTCACGCACCGCCCCATCCGCGCCGTTCCAGCCATGCAGCATTACCCGCGTGCCGTTTGTCGCCAGCAGTTTCGCCGCCAGCAGGAACCAGGGCTGCCCCCGCGTCCGCCCGGCGGCGTAACAGGGCCAGTCCAGATCAGCCTGCGGAAGCGGGTCTAATGCCATCTGCGCAGCCTCGGCCAAACCGGCAATCTCCTCCGCCGTCTCGCCCTTCATCCGCAGCAGCATCAGCAGCGCGCCAACCGCCTCGGGCGCGGCCCCGTCCAGCATCAGCGTCATAGCTTCCCGCGCCTCGTCCAGCGTCAGCGACCGGCTGCGCCCCGGTCCACGTCCCAGCGTGCGCACATGGTCGGCCAGGCTCATTCTGCCGCCTCCCGCTGGTCCGCAAGTGTCAGCATTGCGGCCAGTTCCGGGCGACAGGAACCGCAGTTCGTTCCCGCCTGCAAAGCCACGCCAATCGCCTCCACACTGCGCAACCCTTGCGCCTCGATTGCGTCCAGAATGGTGTTCACGCCCACGTCGAAACAGGAACACAGGATCGGACCCACATCCGGCACATCCGCTGGCGACCGCCCTGTCAGCAGGCTGGCGCCTGCGTCCTGCGGCAGTTGCGAGAGGTAGTCGCGCATCACGGCCACCGGTTCCGGCGACACAAACAGCGCCGCGCGCAAACGCCCACCCTCGTGAAACGCAACTCGCACCATGCCACGCTGTGGGTCCTGCACGACCATCGCGTCCGCCCCCGGCAGATCAAACAGGTCCCGCGCCACAGCCTCCCAATCCGCAGGCGGGACAGCCCCGGCCAGCTCCGCCCGATACCCGGCCTTGCTGGGGCTCAATGCCCAGTACTCTGCGTCTGGCCGAAACGCGCTGTCAGACACGGCAAACCCGTACCACGCGGCCTCGAACCTTTGCGCCTCCACCACCGCCGCCTTGCTTTCCGGCTGACCCGAGATCGGGTCAGTGACGCCCGGCACCAGAACGTCGATGCGCGCCGACGGGGCGGTTTCCCCGGTCCAATGGATCGGCGCAAACACCTGACCAGGCACCATCGCGTCCGTGATCCGCGCACGCAGGATGCAGGTGCCCAGCGTGCTTTGCACCTGCACCAGATCCGCCGGGCCAATGCCCCGCGCAGTTGCATCCTGCGGATGGATGTCCAGAAACGGTTCCGCCAGATGTGCAGACAGGCGTGCGGACAGCCCCGTCCGGGTCATCGTATGCCACTGATCCCGTACGCGCCCGGTGTTGAGGTACAGCGGATAACGCCGGGATTGCTTTGCCACCGGCGGCGTCCACGACACGGGCACCATCCGCGCCTTGCCATCCGCGTGAAAGAACCGCCCGTCGCCAAAGAACCGCCCGCCCTTGCGCGTGGCAGAGACCGGCCAGCGGACCGGGGCCAGATCGGCGTAATCCGCCGCCTCCAGACTGGCGAGGGTCGAGATGTCGAAATCCCGCCCGAACCGGTCCGTCAGGCCCGACAGCGCCGCGTGTTCGCGAAAAATCTCGGCCGGGGAAGAATAGTCAAACGCTGTTATCCAACCCATGCGCCGCCCGACCTCGGCCAAAATCGCCCAATCCGCGCGCGCCTGACCGGGGGCCGGCAGAACGGCACGCTGACGGCTGATCGTGCGGTCGGAATTGGTGACCGTGCCGTCCTTTTCCGCCCAGGCCGTTGCGGGCAGCAACACGTCAGCCAGCCGGGCCGTATCGGTCTGCGCGGTCACGTCGCTGACAACGGTGAAGTCACAGGACTCAATCGCCGCCCGCACCAAATCGGCCTCGGGCATCGACACGGCGGGGTTGCTGTGGATGATCCACAGCGCCTTGATCCGCCCGCCCCCCACCGCGCGGAACATGTCCACGGCCTTCAGCCCCGGTTCTTCCGCCACCTGCGGCGCGTCCCAAAAGGCACCAACAGCAGCGCGGTGTTCGGCGTTTTCCATATCCAGATGACAGGCCAGCATATTGGCCAGCCCACCCACCTCGCGCCCGCCCATCGCGTTGGGCTGCCCGGTAACCGACAGCGGCCCCATCCCGGCCCGCCCAATCCGCCCGGTCGCCAGATGGCAATTCAGGATCGCGTTCACCTTGTCCACGCCAAACGAGGACTGGTTGACCCCCTGGCTATAGATCGTGACCACACGTTCCGTGCCGATCCACATTTTGCAGAACTGCGCAATCTCTTCCGCACTCAGCCCCGTGGCACTTGCATCCTCGTTGTAAGCCGCGCGCAATGTGTCATCGAACCCACCGGTGTGCTGGATGAACCCCGGGTCCACCATCCCGGCCTCGTAAATCTGCACGAACAGCTGGTTGAACAGCGCCACATCGCTGCCCGGCGCCAGCGCCAGATGCAGGTCTGTGCCGTCGCAGCTCGCCGTGCGGCGCGGGTCGATCACCACGATACGGGTGCCCCGTTTTGCCCGCGCAGCGAGCAGGCGCTGATACAGCACCGGATGACACCAGGCCAGGTTCGACCCGACCAGCACCACCAGATCCGCCTCGTCCAGATCCTCGTAGGTGCCGGGCACGGTATCAGTGCCAAAGGCGCGCTTGTGCCCTGCCACGCTCGACGCCATGCACAGGCGCGAATTCGTGTCGATATTCGCCGACCCGATGAAACCCTTCATCAGCTTGTTGGCGACGTAATAGTCTTCGGTCAGCAACTGGCCCGACACGTAAAACGCCACGCTGTCCGGGCCATGCTTCGCAATCGCCTGACTGAACCGATCCGCCACCCGTTGCAGCGCCTCGTCCCAGCCCGCCTCGGCCCCCTCCACAACCGGCGTCAACAGCCGCTGCGACAGGCCCACGGTTTCAGCCAACGCCGACCCTTTGGAACACAGCCGCCCATGGTTGGCGGGGTGCTCCGGGTCCCCTGAAACGCTCAGCCCCCCCGCACCATCCGGTTGCAGCAGAACACCACACCCGACCCCGCAATAGGGACAGGTGGAACGTGTCGCACAGGAAGGCCGCAGGTCTTTCACGCAGCGCTCCGTCGTGCCAGCGCGGTGCCATCCAGCAGGATACGCTCGCCATCCAACTGCACGGGATAGGTGGCAATCTGCCCCTCATCCGCACCCTGCACCTGACCGGAGTTCAGGTCGAACACCCAATTATGCAGCGGGCAGGTCACCGATTGCCCATGCACGATCCCTTCGGACAGCGGCCCGCCCTTGTGCGGGCAGGTGTCCGAGGCGGCAAACACCTCGGCCTCGCCCGTGCGGAACAGTGCGATGCAGCCCAGCGGGGTTTTCACCACTCGCGCGCCGCGCAGGGGGATGTCGTCAATATGGCCGATGTCGATCCAGTTCATTCCGCCGCCTCCAATGTCAGATCCGCCAGCGGGGCAAAGCGCGGGGCCTCCTTGGCCTGCTCTGCCCAGGGGTCCTTGCGGTAAACGGACTGGCTGATCTCGAACCGCTCAACCAGCGCGCGGCGGTTTTCCAGATCGTCGACCACAGCCCCCTTGATCCAGTCCAGCCCGACCTTCGTCATCCATTTGTACAACCGGTCCAGATACTTGCCGCCTTCGCGATAGGCTTGCGTGACCGCCATCACCACCTCGATCGCCTCGGCCTCGGTCGGGACCTGCACCAGCAGTTCGGTTTCCTTCACGTCCATGCCAGCCGCGCCGCCGATGCTGATCTGGAACCCCGAGTCCACACAGACCACACCTATGTCCTTGCACGTCGCCTCGGCACAGTTGCGCGGGCATCCCGACACGGCCAGCTTCAGCTTGTGCGGCGTCCATGACCCCCACAGCACCTGTTCCAGCTTGATGCCCAGCCCGGTGGAATCCTGCGTGCCAAACCGGCAATGATCCGTGCCAACGCAGGTTTTGACGGTCCGCAGCCCCTTGGAATAGGCATGGCCCGACACCAGCCCGGCCTTGTTCAGATCAGACCAGATATGCGGCAGGTCCGCGCCCTTGACGCCCAGCAGGTCAATCCGCTGCCCGCCGGTCACCTTGACCGTTGGCACATCGTATTTCTCGGCCGCATCCGCAATCGCGCGCAATTCCGCCGGGTTGGTGATCCCGCCCCACATGCGCGGCACCACGCTGAACGTACCGTCTTTCTGGATGTTCGCGTGCTTGCGTTCATTCACGAACCGGCTTTGCGGGTCGTCCTTGTATTCCAGCGGCCAGTCCGCCAGCAGATAGTAGTTCACCGCTGGCCGACACACATGGCACCCGTTCCGGGTTTTCCAGCCCAGTTCCTGCCAGACCGCTTCCTGGCTTTTCAACTCCTGCGATTTGATTAGCCGCCGCACGTCTTCATGGGTCAGATCGCAACAGCCGCAAATGGGCTGCGCCGCTGGCATCTGGAATTCATCGCCCAGCGTCACCTGCAGCAACTGTTCAACCAGCCCCGTGCAGGTCCCGCAACTGGCGCTGGCCTTGGTCGCCGCGCGCACAGCGCCCAGATCACCGGCCCCATCTTCGATGGCTTCGACAATGGTGGATTTGCAAATGCCGTTGCAGCCGCAAATTTCCGCCTCAGGCGGCAATGCTGCAACGGCTGAGAGAGGGTCCACAGCGGCACCCCCCTGATAGGCCGGGCCGAAAATCAGCGTCTCCCGCATGTCCGAGACGTCTTCGCCGTCGCGGATCAGGCCAAAGAACCAATTGCTGTCCGCCGTGTCGCCATACATGACCGCGCCGATCAGGCGGTCGTTTTCCAGCACCAGCCGCTTGTATACGCCCCGTGCCGGATCGCGGAACACGATGTCCTCGCGCCCGTCGCCCTCGGCAAAATCGCCCGCGCTGAACAGATCGCACCCTGTGACCTTCAGCTTGGTCGACAGCGAGCGTTGTTTGAACGCCGCGTCCTCGCCCAGCAGGGTCTGCGCCAGCACTTTTGCCTGATCATAAAGCGGCGCGACCAGACCAAAGAGCGCGCCATCATGTTCGACACACTCGCCCACCGCAAACACATCCGCGTCCGAGGTCAGCATCTGGTCATCCACATGAATGCCCTTGCCCACGGCCAGACCGGCCTCTTGAGCCAGCGCCACGTTGGGCCGGATGCCCACCGCCATGACCAGCAGGTCACAGGGCAGCTCGGTCCCGTCCGCCAGCATCAAGGCGCGCGCATGCCCGTCCTCGCCCACAATCTCGGACGATTGCGCCTCCAACAGGACGGTGATGCCCTTTTCCTCCAGCGATTTCTTCAGCAGATAACCCGCCGCCGGGTCCAACTGCCGTTCCATCAGGTGGCCCATGATGTGCACCACGGTCACATCCACCCCGCGCGCGGCCATGCCTGCCGCCGCCTCCAGCCCCAGCAGACCGCCGCCGATCACAACCACCCGGTTGTCCGGCCCCATGGCCATCATCTGTTGTGTGTCTTCCAGATCGCGGTAGGCGATCACACCGTCCAGATCATGCCCCGGCATCGGGATCATGAACGGGTTGGACCCGGTTGCAAGGATCAGCTTGTCGTAGGATACAGGCCCGTTTTCGCCCTCAACCACCTTGGCCGTGCGGTCGATGGACACCACCCGCTCGCCAAACCGGCAGGTCACGTCCCGCGCGCCGTACCAGTCGTCGTCATGGGTCACGATCTCTTCATAGGTCTGATCCCTGGCCAGAACCGGGCTCAGCATGATGCGGTTATAGTTCCCGCGCGGCTCTGCATTGAACAA
This sequence comes from Paracoccaceae bacterium, assembly GCA_040830545.1. Lineage (GTDB taxonomy): Bacteria > Pseudomonadota > Alphaproteobacteria > Rhodobacterales > Rhodobacteraceae > HXMU1420-2. The sequence continues at coordinate 8,832 of JBFOMB010000109.1, read as the reverse complement.
TGTGATGTCAAACGCATCCGGTGCCGCGTCGGTCAGATGCTCCAGCACCCGGCCCGAGGCCATGCCAGCACCGACCACAACCAGTCTCTGTTTGGTCATTCTGCCGCCTCCTGCCCATAGGCCGCATCGATCATGACGCCGGACAGCGTGCGATAGGCTGTGACCCAAGCGGCCTCTGTCTCAGCCGTCCAATCATCCCCCAGCCCCTTTTCCAGCGTCCGCAGAAGCGAGGCACCGACCTTTGCGTAATCCTCGGCCTTCACACCGTAATCCAGGTGGGTCACGGCCAGATGCTGCGCCACTGGCACGATCTTCTCCAGATCGCGCAGCCCTTTCACCACCACGCCCAGCGTGATCATCAGCTTGCTGCCCTGTTCGGACATGTCGGCATTTGCGAAATAGGGCTGCACCTCGGGCGCGGTTTCAAACAGATCAGCGTAAAACAGTTCCGCGGCCTGATCCGCAATCGCTGCGACCTTGGCAAAGCTTGCCTGGACCAGCGCGATTTCAGTCTCTTGCATCTTGGGTTACTCCGCTGCGATGGCCGGGGCCGGTTTGGGTTTCGGCTTGGCCCCGTGTTCGTATTCCTCCAGGAAATCCAGAACCTCCTGCCGGTAGGCGTAGTAGTCGGGATGGGCCAGCAACGCCTTGCGTGTGCGCGGGCGGGGCAGGTCCACCTTAGTGATCTTGCCAATGGTCGCCTGCGGCCCGTTGGTCATCATCACCACCCGGTCGGCCAGCAGGATCGCCTCGTCCACGTCATGGGTCACACAGATCGCTGTCACCTTGGTGCGGCTCCAGACCTCCATCAGCACTTCCTGCAATTCCCAGCGCGTCAGGCTGTCCAGCATCCCGAAGGGTTCATCCAGCAACAGCAGCTTCGGCGACAGCGCAAAGGCCCGCGCGATCCCGACCCGCTGTTTCATGCCATTGGACAACTCTGCCGCAGGCTTGGACATGGCATCCGCCAGCCCCACCCGCTCCAGGTAGTATTCGACCACATCCAGCCGCTCGGCCTGGGACGCCTTGGGATAGACCCGCTCCACCCCCACAGCCACGTTTTCCCGCACCGTCAGCCACGGAAACAGCGACGGCGACTGGAACACCACCGCCCGCTCGGGGTCCGCGCCCTGCACGTGACGGCGGTCCAGCTTGATCGCGCCCTTGGAAATCTCGTTCAGCCCCGCCGCCATCGTCAGCACCGTGGATTTGCCACAGCCCGAATGCCCGATCAGCGAGATGAACTCCCCCTTGTCGATCTTCAGGTTGAAATCCTCGACAACGGTCAACGGCCCCTTGGGCGTCGGATAGATCTTGTGCAACTGGCTGAAATCCAGGAACCGTTCGTCAACCATGCCTTCCTGCGCCTGTTTCACCGCAGCAGGCACGCCATGGATCGGGGTTACGTCCGGCAGCACCTTGGTGCCCTCGGCCTTGGCCTCGATCCCCACATCCATCAGGTACTTGGTCACATCCGCGCGCAGCGCTTTGAACTGCTCATCATGGTTCATCGCGGTGCGGTCGCGCGGGCGCGGGATCGACACCTTGAATTCCGTGCCCAACGTCCCGTCCGGGTTCAGCGGAATGATCCGGTCCGCCAGCAGGATCGCCTCGTCCACGTCATTGGTGATCAGCACGCAGGTCTTGCGCGTGGCTTCCCAGATCTTTTCGATCTCGTCCGCCAGGTTGCCCCGCGTCAGCGCATCCAGCGCGCTCAGCGGTTCGTCCAGCAACAGAACCTCGGGGTCCATCGCCAGTGCGCGCGCCACGTTCACCCGCTGCCGCATCCCGCCCGACAGTTCTGCCGGACGCCGTGCCCCGGCGTGGCTCAGCCCCACCATGTCGACGTAATGCGCGACTTTCTCGGCCTTCTCAGCCGACGACATCTTCGGAAACACCGCGTCCACCGCCAGCCGCACGTTCCCGGTCACCGTCAGCCACGGCATCAGCGAATAGCTTTGGAAAATCACGCCGCGTTCCGGTCCCGGCCCCGTGATCGGTGCCCCGCGATAGGTCACCTTGCCCGTGCTCGGATGATCAATCCCCGCCATCAGGTTGATCAACGTGGTCTTACCCGTCCCCGAGAAGCCCAGGAGCACGACAAACTCGCCCTCCTCAACGTTCAGGTTGATGTCCCTCAGCACATGGGTGGCATGGGTGCCGGTGCCATAGCTTTTGGACACGTTTTCGAATGCAATCACGGACATGGCGCTCACCGGTTGTTCGAGAAGGTGAAGAGGGATTGCAGCGCATACATCACGCGATCCAGCAGGAAGCCGATGATGCCAATGGTAAAGACCGCGACCATGATCTTGGCCAGCGAACTGGACGACCCGTTCTGGAATTCATCCCAGACGAATTTGCCCAGACCCGGATTCTGCGCCAGCATTTCCGCCGCAATCAGAACCATCCAGCCGACGCCCAGCGACAGGCGCAACCCGGTAAAGATCAGCGGCAGCGCCGAAGGCAGCACCAGCTTGGTGATCTTGGTCCAGGTGTTCATTTTCAGAACCTTGGAGACGTTAACCAGATCCTTGTCGATGGAACTCACCCCCAGCGACGTGTTGATCAGCGTTGGCCACAGCGAACACAGCGTCACCGTGATGGCCGAAATCAGGAAGGATTTGGCAAAGAATCCGTCATTGGTCACGTAAACCGCCGACACGATCATCGTGACAATCGGCAGCCAGGCCAGCGGCGACACCGGTTTGAAAATCTGGATCAGCGGGTTCAACGCAGAATTTGCCGTCGGTGACAGGCCCGCCGCGATGCCCAGCGGTACGGCCACCACAGTTGCAATCAGGAACCCGAAGAACACGGTTTTGATCGAAGTCCAGATTTGCTGGTAATAGCTTGGCGCGCCGGTATAGGCGACGTCCTTCACCTTCTCGGGCTGGCCCGCGTCGATGAACTTCTGGTTCCGCTTTTCGACCATGGCTTCGAACTTGGCCTGCTTGGCGGCCTTGGCCTGCGCATCGTGGTGCAGGTTCACGGCCTCGGACCAGACCTGCGCAGGACCGGGCACGGCACCCAGCGAGGTCTGTACCTGAGGCGCCAGCGTGCCCCACAACACGAGGAAGGCGCAGATGGCCAGCAGGGGCACGGCCAGTAGCCGCCAGATTTCCTTGACCTGGGCCTGCGGGTTGTCCCCGGCGGCGGCCTTGATCATCGGAGTGATCCAGGCGAGCCCCAAAATCTGGAACCATTTGTCAGCGGCGTTGATACGGGTGAACAGGCGCGCGCGCCGGGCCTCTCGGTCGGCCTCGGCATTCAGCGTGTCTGGGTCGATGGCGGTCATTTTGCGGTCTCCGGCAGGAATTTCTGCGCTGCGGCGGTGAATTTGGAAGGGTGAAATGCTGCGCTGCGGCGGTGTACAGGTTGTGCACAGGTTGTGTACGGGTTGTGCACCGGGGTTTTGGCCCCTTGGCAGCGCAGCATTTTGATCAGCCCTGAACCTCGGTGCCGACGATCTTCTGCTGGCTCTTCAGGCCAATCGGCAGGCTTTCGAGGTAAGCGTTCGGCGCGCGTCCGTCGTAGGGAATACCGTCGATGATATCCCCCGCCGGGGTCGGTGCCTTGTACCCGTCGCTGTCCCAGGGGAAGTCCGCCTCGTTTGCCAGACCTTCGTCCACCAACAGCCGCGCGGCGTCCAGATAGATGTCCGGGCGATAGACGGATTTGGCAACTTCGTCATACCAACCATCTGTTTTCGCTTCGGGAATCTGCCCCCAGCGGCGCATCTGCGTCAGGTACCATACCGCGTCGGAATAAAACGGGTAGGTCGCGTTATAGCGGAAGAACACGTTGAAATCCGGGATGTCGCGCTTGTCACCCTTCTCGAATTCGAAGAACCCGGTCATGGAGTTTGCGATGACTTCGTAATCCGCACCCACATATTCCGGGCGGCTCAGCATCTCCACCGCTTCGGGGCGGTTGGCGTTGTCGTTTTCATCCAGCCAGATCGCCGCACGGATCAGCGCCTTGGTCACAGCGAGGGTCGTGTTTGGGTACTCCTCGGCAAATTCCTTCGTGATTCCAAAGACTTTCTCAGGGTTGTTTTTCCATAGCTGATAGTCGGTGATGACCGGCACGCCGATCCCTTTGAACACCGCCTGCTGGTTCCACGGCTCACCCACGCAGTAGCCATAGATGGTGCCCGCTTCCAACGTCGCAGGCATCTGCGGCGGGGGCGTCACGCTCAGCAACACGTCGGCATCAATCTGGCCCGAGATGTTGTCAGGGCTGTAGTACCCCGGGTGCAGACCACCCGCCGCCAGCCAGTAGCGCAGTTCGTAATTGTGCGTGGAAACCGGGAACACCATGCCCATGTTGAACGGTTTGCCTGCTGCGGTGTACTCCTCGACCACTGGCGCCAGAGCCTCGGCGCTGATCGGGTGTTGCGGGCGGCCATCATCCATTTTCGGGATATGCGGCAGCATTTTTTCCCATATTTCATTGGACACGGTGATGCCGTTGCCGTTCAGGTCCATGGAAAACGGGGTGATGATATGCGCTTCGGTTCCGAAACCAATGGTTGCCGCCAGCGGCTGCCCAGCCAGCATGTGTGCACCGTCCAGTTGCCCGTCGATCACCCCGTCCAGCAGCACCTTCCAGTTCGCCTGCGCCTCCAGCGTGACGAACAGGCCTTCGTCCAGGAAATAGCCGTTTTCATACGCCACGGCGAGCGGAGCCATGTCCGTCAGCTTGATAAACCCGAAGGTCAGTTCGTCCTTTTCCAGGTCCAGCGACTGGGCCAGCGCAGTGCTGATCAGCGCGGTGGAGGCAACGAGGCTCAGGAGGAGTTGCTTTGTCATTGCTTCTTCTCTTTCGTTTCAGGCCCGGATCATCCGGGCAAACACAGAAAACGCCGCATGCACGCTCCGCCCGAGTTGGGCAGAGAGTGAGCGACGTTGCTCGGTCGTTTCCCTATCTGTGGGAGGAATTCGTTAACGCACGCCGTTGTGCGCTGATGGAAACAGGATGGAAAACCTGCGCCCGTCCTTCAAGGAGTTTTGCTGCATTGCGGCGCAATTTTCGCATCTGCAAGATTCACCCCGAAAATCCGCCCAAAAATCAGGCATCATTTGATCGAAGGATCAAAAATGCGTCCGTCGAAAAAAGCATCCGGGAGCAGCGACAGCGATCCACGTTGCGAGGCGACGGCCATTTCATGACGAATCGCGCCCTCCACCTTCTCCGAGGCGGTGGGCATGTCAGCAACCATGCCAGACAGTTCCGTGCGGTAAATGTCCGAGCGGAACACCGCGCCAGCCTTTTCCCGTGCCTCTGTCACCGGCAGGTTGTTGCGTTCTGCCAAGCGTTGCCCGATCCATTTGGCCTGACTGCGCCACGGGAAAGTTGCGGCCCCGGCGTGAAATTCCACGAAACCCGGGACAGTACGCTGTTCTGCATGGTCCGAAATAACAAAACTGCCGTTCAGCGCCCGGTCAATCAGTTCGGAAGGCAGATCCAGATAAGTTTTGCGCCCCAGAATCTCAGCCGCCGCAGTCCGGCTGTCCGGCGCGCTCAGCCATTTGCCCGCCCGCCATACGGCGCGCATCAGTTTGCCCAGAAGATGCGGTTCGGTCTCGGCCCAGTCGGAACGGACCGCCAGCACCTTTTCCGGCGCAAAGGCCCAGATCGCCTTGCCAGGCAGCAACAGCGCCCCCGCGCGCGCCTCTACCGCGACGGACCCCCAGGGTTCACCAACGCAGAACACGTCAACGTCGCCCTCGGCCAGCGCGCGGGTCATCAGTGGCGGGGGAACCGTGCGGATTTCGATACCCACATGTTCCAGTGCGGTCGCTTCGTGCCAGCAGTGCAGCAGTTCCACATGCATGGAAAACGGGAACGGGACGCCGAACACCAAAGGCCGGTCCGACACCGCCGCCAACGCAGAGGCCGCGCCCTGTGCATCAGCAAAGTCGAACCCATAGCCGGAGGCACGCAATCGTTCTTCCAACGCGCGGCTGACACCGATCACGTTGCCATTGGCCGATAACACGGACACCGCTGACAGCGATTGCGCCACACCACCCAGTCCAAGCGCCATACCGACCGGCACGGGTGACAGCATATGCGCCGCGTCCACCCGCCCAAAGGACAGCATATCCCGGACCGAGGACCAGGACGGTGCGGCGATCAGGTCCAGTTCGATCCCTTCGCTATAGGCCAGTCCCATTTCCTGCGCGATGATGAGCGGAGCCGCATCCACCAGCGGCATATAGGCGACGGGCAGGGTGACGGTTTTCATGACAACAGCCCCGCGGCGGTCACCAACGCCTCGGCCACTTCGGCCACGCGCCGCCCCTGATCCATCGCCGCCTTTCGCAGGACAGCGTAGGCCTCTTCCTCTTCCAGCCCGCGCGCCTTCATCAATAGCCCCTTGGCGCGGTCGATCACCTTGCGCTCTTCCAGCGCGCGCTTGGTCTCGGCCAGTTCTAGCCGCGTTTGTTGCAGGATGCGGAATCGCGCGATTGCGGCGTCCAGAACCGGCTTCACGCGTTCCGGCTGCAACCCGTCGACGACGTAAGCCGACACGCCTGCTTCGACAGCTTCCCGCGCCAGTTTGCCCCCGGCGCTGGACACGAACATCGCGACAGGACGGTCCAGCGGCCCAGAGGCCAATGTCAGTTCCTCCAGCATGTCCCGCGTCGGGTTGTCCACGTCAATCAACACAACATCGGGTGCGAGCGATCCAATTTTCCGGCTTAGACTGGACACGTTGCCAATCACGTGAACATCAAATTCACCCGATTGGTTCAGTGCATCGACAATGGAAATTGCACGAGCCCTGTCCTCTTCTACAACCACAATTGTCATCGTCTGGACCATGCGCCAGCAGTGGCAAACAATTCGGGGCAGGACAAGGAAACCTCTGCCAAACCATCAGGCAATGGCCCACGCTGAGTAAATTCTGTGCATCCTGCTGCGTAGGTTCAGCGCCTTTGTTCAGGTCGACGAGGACAGTCGCGCGTTTCTGGTCAGAGTGAGACGCTCAGGCCATCCTCACCGAAGAACCGCACGCGGCTTTCGTCGAAAATCAGCCCGACCGCATCGCCGACGGCGACGGAGGCATCTCCGGACACTCTTACCGTGACCGTTCCCAGCGCGCCGGCATCCACCACCACGTAACTTTCGGCGCCAAGGTATTCGACGACGTCCACCACACCGTCACATTGCCCGTCACCAGCTGTGCCCAACGTGATGTGTTCAGGGCGAATGCCCAGATGTGCGGCGGCTTTGGACCCGAGATATGGCCCGCCACGCCCGCCTTGCAACGCATAGGCTCCGCCCTGGGTCGAGCATGGCAGAATGTTCATTTTCGGGCTGCCGATGAATTGCGCGACAAACAAGTTTGCCGGGTTTTCATACAGTTCCCTTGGAGTGCCCACCTGCGCGATCTTGCCGAATTCCAGCACCACGATCCGGTCGGCCAGCGTCATCGCTTCGACCTGATCGTGGGTTACATAGATCATCGTCGCACCCAGACGCTGGTGCAGCTTGGCAATCTCCAGCCGCATATCCACGCGCAGCGCCGCGTCGAGGTTTGAGAGCGGTTCGTCGAACAGAAACGCCGTGGGATCGCGCACGATACAGCGCCCGATTGCCACACGTTGCCGTTGCCCCCCCGACAAATCCTTGGGGCGTCGATCCAGATAGGGCTCCAGCTTCAGCACCTCTGCGGCCTTGTTCACCTTTTCGGTGATTTCAGCCTTGGGTGCCCCGGATGTCTTCAGGCTGAACCCCATGTTGTCGCGCACCGTCATGTGCGGGTACAGCGCGTAGGACTGGAACACCATCGCCAGCCCGCGTTTGGAGGGGGGTTCCGCCGTGACATCGCGGTCGTTGATCACCAGTTCCCCGCGCGAAATATCCACCAGGCCGCCGATCATCCGCAACAGCGTGGACTTGCCGCAGCCAGATGGGCCGACAAAGACAATGAATTCACCCGCCTCGATTTCCAGGTCGATCCCCTTGATGACCTGCGCGTCGCCGAACCACTTTTCGACACCGTTGAGCGTAATGGATGACATCAGCGTTCTCCTGCTGTGGGCGAGGCCCAGGCGAGCCATGTCGCCGCTGTCCAGGTAAAGGTGCCCCCGCCTGCGGGTGCTCCGGTCAGGGGGTGGAAATACTCGGCAAACCCGTGTTCCGCGATTAATGCAGCGGTGTGACGGCGCAACCGTTCCCCATGTGCGACATGGCCCATTTCGGTCAGGCCCCGCCCGATCAGCGAATTCACAATCGCCCAGGTCGGCCCGCGCCAGTAACGCATCCCGTCGAAATCAGGGGCAGTGACCGCGTGGCTGGGCATGGGATGCCTGGCGTTGGCATAGGTCTCTTCCAATGCCGACAGCATCTCCGCGCTTTCGATGCCCGCATACCAGTTCAGAAAACTCGCCGACGACAGATGCCCGGTGTGCTGACCGGTCAACAGGTTCACACCGCAGAACCGGCCATCCGGCCCTTTGTGGTTTTCGACGCCAGCCTCGAGCGTGGCGATCCATCCGTCGATCTCGGTCCGGGATTCACCCAGCAGGTCGGCAATCCGTGCAAGATCGCGATGCGCGCGCAGCAGGATAAAGCTCATCGTTGGGTCCGCCACACGAAACGGCGGGTCGCGGTCCAGTGCGGCCTCGTCCCAGTTCAGCCGCCTGCCGCGCTGCACCAGCCAGATGTAGCGATCGTAGTCTTCCTTGGTCGGGCGCATGGCCGGGGCGACATGACCAGTGTCGCGGCGGGGGGGTTGCCCCACGCCCCCACGGGCGGGGGGGGGCCCGGGGGGGGGCCCAGCGGGGGGGGTTTGGCGGCCCGCCCCCCCCCGGGGGG
>JBFOMB010000108.1:0-7571 GCA_040830545.1 Paracoccaceae bacterium | reverse complement strand
CCGATAGAGCTGAAACCATTGCGCTGCAGGCCCTGGCCTGGCTTGTCGGCAACGAGGATTTGCTGCCAGTTTTCCTGGGCTCGACCGGGAGTTCCGAGGCAGATTTGCGCGTGCGGGCGGCTGAACCGGAGTTTCTGGGCTCGGTTTTGGATTTCCTGATGATGGACGACGCCTGGATCGTGGCCTTTTGCGATACGCAGGGGCTGGCCTACGAAGACCCGATGATGGCTCGGGTCGTACTTCCCGGCGGAGACCGGGTGAACTGGACCTGACATGACTGATACAAAATCGGCCGCGATCCGTTATGACGCGGTTCTGTTTGACAAGGATGGCACACTCTTTGATTTCGCTGCCACTTGGGAAGCCTGGGCGCGATCCTTTCTGTTGCGGATGACGGGCGAGGACACCGCGCGCGCGACCCAGATCGGGGCCGCTATTGGGTTTGACATGGCCACCAATCGCTTCGACCCCGGCAGTTTCGTGATTGCAGGCACCCCGGGTGAGGTGACCGAAGCGTTGATCCCGCATTTGCCGGAACTGAGCGCAGAGGCAATTCTGGATGTGCTGAACGAAGAGGCAGCTGCCGCGCCGCAGGTGGAGGCCGTCCCGCTGATTCCGTTTCTGGATCAATTGCGCGACGCGGGACTGAAAACCGGCGTCGCCACAAATGATGCAGAGGCACCGGCGCTGGCCCATCTGGGCGCGGCGCAGGTGGTAGACCGGTTCGACTTTATCGCCGGGTTTGACAGTGGGCACGGCGCGAAACCCGGCCCCGGACAGTTGCTGGCATTTTGCGCGGCGGTTGAGGTCGATCCGTCCCGCGCCGTGATGGTGGGGGACAGCACTCATGATCTGCTGGCGGGGCGGGCCGCTGGAATGGCGACCGCGGCCGTTCTGACCGGTATGGCCACGGCAGAAGACCTGAGCCCACACGCAGATGTGGTGCTGCCCAATATTGGTCACTTGCCGGGTTGGCTGGGGCTCTGACCTATATAGAAACCAGCTAATCCGGAAAACGACACAACGCGTCGCAAACTTGCTGTTCGTGCGTTGCCTGTGATGCCTTGATAGGGCCAGACGAAAGGAGGTCCGGCAATGGCACAGGATAAACGGCGGCGGCGCGGCGGTGGTCGGGCCGGAAACGCAGCGCGCAGGGGCGGGGCGGCTATCGACCAGATGCCATGGAACCCGCCGCTGAACCGGGATCGACCGACCGAGCCGCTGAGTGCCGAAGGTGTTCAGGCCGTGCACGAGGGTGCGATGCGTATCCTCGAGGAAATCGGGCTGGACATTCTGAATGCTGAGGCGGTGGAGATCTTCCGCGAGGCCGGGTGTATCGTGGATGGCGAACATGTCCGATTTGGCCGCGATTTTATTATGGAGATGGTGGGCAAAGCTCCCTCCAGCTTCACGCTGACCCCGCGAAATCCGGATCGGACGTTGACCGTGGGCGACGGCTATCTGCTGTTTGGCAATGTCAGTTCGCCGCCCAGCTATTGGGACCTGGAAATCGGGCGCAAGGTGACGGGTACACGGGTTCTGTATCAAAATCTGCTGAAGCTCAGCCAAGTGTTCAACTGCATCCATTTTGTCGGCGGCTACCCGGTGGAGCCGCAAGACATCCATGCCTCGGTCCGGCACTTGGATGCGATGTATGACAAGCTGATTTTGACCGACAAGGTGCCCCATACCTATGCCTTGGGGGCCGAACGGGTCGAGGACACGATGGAGATGGTGCGAATCGCGGGTGGGTGGAGCCACGAGGAATTCGACGCCAGTCCAAAAATTTACACGAACATCAACTCGACATCACCGCTGAAGCATGACCACCCGATGCTGGACGGCTGGATGCGATTGGCGAAGCGCGGACAGGGGTTGGTTGTGACACCGTTCACGCTGGCGGGGGCGATGGCACCCGTCACCATGGCGGGTGCAGTCGCACAGTCACTGGCCGAAGGGCTGTGCGCCGTCGCGCTGGCGCAATACATCAATCCCGGTACGCCTTGCGCCATTGGCACGTTTACGTCGAACGTGGATATGAAGTCCGGCGCGCCAGCATTTGGTACGCCGGAATACATGCGTGCGACGCAGATGACCGGGCAAATGGCGCGGTTCTACGATTTGCCTATGCGCTCGTCCGGCGTGTGCGCGGCGAACGTACCGGACGGGCAGGCCACATGGGAAACGTCCAACAGCCTTTGGGCGGCGGTGCAATCCGGCACGAACATGATCTACCACGCTGCCGGCTGGCTGGAGGGTGGCCTGATTGCGAGCCCTGAGAAATTCATCATGGACTGCGAAATACTGCAGCAGATCCAACGCTATATGGACCCTGCGACTTATGCCACAACGCCCGATGACATAGCGTTGGATGCCATTCGCGATGTCGGGTCAGACGGGCATTTCTTTGGTATCCAGCACACGCAGGATCGATACACCACGGCCTTCTATCAGCCATTTCTGAGTGATTGGCGCAATTTTGAGGCATGGGAAGTCGCTGGAGCGGTTTGGACGCCGGAACGAGCGCATTTGCTGTACAAGCAAATACTGGAAGACTTCGAAGCTCCGCCGATCGACACTGCCATCCGCGAGGAACTGGTTGCCTTTGTTGCACGTCGCAAGGAGGAAGGGGGCGCGCCGACAGACTTCTGATGTGACGCGAATCAGCGCCACATCGTCGGTCGAGCCATCCACAACAAAAAACATACGCAATTTTACGTGTTGGCGCTTTGTTAAGGCTCCGGGACCAAGATGGCTCGGAGCGGGAACAGGGGTGCGCCGATGCACGGTCTCATTAACAAAGCGATACAAAATTTTGTCAGTCATACTTATGGCGCGGCGCGTTGGCAGGTCGTGACGCGATCTGCCGGCCTGGATTTTCACGAATTCGAAGCGATGCTGGTCTACGACGACGGAATGACGCGGGACATTCTGGATGCGTTGCGCCGTGAATTGGGCCGTGATCTGGAAGATATTCTGGAGGACCTAGGCACCCATCTGGTCAGCAACCCAGAGGAAACGCGGCTGCGTCGGCTGTTGCGTTTCAGCGGCGTGACTTATGCGGATTTTCTGCACTCTCTGGATGATTTGCCGGACAGAGTGCGTCTGGCCATTTCTGATTTGAACCTGCCAAATCTGGAACTGCGCGAACACGCGACCGGTGAATTCACCCTGACCGTAGGGGAGGGGATTCCAGGCTTTGCCAGCGTAATCATGGGCGTGTTGCGCGCAATGGCGGATGACTACGGCGCGCTGGCCCTGCTGGACTATCGCGGCAGCAATGGTGGCAACCACGTTATTTCGATCCGGCTGGTCGAACTCAGCTTTGCCGAAGGGAAAGAATTTGAATTGGGAGCACCGGAACAATGACCGACGACCTGGCGCTGACCAATATCCTGCAGGCCTTGTGCCCGATGCACGCCCGACTGGACCGAACGGGGCACATTCGATCTTGTGGCGACACGCTGCGCAAATTCCGACCAGGTATGGACCTTGTCGGAAAGCGGTTTCTCGAAGTATTCGATTTGGACCGTCCGCGTCGCGTCACCTCTATGGCGGATATGCTGTCCTTGACCGGAGCGAAGCTGCACCTGCAGTTCCGCGAACCGCCATTGACGTCGATGATTGGGGCCGCGGTGGCCATGCCCGACGGTGGCGTGGTCATGAACCTGTCGCCGGGGATTTCGGTGATTGAGGCTGTGCGCGACTACGCCCTTACCGGAACGGATTTTGCCGCGACCGATCTTACCGTTGAACTGCTTTTCCTGGTCGAAGCAAACGCCGCCGCGATGGAAGCGTCCCGCCACCTGAACCTGAAATTGCAGGGGGCAAAAATTGCGGCAGAGGAGCAGGCTTTCACCGACACGCTGACGGGACTTAAGAACCGCCGCGCATTGGATCACGTGCTGAGTCGGCAACGCACGAATGAAGCGTGTTATGCGCTGATGCATCTGGACCTCGACTATTTCAAATCGGTCAATGACACGCTGGGTCACGCGGCGGGTGATCTGGTTCTGCAAAAAGTGGCACAGCGCATGGTGAAAGAAACCCGCGAAAACGACACGGTGGCCCGTGTCGGTGGGGACGAATTTGTTTTGATTCTCAGCAATATTGATGATCGCACACGGTTAGGATCCATCGCGCGTCGCCTCATTGCACGTCTGGAGGAACCAGTCATGTATGGAAATGAGGAATGCAGGATTTCCGCCAGCATCGGGATCACCCTGTCAAATGAACGGGACGATGATGACATTGAACAGATGATTGCGGATGCGGACGCTGCACTTTACGCCGCCAAGGCGGCTGGACGAGGGTGCTTCCGGTTCTTCGGGATGCAGGATGGCGAAAGTGAGGTGTTGTTTTCGGACGGTGTGATCCCCGCGAACGAGGGTTTGGCGCCGGATACGAACAAGAGTGGAGGTCGAGAGCGGCGCCTTTGACTACGGATCTGTGCGGGCGACTTTCAGGGTTTGACGGGGGTGTTCTTCGGCAAATCGGTGAACGGGCAGTGCTCGGGTTTCAGATCGAGCAGTGGCGTACCGTCCAGACAATCCAGCCCACGCACCAGAACCGCCCCGCCATCCACGCCTAAAACGGCGACCCGGGAAAGACCAATGGGGTTCGGTCGCACAGGCGAACGCAAGGCAAACGTTCCGATTACCCGCCCATCTGATTTGGGGGATTGCAAGACAAGGTCACGCCGTGCGGTGTGCAGCCAGTAGAGCACATCTGCTGCCTCGAAACGTTCAAGACCCTTTAAGGCAGGCTGCCAATGCGGCAAGATCTCCAACCGGCAAATCGGTCCATTCTCAGTGTCGCCTTGCCGTGGGCATTCTGATCGCGTGCTAAAGGGCGTGCGGATCGACCCGATAAACTGCACATTTTGATCAACGGTAACGGCAGCATCCACTGCCACTTCACCCGGACGCAATTCCTCCGAGGCCACGAGTCATCCTCCGCAAATGTTTTGCAACAAAATCCAGTCACGATCCGGCAGCACAGGCTCGGGGTCACGCCCTGCCATTGGATCGGCTTCGATCAGGCCCAGTACGGTTTCACCTGTCACGTCGCGTGCATAGGCATAAGGCGTAGACGGTACGCCAATGGCGGAAAAGGCGTTCAAAAGGGCCGGTTCATCCACCGGCGCACGATCCTCGGTCAACACGAAAGCCGCGTAATCATCCAGCGTTTTTTGATCCAACGTCCCTGTTGTCAGCAAACGGAATGCGGCGAGCGGGCCGGAGGCGTCCAACAGGTGCCGAAGCGGGTCGGTTTTCAAACTGCGGACCCGTTCGGACAAGACATATCCGGCCATGACTGCCGGATCTTCGAAATCCTCGATGAGCGCCTTGTTCAGTAGGATAATCCCACCGGGTAAATGGCGGCTGTCAGTAAAGCCGTTTTCCAGCACGACGATCTGATCCGCCCCGGTTCGACTTTCCAGTCGGTTCACCGCCGCGCGGGCGTCTCCCGTGTCGCAGGCCTGCCCGGTGACGCGCGTAATCCGCGCGACCAGATCAGCACCGATTTCCTTGCGCTTGATCTCTGGCACGACCGAGACGGTATGCGTAACCAGCGCGTCGGGCAGGACAAAGATCGTGATTGCCAGAACAGCCAGTACTGCGGTGACCCCACTAAACAGACGCAGCCGACCGGGACGGGGTCGCGCGCGTTCGACCGCGTGCCGCAGCCGCTCGATGGCGGCAATCATCTCGGCCTCGTCTTCGGCCAGTTCCAGTGTCTCGCCCGGGTCGCCATCCGGTGCATAGATGGCAGGGCTTTGACCGGGATTCACGCGCTCGACGGCGGCCAATGACCAATGGGTCAGGGCCTGGTTGTTGGAATTGGTGATTGTCAGAGTGGCATCACCCACGGAAACAACCACCTCGCGCCGCTGATCCGCTGGCGTGGGGCGCCAGAGGCCTGTCGCCTCCAGCCGTTGATATTCACGCAACGCGGTCATTTTTGTTGGGCGGGCCTGCTCTGCCTCGTTTCAAAGGAGACTAACACAGAACCGCGCGAGGGGTAAACGGCAGTGGCTTAACCCAATTCAGCCGCCGTCTTGCGCAACACGAACTTCTGGATCTTGCCAGTCGAAGTCTTCGGCAATTCCTGAAACACAACCCGCTTGGGGGCCTTGAACCCCGCCAGCGTCTGCCTCGAAAACGCGATCAGCCCGGCTTCGTCTACGCTCGACCCGTCTTTGAGTTCGATGAAAGCACAGGGCACCTCGCCCCATTTTTCATCCGGCTTCGCCACCACGGCGGCCAACGAAACATCAGGGTGGTCCATCAAAACCCCTTCCACCTCGACGGAGCTGATGTTTTCCCCGCCCGAGATGATGATGTCTTTGGATCGGTCCTGTATCTGGATGTAGCTGTCCGGGTGCTGCACGGCGATGTCGCCGGAATGGAAATATCCGCCCTTGAAGGCCTCTTCGGTGGCTTCGGGGTTCTTCAGGTATCCCTTCATCACCCCATTACCGCGCATCACGATTTCGCCCTGGGTTTTTCCGTCCATCGGAATTTGCGTCATATTTTCG
Organism: Paracoccaceae bacterium; assembly: GCA_040830545.1. Taxonomy (GTDB): domain Bacteria; phylum Pseudomonadota; class Alphaproteobacteria; order Rhodobacterales; family Rhodobacteraceae; genus HXMU1420-2. The sequence goes on along the minus strand of JBFOMB010000108.1, from coordinate 1,030 downwards.
TCCAGGACGGTGATGTGTTCGAAAATTGGCATGGCGACGCCCTGTCTGACCTTGATCGCGGCGCGTTCGGGTCCTTCCAGGTCCTCCCACTGCGGCCCCCATGTGCATTCGGTGGCCGGGCCGTAGGTTTCGGTCAGGCCATAGACCTGCGTGACGTTGAAACCCAGCGGCTCGATCTTGGCTAATGTGGCCGGGGCGGGGGGTGCTCCGGCCGTGAAGACCTCGACAACATGCTCAAAGTCGCGCCGTTCGTGTTCAGGCGCATTGACCAGCGTGTTCAACACGATGGGCGCGCCGCCGAAATGAGTGACCTGTTCATCTGCAATCGCGTTGAAGATCGCGGGCGCGGTGATGTCGCGGCAGCAGACCAGCGTGCCCGCAACCATGGGCATCATCCATGTGTGGCACCAGCCGTTGCAGTGGAACAGAGGCACGATGGTCAGGTAACGCGGGCGCAGCACCATGCGCCAGCTGATGACTTGCCCCATCGCATTCAGGTATGCGCCACGATGGTGATATACAACGCCCTTGGGTCGCCCTGTCGTGCCGGAGGTGTAGTTGAGGCAGATGGATTCCCACTCGTCCTCGGGCAAGATCCACTCGAACGACGGATCACCTGTGGCCAGTAGCTCCTCGTACGTTGTGTATCGCCCGGTTGCGGGGAACCCGGCCTGATCATCGGGCACTTCGATGATTTCGGGGCCCGGTGCGCCCATACGCGAAATGGCATCCTCGGCGACGGGCAGGAACTGCGTGTCGACCAGCACGATCTTGGCCGCGCCATGGCCAAAGATGTAGCTGATTGTATCCGCATCCAGCCGCGTGTTGATCGTGTTCAGCACCGCACCGCAGGCAGGCACGCCAAAATGCGCCTCGGCCTGCGGGGGCAGGTTGGGGATCATGGTAGAGACGACGTCGCCCGGCGCAACGCCACGCGCGGCCAGCGCCCCGGCCAGACGTGTGCAGCGTTCTGTGTATTCGGCGTAGGTCTTGCGATGGCTGCCATAGACCACCGCCAGTTCATCCTTGT
>JBFOMB010000107.1:0-35054 GCA_040830545.1 Paracoccaceae bacterium | reverse complement strand
GACCCTGTGCCAGCGCCTTGGCCCCGAGGTCAGTTCCGAACATGGCAACAAAGGCCCCGAGGAACCCGAACAACGCCAGGCGACGCACCAATGTAGGGGACATCAGCGACGTGATGATCATCGCCACCAACGCCGCGCCACCAAACACCGCCTGCCGCTGGACGTAATGGAACGGCTCAAACCCGTTGCGCGCCGCCAAAGGGGGCGAGGCCGCGAGCCCGAGAAGCAACCCGATCACGAACAGGATCATCACACAGGACATCGACCACTTGTCGATTGTCCGCCACCACTTGGGTACAATTGGTTCGCCATCCCCCGAAGGGACGGCGCCATAGACCATTTCCGTCATGGATCTCTGCCGCTCACTGCCTCTGCCTGTCCCTTTTCGGGATCTGAGCCGCAGTTTAGCGACAAATACGCGATCAGGCCAGAGGGATGATTCGCCCCGCCCGACCACCAGCGCCAATGCGCTGTGGGTGCGATTTGAAACGCGGCAACTCTGCCCGGCCTGAACCTGCCTGACCGACTGTTTTTCAGGGTTTGCGCGTGTCCCGCTGCACCTAGCGCTTGCGAGCTGCGCGGGGTTGCGGGCGGGTCGGGATTTCCTTGAGCAAGCCACCCACCCCCATCGCCGCGATGTCGTCTCCCGTGACCGGCATACCGCAGGCCACACGGGACAAGACCCAGTCGGTGCCGTTCAACGCCGGGGATCGTGCGCAACCCGGCAGGCCAATCACGGGTCTCGCGCCGATTGAGCCGATGAACAAAAGGTTGCCGGGATCCACAGGCATACCGAACCGATCCACCTTCCCGCCCGCCGCCCGCACCGCGGCGGGGGCCACGTCCTCCACATCCGAGGTGGCCGATCCCGTCAGGATCATGGCCAGATCGCCGCCCAGCGCAGAGAGTTCAGAGGCCAGCGCTGACACATCGTGGGCCACCTCCCGCACGTCACACAAGGTCAGGCCCAGCGCCTCCACCCGGTCCGTGGTGGCGCGGATGCCCTTGGTATTGTCCGGCCCGCCGGGGATGTTGGTGATCACAAGGCCTGCTTTCCTGAACACCGGCGGCAAAAGGCGCAGCGCAGCCGGCGCGGCCTGTGCAGCGGCCTCTACATCCGCCTCAGGCAAGGCGTATGAAATGATCTTGATCGTTGCAACCATGCCGCCCGCTGCCATTTGCTGATACTCGGGCACCGTGGCGATGGTGATCATCGGATTGATCCGGTTGAACGTCTCCAACGCCACGCGGTTCAGCGACACAATACCGGGACCATCCGCAATCAGGTTCACCCGGCCCGTAAAGGGCTCGGTCACGCGCAGACCTGCTGCCTTCGCATCCGGCACCAGCGCCGCGGCCAACCGCGCGGCGGCCTCGTTTTCAGTCAAATCACCGGGTTCCGGACGCGCCACGATCACCTCTGACAGGCCCGCCGCACGCAAATCCGCAACGTCCGCGTCGGTCAGCGCGGTTCCCTTTTTCAACCGACGCGCGGGCAGCTTTACCGAATGGGCCAGCAAGGCCCCTGCCGCGTCACCCAAAGGAACCGCGCCAAATCTCACGGCCGTCCCCGCAGCACACCCGTCATCTGGGCAAGGATTGCGACCGCAATCTCTGCCGGGCTGGCCGCCCCGATATCCAGCCCCACAGGCCCGTGGATGCGCGCAATGGCTTCCGCACTGTGGCCAGCTTCGGTCATCCGCTCCACCCGCTTGGCATGCGTCCGGGTCGATCCCAACGCACCGATGTAGAAGCAATCGGCACGTAGTCCGGCCTCCAAAGCAGGGTCGTCGATCTTGGGATCATGGGTCAGCAGCACCAGAGCTGTACGTGTGTCCAGCCCCAGTTCCGCAACCGCCTCGTCCGGCCAGTCATGCAGCAATTGCGTCTGCGGAAACCGGTCAGCAGAGGCAAAGGTTTCACGCGGGTCGATCACCACCGGATCATATCCCGCCAGCCGTGCCATTGGCACCAGCGCCTGCGCAATATGGACCGCGCCAACCACAATCAGGCGCAGCGGCGGGTTGTGAATCGCCACAAAGGTTTCGCCATCCTCCTCGAACCCCGACCGGTCCAGCCGCATCCGGTCCTTGTACCCATCATGCAGAATGCGCCGCACACCTTCGCGCAGGTTGACCTCGTAAGCCTGCGGCGTGCGCTCCGCGCGGGCGTTGACCAGTTCCTGCAACAGATCGACGGGCATCGCACCACCAACAGGTTCCACCAAAACGCGGATCGTGCCGCCACAGGCCAGACCCACGGCAAACGCATCATCGTCGCTGACCCCGAATTCCAGCAACCGGTGTTCGCCGTCGCCAATCGCCTCGATGGCTTCCATGATCACCGCGCCTTCAACACAACCGCCGGATACCGATCCTTCGATCTCGCCCTCGCCGCTGACAACCAATTGCGCGCCCACCCGCCGGGGTGCGCTGCCCCAGGTTTCCACGACCGTGGCCAGTGCCGCGCCCCTGCCGTCCAGATGCCAGGCCAGTGCGGTTTCCGGTGCGGAATCAAAGCGATCCATAACAGCTCTCCATGTCCGAGGGGGTATTGGGACAAAATGAGGGTCCGCGCCACGGGATACAAGGCAGATGCATCATCACGCCGCCTGCATCGCGGCCATCAGGCGGGCCTTTTCCCCGACATCACCAGCGTCAGAAATCGCGTGTGCCAGGTCTTCCAGCGAGGCGATGGAATGTCCCGCGCGAAAACTGTCCACATGGGGCAGCATGGCGCGGATGCCCTGCGCCTTGGGCGCAAAACCGTCCCAGCGCAACAGCGGGTTCAGCCAGATCAGGCGACGGGCGGACAGGTGCAGACGCTCCATCTCTTTGGACAGCGCATCCGGGTTGTCCCGGTCCAGCCCGTCCGAGATCAGCAAAACCACCGCCCCCTGCCCCAGCACCCGGCGCGACCAGTCGCGGTTGAAGTCGTGGATGCAGGACCCGATGCGCGTGCCACCTTCCCAATCCTGCGCCTCGGCCCCGGCAGCCTTCAACGCGGCGTCCACATCGCGTTGATGCAGGTGGCGGGTGATGTTGGTCAGCTGTGTGCCAAAAGTGAAGGCGTGGACCTTGGCCCAACCCTGTCCTTTGGCATTCGACACGGCGTGCAGAAAATGCAGGACGATACGACTGTATTGGCTCATCGAACCGGAAATGTCGCAAAGCACCACCAGATTGGGCCAGCGAATGCGCCGGTCCCGCGTGCGCAGGCTATGGATTTCCCCGCCCCGGCGCATCGCATCGCGCATGGTATGTCGCCAATCCGGCAGATGGCCGTAATTGGCCGATTTCGTGCGGCGCGAGGCAATCGGTTTCACCGGCAGCTTCAGCTTCGCCAGCATCCGCTTGGCCCGAGCGATTTCATCCGTGCCCATCTGTTCGAAATCCAGCGTCTTGAACTTTTCCTCACCCGACATGGTTTGCGAGGCATCGATCTCGATCTTGGTCTCACCCTCATCCTCAATGGGCGGCAGGAAATCGTCCATCCCATCCAGCAGCGCCTCGGTCGCGCGCTTAGCAGCGGCATCCGCTGGCTTTTCCTCCTGCACACCGCGCAAAGCCGGCAGCATCATTGCCATCATCCGCTCCAGATAGCGCGGATCGCGCCAGTACATGCGGAACACCTGGGCGAATATCTGGCGGTGTTCGGGACGGTTCACGAAACAGGCGTGCAGCGTCCAGTAGAAATCCGTGCGCGAGGTGAACCCCGCCGCCTCCACCGCGCGGATTGCGTCAATTGTCCGTCCTGGCCCGACCGGCAGGCCGGATTTGCGCAAGGCGCGCGCGAAATGGATGATGTTCTGCGCCAGCCGCGGGTTGTCCGGGACGTCAATGATGGAGAGTTCAGCCATAGGCGCGAACCGCCTCCAAAGGCTGGCATGAAGGTGATCCGGTCACGATTCCGGCTCTTCGTGATCATCGCTTTCGACCATCACGGCGCTTTTGGTGACCGACACGCTTTCGCGCAGCTCTTTCCAGGGACGGTAGGCTTCGGAACTCATGAAGGTTTCCATCGCCTTTCGGCTGGGCCATTTGAAGATGACGACCCGTTTCGGTCCCCAATCCCCGGTCAGCACATCGACGCGGCCATCGCGGGTCAGGTATTCGCCTCCCGCTGCTTCGACCATCGGACGCACGGCAGCCTTGTATTTTGCATAGGCTTCGGTGTCGTGAATTTCGTTTTCGAACACGAGGTAAATGGACATCTCGATCCTCCCGTTTGGCCAGTTCAGGCCGGTTCCAAAGATGCCCGCGCCTGATCGAGGATGCGGGTCGCCTCGGAGTTTTGCAGTTTCGCGATGTCGTCCTGATATTTCAGGATCGCGCCCAGCGTATCTGCAATCACCTCGGGGCTGAGGTTGATCACGTCCAGTGCCAACAGGCATTTGGCCCAGTCAATTGTCTCCGCCACGCCAGGTTTCTTGAACAAATCCTCGGTCCGCAACTCCTGCACAAAGGCCACGACCTCACGCGACAACGCCTCGGACGCCTCGGGCGCACGGGCCTGCAGGATTTCGACCTCGCGCTCGAACCCCGGATAATCGACCCAGTGATAAAGGCAGCGCCGCTTCAGCGCATCATGCACCTCGCGCGTGCGGTTCGAGGTCAGCACGACAATCGGCGGCTCAGGCGCCTTGACCGTACCCAGTTCCGGGATTGTCACCTGAAAATCGCTAAGCGCTTCCAACAGAAACGCTTCAAACGGTTCGTCCGTGCGGTCCAGTTCATCGATCAACAGCACCGGCGCGCCGTTTTCATCCGGGCGCATGGCCTGCAACAGCGGGCGTTCGATCAGGTAATCCGGCCCGAACAGCTCCGACTGCAACGCATCGCGGTCGGCACCCCCGCCCGCCTCAGCCGTGCGGATCGCCACCATCTGCGCCGGGAAGTTCCATTCATAGACGGCCGAGGACGCATCCAGCCCCTCGTAACACTGCAACCGGATCAGCCGTTTGCCCAATGCCGCCGCCAGTGCCTTGGCAATCTCGGTCTTGCCAACCCCAGCCTCTCCTTCCAGGAACAGGGGCCGCCCCAGCCGCAGGGACAGAAACACCACCGTCGCCAGCGCCCGGCCACAGACATAGCCCTGACCGGCCAGCAATTCCTGCACATCATCAATCGAATTGGGTCCGGACATGACTACTCCTGCATTTTCGCAGAACGTAGAAGCGCATGGCATGTCGGCAACGTCAAGTTGGACACAAGTCGCAGATGTTGACGCAGACTCTGTCAACTGTCATCATTTGGGAAACAATAATGCAGTAGTGTTCCCGCGGGCTTTGCCTCGTCGGAGAGGCGTGAAAAAACGGACAGGCAGTTTCAATGACCGGCACGTTCAGACCGGCAGAGGTGGCGTAATGCAGATCACCGCCATCACCTGTGTGAAGAACGAAGGCCCGTTCCTGCTGGAATGGATCGCCTTCAACCGCGTGATCGGAGTGACCGATTTTCTATTCTATTCAAACGATTGCACGGATCACACCGACCATATGCTGGACAGGCTTCAGGAACATGGCATCGTCCGGCACGAACAGAACCCGGCCAAGGGCCGCAACTACCAGATGGAGGCGCTGAAACACGCCCGCCGCCGGTCCTGGGTCAAAGCCTCGGACTGGGTCTGGATCGCGGATGTGGACGAGTTTCTGAACATCCACGTGGGTGATCACACCATCCCGGCGCTGATTGACGCCTGCAAGAACCCGCAGGCGATTTCGATCACATTTCAGTTCATGGCGAATGACGGGATCGAAACCTACGAAGATCGCCCCGTGATCTCGCAGTTTCTGCGCAGCCACAACCCGGACATCTGGTGCACCGATACCGCGATCGAGGTGAAAACACTGGTGCGCAAGGATTTTCCGACCGACTACTACGGCGCGCACCGGCCCTTCCACAACGTGGACATGCCCCGCAAGGAGCAGCCGAAATGGACCGATGGCAGCGGGCGCAACATTCCCCAACCTTTCCGCAAACGCAAAGGCAAACGCCGCATCCGCGCCTTCCCGTCCGAAGGCGTGCGCAAGTTTGCGACGCTCAACCACTATGCCCTGCGGTCCCTGGACAGCTACCTGGTCAAAAACGACCGGGGCGATGTGAACCGCGAATTCCGCGAGTTCGACGATACCTATTGGCGCGAGCGCAACGACAACATCTATGTCGAAGACAGCATCCTGCGCTACATGCCCCAGCTCGAGGCCGAAATGAACGCGCTGAAGGCGCTGCCGGGCATCCAGGATCTGCATGACGCATCCGTCGCCGCCCATCGGGCCAAACGCGACGAATTGCTGACCCAACAGTCCTATCGCGACATGCGGGACCAACTGCTGAACGCCAGCCCCTACAATCCGGGCGAAGAAAAGCTGATGAAGGAGATCGGGCTTTTATGACCCGTTTGCGTGTCATCAACCTGGGTCTGCCGAAAACCGGGACCACAACGCTCAGCCGGGCGCTGCGTCGGGCCGGATTGAACGTGGCGGATTGGCGTATTCGGGCCGAGCAAACGCAAAACAAGGACCTGATCCGGGCACTGGTGGGCAAGCTGGTCTATCGCGGTTACTTCGACACCGGCGACCCGCTGGCGCTGCTCGATGAGTTCGACGCCGTGACCGAGATGAGTTTCGTCAAATTCGATTTCACGGCTTGGCCGCAGACCGACTGGGCGATCATTGACGCCATCATGACCCATCACCCGGGCGCACGGTTCCTGCTGTCCTATCGCGATCCGGCAGAAACGGCTGCCAGCATGAAGGGCTGGGGCAATTTGGGCGAAAAACGCCTGCCCGCTACATCCGTCCCGGGATTGCCAAAGGGCTTTGGTCACCGCGAAGACGAACTGGCGCGCTGGATCGAGGGGCACTACCGGTTCTGCCGCCATGTACTGGCCGGAAGCGACCGGTTGCTGGAATACGACATCACCGATCCCGAAGCGCCGCAGAAAATCGGCGCGTTTCTGGGTCGGGACCTGCCCTGGTGGGGCCGCGCCAACAAAAACCGCGACCCGCAACTTGAGGACGTGAAGTAACATGCAGATTCATTTGTTGATCGGCCCCTCCGGCCTCAGCGCGGAACGGTTCAGGACCATCCTGAAAAAGAAACGGATGAACCTGGAAAAGATCGGTGTCATTTCCCCGGACTGGAACCATCTGCGCGTCTATATGGCCTGTTCGGCCTCGGACGAAATCAGCATCATCCGCAACCTGCGGGGATTCAAAACCCGGGATGCGCAGGACGCGCTTTACAAACACCTGATGGCGCAAATCGGTGAATTTCGGGACCGCTCGGATGTTCAGCATCTGGTCCTCAGTTCCGGCCAGCTGGGCGCACTCATGTACCGCAAGGACGAACTGGAGCGGCTGAAAACCTTTGCCTCCAGTGTTTCCGACGACATTCGGGTGCATATCTTTGTCGGGGAACAGACGCAGCTTCTGATCCGCAACTACTCCGAACAGGTTATGGATGGCCGTCGTTTCACGCTGGAACGCGAACTGGGATTGGCGCGCAGCGGCAACTGGTGGGATGGCGCATTGGCGTTTCATGAACCATCCAACCCGGATTTCGGTCTTTACAACCACCTGCACAGCCCGCCGCACTGGCTGGACTATGGGCGCATGGCCGACCTCTGGGGCGATGTGTTCGGACCCGAGGCCGTGTCGCTCCGCGCCATGGACCTGGAGCAGCTGAACTCAGAAAATGCGCCGCGTGTTTTGAACGACCTTCTTGGCATCGAAGAGCCATTGGGCACCATCGACGCGGCAACGCTCGACGCGCTGCCCAGTGCTGCGACCCTGTCCCGCGTGCGCCAGTTCAATGACGTCCTGATCCGCTGGATGCAGGCCAAGGACCTGTCTGTCCCCTTCCGGTTCTGGAAATCGCTGACCTTCGCCATGTCCGTCAATGGCCCGGCCATCCAACCCGAAGAGCTTCATGAAATTGCGGCGTTCTTCAAACCTCTGAATGACAAACTGATTGCCGAACATCCGCATCTGGACCCCGGTTGTCTGGACCCTGTCACGATAACCGGCGACGCACCCTGGACCGAGGCTGATCCGCTAAGGGGCTTCCGTGCGACGCAATACATGGCGGCCCATGAATACCGTATCAAATCCAATTCGCTGGATCTGAACGCCCGAGAAGAACAAGAGGAACAGACCGAACAGATCTCGGAAAAAGCGTCGTTCTTTGTGCCAAACGATCCACCACCCGCAAACGGTGCCAGCACCGACAGGTCTCCCAAGAATGAATTTCTGGAGATGTTGAAGGTCAACCACCGGATCGTCCTCAGCACCCAGATCAAACCGCACAACAACATGGGCCGTCTGGACGAAACCGAAACCGCGCCGCCGTTTGTGCCAATGCCCAAACGGGACTTGCCGCCCGGCTCCAGCGGGCGCGTCATCGTAGGCTGCATGAAAAACGAAGCGCCCTACATCCTGGAATGGGTCGCCTACCATCGCGCCATCGGCGTCGACAACTTCCTGATCTACACCAATGGCTGCGAGGACGGGACCGACGAAATCCTGGACCGGCTGCAGGAAATGGGGGTGCTGGAACACCGCCTGAACAACGATTGGAAGGGCAACTCCCCCCAGCAATACGCGCTGAACCAGTCGCTGAAAGAACCGGTGATCCAGCAGGCCGAATGGATCATCCACATCGACGTGGACGAATTCATCAACGTCCGCACAGGCGACGGCACGTTGGACGCGCTCTTTGCAGAGGTTCCCGATGCCACGAATATCGCGATGACCTGGCGGCTGTTCGGCCATAACGGGGTGGAGCGGCTGGAAGACAAGTTCGTGATCGACCAGTTCGATTCCTGCGCGCCGAAATACTGCCCGAAACCACATACGGTTTGGGGCTTCAAGACGATGTTCAAAAACATCGGTGCCTATGGCAAAATCAGCTGCCATCGCCCAAACAAGCTGGACGAAAAATTCAGCGACATCGTGAAATGGGTGAACGGGTCAGGCCGCGACATCACCAAGGAAACGGCCGAACGTGGCTGGCGGAATTCCAAAACCACCATCGGCTATGATCTGGTGCAACTGAACCACTACGCCCTACGCTCGGCTGAAAGCTTCCTGATCAAACGCCAGCGCGGGCGGGCTCTGCACGTGGACCGCTCGATCGGCCTGAACTACTGGATTCGCATGGACTGGTCCGATTTCCAGGACGTCACGATCAAACGCAACGTGCCGCGCCTAAGGGCGGAATATGACCGCCTGCTCGCCGACGACGAATTGCGCGGCTGGCATCAGAAAGGGCTGAACTGGCACCGCGCCAAGGTCGAGGAATTGCACGGCACACAGGAATTCGAAGAGCTCTACCAACAGGCACTGAAGGTAAAGCTGAACGAAACCGAGCGTGTGGCCTATGCCCTCGCGTTGGACATGGAGAGCTGAGCCATGGAACACCCGCAAGAGGTATCGGATAACCCGGACGGAGCGACCGAAGAGTTCGTTAAATCACGTGGCCTGCGCTTCCCGAAAGACCGGTCGATCCTAACCCGGCGCCTGATCCGTGACCTGTCCAACAACATGTACGAATTCAAGGAGGCAGACGCGCTCCGCTGGAGCATGCAAAAGGACGATATTGTCATGGAACTGGGCGGTGGCATCGGTTTCATGTCGTCGCTCGCCGCGCGCCGATGCCCCGAAGGTCGCGTTCATACGTTCGAGGCAAACCCGGCCCTGATCCCTTACATTCATCGCGTACACGCTGCCAACAACTTCACCAACATCGAGGTCAATCATGCCTTGCTGGGTCCAAGCAAAGGCAAGTCGCCGTTCTATATTCGGAAAAACATCCTTTCTTCTTCCATCGACCCGCCCGACGAAGACAGTGACGTCAAAAAGGCCGAAGTCGAAGTGCGCAATGCCACCGAGGAATCCAGGCGAATAAAACCGACCGTCTTCCTGTGCGACATCGAAGGGGCCGAGGCACATGTTGTCCCCTTGCTTGACCTGTCCACCGTGCGGCTTGCCATCATCGAACTGCACCCTCAGTGGATTGGATCAGAAGGTGTGCGGGCCGTGTTCGAGGCGTTCATGAAACACGGGCTTGTCTACTTCCCGCGCCGCTCAAAGGCCAAGGTCGTCTGCTTCCGGCGAAATTGGTAGGCTGGTGTCCTTTCTGGCCCTGCTCACTGTCCGAAACGAAGCTGCCTTTCTTCTGGAATGGCTGGCCCACCACCGCGCCGTGGGATTCACCGATTTCCTTTTGTTTTCCAACGACTGCCAGGATGGCACCGATGCCATGCTGGATCGTTTGCAGGACCTCGGCTGGCTTCAGCATGTCCGCAACGACGGCCCATATGATCAGCGCGGCATTCAATTCACCGCCCTGAAAGCAGCAGACAAGCTGGACATCGTGCGCAACGCGGACTGGATTCTGCCGCTGGACGTGGATGAATTCGTTAACATCCACACCGGTGATGGCACACTGCCCGCCCTGCTGACCGTCCTGCCCGACGCAACCGCCATAACGCTCACCTGGCGGTTGTTTGGCAATGGCGGGCAGGTCGAATACGAAGACCGCCCCGTGCTGGACAGCTTCACCTCATGTGCGCCGGACATCATGCACTGGCCCTGGCGCGCCAGCATGTTCAAAACGCTCTACCGCAATGACGGCACCTATCAGAAAACCGGCGTACACCGCCCCCGCAGCCCCGACAAATCCCGGCTGGACGCAGCACGTTGGTTCGATGGCGCGGGTCGCGTCCTGCCCGAACAATTCAAGACACAGCGCGTGTTTTCCGACTTCGGCCAGTCGAACTATGCCCTCGCACAGCTCAACCATTACCCGCTGGGGGCGATGGAATCCTATGTGCTGAAAGCGGATCGCGGGCGCGCGGTCCATGGCGATCATACGCTGGGCATGGACTATTGGGTCGAACGGAATTTCAACACCGAAACCGACCTGACCATCCAACGCATGTCGGCCCTGTCCCGCCCTATTCTGGACCAGCTGCACGCCGACCCGGTACTGGGCCCGCTGCATCAGGAGGCCGTCGCATGGCGTAAATCCCGGTTCGAGGAACTGATGCTGGACGAACCCAGCCGCGCCCTTTTTGGCCGCCTGATGATGTGCCCGCCAACTGAACCGCTGGACCAGAACGCCGCCAGCCGGTTACGCAAATTCGGCCTGCGTGCCCGTACCTTAGGCGGCAAGACGCCTTAAACCGGCACAACAATTTCCCCGATTTGGCCGCATTCGGCCTGTAGCTGTTCCCGTGCAGAAACCGACCCGACAGTGGACGGAAGCCAGAGGAATGCACGATGCAGGACGTTCAGAAGAGTGTAGATGTTTCCTATTCCGACCTCGGACCGGAGGACTGGAAACGCGCAATCGAGGACCTCGCCGAAGAACACGGCGCGTTCCAACCCCTTGGAGACAAATGCTTTTCTGCGTTCGTTGAGGCAGGAAAAACCCTGCTTGTCACGTTTGAAACCATGGAAACCGTGCGCACAACGTCCGCAAAAGCGCGCCCGCTGGGTCATGAAATGATCATTTCCGCAGGCTGGTCACATCTGGCCATCCTGTCCGAAAGCACATCCTGGTTCCGCGATCCGATCATCTTTGGCTATTTCGACCGCCTGATCGACGATGGGTTTTTCGAAGATTTCGACAGCGTCCTGTTCTACGGTGTTGGCGCCTGCGGCTATGCCGCTGCCGCCTATTCCGTGGCAGCCCCCGGCGCGAAAGTGCTGGCCCTGCAACCACATGCCACCATGGACCCGCGCCTGACCGAATGGGACCCCCGGTTCCCGGCCGCACGCCGCCTCAATTTTTCGGACCGGTTCGGCTATGCGCCCGACATGCTGGACGCGGCAGAACAGGCCTTCGTGCTTTATGATCCGTTCGAGGATCTGGACGCCATGCACGCGGCCCTGTTCGAGCGCCCCGGCGTGACCCGGCTGCGTGTTCCTCATGGGGGCGAGACGCTCGAAGCGGCCCTGCAGGAAATGGAATTGCTGCTCCCCCTGCTGGAACATGCCGAATCGGGCACACTCGACATCCTGTCCTTTGCCCGGCTGTTCCGCGCGCGCCGTCAGAACACAACCTATCTGCGCCGGTTGCTGTTCCGACTGGAAACCCAGGGCCGCCCTTACCTCAGCTTTGCCATGTGCCGACAGGTTGTGAAGGAACGCGATGCTCCGTTTTTCCGCCGACGTCTGCGCCGGTTGAAGGCCGCAGCGATGCGCGGTGACTTCCGCGCGCCACCGACCCGCGCAAAAACGCAGGACGCGCCGGCCTGACACGTCACCGCTGGCTCCGCCCCACGGCTTGTGATAGCCGGTGCGCATGAGCACCAGCCTGACCCTCCGCCGCCCCGACGACTGGCACCTGCATCTGCGCGATGGCGCGATGCTGGCCGCTGTCTTGCCCGAATCCGCGCGTCATTTCGCGCGTGCCATCATCATGCCGAACCTCGTGCCGCCCGTGGTCACCGCCGCAGACGCGACGCGCTACCGCGACCGTATCATGGCCGCGATGCCGGAAGGCGCGCAGTTTCAGCCGCTGATGACGCTGTACCTGACCGAAAACACCGATCCCAACGATGTGGCAGCTGCGGCGGCCAGCGGTCTGGTGCACGCGGTCAAGCTCTACCCCGCCGGGGCCACCACCAACTCCGACAGCGGCGTGCGCGATTTTGACAAGGTCCGCCCGGTGCTTGAGCGCATGGCCGAGATCGGCTTGACCTTGTGCGTGCATGGCGAGGTCACCGATTCCGACATCGACATCTTCGACCGCGAGGCCGTGTTCATCGACCGCATCCTCGACCCGCTGCGCCGCGCCACGCCGGGGCTGCGCGTGGTCATGGAACACATCACCACGATGAACGGCGTAGACGATGTGCGCCGCGCGGGCCAGGGACTGGGCGCCACGATCACCACGCACCACCTGATCATCAACCGCAATCACATCCTCGCCGGGGGCATCCGCCCGCATTACTACTGCCTGCCCGTGGCCAAGCGTGAAGAACACCGTCTGGCCCTGCGCGCAGCGGCGACCAGCGGCGACGGGCGCTATTTCCTCGGCACCGACAGTGCACCTCATGTGGACGCGGCCAAGGAAACCGGCTGCGGCTGCGCGGGCTGTTTCACCGCCACCAACACAATGGCCATCCTCGCCCACGTGTTCGAAGAGGAAAGCGCGCTGGAGCGGCTCGAAGCCTTCGCTTCTCTGAACGGCCCCGCCTTCTATGGCCTGCCGGTGAACGAGGACACCCTCACTCTCACCAAATCCGACACACCCGTCACCTTCCCCACGCGAATCGACACAGGCGACGGCCCCGTGACCGTGTTTGACCCGGGCGTACCGATCCACTGGACCGCCACCTGATTTCGCCATTCCCGGGACACGCCCCGACCATAGACGCAAAGGCCCACAGATGATCCCATCCTCCTACCCGCCCGCCGACGAAATTGCCCGCCTGACCGCCCGGATGCTGCTGGAAATCAAGGCCGTGCATTTCAACGCCGAGGAACCGTTCACGCTCGCCTCCGGCCTGCCCTCACCCACCTACATCGACTGCCGCAAGCTGATTTCGCACCCGCGCATCCGCTCGACCCTGATGGACTTTCTGGCCGTCACGATCATGCGCGAGGTCGGGTTCGAGGCGTTCGACAACATCGCCGGTGGCGAAACCGCAGGTATCCCTTTTGCTGCACTGGTCGCCGAACGGCTGGCCCTGCCCATGACCTATGTGCGCAAAAAGCCCAAAGGATACGGTCGCAACGCCCGGATCGAGGGCGACATGAGCGAAGGCCAGCGCGTTCTGCTGGTCGAGGATCTGACCACCGATGGCGGCTCCAAACTCAGCTTTGTGGACGCGATCCGCGACACCGGCGCAACCTGCCATCACACGGCGGTCATTTTCTACTACGGCATCTTCCCGGAAACGACGCAGACGCTGGGCGATCACGGCGTGGCGCTGCATCACCTGTGCACGTGGTGGGATGTGTTGAAAGAAGCGCGCCGCAATCAGGATTTCAGCGCTGAAACCCTGCGCGAGGTCGAGGCCTTCCTGAACGCGCCGCGCGCATGGCAGGACGCGCGACGGTAGGGAACGCCTGTTTTTCTAGTTAGCGCGGAACAAGGGCTGAAAGCCCGCCGCGCATCCATCGACCGGCAGGCGTTTGCCCAGCAAACGCCGAGAGGGGCCGGGCCGCCCCCGGGCACGGCGATCTGGCTAGCGAACTTGCAAGACAGTTAGGTTCTACGGACTTTGCAGGCATAAATTGGACAACTGAAAAGTCGGATCGCCGCACCGCGACCCATCGATACGCGGCTCTCGGTAACCTTCCCCATCCCACCCGCAATTTCCGGTGGACGAGCACCGTGCATGGAATGTGGAAAAACCCCGCCGAGAATCGCAATCCGGCATAGGTTTTGCGTCACGATCCCGTTATGCTGCCATATATGGGACGGCCCGATTGCGATTCCCGCGCCCCGGTGATGGTTATCCACACCATCATTCGGGTTATCCCCGGTCCGTCCCCCGGCATTTCCAGATGGTGTTTACAAAACTGTCATCTATGAAACTGGGACAACAATAAACGGGCGGGGACAGAGGCAAGGGCATGAACCAGATCATCGGACTGAACGCCAACCAGATCGACGACAGCAGCACCGACTCGCTGCCCCATTCGGTAGAGGCTGAACAGCAACTGTTGGGCGCGATTCTGACCAATAACGAAGTGTTCGACCGTGTTGCCAGCCTGATCGGCCCGCAGCATTTCTTTGACCCCGTGCACGCCCGCATCTACGAAATCGCCTCCTCCCGGATCGCCCGTAACCAGCTCGCCTCGCCCGTGACGCTCAAGGCGTTCATGGAAGATGACGAAGGGCTGAAGGAACTGGGTGGTCCCGCCTATCTGGCCCGTCTGGCCGGTGCCGCGATCAGCGCCTTTGCCGCGCGCGACTATGCGCAGATGATCTATGACCTCGCCATTCGACGCGAACTGATCGCGCTGGGACGGGACATCAGCGCGCAGGCCGCACAGGTCGATGTGGCGTCCGAGCCCAAGGAACAAATCGTCGAGGCGGAACAGAAGCTCTACAAGCTCAGCGAACAGGGCCAGGCCGAAACCGGATTTCAAAGCTTTCTCAAGGCCGTAACGGACGCTGTTAATGTCGCCAATGCTGCCTATCAGCGCGAAGGCGGGCTGGCGGGTGTCTCCACCGGTCTCATCGACATGGACAAAAAGCTGGGCGGTCTGCACCGGTCCGACCTTCTGATCCTTGCCGGACGTCCCTCGATGGGGAAAACCTCGCTCGCCACCAATATCGCCTTCAACATCGCCAAGGCCTATCGCAAAGGCACCATGCCCGATGGCAGCGAAGGCGCGGTCGAGGGCGGCGTTGTCGGCTTCTATTCACTGGAAATGAGCGCCGAACAGTTGGCCGCGCGTATCCTGTCCGAAGCGAGCGAAGTGCCATCCGAACAGATCCGGCGCGGTGACATGACCGAAGGTGAATTCCGCCGCTTTGTCGACGCCGCCAAAACGCTGGAGGCCTGCCCGCTGTTCATCGACGACACCCCGGCCCTGCCGATCAGCCAATTGGCTGCCCGCGCGCGGCGGCTGAAGCGGACGCAGGGGCTGGATTGCCTGATCGTGGACTACCTGCAGCTGGTCAAAGGCACGGGCAAAGGTGACAACCGCGTCAACGAAATCTCGGAAATTTCGCAGGGGCTCAAGGCCATTGCCAAGGAGCTGGACATCCCGGTCATCGCCCTGTCCCAGCTGTCGCGTCAGGTGGAATCCCGCGACGACAAACGCCCACAGCTGTCGGACCTGAGGGAATCAGGCTCCATCGAACAGGACGCCGACGTGGTGATGTTCGTGTTCCGTGAGGAATACTACGTGGAACGCGAAAAGCTGTCCGACGACCGGTTGGACGAAATGGCCGCGTGGCAGGAACGCATGGAACGCCTGCACGGCAAGGCCGAGGTGATCATCGGCAAACAGCGTCACGGGCCAATTGGGTCCGTCGAACTGAGCTTTGAAGGTCAATTTACACGCTTTGGCAACCTCGCTCGCCCGTGGCAGCAGGGTGAAGGCTACGAGTAACCCGAATTTGTCTGGACAGGACAAGTTTGATCCGGCGCAATGGGGACATGCGCGCCGCTTTGCTCTCCGCTTTCTTCTGGCTCATGACCCTGCCTTCTTGGGCGCAGCAGGTTGAAGTCGATCTGGAACTTGTGCTGGCGGTCGACGTCTCCCGTTCCATGTCCGCCGAGGAACTGGAAATCCAGCGTCGGGGATACGCCGCGGCGCTGACCAGTGACGAGGTCTGGGAGGCCATTCGCGGTGGCATGATCGGGCGCGTTGCGATCACCTACATGGAATGGGCCGGGTCGCTGGATCAGCGCATCGTTGTCCCCTGGACCCTGATCGAAACCCGCGAGGATGCCGCCGCCTTCGCAGACCGTATCACCGCGCATTTTGACGGCGCAATGCGGCGCACGTCAATCTCTGGTGGATTAAAAGCGGCGTCTATCGCATTTGAAGTGAACGATTTTATCGGCCTGCGCCGGGTTATCGACATCTCTGGCGACGGACCCAACAACCAGGGCCGCCCGGTTCTGCCCGCCCGCTCGGACGTTCTGGCCCAGGGCATCGTGATCAACGGCCTGCCGCTGATGACACAGGATGAATTCAGCGAACGGTTCGGCATCCCGGATCTTGACGCCTATTACACCAACTGCGTGATTGGCGGCCCCGGCGCGTTCATGTTGCCGGTCTGGAGCTGGGAGGATTTCGAACCAACCCTGCGCCGCAAGCTGGTGCTGGAACTGGCCGGCCTTGCCCCCACACAGCCCAGGATCATACAGGCCGACGCCTACGACTGCATGATCGGCGAAAAGATCTGGGAGCGCTATTTCGGCGATTGGTATTCCCCCTGATTTCCCCCATTGTCCGCCCATGCAGACGATTCCCGAACTTGACCTCTCCACCGGAAGTGACGCCGAACTGGCCGCGCAGTTCCACGACATCTACTCCACCTATGGCTTTGGTTACCTGCGTGGGCACGGCATCTCGCCCGAAATGCGGGACGCGGTTTTCGAGGCGTCGCGCCAGTTCCACGCCCTGCCCGAGGCAAAAAAACAGGCCATCGCTCTGGACCGCACCCATCGCGGCTATATCGCGATCAATACCTCTACGGACGTGAACACCGAATTGGCCGAGGTCACGAAACCGAACCAATCCGCCAGCTTCATGATGATGCGCGAAGATGCTGCCGCTGATCCCGCCACCTACCTGTCCGGCCCGAACAAATGGCCCGACCTGGACGGGTTTCGCGACACGCTGACCGCTTACCACACTGAAATGTGCAACCTGGGCCGCCGCGTCATGCGGATCGCCTTGATGGCGGCGGGCGCCAAGGACGACAGCTACATGTCGGCCTTTGACACACCGACCACCTGGCTGCGCCTGCTGCACTACCCGCCCCGCCCCGACGGCGCACCTGCCGATCTCTACGGCTCTGCCCCGCACACCGATTTCGGCTGCCTGACGTTTCTGGCGCAGGACCCGGTCGGCGGTTTGCAGGTGCTGACCCCCGAAGGCGACTGGATCGACGCGCCCTATCGCGAAGGCACGTTTGTCGTAAGTGTCGGCGACATGTTGCACCGGCTCAGCAACGGGCAGCTCAAATCAACCCCGCACCGCGTCATCAACCGGTCTGGGCGCGAACGCTACTCCTGCCCGTTCTTCTTTGACCCGCATGTCTCCGCCCAGGTCGCGCCACTGCCGGGCACCGGTGAGCCCACGTTCGAACCGCTCAACTTCGGCGAATTTTTGCGCGGCGAGCTCGAAGCGGGCTATGACGCACACAAAGATGAAAGCGCCTGACCTTTCCGCTTGACGCCGTGGGGCGGAATGCCAAAACGGGGCGCATGGCTACGGGGCATCTGACAATCGACCTGAACTCGGTCGTGCAAAATTGGCGCGCGCTGGACGCAATGACGTCCTGCGAAACCGCTGCCGTGGTAAAGGCCGACGGCTACGGGCTGGGCTCGGACCGGGTGGCGGCTGCGCTGGCGCGGTCAGGCGCGCGGCGGTTCTTCGTGGCCACGGCCGAAGAAGGCGTGAAGGTGCGCGCAGCCCTTGGACCGGGGCCGATGATCGGCGTCTTCTCTGGCCATATGGACGGCGACACCGCCTTCTTGCGGGATCACGACCTGACGCCGATGCTGAACTCGGTCGATCAGGTGCTGCGCCATGTCGAAAACCTGAAGGGCCATGCCTTTGGCGTGCAACTCGACACCGGCATGAACCGGCTGGGTCTGGAACCCGCTGATTGGGCCGAGCTGCGCGATGTCGCGCTCAGCCTATCGCCGCGCCTGATCATGTCACATCTGGCCTGCGCGGATGAGCCTGCGCACGGGATGAACGAACAGCAGTTGCAGACGTTCCTGCAGATGACCCAAGGGCTGGACGTGCCCCGGTCACTGGCCGCAACGGGCGGTATCCTGCTGGGATCGCGCTATCATTTCGACCTGACCCGCCCCGGCGTGGGGCTATATGGCGGGCAGCCTTTTGATGCCGCGAAACCGGTGGTGCGCCTTGACCTGCCGGTCATTCAGATCCGCACGCTGGAGGCTGGCGAAACCGTTGGATACGGCAACACATGGACCGCGCCCGGCCCGACCCGCATCGCAACCGTCAGCGCAGGCTATGCTGACGGCCTGATCCGCGCGATTGGTGACGGCGTGCCATTGTTTGCAGATGAAACGCCCTGCCCGATCCGCGGACGCATCTCGATGGACCTGATCACCGCAGACGTGACCGCACTGGACACCGACCCCGGCTATCTGACGTTGCTGAACCAATCGCAAAAGGTTGACGATCTGGCCGGCGCTGCCGGCACCATCGGCTACGAAATCCTGACCTCGCTCGGTCCCCGCTATACAAGGGCCTATCATCCATGAGCCCCCTGATGCCCCTTGCCCTGCTGGGCCGGTCGGTGCTGGCGATGCTGGCCTCCATGGGTCGGATCAGCCTGTTCACCGTCCGCGCGCTCAGCCACATGGTGCGCCCACCGTTTTACCCGCGCGAGTTTCTGAACGCTTTGCTGAATGTCGGCTGGCTGTCGCTGCCCGTGGTTGGCCTGACCGCGATCTTCACCGGCGGTGCGCTGGCGCTGCAGATCTATTCCGGCGGCGCGCGGTTCAATGCCGAGGCCGTTGTCCCCCAGATCGTTGCCATCGGCATGGTGCGCGAATTGGGGCCGGTGCTGGTTGGGTTGATGATCGCGGCGCGCGTGACCTCCTCCATCGCGGCTGAGATTGCGACGATGAAGGTGACGGAGCAGATTGACGCGCTGGTCACACTGTCCACCGACCCGATGAAATACCTGACCGCGCCCCGCGTTCTGGCCGCGCTGATCACCGTGCCGGTGCTGGTCGGGATCGGTGACATCATCGGCATTGCAGGCGGCTATCTGGTCGCCACGCAAAACCTGGGTTTCAACGCTGTGGTCTATCTGCAAAACACGGTCAATTTCCTTGAGCCGCTCGACATCATCTCCTCCCTCGTCAAAGGCGCGGCCTTTGGCGGGATCGCGGCGCTGATGGGCTGTTACTACGGCATGAATTCGGGTCGCGGCGCGCAGGGCGTGGGCCGGGCAACCAAAGGATCGGTCGAGGCTGCCGCCGTGCTGATCCTGGCCGCAAACTTCGTTCTGACGGGGGTCTTTTTCTCGGTATGATCCTCCTCAAAGATGTACATAAATCCTTTGGTCCCAATGCAGTGCTACAAGGTCTTAACCTTGAGATTGAACAAGGCACGTCAATGGTCATCATCGGCGGGTCGGGCACCGGGAAATCCGTCACGCTGAAATGTGTGCTGGGCCTCCTCGAACCGGACAGCGGGTCGATTACCGTCGACGATAAGGACGTCGGCACCGGCGACCGGGATGCGTTTCTGGCCCGCTTTGGCATGCTGTTTCAGGGTGGCGCGCTGTTTGACTCGCTAACCGTCTGGCAAAACGTCGCCTTCCGCCTGTTGCGCGGGTCGCTGAAACGCCCCGTGGAAGAGGCGCGCGAGATCGCGATTGAGAAACTGCGCCGCGTCGGGCTGAAGCCCGAAGTCGCCGACCTCTTCCCCGCGGAACTGTCCGGCGGGATGCAGAAACGCGTGGGGCTCGCTCGCGCGATTGCGGCAGAACCCGAGATCATCTTTTTCGATGAACCAACTACGGGCCTCGACCCGATCATGTCCGGCGTCATCAACGAGTTGATCCGCGAGATCGTGGTCGAGATGGGTGCAACCGCCATGACCATCACCCACGACATGTCCTCGGTCCGGGCGATTGCGGACAATGTGGCGATGTTGCACGGCGGGGTGATCCAGTGGACCGGACCGGTGGCGGACATGGACAGCTCGGGCGATCCGTATCTGGAGCAATTCATCCACGGCCGGGCTGACGGACCTATCGAGGCGGTGCGCTGAAGTTTTGTACGTTTTGGGGTAACATGGTCCCGGAACCTGCTACGTTTTGGGGGATTTCATCCCCCAAGCCCCCTGAGAGTATTTTGGCAAAGATGAAATCATGAACCTTGTTCCGAGGGTCATCCATGCCTAGGTGCCACGCCATGGTTCTGAGGATTTTGACGCTTTCCCTGTTGGTGTTGTACCCCATCGCGTGGTTCGCGCCTTTGATGAGGGCGGGGTTGTTGCCGCTGTTCGGGCTGAGCGAGATTTCGGTGATCACCGGCCTACAATCGCTGTGGGATTCGGATGTGTTTCTGGCGCTGATCGTGACCGCGTTTGCGTTGTTTGCACCCTATCTGAAAACCATCGGAACAGCGCTGGTGCAATGGCAGCTGCTGGACCCTAAGGCCATGCCAGTGCTGCATATTCTGGGCAAACTGGCGATGGCCGACGTGTTCCTGATCGCGCTTTATATTACCGTTGTGAAGGGCATCGGCGTAGGGCGGCTGGAAACGGCCTGGGGGCTTTACATGTTTACCGCCTGCATTCTGGCCAGCATCGCGTTGGGGATCGTGACGGAAAAAACCGTCTTGCGTACGCGCGGTTCGTCAGACACGTAGGGGCATGGGAAAAACCAGCCGCTTTGTTTGTGCCGCCTGCGGGGCCGTGACCTCCAAATGGTCCGGGCGCTGCGAATCCTGTGGTGAATGGAACACGATCAGCGAAGAGGCCCCCCTGGCCACCGGCCCCGGCAAGAAGGCGCTGGGCGCAGCGCGGGGTCGTAGCGTTCCGCTAACGGACCTGCGAGCCGAAGAGGTGCCGCCACCCCGTGCGCAAAGCGGATTGGCGGAGGTGGACCGCGTGCTGGGCGGTGGGTTGGTCCCTGCCTCGGCTATTCTGGTGGGCGGTGATCCCGGCATTGGGAAGTCGACCCTGTTGCTACAAGTTGCGGCAGCTTTGGCCGGTAAAGGTCTGAAAACCATCTATATCTCGGGTGAAGAGGCGAGCGCCCAGGTACGGATGCGGGCGGGTCGCTTGGGCCTGTCTGACGCGCCGTTGCAGTTGGGGGCGGAAACCTCGCTGCGGGATATTCTGACCACGTTGGACGCGGAACGCCCCGGCCTCGCCATCATCGATTCGATCCAGACCATGTGGTCGGACACGGTTGAAAGTGCGCCGGGATCGGTGAGCCAGGTGCGCGCGGCGGCGCATGAGCTGACCACCTTTGCCAAAAAGCGGGGCATGTCGGTGATCATGGTCGGACACGTCACCAAAGAGGGGCAGATCGCAGGCCCACGTGTGGTGGAGCACATGGTGGATACCGTGCTTTATTTCGAAGGCGAGCGCGGACATCAGTTCCGTATTCTGCGCGCAGTAAAGAACCGCTTCGGTCCGGCGGACGAGATCGGCGTGTTTGAAATGACCGGTGCGGGGCTGGCAGAGGTCACAAACCCCTCCGCGTTGTTTCTGTCGGACAGGGGCACCCCCGCGCCCGGGTCAGCGGTGTTCGCAGGTATCGAAGGCACGCGCCCTGTCCTGATTGAATTGCAGGCACTTGTCGCCCCCACACCCCATTCCCAGCCCCGCCGCACGGTTGTGGGCTGGGACGGCGGGCGACTCGCCATGATCCTGGCTGTGCTGGAGGCCCGCTGTGGAATCCCCTTTACCGGCCTAGACGTCTATCTGAACGTGGCAGGCGGCATGCGCATCAGCGAACCGGCCGCCGATCTGGCGGTTGCCGCCGCCCTGCTGAGCGCGCGCGAAGACGCCGCCCTGCCTGCGGAAACAGTGATTTTCGGCGAAATCAGCCTATCCGGGGCCTTGCGCCCGGCCTCTCAGACCGAAAACAGGTTGAAAGAGGCGCAAAAACTTGGTTTTTCCTCGGCCATCGCTCCGGCGGGTGGCAAGGAGGCGGCAGCAAACGGGCTGAGCCTGTTCCGACCGGCCGACCTGACGCAGTTCGTGGGCGAGGTATTTGGTGCCGGATAGGCGCGGAAAGGCAGGCGAGGGCGAATGGAAGGCTTTACAATCATCGACGGTGTTGTCGCCATCGTCATCGTTATCTCGGCCCTGCTGGCCTATTCGCGCGGTTTCGTGCGCGAGGTCATGGCGATTCTCGGCTGGGTGGCTGCGGCTGTGCTGGCTTTCATCTTTGCTCCGCAGGTCGAGCCGCTGGTGCGCGAAGTTCCGGTAATCGGCGATTTCATTGCCGACAGTTGCGAACTGAGCGTGATTGCCGCCTTTGCCGCCGTGTTTGCCGGCGCGCTGATCATCGTGTCGTTTTTCACCCCGCTGTTTTCCAGCCTTGTTCAACGGTCCGCGCTGGGTGGGGTCGATCAGGGCGCTGGTTTCCTGTTCGGCGTGGCGCGCGGCATCCTGTTGGTGGCAATTGCGTTTTTCGTCTATGACGCGGTGATCACCACGCAGAGCTTCACCATCGTCGATGAAAGCCGGTCCGCGCAGGTGTTTTCCCGCTTGAGCGGTGCGATCGAAGAACAGGACCCCGAACAGGCACTGGGTTGGGTCACCGGGCAGTACGAGCAACTGGTGGGTATCTGCACGCCGCAGTGATGCGCACTGCACAAAGCAACGAATTCTGTCCTTCGAATTGTGATCGTTTCGTGACAGCCCTGCCATGACCCGGTAGAAGACCGGCAGACACTCGCAATGGAATCGGAGCTGCCCCTTGCCTGCCCATTTGCCGCTCGCGCACCCGTTTGATGATGACAAACTCAGGGAAGAATGCGGGATATTCGGTGTGCTTGGCGTTGCCGACGCCGCGAACTTTGTCGCCCTCGGCCTGCATGCCCTGCAACATCGTGGACAGGAGGCAGGCGGGATCGTCAGCCACGATCCCGAACACGGGTTCAACAACGCCCGCCGCTTTGGTTATGTCCGGGACAATTTCACCAACGCGTCGTTGATGAAAACCCTGCCGGGACCGCTGGCGATTGGCCATGTGCGCTATTCCACGGCGGGGACCAAGGGGCAGACGGCGATCCGTGACGTGCAGCCGTTCTTTGGTGAATTCTCGCTGGGTGGGGCAGCGCTGGCCCACAATGGCAACATCACCAATGCGGATGCTCTGCGGCGGGAGTTGATCGAACGTGGGTCGATTTTTCAAAGCTCGTCTGACAGTGAATGCATCATCCACCTGATGGCGCGGTCCTTCCAGAAATCCATTCCGGAACGGATGGAAGAGGCGCTGCGCCGGGTCGAAGGTGCGTTTTCTGTTGTCGCGATGACCCGGACCAAGCTGATTGGTGTACGTGATCCGCTGGGGGTGCGACCGCTGGTTTTGGGGCAGTTGGGTGATGGCTGGGTTCTCAGCTCTGAAACCTGCGCGCTGGACATCATCGGCGCTGATTTCGCGCGCGAGATTGAGCCGGGTGAAATGGTCGTGATCACACCCGAACATGGGGTGCAGAGCCATTTCCCGTTCCGCAAGCGCTCCTCTCGTTTCTGCATCTTTGAACATGTCTATTTCTCGCGCCCCGATTCGATCCTGTCCGGGCGCAGTGTCTATGAAACGCGTGAGGCCATTGGGCGCGAACTGGCCAAGGAAAGCCCGGTGGAGGCGGATCTGGTCTGTCCCGTGCCCGACAGTGGTACCCCTGCGGCCATCGGGTTCGCGGCGGAATCCGGCATTCCCTACGGCATGGGGATCGTGCGCAACCAGTATATGGGCCGCACCTTCATCGAGCCGACGGAGCAGATCCGCAACATGGGCGTGCGGTTGAAGCTGAATGTGAACCGGGCGCTTATCCGGGGCAAGCGGGTCATTCTGGTTGACGATTCCGTTGTGCGCGGGACCACGTCGCGCAAGATCAAGGAGATGATCCTGGACGCCGGCGCAGCCGAGGTCCATTTCCGCATCGCGTCACCCCCAACGGCCTGGCCCTGCTTCTATGGCGTGGACACGCCGCAGCGTGAAAAGCTGCTCGCCGCGACGATGAGCGAAGAGGAAATGCGCGACCACCTGCAGGTGGATTCGCTGAAATTCATCTCGCTCGACGGGCTTTACCGTGCTGTCGGAGAAAGCGGCGGTCGAAACCCGGACGCGCCGCAATATTGCGATGCGTGTTTCTCGGGCGAATATCCGGTGGAACCGTCGGACATGATCGAACGTGGGTTCCAGTTGAAGACAGCGGCGGAATAGTCGTAGGGCGTTTGAATTACCCAGACTGCCCGCAAGCGGTTGCCTTTTCCCGTCTCTGTGCCCGATCTGAAAATAGTGCCGCAGTAAACTGGCCGGGAACTGTTGTCACTTATCCGCCGGAAAACTCGGCCCCCTACTCCGCCGCTTGCGCCGGTTCGTCCACATGTGCGACGCGGGCGCCGGCCTTGTTTGTGGTCACGACCCCCAGCGATTTCAGCTTGCGGT
The DNA here is from genome assembly GCA_040830545.1 of Paracoccaceae bacterium. Taxonomy (GTDB): domain Bacteria; phylum Pseudomonadota; class Alphaproteobacteria; order Rhodobacterales; family Rhodobacteraceae; genus HXMU1420-2. The sequence goes on along the minus strand of JBFOMB010000107.1, from coordinate 10,218 downwards.
GCAGTGCGCTGCGTTCCATGCCGACAAAGCTGGCCGTGCGGCTGATATTGCCACCGAACCGGTTGATCTGTGTCAGCAGGTATTCGCGTTCGAACGCTTCGCGCGCCTCGCGCAGCGGCAAGGTTGCCAAAGTGCCCGACAGAACCACCCGGCCCTCTTCAGACGGTTTTTCCTCGTCGTTCGGCAGTTCGCGCGCCTCGATCGGGCCGGTGCCGTCGCCCAGGATCAGCACCCGTTCGATCAGGTTTTTCAACTGACGCACATTGCCGGGCCAGACCATGGTTTGCAGCAGCGTCACGGCCTCTTCGCTCAACTCGCGCAGCGGCAGGCCCTGAGAGGCATTGAACGCGGTGATGAAGTGTTCGGCCAACAGCGGGATGTCCTCGCGCCGATCCTCCAGCGAGGGCACGGCAATCGGGACGACGTTCAGGCGGTGATAGAGTTCCTGACGAAAGCGCTCTGCCTCGATCTCCTGCTCCAGATCTTTGTTGGTGGAGGAGATGACGCGCAGATCCACGCGCACCTTGTCAGAGCCACCAACACGCTGGAACTGCTGATCGACCAGCACACGTAGGATCTTGGACTGCGTGCCGACAGGCATATCGGCAACCTCGTCAAAGTAGACAACGCCCCCATGCGCCTGTTCCAAAAGACCCGGTTCCAGCCCGCGTTCACTGGATTCACGGCCAAACAATACCTCCTCCATCCGCTCCGGTTCGATGCTGGCGCAGTTCACGGTCACAAACGGCGCCTCGGCCCGGTTGGAATTGGCGTGGATGTAGCGTGCGGCGATTTCCTTGCCGGACCCGGCCGGGCCAGTCAGCATCACGCGACCATTGGATTTTGTAACCTTTTCCAGTTGAGACACCAACGCACGGAAGGCGGCGCTGGACCCGATCATCTCGGCACTCGCCACATCGCGACGTTTGAGCGAGCTGTTTTCACGGCGCAGGCGCGAGGCCTCCATCGCGCGGCGGATCACAACCAGTAGCTGGTCGATATTGAAGGGCTTTTCGATGAAGTCATACGCGCCCTGTTTGATCGCAGCGACGGCGATTTCGATGTTGCCGTGCCCCGAGATGATGACGACAGGAATGTCCGGGTTGTCACGTTTCACCGCCTTCAGGATGTCGATGCCATCCATCGCGCTGTCTTTCAGCCAAATGTCCAGGATCAGCAGTCCCGGCGGCTCTGCGTTGATCGCAGCCATGCAGTCCTGGGAATTCCCGGCCAGGCGGGTGGCATAACCTTCGTCTTCGAGGATGTCCGAAATCAGCTCCCGGATATCGCGCTCGTCGTCGACTATCAGAATATCGCTCATGTCATTCCTGCTTCTACGGTTTTTGTTGGTTCTATTTGGGATCCGGCGGCAAGGCGGATGACCGCCATCGCCCCGGCATGGGTATTTCCATCGAAGACCGGAGCATCCTCCAGGGCGAGCGTACCGCCGTGTTCCTCGATGATCTTCTTCACAATGGGCAGACCCAGCCCGGTGCCCTCGTCACGGGTGGTGACATAGGGCTCAAACAGCCGCGCACGATCCACGGGCAGGCCGATGCCGTTGTCCGCAATACGGATTTCAACGCCGCTGCTATCATGATCCATCGTTACACGGATTTCCGGGACAAAACCGTCGGGAGCGTCTTTTTTCTTGAGGCTCTCAATGGCTTCGCCCGCGTTTTTAATCAAATTTGTGAGCGCCTGAGACATCATGGTTGCGTCAATCTCGGCGTCAACAGTCCCTTCTGGCAAGGTTGCGTTGATGGTGACATCCGGTTGGCCAGATTGCTGCAACAACACCACATCATTGAGCAGTGAGGTCAGGTCCTCCTGCCTGCGGTCCGGTTCAGGCATGCGCGCGAATTTGGAGAATTCGTCGACGATCCGGCGCAGGTCGTTGGTCTGGCGCACGATGACGTCGGTCATCGCCTCGAGTTTGTCGCTGTCTTTTTCCACCTGCGGCATGAACTTGCGCTTGATCCGCTCGGCACTCAACTGAATGGGGGTCAGCGGGTTCTTGATTTCATGCGCGATGCGGCGCGCCACGTCACCCCACGCGGCCATACGCTGTGCGCTGACCAGATCCGTGACGTCATCAAAGGCCACAACATATCCTTCGCGCGTACCGTCCTCTCCCCGGCGTGTGGACATGCGCACCAGCAGGATTTCCTGCCGCCTGCCCCGCGTCACGCGCAGTTCCCGTTGAACCACTTCATTGGGACTGGTCCGCAACTCCTGAAACAGCGGCCCGAACTCTGGCACAGCCACAGCCAACGCCAGTTGCTGTTGATCCCCCGACCAGTCCAACAGGCGTTGAGCTGAGCGGTTGACGAAGGTCACGCGGCCCTCGGGGTCCAGCCCGACAACGCCGGATGTGACGGAACTGAGCACGGAATCAAATAGCCTGCGGCGGCGTTCGATCTGTTGTGTATTGTCCAGCAAGGTCTGCCGCTGGCCTTTCAACTGCCGCGTCATCTGGTTGAAGTACCGCCCGAGCATGGCGATTTCGTCGTCGCCGGGATCTTCGACCACCTGCACCTCAAGATCGCCGGTCCCTACCCGCTGCGCAGCACCGGCCAGTCGACCGACGGGACGCGACAGGCGTTCGGCAAACCACAGGCCCGACCAGATCGCGGCGAGGATCAGGATCAGCGCAAAGCCCAGATAAACCAGCGCGAATTCGAACAGCACCCGCCCGCGTTCGCTTTCCAATTGATGATAAAGTCGTACGGTTTCCTGCGTTTCGTCCAACAAGCTCAGGATTTCACCATCCACATCGCGACTGACATACAGGAAGCGGTCCAGAAACGCGTCGAGCGGGACCAACGCGCGGAATTCGTTGTTGTCCCAATCCTGAATGACAGCGATCCCGGCTTCGATTGCCTCGTCAAAGTCTTCCCTGCTGGGCGCTTCGAAATCGAAAAGGTAAGACCCATCGCCACGGGTACGGATTTCGCCTGATCCGTCAATGACATAGGCCTCGCTTAGCCCACGTTGCACCTGAGGCTGGGCCTGTGCCAGGACTACGCGGATTTGCCCGTCGCTCATGAAGAAATCGCGGCTGCGGCTGGCGTCGATGAATCGGGCGACCGCCAGCGCATCTTCGGCCAGCCCTTCGCGTTGTTCGGTCTCGTAGGCTTCTGCCGCGGCGAGTGAACTGCCCACAACCTGCCGCACACGCTCAGAAAACCAGCCTTCCAGACCGATGTTCAGCGTCAAGCTGGCGAACACGGCAACGATGACCGTCGGGATCAGGGCCAGCATGGCAAACACACCCGCCAGGCGCAGGTGCAGTCGGGAGCCAGCGGATTTCGCGCGGCGGGCGGCAACCAGCTTGCCCACCTGTCCCAACACCAGCGCGGCCACAACCAGTGTGTACACAAGGTCGGCCAGCAGGACGAACCGGAGCGCGGTGGAGGCCGCGTTTTGCTGGAACGGCCCAAGCACAAGAAAGGTCGCCAGAACCAGAACCGGCCCCAGCACCACCAGACCCAGCGTGGCAAAATTCTGCGCACGCCGCGTCCGTCGCCAACGCGACAGCGTGTGAATCAAGGTTCTCTGTGACCGGGTTGCCACCCGCACGCCTCGTATCTGATGTGCTGCCGAAGCAGCGAACCGCCATATTTTGTGGTCTATTTCGGCACTGACACCGTTTCGCCACGTTTATGTGGCGTTTTTACATCAATTTACGGCGGCGTGTCACCTGAATATCGAGATCATTGATTTTCTTACGCAGCGTATTGCGGTTGATGCCCAGCAATTCCGCACATTTCGCCTGATTCCCGCCGGTTGCGTCCAATGCGATTTCGATCAGCGGCAACTCCATTTCGCGCAGGATACGACCATAAAGCCCCGGAGGCGGCAGCAAGGTGCCGTGGAGGTCAAAGTAGCGTTTCAGGTGGCGTGCGACCGACTCTGATAGCTTCTCGGAATCGCCACCGCTTAGCACCGGAACCGTGCCCGGCTGCGCGCCCAGCACCGATTCAATCTCGGACCGGGTGATCTCTTCGGCCTGACTGGTCAGCAGCAAGCGGCGCACCGTGTTTTCCAATTGCCGCACATTGCCGGGCCAGTTATAGGCGCGCAGCAGCTCCTCCCCCTCGTCGGTCAGGCGGCGCCGCGGGCCGCCGTCCTGCTCAGCCCGGTTCAGGAAGTGCCGGATCAGCAGTGGAATGTCGTCCACACGTTCGCGCAGCGCCGGCACCTGGATCACCGCACTGCTGAGGCGATAATAGAGATCCTGCCGCACCCTGCCCTGCGCCAGTTCTTCGCTCAGGTCACTCAGGCTGGCGGCCATGTAGCGAGGGCTGTGTTCGCCCGGCGCATCCATCATGCGTACAATGCGCGCCTGAACGTCTGGGTCCACGTCACCGATCCCGTCAATCAGCAGCGACCCGCCCTTGACCCGCGCCAGAACCCGCGCAGGGCCTTCGATGTCCGTCAGGTCCGCGGCTGTCACCGTCACAAAGGGCAGCGTGCGTCGGTCCGAGAAGTCATGGATCGCCCGCGCGATCAGGGATTTGCCGGTCCCGCTTTCACCGATCAGCAGCACTGGCATATCCGTATTCATCACCCGTGCGACCAGACGATAGAGCTGCTGCATCGCGACCGTGCGCCCGACCAGCGGCAGATCCTCGGGGCGCTCGGCCTCTTCCTTGGGAGCGCCAGAGCGCAGTCGCCGGTTGCTGTCCAATGCGCGCGACGTGCGCTTCATCAGGTCGGGCAGATCGAAAGGTTTTGGCAGGTAATCAAACGCCTCGGCCTCGGCCGCCTGAATCGCGGTCATGATGGTGTTTTGGGCCGAGATCACGATGACCGGCAGACCGGGCCGATCCTGCGAGATTTTCGGCAACATCTCCAGCCCGTTGCCATCGGGCATGACCACGTCGGTGATGACCGCGTCGCCCTTGCCCTCGCCCACCCAGCGCATCAGCGTGGTGAGAGAGCTGGTGGCATGAACCCGGCAGCCCGCGCGCGTCAGCGCCTGGGTCAGAACCGTGCGAATCGTGCGGTCGTCATCAGCGACCAGAACCGTGCCATCCATCAGGTGTTCTCCTTGGTCTTAGGTGTCTTGTCCCGACCCATGCGGGGCAATGACAGGCGGAATACAGTGTGTCCCGGCACCGAGGTGACGGAAATCCAGCCGCCATGGTCCGAAACGATCTTGCTAACCAATGCGAGGCCCAGCCCTGTGCCGTTTTCACGGCCCGAGACGAAGGGATCGAAAATCTCGTCCCGGATGTCTTCGGGCAAGCCAGGCCCGTCATCAGTGATTTCTATCTGCAAAGGCAGCGACTGCCCTTCGCCATCCTTGCGACGCAGGCGGAACGCGTGTTCAAAATAGGTCCGCAGGCGGATCGTGCCGCCCTCGGGCGAGGCTTCGGATGCGTTTTTCAGCAGGTTCAACACCACCTGCAGCAACTGGTCCGCATCCCCGACCGCAGGTGGCAGGGAGGGATCATAGTCCTCTACAATGGACATATGCGCACCGAACCCCAGCAGCGCAGAGCGCCGCGCGCGGTCCAGAACATCGTGCAGGTTGACCTCGGCCATTTCGGGCGGGCTGAGGTTGCCGAATTGCTCGACCTGCTCCAAAAGTTTCACGATGCGGCGGCTTTCCGCAACGATCAGGTCGGTTAATTCCAGATCATCGGGGCTAAGGTTCATGCTGAGCAGTTGCGCCGCTCCGGTGATCCCGGCGAGCGGGTTCTTGATTTCGTGCGCCAGCATCTCGGCCATGCCAATCGCGGATTGGGCAGAGGAGCGGACTGCCTGATTGCGATGCACCCGTGCGGCCATTTCACGGGGGTGGATCATCAGCATCCACCGGTCATCCATCTGCGCGACCGGGGCAAAGTTCAGGTCACACAGCAACGGGGCGCGATTGCCTGCGCCAATGTCCACATCATTGACAAACAAGGGCGTGCCGCTGTTTCGCGAACGCACCAGCGCGTCCTCCAGCGGGGCGTCTACGGCCAGAAGGTCCCAGACCGGCGTGCCGTTCAGCACCTTGACCGAGGCGTTCAGAAAAATCTCGGCGGACGGGTTCGCGTCGCAGATGTGATCCTGCCCGTCAACCAACACGGCCGGCAGAGGGAGGGAGGCCCAGACGTCCGGGGATACGTTCATGCCGCCACCTCTGCCTGCGGGGTCAGGGCGTCGGGTAGCAGGCGGATCACGGTGCCCGGCACCCGTTCGGTCAGCACCGCGCGACGCAGCGAGGGGCCGGTTCCGGCCTGATCCATGTACCAGCCCAAATGTTTGCGCGCGACGCGCCCGCCCAGGGTTGTGCCGTAGAAACCCAGCATCGCCTCGTAGTGACTGATCACCAGATCTTGCAACGCACGACCCGTCGGGATTGTTGGCGCGGCTGTGCCAAACAGATCATGCGCCACCTCGGCCAGCAGCCAGGGGCGTCCTTGGGCACCGCGCCCGATCATGACGCCGTGCGCACCGGACAGGCGCAATGCCTGACGCGCGCTGTCCGTGCCAGTGATGTCGCCATTTGCGATCACAGGAATGGAAACTGCATCGCGGATTTCGCGGATGGCGACCCAATCCGCATTACCTTTGTAGAATTGGCACCGCGTGCGGCCGTGAATGGTCACCATGGCGATCCCCGCCGCCTCGGCCCGCGCCGCCACTGATGCTGCGTTGAGGCTGTCGTGATCCCAGCCCAGCCGCGTTTTCAGAGTGACGGGAACCTTCACGGCGCCCACCACCGCCTCGATCAGTTTCAGCGCATGATCCGGTGTTTTCAGCAGGGCCGAACCGGAATAGCCGCCAACCACCTTTTTCGCGGGGCACCCCATGTTGATGTCGATCACCTGCGCGCCGTTGGCTTCAACCATCCGCGCAGCCTCGGCCATCCAATGCGGGTCGCGTCCGGCCAGTTGCACAGCGGTGTTCTGCACCTCTGCGCCCAGTTCCGCCCGTTCGCGTACGCCGGGTTTCGCCTGTACCATTTCCTGACTGGCAACCATTTCGCTGACCACCAGACCCGCGCCAAACCCTGCGACCAGATCGCGAAACGGGCGATCCGTGATGCCTGCCATCGGCGCCAGAAGCACCGGCGGCTTCAGCATATGGTCCGGCAGGCGGGCGGCTTGGCGATCTGAGTTTTCTGTCATCTTGTCCCTGACCTAATCCTGCACCTGCGAAGTCGCAACGCGTGCACAAGTTGTTTTCGCACAAAAATCGGGCGGCGCACAAAATTTGTGCAAACTGTCTTTTGGCAGTGCGACTTCAGCCTCTCCCTGTGGCTTGCCCCACTCAGGTGATTGCGGGTAAGCACGGCCCTGCAGGATCACCGACAGGATCGCACAGTATGACAACCGCCGCCCTGATTGTTGCCGCCGGACGGGGCACCCGCGCGGGCGGGGGCATGCCGAAACAGTGGCAGGAACTGGCCGGGCAGCGTGTTTTTGATTGGACCCTGCAGAAATTCCAGACCGCGCCATCCGTGGGGCCCATCGTTGTTGTGCTGTCGCAAGACGATTGGGAGCAGAGCACGGCCCTAACCGAGGCCGGCGTGATTTGTGCAGTGGGTGGAGAAGACCGGGCCGCCAGTGTACGCAACGGGTTGCGGGCATTGGAAAATCTGGGTGTCACGCGCGTGTTGATCCATGATGCCGCGCGGCCTTGCGTGCCTGTCGACCTGATCGAAGCCGTTGCCACCGCGCTCGACACAGCGCCTGCCGTTGCACCGGGCCTGCCGGTGACCGACGCACTCTGGACCGGAGCGGATGACCATGTCACCGGCACGCAAGACCGCGCCGGCCTGTTCGCCGCGCAAACGCCGCAAGGCTTCCACTATGACCTCATCACCGCTGCACATGCCGCGCAATCCGGCCCGGCGCTGGATGATGTGGAGGTCGCCCGGGCCTACGGCGCGCAGGTTGCAATCCTGCCCGGCGCGCCGGACAATCTGAAAATCACAACGCCGGACGATTTCGCCCGCGCTGCACGCATTCTGGGGGCACATATGGACATCCGCACTGGCACCGGGTTTGACGTTCACCGGTTCGAAGATGGCGATCACGTGATCCTGTGCGGGGTTCGCATCCCCCATGATCGCAAGCTGAAGGGCCATTCGGATGCGGATGTGGGTATGCACGCGGTGACCGACGCGATCTATGGTGCGATGGCTGAGGGTGACATTGGCCGCCATTTCCCGCCCAGCGATCCGCAATGGAAGGGCGCAGACAGCGCTGTGTTCCTGCATCACGCGGCAGAGCTGGCGCGCAGCAACGGATTCACTATCACCAATGTCGACTGCACGCTGATCTGCGAGTACCCCAAGGTCGGGCCACATGCCGACGCAATGCAGGCGCGTATGGCCGAAATCATGGGAATGGAGGCTGGGCGCGTCTCGATCAAGGCGACAACAAGCGAGCGACTGGGCTTCACGGGGCGGGGTGAAGGGATCGCCGCGCAGGCAATTGCAACGCTGGTGCGGTCATGAAGGTTTCTACAGCCATTGGAACGGTTGCAGGTGTCGGCTATCTGCGACCCGCGCCGGGCACGTGGGGGTCCTTGGTCGCGCTGCCGCTGGGCTGGGTGCTGCATCTGGCCGGGGGCTTGCCCCTGCTGGTGGTCGCGACGGTCGCGCTGTTCGCTGCGGGTTGGTGGGCAACGGCGGCGATGACGGCTGGGCAAGAGGATCAGGACCCCGGCGAAATTGTGGTGGACGAGGTTGTGGGCCAGTGGATTGGCCTTCTGCCCTTGTCCTACGCCGCGTGGAAGATGCAGATCGACGTGCTGGTCATGTGGCCGGGATGGATCGCGGCTTTTGTCCTGTTTCGCTTGTTCGACATCCTTAAACCCGGACCAATCGGCAAAATCGACCGTCGTGGCGGGCCGTTTGGCGTGATGGCTGATGATGCGCTGGCTGGTGTATTCACGGCAGTTGGCGTGCTGGTCCTCGCAGGTCTTTATCACGGAGTGTTGGGACGATGAGCGCTGAAGCCGTTCTGAACGCTGCCCGTCGGGCAGGCATCATGATCGCCACGGCGGAAAGCTGCACAGGCGGATTGGTCGCCGCCGCCCTGACCGAGGTTCCGGGATCATCGGATGTGGTGGATCGGGGCATCGTGACCTATTCGAACGAGGCCAAGATGGAGCTGTTGGGCGTGAAACCCGGTACTTTGGTCGGCCATGGCGCGGTGTCGGAACAGGTCGCACATGAAATGGCGGATGGCGCATTGGCCGCCAGCTGCGTGCAGTTGACCGTGTCGATAACGGGCATCGCTGGCCCAGGCGGATCAGAGCACAAGCCCGAAGGCCGGGTCTGTTTCGGCGTCGCTCGGACGGGCTGTGATACCCGCACCGAAACCGTGGAATTCGGCGCCTTGGGACGTGCGAATGTGCGCCACGCGGCCCGCGACCATGCGCTGAACCTGCTGCTGAACGCGCTGTCCTGATTTCGCCCACAAATCAGGCGATACTCAAAATTATCGCACACTTTTTGTGCGTTTTGCGAACAGCCTGCATTTTAAGCAGTCCTGCCGGAAATTGAGGCTTTTGCCATGGGCGCTGCTGCGCTTGACCTCCTGCGCAAGTCAATTCCACTCAGGAGGTCACCCGATGAACGGTGCCGATACAGCCTGGATCATAGTCGCAACGGCGCTGGTCCTCTTCATGACACTGCCGGGGCTTGCCCTGTTTTATGGTGGTCTCGTCCGTGCCCGAAATGTACTCAGCGTGTTCATGCATTGCTATGCAATTGCCTGTTTGATGAGCATTTTGTGGTTCGCAGTGGGCTATTCGATTGCATTCGGCGACGGCAACGCGATCTGGGGCGGATTGGGCAAGGCGTTTTTGAACGGTGTCACCCTGGACAGCCTGAGCGGCACATTGCCAGAGGTGCTGTTTTTTGCCTTCCAAATGACCTTTGCCATCATCACCCCGGCGCTGATTGTCGGGGCATACGTGGAACGGATCGGGTTCGGCTTTGTCCTGTTGTTCTCGGCCCTGTGGATGCTGCTGGTCTACGCACCAGTCGTACACTGGATCTGGGGTGGTGGCATGTTGGCGGATGGCGGCATTTTCGGGGAAACCGGTGCGCGTGACTTTGCCGGTGGCATCGTGGTGCACCAGACGGCTGGTCTGGCGGCGCTGGTGATCGCTGTTGCGCTGGGACCACGTCGGCACCAGACAACCCCGCCACACAACCCGGGCTATGTCATGATTGGCGCGGCCATGCTGTGGGTCGGCTGG
>JBFOMB010000106.1:0-4885 GCA_040830545.1 Paracoccaceae bacterium | reverse complement strand
CAGCGGGGGGCTGGTGCGCGCCTGGTCTAACACGACCAACCTGGGCGTCGTCTGCGAAAGCAGCGAGAGCGAGGATGAGATGCGTGCGATCTTTGCAGATATCGACGCAGTGATCAGAACCGAAACCGGTGTCGGCGATTACGATCAGACGATCTGACGGATAAGGAACGGGGCGCTCAGGCGCCCCTTCCTTTAGTTTCCACCCAGCAGTTTGAGCAGGCCCTTTTTAGCCTCTTCTTCCAGCTTCTTCTTCAGAGCATCCTCGGCACTTTCTGTGTCGGTCACCACGGTGCCCAGCTCATCCCCCACCTTGTCCAGAACCTTCTGCTTGGCGTCGTCTTCCAAATCTTTCAACTGACCTTCAGCTGCGGCCTCGATCACTTTGGTCAGGTCGGGCTTGATAGAGGGGTTGCTCCATGGGCCAACGATCCGAACCGGCACGGACAGGCCCTGACCCGAATTGGCCCGCAGTGCGACCGGGGTAAACAAATAGTCGATGGTTCGCCCGCCAATGTTGACCTGCCCGGTCCCATCGGCTCGAAAGTTGTCCAACGACATCAGCAGGTCATTGTTGGTCAGCACGCCCTGATCCATCGTGAAACTGGCCGTCAGGCTGTTGAACACCGTCGTTCCACCTGCGTCTTTGCCGCGCCCCATCAGACGGTCCAGATCAAAGCCTGAGATTACGCCCTGACCGACGTTCAGGTTTCCTGACCCACTGAGCGACCGCATGATCTGGTCTTCGGTTTGTCCGATTCCAAGAAACTGGAACTCACCTGAACCCGAGCCGGTCAGTCGCTCAATCCCGCCCAGCGTGGACAGGGCCTGTTTGATATCGATGTTCTGCACGTTCATGTTGCCGCCGACGGACAACCCATTTCGGTTGTTCGCAACCACCTGACCGGTCAGTTTCCCCGAAAACAAAGTAGCGGGATTCATCTGTAGCACGGCGCGGGACCGATCAAGGTTCAGCGTCAGGTCGCTGGGACCCAGTGTCAGATCTGGCACCGAGATAGACGAGGCTGTCAGGCGGATTTCCCCATTCGCCAACGCCAAAGCCGAGGCATCAATCGGATCGGTCGACCACCCATCGGTTGAGGCAGAACCACCAGAGCCGCTCGCCGCGCCGGATGCCTCGTTGAAACGGGACAGGTCGATATCGCCGCCTTCCAGTCGGGCTGTGATTTTCGGCGGGTCAGCGATTTCGATATCCGCCTTACCGGTGAGGCGATTGTTGTCCAGTTTCGCCACCAAATCGCGCAGGGAAATCCGGCCGTCTTGCGTATAGGTCATCTGGGCCGACACGTCGGCCACACGGCCCAGGCCCAATGGCACCCCAACCCCGCCCTGCCCGAACGCGGCCATCAGTCTATCTGTGTCTGTAGTTTTCACTTCCAACTGACCGTCCATTTCGCCAGCAAGATTGACGCGGCCGTCAAATCCAAATTCGCCACCGGGCGCGGTCAGCGCCAACTGCAACGGTGTGACCGCTCCTGATGCATAAGCTGGCAAGTCAGGGATTTTGATATCCACATTCACCTTGCCGCCCGGAACCCCCATCCGCGCCTCCATGATCATCGGAGAGGTTGGGCCGGGCCAGCTAGCGGACAGATCGACGTTGGAGAAATCAAACTTTGTCGCCCCGTTTTCGATGTAGACCAGCCGCGCATTGGTCAATTCAAGGCGGTCCAGCGTCACCGCCCGTTGGCTGGTATCTGATGGCGCGTTGGATGGTGTCGACGCACTTGCAGCGGTGCCGGTCTGTTGCGTGGCGTCCAACTCCCAATTGCCGCGCCCGTCAGACAGTTCCAGACGCAGAACCGGGCTATCTGCAATCACCCGCCGAATCCGAAAATCACCATTCAGCAACGCGGCCGCATCCACACCAATGGCAAGACTTTCCGCGCTCAGCATCGGTTCCGATCCGGCCCATGAGGCATTGCCGAAGGTAACGGGGCCGGTTTCCATCCCCAGCACCGGCCAGAAAGACAGGTTCACGTCGCCCGACAAGGTCAACTCGCGCCCCGTTTCGCCTTTGACCTGCTCGGCGAGGATTGCGGCCAACTTGTCGCCCGGCATCAGCAACAACGCGCCGATGACCAACCCGAAGGCAACCACGAAAAGAAACAGGATGCGCAACAGCCACTTCATTTTTCTGCTCTCCGCTTTTTGGGCATGCGTTGAAAATATCATTCAAAGCCTGCGCCACATTTGCAAGGGGAAGCGTTCCCCACTATATGCCGCGCCATGACCACGAACCCGCCAACCCTCCGCCCCGACCTGGCACCTGCTGCCCGGATCACCGATACGCCCCGTCCAAATCAGCCAACCATTGGCATGGTATCCTTGGGCTGCCCTAAGGCTCTGGTTGACAGCGAGCGCATCCTGACCCGCCTACGCGCCGAAGGATACGGCATTTCGCCGGACTATTCCGGGGCCGATGCCGTGATCGTGAACACCTGCGGGTTCCTCGACAGCGCCAAGGCTGAATCGCTGGACGCCATTGGCGAGGCTCTGGTGGAAAACGGCAAGGTCATCGTGACAGGCTGTCTGGGGGCCGAACCGGATTATATCCGCGAACACCATCCACGCATCATGGCCGTCACCGGCCCGCACCAGTACGAACAGGTGTTGGATGCGGTTCACACGGCGGTCCCCCCTGACCCGGACCCGTTTGTGGACCTGTTGCCCGCCGCCAGCGTGCAACTGACCCCGCGCCATTATAGCTATCTCAAGATTTCCGAGGGCTGTAACCACAGATGCAAGTTCTGCATAATCCCCGACATGCGCGGCAAGCTGGCCAGCCGCCCAGCCCACGCCGTCCTGCGTGAAGCGGAAAAGCTGGTCGATAATGGTGTGCGCGAGCTGTTGGTCATCTCGCAGGACACCTCGGCCTATGGGTTGGACCGCAAATACGACGTGAACCCGTGGAAAGACCGCGAGGTACGCAGCCATATCACCGATCTGGCGCGTGAGTTGGGGCAGTTGGAGGCTTGGGTGCGCCTGCACTATGTCTACCCCTATCCGCATGTGCGGGAATTGATCCCGCTGATGGCGGACGCGGGCTGCAACGTGCTGCCTTATCTGGATATTCCGTTCCAACACGCCCACCCGGACGTTCTGAAACGTATGGCCCGTCCGGCTGCGGCCGCCAAAACGCTGGACGAGATCGCCGCATGGCGCGCGACCTGCCCGGATATCACCCTGCGGTCGACCTTCATTGTGGGTTATCCCGGTGAAACCGAGGCCGAATTCCAGACGCTGCTGGATTGGATGGACGAGGCACAGCTGGATCGCGTCGGGTGTTTTCAATACGAAAACGTCGATGGCGCGCGGTCAAACGACCTGCCCGATCACGTTCCGGCAGAGGTCAAACAGGACCGTTGGGAGCGGTTTATGGAAAAGGCGCAGGCGATTTCCGAGGCTAAGCTGGCCGCCAAGGTCGGGCAGACCATTCAGGTTATCGTGGACGAGATCGATGATGAGGCCGCCACCTGCCGCACCAAGGCGGACGCGCCGGAAATCGACGGCAACCTGTTCATCGACGAAGGATTCGAAGCCTTCAAACCCGGTGACATTGTCTCGGTCGAGGTGGACGAGGCGGGAGAATACGACCTTTGGGGTAAGCTGGCCTGATCAACTCGGCAAAGCGTGAGCAGAGTTTACTGGCGTTTAATACCTGAACGACGGAACATGGCGGGGAATCTCAGTTCGCAAGAAAGGAGACCCGATGTTCCGTCTAAGCCTCAATGCGGTGAAAAGCCTGGCTTTGGTTTTGGCCGTCCAGATGTTCGCGGCCCCCGCAACGGCAAACAGCGTTAAACTTGGCTCTGGCGTGTTTATTGCGGTGGGGCCGCATTACTCACGCAGCAAACACAAGGTGCACCGATATTACGGTGCCCCCAAAGTCCATCATCACAAATCCAAGCCAAGGGTCCATTATGTTAAACCGAAGAAAAAGCGCCATTATCCGCGTGGGGTACATCGTCTGAATCACGTCAATCCGCATCATTTCCAGAAGCGATACGGAATAAAACACCGCACGTTTTCGCGGTACAAGTAACCGTTATATAAGGCCCAATAGCGCGATAACCCAGGCCACACCGGCGGCGATTGCGGTTAAGGCGACCGCTGCGCTGGCTGCATCCTTGGCCTGCCCCGCCAACACATTGTGCTTGGTTGAGGTATGATCAACCGCCCGTTCAATGGCGGTGTTGAACAGTTCGGCCACCAAGACCAGCAGACCCAAAACCAGGATCAGCGCCCTTGTCCCATCATGGATTGGCAACCAAACCGCCAGAGTCCCGGATACCACGTTTGCCCAAACCCATGCGCGGAACGAGTATTCTTGATTCCAGTTCGCAGCCAAACCCTGCCAGCTCCAACGCGTTCGATCCCTAAGATGGGTAAGTAATTTTATCATCTGCTCTCCGCCTGCACTTGGAGGATATAAAAATCCCGTCAACGTTCAGCGGGCAAGAAAAAACCGCCCCAAAGGCGGCCATGACGCTTGGATTGTTGCGGGCAGCTTTGGATTAAGCTGCCCGCAGAATTCTTATTGTGCGACCGGGTTACAGACAGTCTGTCCCGCTTCGGTCGTGGCCAGTTCGGTACCTGCCGGACAGCTTGGCGTGCCGAACTTGTCATATTCCGGAGTGATGTAAACCGGGGTCGGCTCCTCTTGCTGCGAGCATGCAGCCAATACAAGGGCAATTGCGCTAACGGCAGCTAGTTTAAGGTTCATGTCCGTCAATCCTCTATTAAATTTCTGATATTGCCCAAGAATTCGGGGCCGGGGTCAGGATAGGACCTCGATTGCGTTTTTGCAACGAATTCAATCACACGATTGTGAGTTAAGGCGAAACTACGCTGGTAAGCCCCTCTG
>JBFOMB010000105.1:0-40338 GCA_040830545.1 Paracoccaceae bacterium | reverse complement strand
GTGGCATGAACACAAAGCTGCACGCCATCT
The DNA here is from genome assembly GCA_040830545.1 of Paracoccaceae bacterium. Lineage (GTDB taxonomy): Bacteria > Pseudomonadota > Alphaproteobacteria > Rhodobacterales > Rhodobacteraceae > HXMU1420-2. The sequence goes on along the minus strand of JBFOMB010000105.1, from coordinate 40,308 downwards.
GCGACAGCCAAGGGCGTCCGCTCAACCTGTTTGTCACCGCCGGTCAGGTCAGCGATTATATTGGTGCACGGGCGCTGCTCAGCAGTCTGCCGAATGTCGATTGGCTGCTCGGAGATCGTGGCCATGACGCCGATTGGTTCCGGGAAGCGTTGAAAGACAAAGGGATACGCGCCTGCATCCCAGGCCGGAAGCAGCAGACGAAACCGGTTAAGAACGACAAGCGTCGTTACACACGACGCAACCGCCCTTATCGTGACATTGCTGCGCAACGCACTGCCGGGCAGCGATGCGAAATCATGTTCGGCAGGTTGAAGGGTTGGCGGCGTGTGGCAACCCGCTTCGACAGGTGCCCAAAGGTCTTCCTGTCAGCCATCGCCCTCGCGGCATTGGTCATTTACTGGGTATGTGTCCTGACCCTAGCGCAGTCAAGTACGGGCTGCCCCATTTTCCTGCGTGTCCCCTCAGGAAACCGATGATTTGAACGCTTTCGCGATACCATTCGCGAACTTGTTACGTTTACGTCAAAAACCCCCGGCGCGTGGTTATCCTGTACCGGTATTCCTGACTATCCCCGTCCACAAGTGCGCGCCATGCTGAGGGTGGAGTGTCTCTCGACCAAGTGGATTGGCCCATCCAAGGGCCAACGTGTCAGTGTTTCTGTTTTTGGAGAGATTTTATGAACCAACAAATTGCCCGCCATTTCGAATCGCCCACGGCAGAGATCAGCGAAGCGTTGGAAGCGCCGCTGCGTCTGCGTCAAACAACGAACCCTGTGGCCCGTCCGGCTGCGATCCTGCGGATCAGCCCACATGTTCTGGACAATCTGGGGCCGGATGGTCCGATCTTTGGCGATTCCGGCACTGCGTTCAGTGTGGGAACCTTTGCCAGCAACATCCGCGACGCGCTGGACGGCAACTGTGTCGGCTATGGCTTTGCCATCAACCGGGCCGGTGTCCGGGCGCGCAGCGGCGGCGGCGGATCACGTCAATTGGCGCTGAACCCGGACAACAATCTGCGCATGTCCGCCCGCCGCCGCATGCACACTGCCAGTGTGACCAAGAACATAACCGCAACCACCGTCATGAAAGCGATGCAAAGCCGGGGCATCTCGGCAGCGGCGCGTGTGCGGGACTACCTGCCGACGCAATGGGATCTGCATTCGAACGTGAACAATCTTCGGATCTCGGACTTGTTGACTCATCAAAGCGGGTTCAACACGTCCGGTTCAGACCCCCACTATTCCACGCTGCGTGACGCGATGGAAAACGCGACAGGGTGGAGCGCGTCCGTTCCAGCAAACGCCTATGACAACCGCAACTTCGGTCTGTTCCGGTTGATCCTGCCCTATATGGTTTGCCCGGAAATCATGGCGAATGTGGAAATGCAGGGCTGGGCGGACGGCAATTATCACACCGCCGTCGATCAGGCGACACAGCAATATTACAAACTGCTGGTGCGCCACTATGTGTTCAACCCACTGGACATGCAGAACATGGATTGCGCGCCCAACGCCAGCAATGCGGGTCGCACGATGTGCTACAACTGGCCCAACCCGTCACCAAATCAGGCACAGGACGGCGGAGACAAGACCGACGAGGCCGGTGGCGAAGGCTGGGTCATGTCCGCGCGACAGCTGGCCAAGTATCTGAGGTTCCGCCGCTATTCCAACGCCTTCATCAGTGCAGGCCTGCGGGACGAGATGGACGACCAGCGTTACGGCTGGCGCACAATTCAGGGCGATCAGGGCACATATCTGCGCCATGGCGGGGCTTATGGCGGTCAGTCCAACGGCAATTGCGTGCGCGGCAGCGGGCCACTGCGGACCTGCATCATGCAGTTCCCCGTCAACGTCGAGGTTGCGGTGACGGTGAATTCCTTTGTCATCACCTGCACATCCAGCCTGGATCGCATGATTGCTGACGCGTTTGACGCGGCCTACGTCTGAGGAAATGACAAAGGTCAGGCGGGCAAAACATGCCCGCCTGACTGTAGGTTCGCTTAAAGGTCCGCGTAGATCGCTGCGAGTTTCTGGATCGCCTGTTCAGGCGGCAGTTCCTCGCTCTCGCCTGTGCGGCGGGAGGTCAGTTCGACCACACCGTTTTTCAGCCCGCGCGGACCGACGGTGATGCGCCATGGCAGACCAATCAGGTCCATGGTGGCAAACTTGCCCCCTGCCCGTTCTTTGCGGTCGTCATAAAGTGGCTCCAGCCCAAGCATGGTCAGCGATTTGTAGATCGCATCGCAAGCTGCGTCGGCCTCTTCATCGCCCTGTTTCAGGTTCACGATCCCGCAATGGAACGGTGTCACGCCTTCGGGCCAGATGATGCCGTTTTCGTCGTGGTTGGCCTCGATCAGGGCACCGACCAGTCGACTCACACCGATACCATGCGATCCCATATGGACCGGCACTTGTTCACCAGACGCCGTTTGCACCGTCGCGCCCAGCTTCTCGGAATACTGTGTGCCAAAGTAGAAGATCTGTCCCACCTCGATCCCGCGGGCCGAACGGCGGCGTTCCTCGGGGATTTCATTGAACAGCGCCTCATCGTGGGTATCATCCGTACGGGCATAAAGCGCTGTGAACTCTTCCATCACCGCGCGGCACTGGTCGTGGTTGTTATAGTCGATGTCCCTCTCGCCCAGACGAATGTCGGTAACGGCGCTGTCATAAAACACCTCGGATTCGCCGGTATCAGCGAGTACCAGGAATTCATGTGTATCATCGCCCCCGATCGGGCCGCTGTCCGCGCGCATCGGGATCGCCTGCAGACCCATGCGTTCATAGGTGCGCAGGTAAGTCACTAAGTGGCGATTGTACGCGTGCAGCGCGTTTTCCTGATCAATGTCGAAGTTGTAGCCGTCCTTCATGAAGAATTCGCGCCCCCGCATCACGCCAAAGCGCGGGCGGATTTCATCGCGGAATTTCCACTGGATCTGGTACATGGTCAGCGGCAGATCCTTGTAGCTGCTGACATTGGCGCGGAAGATGTCGGTGATCAGTTCCTCGGCCGTCGGCGTGAACATCATGTCCCGGTCATGCCGGTCTTTGATGCGCAGCATTTCCTCGCCATAGGCGTCATAGCGCCCGCTTTCGCGCCACAGGTCAGCAGACTGAATCGTCGGCATCAGCATCGGCAGGTGGCCAGCGCGGATCTGTTCCTCGTGTACGATGTCTTCAAGCTTGCGCAGCACTTTGAACCCTAGCGGCAGCCAGGAATAAATCCCCGCAGACGCCTGTTTGATCATGCCGGCACGCAGCATCAGCCGGTGCGACGCGATCTGCGCCTCCGAAGGGGTTTCTTTGAGGACGGGCAGGAAATAGCGGGACAGGCGCATGGTGGCTCCGGAAAACGGTCTTGGGATTTTTACGTCGTTTATGGCTTTGCGACCATGCAGACAAGCGGTTCCCGTGATCCGGGAACACGCGGCTTTTCCTTGTTTGGGAAGTGGCCTAGTTTGAACGCGGTTCAAGATGGGGAATTCAGATGGCCGCCAAGACCGAGGCCCGCCGGGCGCAATTGCGGGACACATTGCTGGAAGCGGCAACCGTTCGGATTGCCCGCGATGGGCTGGGCGATTTGCGGGCGCGCGATCTGGCGCGCGATGCGGGCTGTTCGCTGGGCGCGATCTATAACGTGTTTGACGATCTGCATGCGTTGGTCATGGCCGTGAATGGGCAGACGTTTCACGATCTGGGTCAGGCCGTGGCGGCGGCGTATGACGGAACTGAGCCGCCGGTCGACCGGCTGATCCTGATGGCTCATGCCTACCTGCATTTCGCCGAAGCGAACGAGAAGCTGTGGCAGGCCCTGTTCGACATCAATGCGCCCGAAGAAGAACTGCCTGACTGGTATCGCGCTGCCCTTGCCGGGTTGTTTCGATATATCTCGGACCCAGTGTCGCAGATTTTCCCGGACCTTGATCTCGAAGGGCTGGAGTTGATGACCCGCGCCCTCTTCTCCTCCGTCCACGGCATTGTCCTGCTGGGTCTGGGCAACCGCGTGTCCGGTGTGCCACGGGCGCAATTGGAAATGATGATCTCTCAGGTTTTGCGCAAAGTCGCGACGTAGCGTCATTTGAACATCGTTCACAAAATACTTGAACGCCGTTCACGAATTTCCTATCTCCATTTCATGAACGATGTTCAAAACACTGGAGGACAGCATGTTCGGAACGCTCAAGACCCTGATCAACGGCGCAAATGCGCGAGCCGAAGAGAGCCTGCGCGGCACCTACGCAATTGAACTGATCGACCAGAAAATCCGCGAAGCCAACGCAGCGCTCAGCGCGGCCAAGAACACCCTGGCCAGCCTGATCCAGCGCAGCCGCACAGAAGCGCGCCAGATCGACACGCTGGAAGGACGCATCGCCGACCTGATGCAACGCGCGCAGGAAGCCATGGATAGCGGGCGCACAGACCTTGCCGAAAAGGCCGCACAGGCGGTTGCCGACCTGGAAAACGAAATGACCCTGCGCAAGGCCACGGTCGAACGGTTGGACGCCCGCATCCTGCAACTGCGCCAGACCGTTGAAACTGGTCACCGGCGTTTGGTCGACCTGAAGCAGGGCGCGTTGTTTGCCCGCGCGATGCGACGCGAACAGTCCATGCAACGCCGCATGACCCGCCACGTCCACGGAGAAAGCCCGTTTGAAGAGGCCGAGGCATTGATTTCCCGCGTGATGGAAGAAGACGACCCGTTCGAACAAAGCCAGATTTTGCGTGAAATCGACACCGGCCTGAACCACGGCGATATCGCCAGCCAGATGGCGGATGCCGGGTTTGGCACGCATGGCAAAAGCACCGCTGCCGACGTTCTGAACCGCCTGAAATCCAAGGGCTGAGCAGCCCCTCCCCTTTCCCAAAAATCTGACATTCAAGGAGATTTGAAATGACCAACGAAAGCAACGACAACGCCCTTATCATCCTTATCAACAGCGCCGGCGTGATCCTGGCCTATGGCCTGCTGGGCGCATCTCTCTGGCTGTCCACGGACGTGCCGCTCGCGACCAAAGGCTACTGGGGCATGGGCGTGCTGATGCTGACGATCAGCCTGATCAACGTGGTCAAATACCGGTTCGACAATCGCGCCAACGAAGATCGCATTCGCCGGATCGAGGCCGCACGGGACGAAAAGCTGCTGGAAGACGCGCTGAAGGACCCTGACGCGACGGCCTGATCAGACGAAAGAGAAAACGACGCGGGCCAATGGCCCGCGTTTTCTTTGTTTGGACTAAGCCAACTGGCCTTTGCTCGACGCAAGTGTCCGAAAACACCAAAGGTGCGAGAGGATATTGGTGTCCCCCAATGCTTTATAGCTTTGCAATATTGGCATTTCCCTCGGCGGAGGTCCCGGATCAAGTCCGGGATTGCGGCGCGTGACCTCTCCTGGCCTGCTATGCAGAAAACCGTGCAGGATCGAACCGGTATGGTGCGAGCAATTGCTGCGCGTCACCCCCAGCAATCTCGCTGGTTGCCAGTTCCGCCGTGATTGCCGCCAAGGTGATGCCGCTGTGCATGACACTGACATACAGCCCGTCCGGCCCGGCTGGACCAACCACAGGCAGCCCATCTTCGGGTACCGGTCGCAAGGCCAGCGCGATTGATTGCGGCGCGATGTCAACTTGAGGCAGCCAATGGTGAAGCCGCGCGAGCGTTTGCTGCGCGAGATCACCCAAAGGCTCCGTCACAGCATCGCTTTCATCCGCTTGGTGATTGGCCGAGGTCGGGGCCATCAGGCGACCGTCGGGGAGTTGGCGGAATTCTTGCCCCGGTGCGACCATCACGTGATCCAGCAGAGGTGGCAGAGAGTGGGTCAGCAAAGACACACCGGGGCGGGTCAACATGGGCAGGTTGACACCGAGTGGCTTCAACAGATCAGCTGTACCGACGCCGGCAGCAACCACAACGGTATCCGCGAAAATGGACCCTTGTACCGTGCGGACGGCGGACACCTTCCCACCTACGGTGTCGATCCCCAGCACCTCGACGCCCGTGAACACCTGCGCGCCGCGCTTCGCCGCATCCGCGAGCAAGGTTCGGGCCAGATCACCAGATTCGGCAGCAGCCTCCTGCGGCAAGCGCAACGCTCGATCCGGGGCATGTGCGACCGCAGGCGCACGGGCCGCAAAGGCGTTCTGATCCAGCACCTCGCTGTCATACCCCAATGCCTGTAAACCGGTGTGGAACGCGTCGAATTCCGCGCCCTGCTCCTCCCACCACAGCGCGCCCCGCCACGCTATGGGCAATGGCCCCGCCGCTGCCTCAAGCCTCTTCCACGCCGCAATCCCTTCGTTGCGGAGGCGGAAATGGTGGTCGTTCAGATGGAAGCTGGCATTGATCCAGCCGAAAGATGCGCCCGTTGCCTTTTGCCCTACGGCCCCCGCATCCAGAACCGTGACGCGAACCGATTTATGGCTAAGCACACTGGCGAGCGCTGCGCCAATGATCCCGGCCCCGATGATCACCACATGCTGCATGTCGTCCTCCGGCTTCGCTTCCCTTCCTCCGATAGGCTGCGCCATTCGCACGCGCAAGGTGGGGTGTCGGAGAATGTGGTTTTCCCCGAAAAGGCGCTCCGCTACCGTCAACGCAGACAGAAAAGGCGGCAGAGATGACAGCGGACGAGATTATCGCAACACTGGGTTTGGCCCCGCATCCTGAAGGCGGGCACTATCGCCAGACCTGGGTGGCCGAAAACGAGGGCCGCGCAACGGGTACCTGCATCTATTTCCTTTTAAAGGGTGAAGAACGTAGTCACTGGCACCGGGTCGATGCCACGGAAATCTGGCTGTGGCATGCGGGTGCGCCGCTGGTTCTATCAGTGAGTGAAACGGGTGAAGGACCGGCGCAGGACCTGATGCTGACGCCGGACCTGAGCGCAGGTCGCCCGCAGATCATCATCCCGGAAGGCCATTGGCAATCCGCGCGCAGCACGGGCGACTATACGCTGGTCAGTTGCACCGTATCGCCGGGGTTTCAGTTTGACGGGTTCGAACTGGCCTCTCCAGACTTCGATATTCCGCGCAAATGAGCGCGGAGCCCTGAAACGCTACGCGCCTCAGCTTTCGAACCGATCGGCGACCAGACGGCTCAGCGCCGCCACACCCCAGCCGGTCGCGCCCTTGGGCGCGAAATCGGTATCCCCTTTGACCGAGGCGACACCTGCGATGTCCAGGTGAATCCAAGGCACGCCCTCTTTCACAAACCGCTGCAGGAACTGCGCTGCGGTCACGGACCCTGCGGCGCGCCCGCCGATGTTCTTCATATCCGCGATCCGCGATTTCAGCAGGTCATCATAGGCTTTGCCCAGCGGCATCCGCCACGCGCCTTCACCCTCGGCTTCGGCTGCCCGCAGGAAGGCATTGCACAGGTCGTCATCATTGGAAAACGCCCCGGCCCGCTCGTGACCCAGCGCGATGATCATAGCCCCGGTCAGCGTGGCCAGATCAATCATCCCCGCCGGTTCAAATCGGTCCTGCGCGTACCACATGACGTCGCACAGGACGAGCCGCCCTTCGGCATCGGTATTGATGATCTCAACCGTGTCGCCCTTCATCGAGGTCACGACATCCCCCGGACGGGTGGCATTGCCGGAGGGCATGTTTTCCACCAGCCCGACCAGACCGACGACATTTGCCTTGGCCTTTCGCTGTGCCAGCGCCCGCATCAGACCGGCGACGACACCCGCGCCGCCCATGTCCATGGTCATGTCTTCCATGCCGCCCGCCGGTTTCAGCGAAATGCCCCCGGTGTCGAACACCACGCCCTTGCCAACCACGGCCAAGGGCGCTGCGCCCTCCTCCCCGCCATTCCACTGCATGACCACCACCTTGGATGGGCTGTCGGACCCCTGCCCGACGCTCAACAGCGTGCGCATTCCCAGTTTTTCCAAATCCGGCTCTTCCAGTACTTCGACCTTCAGGCCAAGCGCCGACATCTCATTCAGCCGGTTCGCAAATTCCGTGGTGGTCAGCACGTTCGCAGGCTCATTGACCAAATCGCGCGTCATGTGCGCGCCTTCGGCCACGGCCAACAGAGCTGTCGCCGCCTCAGCCATCTGCTCATGCCGATTATGTGCGATCACGACGCTGCCCGCGACTTCAGCCCCGTCATCGGCTGATTTATGCTCATCAAACCGGTAGTCGCGCAGGGCGATGCCCATGGCAATTTCATCCGCCCGCGCATGGCTGCCAAGGGCGGCCAGCATCGCCTCTTTCCCCTTAACCCGGCCCAGCGCCGCGCCCCCGCGACGGGCGTCGAGCGCGGATGCGCGTTTGTCCAGCACCAGGATATCCAGCGCCTGCGCCGCCATGCCCGACGGCCAGGCCAGGGTAATGACGCGACCGCTGCGGGCCTTGGAAAACGTGTCACTTTCCAGAAGCCGGGCCACCGCGCCACGAGTCAGCTTGTTGGCGCGCCGGGCGGGTGGGTTCAGTTCCCCATCCGGAGTGACCAGAATGGCAACGCGACCGGTATGTGACGCCAGCGCATCCAGATCAGTGGGCTGGAATTGGATATCGGTTAACTGCGTCATCGAGGGCTCCATGCTTCATGTCGCCAACAGACCTAGCCTGCGCATGAAACCTTGGCCAGTGCCGAATGGTCCAAGTCCGCTGACAGGCCAGAGTTTGGAGTTTTCCCTGCGCACCGTTTGCACTAAACTGCCCGAAAAACACGAGCAGGCAATTTCCGGGGGGTAACTTTGCCGATCTTGGGCAGAAATATCCTGTCGCCTATGGGGCCATTGCCGGACCGCGTCCTTTTGCATCAGCCAGACGGTTGGTGCCCATGATGCTCGACATATACTTTGCTCGCCGGTTTATCCTCAGCTTCCTGCTGATCACGTCCGTGTTCCTTGCGCTTATGATGTTGATCGACCTGCTGGAACAGTTGCGCAAGTTTGAAGGCACCGATGTATCCACGGCACAGATCAGCTGGCTGATGATGTTAAATGTGCCCGGTGCCATCAGCCAGATCCTGCCGCTGATCATGATCCTGAGTTCAGTCATCCTGTTCGTCGGGCTGGCCCGCAGCAGCGAACTGGTGGTCACACGCGCGGCTGGCCGGTCTGGTATCCGGTCATTGGCTGCCCCGGTTGTTGTCACGATTGTGATCGGTCTGCTCGCAGTTTCGACACTCAATCCTATCGTTGCGGCCAGTTCCAACCGGTACCAGCAGCTGGCCGATACCTACCGAACAGGGCGCACAGCCGCCTTGTCGATCAGCGGTGAAGGGTTGTGGCTGCGACAAGGGGGGGACAGCGGGCAATCCGTCATTCACGCACAGGGATATGATCCTACGACGGCAACTCTGTTTGACGTGACGATGCTGACCTATGACACCGGCAACGGCCCTGTTCGCCGCATTTCAGCCGAAAGCGCGCAACTGGATGATGGCGCATGGCGGCTCAAGAAAGTCAAGTTGTGGCCGCTTGAAAGTGATGTGAACCCGGAAAGCAGCGCAAGCTATCACGACGCGATCAGTGTCGAAACCTCGCTGACACGAGAGCGGATTCAAAACACGCTGGGCCGTCCGTCCGGCGTGTCCATCTACGACATGCTGCCCACCATCCAGCAACTAGCTGCGGCCGGTTTTGCAACCAGACGCTATGAAGTGTGGTATCAATCCGAGCTGGCGCGCCCGCTGTTCCTTGTGGCCATGGTTTTAGTCGGTGCAGCATTCACAATGCGGCACACGCGGTTGGGGGGAACCGGGGGCGCGGTTCTGACCTCCGTTCTGCTGGGCTTTGGTCTCTATTTCATTCGGAACTTCGCTCGTGTTCTTGGTGAGAACGGGCAACTGCCGGTCGAACTTGCCGCTTGGGCGCCGCCCGTTGCCGCGATCCTTCTGGCACTGGGACTTCTGCTTCATGCGGAGGACGGATGACGCGCGCTGCTATATCCCTATGGCGACGTGCCCTTTTCTGCCTCGTCTTCAGTGTCGGGCTGAGCCATGTCGCGTTGGCACAGTCCGCGTCAGAGGAACAAGAAAAGGAACCTCCAGCCCTGCTTGTCGCAGACAGCGTGTTTGTGACAGCGGATGAGCGTCTGATCGCTGAAGGCAATGTCGAGGCTTTTCAGGGTGACATCCGCCTGCGAGCCTCGCGCGTTGAATATGATCGCAAGTCCGAAATCCTGCGCATTGATGGCCCCATCCGCATTGATCAGGGTGGAACGGTCACGGTGTTGGCGGATTCGGCTCAGATGGACAAGGGCCTGCAAGACGGATTGCTGAGCGGTGCGCGGTTGGTTTTGGCAGAGCAATTGCAGTTGGCTTCAGTTCAGATGACCCGTGTGCGCGGGCGTTACACGCAGCTTGACAAAACTGCCGTGACCTCGTGCCGGATCTGTGACGATGAAGGCGCACCCCTTTGGCAAATCCGGGCGCGCCGCGTGATTCATGACGAATTGGAACGCCAGCTTTACTTTGAGGACGCGCATTTGCGGGTTCTTGATGTGCCGGTGTTCTATTTCCCGCGCTTGCGCCTGCCGGACCCGACGCTGGAACGCGCAACCGGTTTCCTGATCCCCAGCATACGCACCACCTCGCAACTGGGAACCGGTGTGAAGGTTCCGTATTTCTTCAAACTGGGCGATCACGCGGACCTGAAGCTGGAACCGTATGTGTCCCCTCGTACACGCACCATGAACTTTCGCTACCGCCATGCCTTTCAACGTGGACGCGTGGAATTTGAAGGCGGCGTGACAAATGACGACCTGATCCCGAACAAGACACGCGGCTATTTATTTGGTGAGGGCATTTATACCTTTGCCCGTGAATACGATCTGAGCTTTGACATAGAGGCCGCCAGCGACAACGCCTATCTGGTCGACTATGGTCTGCCGGACATCGACAGACTGGAAAGCGAAGTCGCGTTGAGCCGCACGCGCCGCGACAGTTTTTATAAAACCAGCATCACGCACTTCAATTCGCTCAGAGATGGCGAAAACGAGTCGATCCTGCCCACGGTTGTGGCGGACGTGGTTTACGAACAGCGTGTGTTCCCACAAGGCGTCGGCGGCGAACTGCGGTTCAACTTCGATGCACATGGGCACTACCGGTCATCCGACCTGGACGTCGTGGGCCGCGACGTCAAACGCGCCACGGCCGAGGCACAGTGGAACCGCAACTGGATTTTCGTCACAGGTTTGCGGGCGGAGACTCAGCTGGGCTTTGCCGCCGATTTCTTTGACGTGGAGCAGGACAGCAACTTCCCCGAACGGGCCACGCGCACGACGCCCATGGCTGCAATGACCCTGCGGTATCCGATGACACGGCGTGAATCCTCTGGCGCGACGCATTATCTAGAACCGATCATGCAGCTGGCCTGGTCCAACGCTACTGGCGACCCGGTTCCAAATGACGAAAGTACCTTTGTTGAATTTGACGAGGGCAATTTGCTGGCGATTTCCCGTTTCCCTGCACCAGATCGGCGCGAAACGGGCCTGCGTGCGGCATATGGTGTGAACTGGTCGCGGTATTCGCCAACCGGCTGGCAGGCCTCGGCCATCCTGGGTCAGGTGGTGCGCGAAGAGATCGACCTGAATTTCAGCGACACGTCTGGCCTGTCGGGCCGCGCATCGGATTTCCTTCTGGCGGCTCAGGTGAAACTCGATACAGGTCTGGCTGTCACCGCTCGGACGTTGTTTGACACCAGTGTGAGTTTTTCCAAAACCGAATTGCGCGGCGATTGGATTGGAAAACGGTCGTCGCTCGCCGGCACCTACCTTTGGCTGCAGGCCGACCCGGCTGAAAACCGGACTGAGGAGGTCAGTGAATTCTGGCTCGATGGCGGATACGATCTGACCCGTCAGTGGCGGGCCAATGCGACCTGGCGGTATGATATTGAGGACACACGGTCGACGCGGGCGAGCCTTGGGCTTAAATACACAAACGAATGCGTCGAGGTCGATGTCGGGCTGAGCCGACGATTTACATCGTCAACCACTGTTGAGCCGACGACCGATTTCGGGTTTACCATCGCGCTCAGGGGCTTCTCGGTCCCGGGCTCAGAAAAATACAGGCGGGCATGCAGCTGATGTTTACTTTCTCGGTCTTGCGGGCAATCCGGCGGGCGGCTTTTGTGGCCTGCGCGGCATGTGTACTCCCAACTATGGCACCGGCACAGGGGCTGTTTTCCCCGGCCTTCATCATCGACGCGGATGCGGTGACCTACTACGAACTGGAGCAGCGTATCCGGTTCATGGAAGTGCTGAACCTACCGGGCAACGCCGAAGAAGTCGCCGCCGAAGAATTGATCAATGACCGGCTGAAGCAGCAGGTGCTGCGGGATGTCGGGATCGAGGTCAGCGCCGAAGCCATCGAAGAAGCGATGAACGGGTTTGCCCAGCGCGCCAACCTGTCCAGGCAGGAATTCATTCAGGCCCTCGCGCAGGAGGGCGTGGATTTCGAGACCTTCCGCGATTTCGTGAAGATCAACCTGGAATGGCGAGATTTCATCTCAGGGCAATTCCTGGGTCAGGCACGGCCCTCGGAGCAGGAAATCGACCGGGCCCTCAGCACGCAGGGCAGCGGCGGCGTCCGTGTGTTGTTGTCGGAAATCGTTATCCCGATCACCCCACAGAATTTCGAAGCAGTCGAGGCCGAGGCTGCGCGCCTGTCCCAAATCCGAAGCTTTGACGAGTTCTCGCAAGAGGCCGCGCGCCTGTCTGCCACGGACAGCCGGCAACAGGGCGGGCGTCTGGACTGGATGCCGATCACCAACTTGCCCCCCGCACTACGTCCAGTGATCCTTGATCTCGCGCCGGGCGAAGTGACGTCGCCGCTGAACATCCCGAATGCTGTCGCTCTGTTCCAGATGCGCGACATTCAGGAAACCGTGCCCCCCGCCCCGCGTTATTCGGAGATCGAATACGCGATCTATTATCTGGCTGGCGGGCGCAGCGCCGAAACGCTGGCCTATGCAGAATCGCTGCGTAACCGCATGGACAGGTGCGACGACCTTTATGGTGAAAATCTAGGACGGCCTGCGGAATACCTGTTCCGCGAAAGCCAAGCGCCCTCGCAAATCCCACGCAACGTCGCCCTGGAACTGGCCAAACTGGACGAGGGCGAGGTTTCGACGTCGCTCACCACACAGGATGGGCGCTTGATGTTCATCATGCTCTGCGGCCGCGATCCGGTTGCAAGTGACGAGGAAGCCCGCGAACAGGTCGCCATTGCGCTGACCCAACAGCGGCTGAACGACCTGTCCGAAAGCCTGGTGGCGCAATTGCGGGCCAACGCGCACATCATCCAGAAATGACCGCCCCGATCGCGCTGACCTGTGGCGAACCGGCGGGTATTGGTCCCGAACTGGCGGCAAAGGCGTGGGCAGAATTGGGCACGGATTGCCCGTTCTTCTGGATCGGTGATCCGGGTCATCTGCCAGACAGCACTACGATCCAGCATATCGACAGCCCTGAAGAAGCCGACCCGGCCCGTGGCTTGCCCGTGCTGCCCTTGTCTTTTGACGGCCCCCTGACGCCGGGACGGGCTAACCCCGTCCATGCGCCCATGGTGATCGAGGCGATCCGCAAGGGGGTTGAATTAGTCCAAACCGGCGCAGCCAGCGCGATCTGCACGGCCCCGATCCACAAGAAGGCATTGGCGGACGGCGCGGGGTTTGCCCATCCGGGGCATACCGAGTTTCTGGCCGATCTGGCTGGTGTGGATCGGGTTGTCATGATGCTGGCCAGCGACACGCTGCGGGTTGTGCCCACAACGATCCACATTGCCCTGCGCGACGTGCCCGATGTGCTGACGCCGGAACTGGTGACAGATACCATTCGCATCACGGCAGAGGGGTTGCGTCAGCGCTTTGGTATCGCTGTGCCCCGCATCGCAGTGGCTGGATTGAACCCTCATGCGGGTGAAGGCGGTCGAATGGGTCGCGAGGAACTGGATTGGCTCGCTGATCTGATTACCGACATGAACCTGCCGGACGTCACCCTTATGGGCCCCCTGCCCGCTGACACCATGTTCCACGCCGCAGCACGCCAGCGCTATGACGCCGCCGTCTGCATGTATCACGATCAAGCCCTGATCCCGATCAAGACGCTGGATTTTGACCGGGGTGTGAACATCACGCTGGGCCTGCCGTTTGTCCGCACCTCACCCGATCACGGCACAGCGTTCGACATCGCAGGGCAAGGCATCGCCAATCCCTCCAGCCTGATCGAGGCGCTGAAATACGCCCAGCGCATGAGTGCTGCGTCATGAGCCTCCTCGACGATCTGCCCCCGCTGCGCGAGGTGATCGCCGCCCATGGGCTGAGCGCGAAAAAGGCGTTGGGGCAGAACTTCCTGCTGGACCTGAACCTGACGGCCAAGATCGCGCGGCAGGCGGGGGACCTGAGCGGTACGGACGTGCTGGAGGTTGGCCCCGGCCCCGGCGGGCTGACGCGCGGACTGCTGGCCTCTGGCGCGCGCAAGGTGCTGGCGGTGGAAAAAGACGCACGCTGTTTGCCAGCCTTGGCCGAGATCGCAGAGGCCTATCCGGGGCGGCTGGATGTCGGGGAAGGTGACGCGCTCGGGGTGGAACCCGCTTCACGGCTGCCGGCCCCCATCGCGATTGTCGCCAACCTCCCTTACAACGTGGACACGGAACTGCTCGTGCGCTGGCTGACCCCGCCGGAATGGCCGCCGTTCTGGACCAGCCTGACATTGATGTTCCAGCGCGAAGTGGCAGACCGGATTGTGGCACAGCCCGGTTCCAAGACCTATGGCAGGCTGGCCGTGCTGGCCCAGTGGCGGGCCGAGGCGCATATTGCCATGACCCTGCCGCCCGAAGCGTTCACACCACCGCCGAAGATTTCCAGCGCCGTCGTGCATCTGCGAGCTCTGCCTGAACCACGCTGGCCAGCGGACCCCGACATCCTGTCGCGGGTAGTGGCCATGGCGTTCAACCAGCGGCGCAAGATGCTGCGCGCCTCGCTCAAGGGGCTGGGAGCGGACATTGAGGATCGTCTGAAATCCGTTGGGCTGGCCCCAACCGAGCGCGCGGAACAAGTCCCCGTTGAAGCTTTTTGCGCCCTCGCGCGAACCTTTTCCGGGTAGCAAATTGTCAACAATTTGCAGGCAATTCGTCGATGAATTGCCCCCGTTTAGTTTGCACCCTTACGCAACAATCCAGCCGACAGCGGCGCCAGCGCCACACGGCTTGCCCGGTCTTGCAAACCCCAGAGAAGCAGTGCTGAAATCGTCTCGGGCCGAACCCGGCCCAGCATCACAACCGCCCCTTCCTGATCTGCCCGGAATGCGGCCTGATCCAGAAAGCGGCGGATTGTATCAGGCGATTGCCCCGCCCCGTCGAAATCGCGGAAAACCACAGCAGAAGGCACACCCTTGCGCGCGGCGAGCTTCTGCACAGTGTTTAGCCCATTGCGCTGCGTGACCATGCCCCGCCCGGTGCCTTCGGCAATGGCCGTGATCTGATCCGACAATGGGCGGTTTCCCTGGAACCCGCTGCCGACACCTTCGAAAAGCGCGACGGTCTCAGGCAACGCAGCGAGAGCCGCCTCCAACGCCACCTCGGCATCCTGCGGGGTTGCCGCCTGAGGCAGGTTTGTCAGCAGGGCAACCTCGAACCCGGCCTCGCGATGGCGGGCGAGTTTTTCCAACGCTTCCGGATCGCTGGGGTCCACGGCAAATGTCAGCGGATAAGGGAACCCCTGCAACGCCTCCGCACCCAGCCCGTCGACGTCGTCGATCAGCACGATCGACATCAGTGGCTTGTTTTCCGGGTTCTCGAACGGTGTCGCAAAGCGACGGATGGGCGGTTCGTCCGATGCCGCGCCATCGCCTGTCGCAGCGGCCTCAGAGACAGACGGCAACGATGACCCGCCCGAATCTCGCTCGGTCAAAGGTGTCACGCGTGTGCCAATCGTCGGGCCGGTATCCTCTGTCGTCTCATCTGTCCCGGACTGAGGCAAGGCCGCCACACGCGGCGCGGCTGGCTCGGCAGGTTCCGGGGATACCGGCTGTGTCGGCGCGGGAGCAGGTTGCGCGGGGGCCTCGGACGACACCTTGGGCGCAGTCACAGGCTGTTCCGGGCTGGCGGCATCGGTCACGGTGCTGCCTGTTGCTGCCTCGGGCTGTGCCGGGTCTGCGCTGGTATCAGGTTTGTCTGCGGAGACTGCATCCGTGTCTGGCGTCGCGCCTGACGCGTTGGGTTGGGTGATCCCCGCCACGGTGTCTCCGGTCACCGGCGCGTCGGTCGCCCCGGTCACCTCTGGGGCTTCCCCCACCTCGGGTGCAGGTTGAAATGCTGTGTTGTTCTCCGCCACGTCTGGTGCGGCGGGCTGGGCTGGAACGGTGGAAATCGGCTGATCACCGCTGTCGGGATCGGCCAGACCACCGGGATTGGGTGCCGAGGGACGCTCGGCAATGGCGCTGACATCCGGGGCGCTGCCCGCCTCGGACGGGTTGTCGAGCCCGACAGACGCGTCCCCGACAGACGGGCGCTGTGCCGGTTCAGTGCCTTCAGAAAGTGTAGCGTCAGAAGCAGGCGCATTGGGCGTCGTTGCCGCCCCATCCGTCGCTGGTGTGGAATCTGTGTTGGTCGACACATCCGGGCTGCTGCCACCCTGCGCCGGGTCGGACAAGCCGTCGCCCTTCCCGCCGACCGCCGGTTTCGCCGCTGGTTCCGTATCGCTGTCCTCCAGCACGGCCAAGTCGTCCGCGCCAGCCTCTGTACTGGGCGCGGTTGGCGCAATCTCCACCACATCCGCATCTGCCCCGCTGGCCGGGCGGTCCTGCCCGTCACCAGTTGTCGGCGACGTCACGCCCGCCGGGGTATCCGCCACATCCGGGCTTTCCGGCAGCGGAGACAAAAGGGACACCGTGCCAAGTCCGACAACGGACACAACACCGCCAACTACCAGTCCGGAGATCAATCCGCGTGCCACTGCCTGTCCTCTCTTTCTGCTCTGTCGTTCGTTTCGAACGCATCCTTCTTTGGCATTCCGCCCTTACAACCAACCCCTGCCCTTGACGCTGACCGTGAAGCCTGAACATGTATGCCGCGACCATTATACAGCGACGGGCCCGCCCGCCACTACCCCTTTGTGACCACGGACAAGATGCTGCTGCTGATCGACAACTACGACAGTTTTACTTACAACCTCGTGCACTATCTGGGCGAGCTTGGGACAGAACCCGTTGTGCGCCGCAATGACGCGCTGAGCGTGCAGGATGCGCTGGCCATGAACCCCGCCGGTATTCTGCTGTCTCCGGGCCCCTGTGACCCGGATCAGGCGGGGATTTGCCTGGACCTGACGCAGGCCGCTGCCGAACGCGGGATTCCGCTGATGGGGGTGTGCCTGGGTCATCAGACCATCGGTCAGGCATTTGGCGGGCATGTGGTGCGCTGTGACGAGATCGTGCATGGCAAGATGGGGCAAATGCAGCATGACGGCACGGGGCTGTTTGACGGGTTGCCCTCACCCTTTGACGCGACGCGCTATCATTCGCTGGTCGTGGACCGGGATACACTACCGGATGTGTTGAAGGTCACAGCGTGGCTGGACAACGGGACGATCATGGGTCTGCAACACCGGTCGTTGCCCATTCATGGCGTGCAGTTCCACCCGGAATCCATCGCGTCCGAACATGGTCGCCCGCTACTTCAGAATTTCTTAAACGAGATGAAAGTGCCCGCATGAGTGACACTTTGAAACCGCTCATCGGCACCGCTGCCGAACGTGCGCTGACCCGCGCCGAAGCGGAAACCGCCTTTGCCCAGTTGTTCGAGGGCGAGGCCACACCCAGTCAGATTGGCGGGCTGTTGATGGCGCTGCGCACGCGGGGTGAAACGGTGGACGAATACGCCGCCGCCGCTGCCGTCATGCGGGCCAAATGCCACAAGGTGCGTGCACCCGAGGGGGCCATGGACATCGTGGGCACTGGCGGGGATGGCAAGGGCACGCTCAATATCTCAACGGCGACAGCCTTTGTCGTGGCGGGCGCAGGGGTGCCCGTGGCCAAACACGGCAATCGCAACCTCAGCTCTAAATCCGGGGCGGCGGATGCGCTGACCCAGTTGGGGATCAACGTGATGATCGGGGCCGAGGCCGTTGAAAAGGTGATCCGGACCGCTGGTATCGCCTTCATGATGGCACCCATGCACCATCCGGCCATGGCACATGTTGGCCCGGTGCGCGCCGAGTTGGGCACGCGCACGATCTTCAACATCCTTGGACCCTTGACCAATCCGGCGGGGGTAAAACGCCAGTTGACCGGTACATTCACGCGCGATCTGATCCGCCCGATGGCGGAAACGCTGCAACAGCTGGGATCGGACCGCGCATGGTTGGTCCATGGCTCAGATGGCACGGACGAGTTGACCATTACCGGTGTTAGCTGGGTCGCAAAGCTGGAAGACGGTGCGGTGACCGAGGTCGAATTGCATCCCGAAGAGGCCGGACTACCCGTGCATCCGTTCGAGGCGATCCTGGGCGGCGAACCAGAAGAAAACGCCGTGGCCTTCCGTGCTTTGCTGGACGGCGAACCATCCGCCTATCGCGACGCGGTGCTGCTGAATTCAGCCGCCGCGCTGATGATCGCGGGCCGGGTCGACACATTGAAAGACGGGGCCGCCTTGGCCGCCGAAAGCATCGACAGCGGTGCTGCAAAAACCAAGATCGAAGCCGTTGCCCGCGCAACGCAGGAGGCCGCATGACCGAAACCGTTCTGGACAAGATCAAGGCGTACAAGCTGGAAGAGGTCGCTGCGGACAAGGCCGCCCGTCCCTTGGCCGAGGTCGAGGAGGCGGCCCGCGCTGCACCACCCATCCGTCCCTTTGCAGAGGCGCTGCACCGTGCCAGCCTGTCGGGCTATGGCCTGATCGCCGAGATCAAAAAGGCGAGCCCTTCCAAAGGCTTGATCCGCGAAGATTTCAATCCGCCTGACCTCGCCATGGCCTATGAACGTGGCGGAGCGACCTGCCTGAGTGTTCTGACAGATACACCCAGCTTTCAGGGCGACAAGTCCTATCTGACCGACGCGCGCGCGGCTTGTGAATTGCCGGTTCTGCGCAAGGACTTCATGTATGACGTCTATCAGGTGGCAGAGGCGCGTGCGCTGGGGGCCGATTGTATCCTGATCATCATGGCCAGCGTGTCCGACGCGCAGGCGCAAGAGCTGGAAGAGGCTGCGACCGCCTGGGGCATGGATGCGTTGATCGAAGTGCATGATGCGGAGGAACTGGAGCGGGCGGAGAAGTTGAAAAGCACGCTGATCGGCATAAACAACCGCAATCTCAAGACGTTCGAAACCTCGTTGGACACCACGCGCACACTGGCCAAACGCGTGCCGGTAGATCGCACCATCGTGTCCGAAAGCGGGCTGAACACGCCCGAGGATCTGGCCGAAATGGCACGCTACGGCGTGCGCGACTTCCTGATCGGCGAAAGCCTGATGCGGCAGGCGGATGTGGAGGCGGCAACCAAAGCGTTGCTGGCCAACCCGCTGACGTCCGGGGGTCTATGATGTCGCTCACGCATTTCGACGCTCAGGGCAACGCACATATGGTCGACGTCTCGGACAAGGCCGTGACGGACCGCGTGGCAGTGGCCGAAGGCTACGTTCGAATGGCGCAGGACACCTTTGACTTGATCCGTGAAGGACGGGCGAAAAAGGGTGACGTGCTGGGCGTGGCACGGTTGGCCGGGATCATGGGGGCGAAACGGACGCCAGACCTGATCCCGTTATGCCACCCACTGCCTGTCACCAAGGTCGCCGTGGAGCTGGCCTTGGATGCAGACCTGCCGGGTGTTCGGATCGAAGCAACGGTCAAGACGACCGGGCAGACCGGGGTCGAGATGGAGGCGCTGACCGCAGTCTCCACCGCTGCGCTGACCGTCTATGACATGGTCAAGGCAGCGGACAAGGCGATGGAGATTGGCGGCACTCGCGTGATCCTGAAAGATGGCGGAAAATCAGGGCGGTACGAGGCGACATGATACCAGTAGATGAGGCTCGCGCGCATCTTCTATCGCTGGTCGCCCCGCTGCCTACGGAAACAGTGGACCTTGTGGATGCTGCAGGTCGGGTGCTAGCCGAAGACGTACATGCCCGCCGCGAACAACCGCCCTTTGCCGCGTCCTCCATGGACGGCTACGCGATCAAGGGGGTCGAGGCGGACCTGCATGCCCAGTTCAAGGTCGTCGGCGAAGCCGCTGCAGGGCATAGGTTTTCCGGCACTGCGCGTGCCGGCCAGGCGGTCCGTATCTTCACCGGCGCGCCTATGCCCGACGGTACGGATTTTGTGGTCATCCAGGAGGATGTCGGCCGCAGCGGTGACGTGATCACCATCACCACCGACCCCAAAGGCAAAAGCAATGTGCGCCCCGCTGGTGGTGATTTTGCCAAGGGCGCACCACTGACCGGCGGTCGCGTGTTGATGCCACAGGACATTGCCCTGCTGGCCTCCATGAACATCGCGCGTGTGCCAGTTGTGCGAAAGCCAAGGGTCGCCCTGATCTCCACCGGTGACGAGCTGGTATTGCCCGGCGAAGAGCCGGGGCCGGATCAGATCGTGGCCTCCAACACCTTCGGGCTGAAGACGATGTTGCAAGCCAACGGCGCTGAGGCGCGTATGTTGCCGGTAGCACGGGATACGCTGTCTTCCTTGCGCATGGCGTTTTCGCTGGCCGACGGCGCGGACCTGATCGTGACCGTCGGCGGGGCGTCCGTTGGCGATCATGACCTTGTGGCCGAGGCGGCAGAGGAACTGGGCTTGGAACGTGCCTTTTACAAGGTGGCGATGCGTCCGGGCAAACCGTTGATGGCCGGACGGATGGGACCCACCGCGATGGTCGGTCTGCCGGGCAATCCCGTATCAGCCATGGTCTGTGGACAGATCTTCCTGCTGCCGATGATCCGCGCGATGCTGGGACTGTCCACGGACAAGCCCGCCCTTCTGAGCGCCCCGTTGGCGGCACCGTTGGAGCAAAACGGTCCACGCGAACACTACATGCGTGCTCGGATCGAAGACGGGGCAATCACCGCATTTGACCGGCAGGATTCCTCGCTTCTAACCGTTCTGGCAGCGGCAAACGCTTTATTGGTGCGTCCGCCACACGACCCGGCGCGAGCTGCCGGAGAGGTTGTTCACTACCTCCAAATCTGACGGATTCGTTGAAATCGTTGACACAAAACGGGAACATGCGTAGAACAAAGTGGAACGCATGTAACGTGGGGCATGAGCGATGTTGACGAAAAAGCAGCTGGAACTGCTGGAATTCATTCATAAACGCGTGCAGCGGGACGGTGTTCCGCCAAGTTTTGATGAAATGAAGCTTGCGCTGGATCTGCGCAGCAAATCAGGCATTCACCGGCTGATCACGGCGCTCGAGGAACGCGGGTTCATTCGTCGCCTGGCCCATCGCGCCCGCGCGATAGAAGTGGTGAAATTGCCCGAAAGCATGGGCGGTGAACCCTCTACCGGGTTCCAGCCACGAGTCATTCAAGGGGACAAAGGGGCTGTAAAGGCCGCAAATCTGGATCCAGTGGTAGCAATTGCAGCTGCCGAGGTGCCCCTGGTCGGTAGGATTGCCGCAGGTGTCCCGATTGAGGCGATCAATGACGCCGGCAGCCAGGTCGCCGTGCCCCAGCAAATGTTGCGCAATGCCGGGCGGCATTTCGCGTTGGAGGTCAAAGGTGACTCGATGATCGAGGCCGGGATAAACGACGGCGACGTGGTCATCATCCGAGAAACCCCGACTGCCGAGAGCGGCGACATCGTTGTGGCTCAGGTCGAAGGGTACGAGGCAACGTTGAAGAAATTCATGCGCAAAGGCGGAGCCATCGCGCTGGAGGCGGCCAATCCAGCTTATGAAACCCGCGTTTTTCCTGAAGATCAGGTAGAGGTACAAGGTGTCTTGGCCGGTTTGATCCGCACCTACTGAAGCGCGAGAAATCCGGTCAGCAGTTTTGATATTGCCTGAGCAGCACCCCGCAAGACGCGAGTGTTGAGATGTCGTGCATGGCCCAAGGGGGGACGAATGCTCCGGACTGCGGTTGATCCACTTACACTGGCCCCCGGAATCCTGTTTCCCCGGGACTGACTCAAAGACTGTGATCCGGAGACTACAAAATTTGCAAAACCCTTGCCGTCTGGTGGCATGTAAATCAGGCGCTTGAAGGCGACAGAGATCGCCAAAAACCGGCTTCGGATCAATTGCCCTTGAGCATGACCGCTTTCGGCGGAGGTCCCGGATCAAGTCCGGGACTGCAACAGCGTTCGAACAATACCGTCCAGCGCCGTCTAAGTCAGTTCCGAAAGCAGATCATCGACAAACCGTTTCATGACGGAAACGCGCGTTTCTGCGCGTGACCTTGCTGTTTTCGTATGCAGTGTTTCCGCAATCCGGTACAGTTTGGTCTCGAAGTGATCTAACGCGTAGGCTCGGTCATCAAAAAGGCGGTGATGTGCCAACGGGTCGTCCGGGTCGAACAATCCACCCCCCATTTGCCCAGAAACATTAAAACAACGCGCAATCCCGATTGCGCCAAGTGCATCCAGTCGGTCCGCATCTTGCAAAATGCGCGCCTCCAGCGTTTCGGGTGCGATCCCGGCAGAAAAGCTGTGAGTCAGGATCGCATGCTGGACCTCGGCAATCCTGTCTTCTGGGAACCCATGTGCCCGCAAGACAGGTGCAGCCGCCTCAGCCGACAGGGCAGAGGCACGGGGCCGGTCTGGGGAGGATTTTGGCGGATTCACCAGATCATGAAGGAAGGCCGCAGCGGCGAGCACATCCCGATCGCCGCCCTCTTCTCTTGCTATCGCCTGCGCATGCTTCCAAACGCGGCGAAAATGGCCAATGTCATGGCTGCCATCCGCGCCCAGACGCGCGCGCATTTCGGTTTCGAACACTTTGGCCCAATGGGAAGAAGACTGATCCGGCATGCCCGCTTGTCTCGCCGAAACTCGGGAATGTCCAGCCTGTTCAGCGCGCCTTGATCCGGGCCAGCATCACGCCCCCCAACACGATCAGCGCACCACCCACCAAGACGCCCCATCCGGGCCGCTCGCCAAAGACAAAAACACCCAGCAGCACCGCGAAGATCAGCCAGGAATAGTCCACCGGCCCTACTACGGACAGCGGTGCAATCCGAAATCCCCGGATCGTGCAATATTGCGCAAAGGTCGCAACCGGCCCCAGCGCCAGACACCACAGTAACGTCCACAAATCCAGCGGCTGCCACGTCCAGATCGCAGGTAGGATCATCAGCGCGATGCCGTAGGGGGCCACGTTGAGGAGCAGTGTCAGGGCAGGTTCAGCCCGGCTGAGGCGTTGGATGTAGAGCCCTTCCAGCGCCAAAAGTACCGCGCTGAGGAACGCCACGCTCGCGGGGACCAGCGGCAACGCCCCGCGAAACGCGCCTTGCCCCCACAGCAACACGCCCGCCCCGGCCAACGACAGCAGGATCGCAACCCAATGAGCGCGCATCACGCGTTCGCCCAGAACGACAATCCCCAGCAGCACCGCCAAGACGCCGTAGAGCATGCCCAGAGCTGTTGCGTCAGCAATCGGCATTCTCGCAGAAGCCCATGTGATCGCCCATCCTGCCGACACACCGAAGAACGCGCGCAACCCATGTTGCACGGGACGAAAGCTCCGGTGCTGCCTCAGACCGCCGCGCAAATGCGCGACCACGGCGACCGTGGCAAAGCCCGACAGATACCGCAGCAACAGGATTTGCGACGTGCTGACCGCGCCATCCGCGAACTTGGCCGAGGCGAAGATCAGCGAAAAGATTGCGGTACTCAGCAACACCCATAGCACGGCGGCGCGGTTGTCTGATGCGGTCATGGAACAGCCTTTGGTGTTGAAATTTCCCTCAGTGACCATGAAAATGCGCTGAAAACAAATTTGTTTTTCTAGCCTTGAGTGAATAAATTTGATGCAGCATCCGCCTTCCCTCAACGCCCTGCGCGTGTTTCTCGCAGCGGCGCGGTTAGGTAGCTTGAAACTGGCGGCGAGTGAATTAAGCGTCACTCCCGGCGCAGTTAGTCATCAGGTGCGCCAATTGGAACGCGCTCTAGGCACGCCGCTGTTCCAACGGCGCAACAACGGAATTGAACTGACACCGGCAGGTGCAGCGCTTGCGGAAGAGGCGGCTGCTGGATTGGCGATCCTGCATGGCGCTTTGGAGAATGTTGCGCGGGATGCACATGAATTAACCGTGTCGGTCTCCATGACGCTTGCGACCCGATGGCTGATACCCCGGCTCGAATCCTTCCGGGCGCGCAATCCACATGCGCGCATCAGGCTGGAAACGGTGAATGGCACAGGGCTGCCGGATCGCACCGCAGCGGACATTGCAATTGCATACGTACGGCGGGATGACCTGCCCGACGGGGCTGACATCCTGCTGAAGGACCGTTGCCGCCCGCACCTGTCACCCAGCGCCGTGCGACCGAGTTGGCGGACGATTCCGGCCCTGCAATCCGCAACAGGAAACTGGGATTGGGACCTGTGGCTGAGGTCCACCGGACAGGAAGGCATCATGTTGCAGTACGCAGCCAGCTTCGATGTGGACGACGCGGCGCTGCGGGCGGCCGTTGCAGGTATGGGCATGGTACTGTGTCCGGATTTCATGGTCGCAGATGATGTGGCCGCTGGCCGACTGGTTCCACTGGACGGCGCGCCTGCTGAAACGCTGGGCTACTACCTGATCCAACGCGGCCACAGAGAAACCGGGTTGTCGGAACGTTTCGTCAGATGGCTGAGAGCGCAAGTCTGACGCAACGCAGTCCCGGCCCCCGCACCGGGACCTCTGCCGCCGTGATCCGAGGCCCCGGATCAGGTCCGGGGCTACGCCAGTGGCTTACGCTTGGCGCAGTCCCAATTCGGCCTCTGTCCCGATAAACATCTGGTTCAGCAACGCCGCCTTGGCCACCGCCTGTGCCGTAGTCTCGACCCCCAGAAAATCCCGCGCGCGGCGCAGGTGTTTTTCGATGGCACTGACCGACAGGCCGGTCAGAACAGAGATATCCTGTATCGTCTTTCCATCCGCCGTCCATTCCAACAACTCGCGCTGCCGGTCCGTCAGCGTCCCTCCGGGCACTGGCAGAGGCAGCGCGCATATCCGCAGATGGGCCATGTTGCACAGCGCAAGTACGGCGTCGCCAATCACTGCCCAGTGCGCATCCAAGTCGTCCTGACTGACCTGCCGTCCCCCCGCCAGCCCCATGGCCGCCTTGGAACGCTGGTTGCCTTCTGCAAAGCTGATGGAATAGCCCGCACAGCGTCGCTCGGCTGCAATCGCATCCATTGCGGCGCATTCTTCATCAGTCAACCGACCCGCCGCGCGTTCCTGCGCGGTCCAGCCCCACGACACAGCGCCCACGTTTTCCAACACCCAGCGATATTCCGGCGTTTTCAGATACAGCCCGGATTCGTGATGCGCCCGTACCCGGTCCAGCGCATGTGTGCTGAGGAACAGCACATCACGCGGATCGCCAATGCTGCGCCCTGCGCGTGTACAGGTGAGACCATAGTTTATGCGGGTGAACCCAAACTCGCGCAGCATCTCGGTCAGGCGGACCCAGACCTCTTCGACATAACGCGCCTCGGCAATTCGAACCAGATTGGACATCATCCGGTCAGGCGATGGCCCAGTGTCAATCGGGGCGTCAGAGCCCGTGTCATATATTCGGTCTGGCTCGTTCATTTTGACTCAGTCTACCACGCGCAACGCCATCGCGCGACCATCAAACAAGACTGGACCCACGGGGAAAAAATCCGCGTATTCCCACGCGGCACCCCGGCATTTCCCTTGCAACGCCGGGCAGCTTGGGCAATGTCACAGGACAAAACCGGATGAGTGACCATGGCCCTTCCCGTACGTGATCAGGCAAAAATCTGGGGTGTCGCCGCTGCGGTATTCCTGTTGACCTTGTGGTTTCTGGGCGATGTTCTGCTGCCCTTTGTCGTGGGTGGCGCGATTGCCTATTTCCTGGACCCGGTCGCGGACCGGTTGGAACGCGCAGGTCTGTCACGTGCGGCCGCAACCGGCATCATCGCCGTGCTCGGCATTCTCGGCCTCGTACTCAGCCTGTTGGTCATCATCCCCACGCTGATCACGCAGTTGGTCGATCTGGTTGAAATCCTGCCGCAACTGGCCCGCGACCTGCAGGCGTTTCTGATCGAACGATTCCCCACGATCCTGAACGAGGACTCGACCATCCGTCAGGCCCTGATCCGTGTGGGCGAGGCATTGCAAGGCAGAAGCGGTGAATTGCTGAACTCGCTGTTCCATTCGGCTCTGTCGGTGATCAACGTCTTTGTCTTCATCATCATCGCCCCGGTTGTCGCAGTCTATCTGCTGCTGGATTGGGATCGCATGATTGCCGGTCTGGACGAATTGCTGCCACGCGACCATGCCCCAGTGATCCGCCGTCTGGCGAGTGAGATTGACACGGTGCTGGCCGGGTTCGTGCGCGGCATGGGCACGGTCTGTCTGATCCTTGGCACTTACTATGCCGTTTCCCTGATGTTGGTCGGCCTGAATTTCGGCCTTGCCGTCGGATTCATCGCAGGCCTTGTGACCTTCATCCCGTATCTGGGCGCGCTGATCGGCGGCGTTCTGGCCATCGGGCTGGCGCTGTTCCAGTTTTGGGGCGAATGGGGCAGCATCGCCATTGTCGGACTGATCTTCTGGGTCGGTCAGGTGGCCGAGGGCAATTTCCTGACGCCCAAACTGGTCGGCAATTCGGTTGGCCTGCACCCTGTTTGGCTGCTGCTGGCCTTATCCGTCTTTGGCGCATTGTTCGGTTTCGTTGGTATGCTGGTCGCGGTGCCGACTGCCGCCGCCCTGGGGGTCATCGCCCGCTACGTAACCGAACAGTACAAGACTGGCGTGCTGTATCTGGGCCTGACCGCCAGAGCACAGGCAGAGGAGCAGGACGAGTCCTGACATGGCCGAACAGCTGAGCTTTGACTTGCCAGTGCGCCGGGCACTTGGGCGCGAGGATTTCTTTGTCTCGCCTGCCAATGCGCTGGCCGTGACGCTGATTGATACACCGCAAACGTGGATTGCCCCGAAACTGGTCCTCTACGGTCCCCAAGGGTCCGGCAAAACCCATCTGGCCCATGTCTGGGCCACCGCCATGGATGGGAAAGTCGTGGCAGCGGCAGATCTCCCGAACGCGGACCTGCCTGCCTTGATCCAGACCCCGCTGGCCATCGAGGACGTGCCGGACATCCGCAGCAATGACGCAGCGCAAACTGCGCTCTTTCACCTGCACAACATGACCCAGGCCGAACGCCAGCCGCTATTGCTGACCGGCCGCGCCGAGCCTGGCCAATGGGACCTGCCCCTGCCCGACCTGCAAAGCCGAATGGCAGGCACTCAGGCCGTTGCGCTCAGCCCACCAGATGACGCGCTGCTGACCGCCGTTCTGGCCAAATTGTTCGCGGACCGCCAGATCGTGCCCCGCCGCGACGTGATCCCCTACCTGATCGCCCATATGGATCGGTCCTTTGAAATGGCCGCCCGGATTGTCACCGCACTGGATCTGGCCGCATTGCGCGAATCCCGCAGCCTGTCGCGCCCTCTGGCCGCGCAGGAACTGGCCCGTATGATGGATCAGCCATGACCCGCCCTCGCGACAAATCCGCCACTGCACCGGCATGGGAGAGGTCCTACAATTGACCCAAAGGGTACAATTCCGCATCCTTTCTGCAAACGTTCGGGGATGGACGCCATGACGCTGCAAAAGACCGCAGAGCAACAGGATGCCGACCTGTTCTTACCGCCGCTGTTCGCGAATCCGTCGTCACGGGCCCTGTCCCGGGTAGGCGTGGTGGATGTCGGGTCCAACTCGGTTCGCCTGGTCGTGTTTGACGGGGCCGCCCGGTCCCCCGCCTATTTCTACAACGAAAAGATCATGTGCGGCCTTGGCGCGGGCCTTGCTGATACAGGACGGCTGAACCCCGAAGGCCGCGTGCGCGCGCTCAGCGCCATCCGCCGGTTCCAGGCCATTGCCGAAGGCATGGACCTGCCCCCGCTCTCCGCCGTTGCCACAGCTGCTGTGCGCGACGCCAAGGATGGACCGTCCTTCTGTGCCGAAGTGCTGGATCAGACCGGCATGACGCTTCACGTCATCAGCGGCGATGAAGAGGCGCGGCTGTCCGCGCAGGGCGTCCTGCTGGGATGGCCCGGTTCTTACGGGCTGGTCTGCGACATTGGCGGCGCGTCTATGGAACTGGCCGAAATATCGGATGGTAAGGTGGGCAAACGTGTAACCAGCCCGCTGGGTCCTCTGAAACTGCGCGACGTGAAAGGGGGCAAAAAGGGCCGCCACGCCCATATCAAATCCACCATCGCTGACATGCGCGAAGCACTGGGCCCTCAGCGAAACCGCCTGTTCCTTGTCGGAGGTAGCTGGCGCGCGATTGCTAAGCTCGACATGGTCCGGCGTGGCTACCCGCTGCGCGTGCTGCACGAATACCGCATGACCTCCAAATCGGTCAGCGAAACGGCCAAGTTCATCGCCTCGCACAGCCTTGAAGAACTGAAATCCATGAGCGGTGTCAGCATGACTCGCATGGCATTGGTGCCTTACGCAATCGAGGTGCTGAAACGGCTGGTCCGCACCTTCCGCCCGCACGACATTGCGGTGTCCAGCTATGGCATCCGTGAAGGGCTGCTCTACGAACAAATGCCCCAGCCCTTGCGCGAACGCGATCCCCTGATCGAAGCCTGCTTCTTTGCCGAGGACAAGGATGCCCGCCAGCCGGGTTTTGGCGCACAACTCTACACTTTCGTGCGCCCCCTGTTCGCACGTTGCCCGCCGGAACGCCGGCGGATCATCAAGGCCGCCTGCCTGCTGCACGATGTTAGCTGGCGCGCCCATCCCGACTACCGGGCCGAAGTGTGTTTTGACAACGCCACCCGCGCCAATCTGGGCGGTCTAACTCATCAGGAACGAGTCTATCTGGGGCTCGCCCTAATGCACCGCTACCGGAACAAACGGGACGGCACCAGTTTTGACCAGATGATCGACCTCTTGCACCCGGACGACCAGCGTCAGGCAGAAATCCTGGGCAAGGCGATGCGCTTTGGCGCGATGATGTGGACCCAGGAAAACGCGCAACCGGGTGAACTGTCCTGGGCACCACGACGTCGCCTACTGCAATTGCGCCTGACCTCTGCCAGCGTGCCGCTTTTCGGAGAAGTGGCAGAGGCGCGGCTGAATTCCCTGGCCTCATCACTTGATGCAGAACTCAAGGTGATCTTGCCGCGCAAGCGCTAAAGCTCAATCTGACCATCCGTATCCGGTTCAATCGCTTCGGGCTCAGGCGCGACAGGTGTTTTGCGCCGAATGATAATGTCCCCGTTCGGCAAAATCTCCGGCGGGTGATAGGCTGACCAATCCTTGATTTCCGCCAAGACTTCACCAAAGGCCGGCCCCATCTCTTGCAGGAACTCGCGCAACGCCGGGCCAGCTTCGACCGCGAGGTCCGAAAATTCGCGCAAGGCCGGGGACAATTCATCTTGAAGCCCCTCGAAAAACAGCTCCAACCCTTTGCGCATCAACTCTGACCCCTCATCCTGCGCGAACACAGGAGGCGTCACAGCCAGGCTGGCCAACAGGCACATTGCGGTCGCTCTCATAGTTCCAACATAAGCACTGAACCCGTGCCCCGCACCCCTTCTCTCTTCATTGTTCCAAAAATACTCAACCGTTCGGCAGCTTGCTGCCGAACTCCGAGGAGAAAACCGGGACGGTTTTCGACGAGACAACCTGCGTGCGCGCCAGCGCGCACAATCATCTCACCCGTATGGCCACAGCCCCTGTCCCAGCGCTTCGACGGCCAGCACAATGCGTTCGAAACTGTCGCGCGCGCGGGTTACCGTCGTGCGTCCGCGCAGATACCCATGAACCAGACCGTGTTCCAAAACCCATTCCGCCCTGCCGTCTGCCTCACGCACACGCTCGACATATTCGCGTCCACCATCGGCAATCGGATCACACTCCGCTGTATACACGACCGTCGGCGGTAGACCCGCAAAATCCGGGTCCTCCAACGGGCGATAGGTATAGTCACCTGACGGCGGCGGGCCGTCACAACGCACCTTTTCATAAAACAGGATGTCATCCCGGGTCAGCATCGGCGCATTGGCATGGGTAACAAACGACCCGGCGTCCAGATCGCCCCCAACACCCGGATAGATCAGCACCTGCCCGACCACCCGGTCCAGCCGCCCGCGCGCGTGATGGGCGACACCAGCCGCCAGCATGCCCCCTGCGCTGTCCCCGCACAGGACCAGATCACCTTCATACCGTGCCGCGACCCATTCCGTCGCGGTCCAACTGTCCTCGAACGCCGCCGGATGCTTGTGCTCGGGGGCCAGACGGTAATCCACCGCAATCACCCGGTAACCTGTGTTCGCGTGGAGTTCGGCGCACACATCATCGTGGCTTTCCAGCCCACCAACCACAAACCCGCCGCCGTGATAGTAGACCACATTCACCGTAGGCTGCCCGGCAGAGTAAACCCGAACCGGCACACCATTTGCGTCCAGATCCTCCACCTTCACCCCATCAGGATACCCCTGATGGAAGGCGCGGCACATCTCGTCATAGACCCGCCGCTGATCCTCGATGCTCAGCTCAACAGCGTCTTCGGGGTAGTACTTCGCCGTATCCCGGATGAACGCCCAGGTCTCGGCATCAATCAGCGAGTCATAGTCCGGCGTCCCGGTCATGCCGCAGGCTCCCAAGGTCGGGTGAATCCATTCAGCACGCCGTTGATGTCATCCTCGCTGGCCCCATTTGCCGCCACCTGTGCCACCAGCCCGCGCTTCTTGTCATCCGTCACCGCCGTGACACGCGCAGCGACCCCAGCCTCTCCCAACGCTTCGTTGTAGATGCGCGTGATCGCATCCTTGCGTAGGTCCGGTTTGAAAATCTTGCCCACCGCCGTCTTTGGCAGTTCCGGCATGATCGTCACGTGTTTGGGACGCGCCGCACGCTCGTGCACATGCACCTCGCAATGTTTGACCAGTTCTTCGGGCGTCACCTGCCCACCGTCGACCAACTCCACATAGGCACAGGGCAGTTCGCCCGCATGTGCGTCCGGCTGTCCGATGGCCCCGGCAAAGGCCACGGCCTCATGGCTCAGCAGTGCCTCTTCTATTTCTGCCGGGTCGATGTTGTGACCGCCGCGAATGATCAGGTCCTTCTGACGACCCGTGATCCACAAATACCCGTCGCTGTCGATCCGTCCCAGGTCGCCCGTACGCAGGTATTTGTCATCGTAATAAAGGTCCTTGTTCTTGTCTGCTTCGGTGTATGTATTGCCCGCATAAACCCCCGGGTTCGAAATGCAGATCTCACCGATTTCATCAACACCGCACTCCATCGGCCCATCCGGTGTGCCCTTGATGATCTTCACATCTGTATAGGGATAGGAAATCCCGATAGAGCCAACCTTCTTTTCCCCATCCACCGGGTTCCCTGACACCAGACAGGTCGCTTCGGTCAGGCCATAACCTTCGATGATGGTGACACCGGTTGCTTCCTCGAATCGGCGAAACAGTTCCAGCGGCAGCGGCGCCGACCCGGAAAACGCCTTCTTGATCGAACTGATGTCCGCGTCCACCGGCACTTGCATGGTGGCGGCAATCGCCGTCGGTACCGTTGCAATGAACGTTGTCTTGTAGCGTGCGTTCAGCTTCCAGAAATTTTCGATCACCCCTTCACCGCGATACCCTGCAGGGGTGGGGAACACGATATGCGCCCCGCCAAACAGGGCCGCGTTCAGCAACACCTGCGCCGCCATCACGTGGAACAGCGGCAACGGTGCCATGATCACATCTTCATTGGTCATCAGCAGCGACGTGCACCAGCCGTTGTAGATCATGCCGGAATATTTGTGCTGCGCCACCTTTGGCATGCCGGTCGTACCACCGGTGTGAAAATAGAAGGCGACCCGGTCCTCGGTCGCATCCGCGAAGCTGAGCGTTTTGGGCTGTTTCGCCAGTTCGGCGTTGAAACTCTTGTAGTCCGCGTGGGCCTTATGCTCCTGATTTTCGAACTTGGGCCGGATCAGCGGCACGATCCAGGACTTCGGCGGGGTCAAGTAGCGGTTCAGGTCGATTTCCAACACCGTATTGACCCCCGGAGCATGGCGCACAGCCTCGGCCACCTTTTGTGCCACATCCGTCTTGGGGAAGGGT
Organism: Paracoccaceae bacterium; assembly: GCA_040830545.1. GTDB lineage: Bacteria > Pseudomonadota > Alphaproteobacteria > Rhodobacterales > Rhodobacteraceae > HXMU1420-2. The sequence continues at coordinate 8,112 of JBFOMB010000105.1, read as the reverse complement.
TTCAGCGTAACCACCACCTTGGCCCCGGTTTCGCGCAGGATAGCGGCAATCTGTTCCGGTTCCAGCAGCGGGTTGATCGGGTTCACGATCCCGGCAATCGCCGCACCCCACAGAGTCATGACCGTTTCGTTGCAGTTCGGCAGGACGAATGCCACAACGTCCTTTTCACCGACACCTAGCGAGCGGAACAAGTTTGCGGCCTGAATCGTCTTTTCCCGAATCGTGCCCCAGTTCAGCGTTTCTTTCTTGTCATCCGGCCCACCCAACAGCTGGAAACTGATGGCATCCCTGCTCTGGTTTTCGGTCGCCGTTTTGGTCAACACCTCGTACAGCGTTTTTGGCAGGTCGCGGTCTTCCCATGCCATTTCTGCTTCGATGCGGTTGCGATCTTCCATGGTCGCGATAGGTGTCGACGACATATTATTTCCTCCCTGTGTCCGGTTCCGGACTATTCTGACTTTGTCACTATTTGGGAGGAATTACAGCCCTTGGCAAGCCGCCGCGCATATGACCAGTGGTCACTTGCGCGCAGGGGCGTTTCATTGGCGGTTACTCGGCCGCGAGACCGTCGGTAAATTGCAACCGCGCCAGCCGGGCATACAGCCCATCCTGACCGACCAATTCGTCATGGGTGCCGATGGCAACGATCCGGCCCTGATCCATGACCACGATACGATCGGCCTTTTTCACCGTCGCCAGTCGGTGCGCCACAATCAGCGTCGTACGATTCTGCGACAACGCATCAACCGCACCCTGCACCGCGCGTTCACTTTCGGCGTCCAGCGCACTGGTCGCCTCGTCCAGCAGCAGCACGGGCGCGTCGCGCAGAATAGCGCGGGCGATGGCGATCCGCTGTTTTTGCCCACCTGACAACATCACGCCGCGTTCACCCAAATAGCTGTCATAACCATCTGGCAGTGCGGAAATGAACTCATGCGCCGCAGCGGCTTTTGCTGCTTCTTCAACCTCAGCGTCGGTGGCACCGGGGCGACCAAAGCGAATGTTGTCACGGGCCGACGTGGCAAAAATCACCGCCTCTTGCGGAACCAGCGCGATATGCGACCGGAAATCTTCGCGCCGCATGTCCTGCAACGCGATCCCGTCCAGCAGGATGCGCCCGGCAGAGGGGTCGTAGAACCGTTGGATCATCTGGATCACGGTGGTCTTGCCCGCGCCGGATGGCCCGACAAAGGCCACGGTTTCGCCCGGCGCGATGGTCAGGCTGACATTATCGAGTGCGGACGTGTCGGGCCGCGACGGATAGCGAAAAGACACGTTTTCGAACACGATGTGCCCGGTCACGTCAGTCAGTGTAGCGGTTGCATTAACCGGGTCCTGAACCGTGTCTTCCACCTGCAACAGCTCGATCAGCCGCTCAGTTGCCCCAGCCGCGCGTTGCAACTCACCAATGATCTCGGACAATGCAGCGACCGAACCGGCCACCATGACGGCGTAAATCACGAACTGCACCAACGTGCCTTGCGAGATCTCACCGGCGCGCACGTCGTTCGCGCCCATCCAAAGCACGCCCACCACGCCGGAAAACACCAGGAAGATCACGATCACCGTCATCCACGCCCGCGTCGCAATGCGCCGCAGGGCAACGTCGTACGACATTTCGGTGATTTCAGAGAACCTCGCGCGGCTTGTGGTTTCCTGAGTATACGCCTGTACGGTCTGAACGGCCCCCAGCGCCTCACCCGCGTTGCCCGAGGACGCCGCGATCCAATCCTGATTTTCCTTGCTGATCTTGCGCAAACGACGGCCCAGCGTCAGGATCGGCACCACGACTGCCGGCACGATCAACAGAACCAGCCCGGTCAGCTTGGCCGAAGTCAGCAGCATCAGCACCAAACCGCCGAGGAAAATCAGCAAGTTGCGCAGCGCAATAGAGGCGGAAGATCCCAGCACCGACTGGATTAGCGTCGTGTCGGTCGTGATCCTACTCAACACCTCGCCGGTCATGATATTCTCATAAAACGCGGGGCTCATCCCGATGACGCGGTCAAACACCGCCTTGCGGATGTCGGCCACGACCCGTTCGCCCAGCCGCGTGACCAGCGCATACCGGACACCCGTCCCGATGGCGAGCAGCAGCGCAATGCCCAAAGCCGCAACAAAATACTGGTCCAACAGTTCAACATCACCCGAGCGGAAATTGTCCACCACCCGACGCACAGCCAGCGGCAAGGTCAGCGATATGCCCGCCGTGAAGGTCAACGCAGCCAGTGCAGCGAGGATCAGCCACCGATGCGGGCGCATGAAAGGCCAAAGGGATCGCAGTGCGCCGACGCGTTTGGATTTAGCGCGTTCCTCAGACCCGAAATTGTCGGGATTTGGCTGAGCCATGGTCCGTGTGTCTCTCTTCTGACCTTGGGGATGGCCCCCTATATGGTGGGGCCGCTTGTTCCAGATGTGGCAGTGCGGGGTCAAGCATACAAGCACCGCGATTAAGTCACGGCGTCAATCTGTCCGGGTGCCAAAGCCTGCCCGAATGGAACATTGTCAACGAAAGGTTGGAAGTCTGGAGCGGGCGGCGGGAATCGAACCCGCGTCATTAGCTTGGAAGGCTAAGGTCTTACCACTACACAACGCCCGCTCAGCCAGCCGGTAGGTAAATCAAGGGTCTGTTGGGGTCAAGGCAAAAACCGGTGCTTCACCCGCCAGCCCATCTCCTTAAACACCATGGCGGGCAGCACCCGGTTTCCCAAAACTCTTGGTTTACACGCCGCCTGAGTGTTAGCCTTTCTCCACATCGTCCCCGCGCGGGATGACGCTGTAAGTTTCCGAGTATCCAGATAGCTCATGTAGAGCATGTGAATCCGTGAACGGGAGGGTATGTTATGCCGAGCCTGGCCGAACGTCGGAAAATGCACTCCGAACTCGACAACATGAACGGCAAAGCAGAAGAGATGGTGGTCAAGATCATGGCCCATCTCAGGAAGGTCGAAGGCATCAACAGGGTGATGAAACCCCATGTTGATAACATCAAAACGGTCAAGGACCTGGCGCAGAAGGTGAAGAAGGGCAAAGACATCGCCGTACCGCCAGACGATCATAAGAAGATTTTGGATGAACTGGACAAGGCGGCCAAACTGGAAGTGCAGATGTTCAAGTATCTGACGCAGGCCGAAATGATCCAAAAAAAGCTGATGAAGAGCTAAGTTCGTCGCCACTGGACGATCAGCGTCAGTTGATGCCATCCATACAGCATGGATGAAACAGACGGCATAACCGGAGGCTGCCAATGCGGGGCGGTGCGCTACCGGGTGGCGTCGATTGGGCGATCTTCGGTCTGCCATTGCCGGATGTGTCAAAAGGCGTTCGGTTCGTTCTACGCCGCACTTGTCGTTGTGCACGGGCTGGAGTGGACTCACGGCAAACGACGCTTGTTTACCAGTTCAAACATCAGTCAACGCGGATTTTGCGCCGATTGCGGTACACCGCTGAGCCTGGAAAACTTCGACAACGATCAGGTCGAAATCGCAACGGGATCACTGGACAATCCCGAAATGGCACCACCCACGCTGCAGATCAACCACCGCTATGCCTGTTCGTTTACTGATGGCATCGGGGAACTACCGGAACCGGACAAGGACACCGTGGCCGGGAACGACGCGTGGAATGCAAAGGTGGTTTCGTATCAAAAACCCTGATCCGCGGACGTTACAGGTTCTCGTCCAGAAAACGGATCACCCGCTCGCCAACGGACATCCGGGACGCATCGTCCCCCAAGGAAACCGCACCGGTCGGGTAGAAATGACCGAACCCCGGAACCCAGGCGAACTCGTATGGATGCCCAGCCTGCCGCATTGCAGCGATCATCGGCGGGATGGTGTCCGAGGAGATAGGCAGGTCATTTTGCGATTGCATCACCAGGGTCGCCGGTAACCCCGGTCGGCCAAGAAGTTTCGTCAAATCGAACCCCGCAACCGCGGGTGACAACGGGAAAATCGCCTTTACGTCCGTTCCTAGCCCAAAGGCCGCGTTGATCGCGGCACCACCACCTGCGGAATGTCCACCCATGGCGATGCGCTCTGGATCAACCCCAAATCGGTCCGCGTTCGCTTGTACAAAGTCCACCGCTTTCTTCGCGTCCTCTGCCGCCGCCAATAGGGCCGCGATACTGATTTGGCGGGCCTCTTCATCGGAAAGGACAAGCAGCCCCATCGCTTCGCGTACGTAATGGGTGCGCTCAATGCCCGAGTCCGGTGCCATGAGCGCGACGTCTTGCAGATTTGGATGATCCAGCTGGATTTCCGGAACGGGTTGTTCTGGTGCCAGGCGATATTCGATGACAAAAGCGACGTACCCCAACGGCGCAAACATCCTTGCATAATCCTCCTGACGGCTGTGCACCGCCCCGTCGCCCCTGAACGGCGATTGCCGCCTCCCGCCGCGATAATATGCACCACCATGGATCAGGATGACCGCCGGGCGATTTGAAGCGTCCACCGGATCATTGGGCCGGTAAACGTCCAGCCGCAGGTCGCGTATCTCCGCTACCCCGTCTGGGGCAATGACGCCCTGCCCATAGATGACGTCTGTCTCCAGCATATAGCCAAATGCCGGGTTTGCGGCAGCCGGGCTGCTGTCTGCAAAAGACATCACCGTCAACAGGATTGCACTCAACATACGCAAGGCTTGCATCATGTGTTCACCCTCTCCAAATCGTCTAACCGATCACTGCGCCAACAAAAAAATTCGCCAGCGACATGTGACCTAATGCAACGCTGGCCAGTGACTGGGTGCAGGTTGCTCATCAAACGGCGGCCCGAAATCACCGAAGGCATGGTTGCTCCCGTTTTCTCGGGCCGCTGACTGCACTCCCAGCCTAAGCTGGACCGCCGGAAACGTGAAGCACTCACTGCCCCTCGGCACACCCTCCGACCAAAGTCGAATTCCGCTCACGCCCGTCTGATAGCACTCTGCATTTCATGTTTCTACGCGTCTGGCTGATCCTGTGGATGGTGCTGGTGTCTGGCCTTATGCGGACGCTCATGGCTGAACCATTACCGCGCGAGGCGCTGGAACCCTATATCGTGCCCCCCATGTCTCTGGGCGAACGGATCAACGACAACGGTGTCTATCAACTGCTGAACTCGGGCGGGGCCGAGGCCGGTTACGTCTTTGAAACCGAACCTCTTGCCCCCCTGCCCGGCTTTTCCGGCGCATCGATCAACATGCTGGTGGTGCTGGACCTGAATGGCCGGTTTCTGGACGTGCAGTTGCTGTCCCACAACGAACCGATCTTTGTGTCGGGTCTGCCGGAGAAGCTGTTTTTTGATTTCTTCAAACAGTATCGCGGCAACTCGATCTCTGACAGCATCGTGGTTGGCTCGCCTTATGGCGACGGATCCGAGGGGTCCGCGCTGGTTTATCTGGATGGCGTGACCAAGGGCACAGCCAGCGTGCGGATCGCGCATGAAAGCATCCTGGCCGCCGCTGTGCAGGTCGCGCGAGAAAAGCTGGGCGGCATCGCCACCGGTCCACCAGCCTTCCCAGATCCGAACCATGTAGAAGATTTGAGCTGGGACGATCTGGTCGAACAGGGCCTCGCCCTGCGCAAAACCGTCACCAATGGCGAGGTGCAGGCGCTGTTTGAGGGCACCACGTGGGAGGATGACGACCCCGAGGCGCAGGATGCCCCGGATGAAACCTATCTGAATCTGTGGATTGTCGACCTTGGCCCGCCTTCGGTCGCGCGCGCGGTTCTGTCCGAGGATGGGTTTGACAGCCTGCAAGACTTCCTGAGCATCTCTCAGGATGACGAACCGATCCTTGTGATCGAAACCGGACGCCATGGGCTGGTGTCCGAAGACTTTGTGCGCAACACCTCACCCGATTGGCTGAGCGCGGAACAGGGCGGGTTTCCGGTGGCCTTGCGCGACGCAGACCTGATCATCGAACTTTCCGACGACTTACCGCTGGACCTGCACGATGCAGTTGATTTCGGCACGGGACTGATCCTGCGTACAGACCGACGGCTGGGTTTTGACCCGGCCAGTGACTGGACTATGCACGTTTCAGCGGTGCGCGAACACGGGATGTTCCAGCCCGAAATCGGCTCGGTCACCATCGACATCCCGATCACCGCCGCACCGCGCTTTTTCAAACGGCCCGATGTGCATGTGCCCAACCCGCCGTGGCTGGAGGCCCTGCGCGCCCGTTCCACCGATCTGATCGTGGCAGGTGTGGCGTTGACACTGCTGCTGGGCGTGCTGTTCTTCCGCCAATCCTGGCTGGCCGGGCTGACCGCCTTTACCCCGGTCCGCCTGTGCCTGTTGGCGATCATGACCGTTTTTGTCGGCTGGTGGGGTCAGGGCCAATTGTCAATCGTCACGCCTCTGGCCACCTTGCGCGCAGCACTGGAAGGCGGGTCATTTGCATTCCTGATCTATGACAGCTTCTCCTTGCTGATCTGGGCCGTGGCAGTGATTGGATTGGTCGCCTGGGGCCGTGGCTTGTTTTGCGGCTGGCTCTGCCCCTTTGGCGCATTACAGGAATTTGCGAGCCATTTGGGCCGCCTGTTACATATCCCACAGATCACTGTCCCGGACGCGTTGGACCGCCGATTGAAGGGGCTGAAATACGTTGTACTTGCCGCGCTGGTTGGCGTTGTCTTCCTTGCCCCAGATTTCACCGACAAGGCGGCAGAGATCGAACCGTTCAAAACCGCGATCACCACCTTCTTTGTCCGCGAATGGTACTATGTCGCTTACGCTGTCGGCCTGCTGTTGGTGTCCATGACCCTGTTCAAGGGCTTCTGCCGCTATGTCTGCCCACTGGGCGCGTTCCTCGCCATTGGCGGTCTGTTGCGCGGACGCGACTGGATCGACCGTCGCCCTGATTGCGGCAGCCCTTGCCAGCTGTGTAAGGTCAAATGCCGCTATGGCGCGATCGAGAAATCGGGCAAGATCGCCTATTCCGAGTGCTTCCAATGCCTCGACTGCGTGACCATCCACGACGACACCGCTCAATGTGTCCCACTGATCCTCGCGGCGCGGGCAGGGAAACGTGTGCCTCAGAAGGCCGCTGCCGAATGAACCGCCGCCGTTTCCTCGCCATCTCTGCCGCTTTCGCCGCCCTGCCTGCCGGGGCCCGGGCCGAGACATGGCGCGGTTACGCGCTGGGGGCCGAGGCCTCGGTTACCTTACACGGTCCCCGCGCGCAGGTGGCCCGCGCATTTGATGCCATCCCGGCGCGTTTACAGCAGATCGAGCGTCTGTTTAGCCTCTATGATCCCCAATCCGCCCTGACCCGCTTGAACGCAGAAGGGCAATTGATGCAGCCGGACGCCCTGTTTCTGGAGCTTCTGTCCCATTGCGAGCAGATACACACCCTGACTGATGGCACCTTCGATCCCACGGTTCAGGTGCTTTGGCAGGCCTTGGCATCTGATCTCCCTATGGGACAGGCGCGCGAACATATCGGCTGGTCCCGCGTACAGCATCATACCGCCGGGGTCACATTGGCCCCCGGTCAATCCCTGACCTTCAACGGCATCGCCCAGGGCTTCGCCACCGACCTCATCACTGCTGACCTCAAGGGGCTCGGCTTCACCGCCAACACCTTGGTCCACATTGGCGAATTCTCCGCCCTCGGCGGTCCGTTCCGGATTGGGATCGAGGACCCCGATGCCGGATTGGTCGGTTATCGAACGCTGAAAAACCGCGCGCTGGCCACCTCCAGCCCAAACGCAACGCGGCTTGGTCACGCATCACACCTGATGGACCCTCAAGGCCGTGCGCCTCTCTGGTCCACTGTGACGGTCGAGGCAGACAGCGCAACGCTGGCCGACGGTCTGTCTACGGCGGCTGTTTTCCTGCCCCCCGACCACCTTGCCTGGTTCTCCCGTCAGACGAACTACCGCATCACTGCCATCGACCCGCAAGGCGACGTTGTAACGCTCTAACGAAAACACCCCCGCCAGTGCGACGGGGGTGCATGTGTGTGAATATTACCGGCCCCTACCCGGCCGCGTTTACTGCGCGTTGTGTCATCACTTTGACGAGATGTGCGCGGTAGGCTTTTGTGCCGTGCAGGTCCTGGATCATGCTGTCGGGGCTGACGGAGAGGTCGGCGATGGCGTCGGCTGAGAAGTTGGCCGAC
>JBFOMB010000104.1:0-12881 GCA_040830545.1 Paracoccaceae bacterium | reverse complement strand
GCAGGAGGCCGGGTTCGACGTGGAACGCGTGCCGGGATACGGGCGCAAGCGGCACATGGTGCGGGCGCGTTTGACATGACGCAGCGCAACAACGTGCCGCTGGGTGTGGCCCTGATGATTGCCACCACAATGGTGTTTTCGGCGCAGGACGGGATTTCCCGACATCTGGCGGGAGAATACAACACCTGGCTTGTGGTCATGGTGCGGTATTGGTTTTTTGCCGCCTTTGTTGTGGCGCTGGCCAGTCGACGGGCCGGGGGGCTGCGCAATGCCGCGCGGACCGAACAGCCCGGATTGCAGGTTTTTCGCGGGCTGCTGCTGGCGGCCGAGATCTGTGTGGCCGTTTATGGCTTCACCCTTCTGGGGTTGGTGGAAAGTCACGCGGTGTTTGCGTGTTATCCCCTGCTGGTTGCAGCCCTGTCCGGTCCGGTGCTGGGCGAACATGTGGGCTGGCGGCGGTGGATGGCAATCGGGCTGGGCTTTGTCGGAGTGCTGATCATTTTGCAACCGGGATCGGGTGTGTTCGATCCGGTGGCGATCATCCCGCTGTTGTCCGCGTTCATGTTCGCGCTTTACGCGCTGACCACGCGCTATGCGGCGCGCAAGGATGATGTGAACACCAGCTTTTTCTACACTGGCACAGTGGGCGCGGTCCTGATGACCGCCATTGGCATCTGGTTTTGGGAGCCGATGAGCTTGGTCGACTATGGCTGGATGGCGCTGCTGTGCCTGACCGGGGCAGGTGGGCACTGGTTGCTGATCAAGTGTTACGAGGTCGCCGAGGCCAGTGCCGTGCAGCCCTTTGCCTATTTCCAGCTTGTTTTTGCCTCGATGGTCGGGCTGCTGATCTTTGGCGAAAGCCTGCGCCAGAACGTGGTGATTGGCGCAGGGCTGATCGTGGCGGCGGGGCTGTTCACGCTATGGCGCGAACGCGCTCAGGGTTGAGCCAGTCAGTTCCTCGGTAAACGGAATCGGCAACGCGGGTTGTCCCAGACGCGCGCGATAGACTGGCAGGCTTTCGGTCACGCGCATGACGTAGTTGCGGGTTTCGTTGAACGGGATGTGTTCGATCCAGTCCACGATGTCGACGCCCCCTGCACGCGGATCGCCATAGGTGTCCATCCACCGGATCGGGCGACCTGGCCCGGCGTTGTAACCTGCCGACATCATCACGACATTGCCGTCAAAGGTCGCGGCCAACCCTGCCAGATAGTTCGCGCCCAGCTTTGCGTTGTAGCGCCATTCGGTCAGCAGCCGGTCGGTCGAATGCTGCGCCAGAATGCCCATACCGCTGGCCACATTGCGGGCTGTGGCGGGCATGACCTGCATCAGGCCGCGCGCCCCTGCGCCGCTGACCACAATCGGGTCAAACTCGCTTTCGCGTCGGGCGATGGCCAGGTTCATTTCCGGGGCCATGGGCAATTCCATCTCACCCACCGGGTGCAGGGCATAATAGGGTTCGACCACCACAATTCCCTGCCGCGCGGCCCGCTTACCAATCATCACGGCCAGATGCGCATGGTTCATTTCCATCGACATCAGGCCCAGTTGCGCGATCTGCTCGGACGGCAGGGATTCGGCCAAATGGGTCAGGAACCGTTCAGCCAAATTCAGGTCCCCGGCGGCGAGCAGCAGCAACCCCGCCTCAAAGACCGAGGATTGCAGGAACGCCGCTTCGCGCCATGGCGGCAGTTGGGGCGGCGTGGCGAGTGCAGGATCAAAGGGCAGTCCGGCCTCTTCCGCCGCCAACAGCCCATAGAAGGACGTCTGGTATTGCGCGCCGTATTTGTAAGCCGCCTGCGCCTTCTCCTCATCTCCCAATGCCTCATGCGCGCGACCGATCCAATACCCGGCGCGGCCCTTGGAAATCGGCGTGAATACGGCCCCATCAAAGCGCTGGAAATGGAACAGGGCAGAGGCCGGATCGTTCAGATACCGCAGCGCCAGGTAGCCTGACAGCCACTCCAGATCCGCGAAATCCGACCCGTCCACCAGGTAATGCCGCGATGCGATCTCGTACGCGCGGGCCGGGTCGCCATTGCGCATTTCGTGCCGCGCCAGATCGCGACGACGACGCGCCCATTTGTCCGGCTCGCCCAGCAGGTCCGCGCTTTGGCTGCGCTCCAACAACAACAGCTTCGCATCCTCGCGCCGGTTCTTGCGGATGCGCCACTCGAACCGGTCATGGGCCAATCCCGGCGCGGATTGCAGCTCTTCCGGTACCTTGCCGATCAACGTGTCGACGCCACCATCCAGCCTTTGCAGAGCCAGCCGCGCCTCGGCCAACGCGCGGTGGCCATCATCCGCCAGTGGCAGGGTGCGCGCCGTGCTTTGCCGATGCTTGTCCCATAACAGACGGTCCAGCCGTGCGTTGTGATGGGGTTTCACCAGATCCTTGTGCCGCCGCAGGAATTCGGCCTGCACCTTGCTGCCCATGGGCATGGTGCGCCATGCCAGAACCAGGCTCGCCTCGGCCTCGCCCGCCTCACCCTTGGCGATCAGGGCGCGGGCGTAGCTCAATGTCCCTTCCGCCGTCTGCGGCTGCTCGTCCCCGAAAAACGCCAGCACCTGATCCGGCGTCGCCTGATCCAACGCGTGTTCATTCTTGCGACGCAGCCATTCCAGCCCCGGCCAGTCCGGCCGTCGTTCCAAAAACGCCGCAACCTCGTCGTAGCTGCCCAGACCCGCGCGCAGCCGGTGCCATTCCACGATGTCCTGTGCAACCGCGCCATCCTCGGCCACGATTGCCGCCGCATCGTCCCACGCGCTGCCCCGCATTTTCTGCACGGCCTCGGCCATGCGCCCGGCCTTGTCCGCGTGGACGGGCGGGACAGCCAACAGGATCAATGCGATCAACAGGGTCAGAAGTCGTGTCATGACTTGCAATCTTGGGTCAACCGGGGCTAGAGGCAAGGGCGTGCGCCGCCTGCCGGCCGCATTTCAATTCAAATTTCTGCATGCTCCACAAAAAACCAGGGGATACATGCGGACGATACAAAAGGAGCGTGACAATGTTCAAAGGTTCTATGCCAGCCCTTGTGACGCCGTTCAAGAACGGCAAGCTGGACCTTGACACGCTCAAACATCTGGTCGAGTGGCACATCGCCGAAGGTTCGACCGGTCTGGTGCCGGTAGGCACAACCGGGGAAAGCCCCACGCTGACCCACGAAGAACATGAAATCGTTGTGGAAACCGTGGTGAAATCCGCCGCAGGACGCGTGCCGGTCATCGCCGGGGCCGGGTCGAACAACACGGTCGAGGCGATCCGCTTTGTCGAATTTGCCCATCGTATTGGCGCGGATGCCGCCCTGGTGGTAACGCCCTACTACAATAAACCGACTCAACGCGGCCTGATCGGGCATTTCACCGCCCTGCACAATTGTGCCGACATTCCGATCATCATCTACAACATCCCGCCGCGGTCGGTGATCGACATGACCCCGGACACGATGGGTGAACTGGCGAAACTGCCCCGCATCATCGGGGTCAAGGACGCCACCGCCGACATCACCCGCGTCAGCAAACAGCGCGAAACCTGTGGCAAGGATTTTGTGCAGCTGTCAGGCGAAGATGCCTCCGCTCTCGGGTTCAATGCCCATGGCGGTGTGGGTTGTATCTCGGTCACGGCCAATGTCGCACCGAAGCTCTGCGCTGAATTCCAGCAGGCCACGCTGGCAGGCGACTATGCCAAGGCGCTGGAGTATCAGGACCGCCTGATGCCGCTGCACGAAGCGATCTTTGTGGAGCCAGGTCTGGCAGGAGCGAAATACGGCATGTCCAAACTTGGCCTCTGCAGCCCCGAGGTCCGGCTGCCCCTGACTGAACTTCTGGACAGCACCAAGTCCCAGATCGACGCTGCCATGGCACATGCCGGGCTGATCTAAAGGCCAGAAGGGGCAAAACCTGCCCCTCCTTCATCTTTGCAAAAATACTCCGGGGAGCGCGAGGGGCAGCGCCCCTCGCATCGATCGGATCGCTCAAGCGATCCGAAAGATATTAATACAGCGCCACCGGGTTGATGATCATCTGGACCGTGCCGCGAATCCGGGCCTGTCCCAGCACGAACATGAATTCGTTCACGCCATCCCGCAGCACCGGACCGGTGTTCATCGTTTCCAGCAGATAGATACCGTGCTGCTGCAACAAAACGACGTGGCCATAAAACGCTCCATCTCCCGGTGCGGGCGGCACGGGTTCCACACCCCATGTATCCGCGCCCACCGCCATCACGTCCAAAGACGCCAGGTATCGCGACCCGGTCAGGTTCAGCCCCGGTTCCCCAGACACCCACGCCTGCGGATCGCTTTCCAGCATGTTCTCGGTCCAGCCAGTGTGGAACAGCACGATGTCGCCCTGACCGATGGTCACGCCCTGCGCCTCGGCAGCAGCCTTGATCTCTGCTTCGCCGAAATGCTCCCCGGCGGCGAGGAAGTCCTTGCCCGCGTGTTTCGCCATATCCAGGATCACCGCGCGTCCGACCAGCGGCGGCACGTCGTGCACGCCCAGCTTGGTCAGGCCCGTGATCTGTGAAATCTCGGTATTGGACAAGCAATTGTAGTACATTCCGGCTTCGCCCAGATGTCCCAGCCCGTCGATCTGGCTGCCGATCCCAACCCAGGTCTGCAGAACGTCGTCGTTGTAGATCGCCGGATAGCCGAACTGTGTCAGTTCGTTGCCGCCCGCCTGACCCGGCTGAACCACCTGCAGGCTCAGCGAACGGGGCGGGAAGGCAGGCGTCGAGCTATCGATCACGATGCCCAGCGGGACCGATTTGCCCTGCTTGATCAGCGACGCTGCCGCCAGTGTGCGTTCTGGCGTCACCAGATTGGCAGAGCCCAACTGATCCTCAGGCCCCCATTTCGACGGCTTGCAATCTTCGGCCCAAACGGCACCGGCGCTCAACGCCAAGGCGCAGAGTGCACCTGTTATATTATAACATGTCATTGATATTCCTCCCAAATTTCCAACCCGACGTTAGCCAGCAGAACGCGCTATGGCCACTGTTTTCACAACCGGGGCGCGTGAAGACTAGTGAAGGACGTTGAAAAACCCGGTGCAGCGGGCCGAGCGCTCAGGTTCGTTTTCTCCGAAAACGGGGCAGATCGACTCTGCAATCTCGGGGCCAAAGACGTGGAACAGAAACAGCCCACACAGCACGATAAGCAGGGCGGACACAGGTTTCAGGATGAGGTCGTACATCAGGGTTTCACTTCGTTCGAAGGCCCCCAGAGCGGGATACTGACGAACCCGGTATTGAAACTCAACATGCAGCCATTTGGGTTGGCTGAAACCCGCCGGTTGTGGCCGGTTGTGGTTAATCCGGGCCAGCAGTGGCCCGGATCGCGGGGGCAATCAGCCCCGCACTTGGAATCAGAGACCCAGCGACGCCTTGTAGAGCGCGATCTGGCTGTCGCGTCCAATCTGGTCGGTGATCTTTTCCCAGGCAGCCGCGATGGCGTCCGCGGTTTCCTGCGCGCTGCCGTACTGACCGGCAAAGCCCTTGGCCAGTTCATCCTCCGCGACCGAGTAGTACTGGAAGATGCCCGGAATACGCGGTTCGATGGCTGCGTTCGGGTGGTTGTAGCTGTCCGCGTTAGAGCCGAGGTAGTCCTCGACATAGGCGCGGTCATACCCGGCAGCTTCCCATTCGTCATACTGGAAGTGCGAGTTCCGGTACGGCTGGAAGCCCGACGGATAGGCCGAGGCCCACAGCGACAGGTCCTTGCCACCCAGATGCGCGGCAGCCGACCAGGCGGCTTTCTGACGCTTGCTGTCGCTGTCCACCGTGGCCATGACGTACACACCCCAACCGATATACGCCATGTTCGGCGCTTCGTTGTAGGTGTTTTCCCATGCGCCTGCACCGGCGTTGTAGACGCGGTCGGAGCCCGGGTTGATGCCAAAGCCGACAACATCGCCCACCACCGAGGTGTCGGACGTGCGCGCGCTGGAGCCAATGTCGCCCCACCACATCAGCATGGAACCGGTTCCTGCCAGGAACTGCTGGAACCCGGTGGTGCCGGGGTCGGCGTTGATCTGGTCTGCCGGATAAGCGCCGTCGGTGCCAATCAGGTCCATCACGTCCTGAATGGCCTGTACCCAACCCGGGTTGTTGACCCTTGGCTTCATGGTGTCCGGATCGAACAGCCATGCCGGATCGGACGGATGCTTGGTGTACGCCGCCGCGCGGTTTTCCAGGAAGTAGAAGCCAAAGCCGCCCCAACCCTTGAGCGGGTCCAGATAGCCATGCGCAGGCAAACCAGTCAGTGGATCTTCTTTCCCGGCCAGTTCCTTGGAAATCGCGTTGATTTCCTGCCAAGTCTTCGGAACGTCGCGGCCCGTGACCGACCCATCGCCGAAATAGTCGGTGCGGTAGGCGAAGGTATGGCAGTCGCCGTCGATGGAGACGCGATAGGTCTTGCCATCCCATGTGCCGACCGGCTCTTTCAGGTATCCAACGTAATCGTCCATGTCGATCACGCCCTTGACCCAGTCCGGCATTTGCGAAGCCATGCCGCGACCCAGAACGTCACCTTCGAAAGGCGCGCCCATTTCGATCAGGTCAAAGTCCACCGTGCCGGTTGCAATCGACTGCTGCAGACGCGCGTTGTAGTCCGCCTGTGCCAGGTCGATCCAGTTGATCTTGGCCCCGGTATAGGCCTCCCATGGCTTCAGGAAGCCACGGAACAGGAAGTTGTGGAGGTTCTGATTGTTCAGACCCATGAAGGTCAGTTCAACACCGGCAAATTCGCCTTCCTGCACGACCTCTTTGGTCGGCCCAAGGCACATTTCCCCAACCTTCTGCCATTCGGCATCCCCGGGCGACCCCTGGCCAACACCCGGGATTTTCAGGATTGCCGCGCGCAGCGCTGCATGGCCGTCGGCATAGGCCGGACGGACGCTGATCCCGGTGCTGACGCCACCGAGCGCCGCCACGGTACCTGTTGCTGCCGCGCCTTTCAGCAGGCTGCGGCGGCTCATGCTCCGGCGCGCAAGGTGGTTATAAATATCGACTTTCATCAAGGCTCCTCCCTAAACTGTTTATCGTTGGGTGATCGTCCGGCGACGCCAATTGGTGCGTTGATAGATGTAGTGTGACACGCCACCGCAGCCCGGAACGGTATACCACCGCACCACGAACCCAACTCTGAAGAAAGCTTTTCAGTCTGGTCCATGCCTGTCAAGCTGCTAACATGTTACCAAGAGCGCAAATTCGCGACGGAAAAGTTTAGGGGACAGCATGGCGCAGGTCACAATCCGCGACTTGAAAAAGAGCTACGGCAGCACGCAGGTGATCCACGGGGTCGATCTGGACATCGAGGACGGGCAATTCGTTGTTCTTGTTGGGCCTTCCGGCTGCGGGAAATCCACGCTGCTGCGTATGCTTGCGGGGCTGGAGGGGATTTCTGACGGCACGATTCACATTGGTGATCGGGTGGTGAATAACCTGCCGCCGAGCGAACGCGACATCGCCATGGTGTTCCAGAACTATGCGCTTTACCCGCACAAAACCGTTGCGGCCAACATGGCATTTTCCCTGAAAATGCGCCGGATGCCCAAAGATGAGATTCGGGATCGCGTGCATCGGGCGGCGGAAATCCTGGGCCTGACCGAATATCTGGATCGCTACCCCCGCGCCCTGTCCGGTGGTCAACGGCAACGTGTGGCCATGGGCCGGGCCATTGTGCGCAACCCGCAGGTGTTCCTGTTTGACGAACCTCTGTCGAACCTCGACGCGAAACTGCGTGTCCAGATGCGGGCGGAAATCCGGGAATTGCATCAGCGGTTGGGTACTACCACAGTCTATGTCACCCACGACCAGATCGAAGCCATGACCATGGCGGACAAGATCGTGGTGCTGCAGGGCGGTGTGATCGAACAGATTGGCGCGCCGCTGGAATTGTATGACACGCCAGCCAATCAATTTGTGGCCGGGTTCATCGGGTCGCCCTCCATGAACTTTTTCTCCGCGACCGTGCGCGCGGGTGGCCAGCTGGACATCGGTGGTGTGATGGTTCCTGCGCCGGCTGCGGCAGCATTGGAGGACGGGCACGCCGTAACATGCGGTGTCCGGCCCGAGGCGCTGGAATTGGCGTCCGAGGGGTTGCCGATGACCGTGGCCGTTGTGGAGCCGACCGGATCGGAAACACACGTGGTCGCGCGCATGGGCGAGCAGGAAGTCGTGGCCGTTTTCCGCGACCGCGAGATGTTCCAGCCGGGTCAAAACATCCACCTGCGCCCCGCTGATGGTGCGATTCATCTGTTTGACGCCCAGACAGGCGCACGCATTCAAGGAACCTGATCATGCGCAATGTCATGTGCTTTGGCGATTCCAACACGCATGGTACGCCTGCCCTGCAACACCCGCTGGACATCCGCCGGTTTGACCGGACAACGCGCTGGCCCGGTCAGATGGCCGCTGCGCTGGGCCCCGACTGGCACGTGATCGAAGAGGGACTGCCCAGCCGCACGACCGTCCATGACGATCCTGTTGAGGGGCTGCACAAGAACGGCGTGCGCGTGCTGCCGGCGCTGCTGGATACACATCGACCGCTGGATCTTGTGATCGTGATGCTGGGCACGAATGACCTGAAAATGCGCTACAACGTGCCGGCCATCGACATCGCGATTTCAGCGGAACAATTGATCCGCACGATCCATAGCTCAATTGCCGGGCCGGACCTTGCGCCGCCCAAGGCATTGTTGGTTGCGCCGGTGCCTATTGAGGAAACCGGATTTCTGGGTGAAATGTTTGCAGGTGGTGCGGTCAAATCGCAGGCTTTGGCAGGGTATTTCCAGACCATAGCTGAACGGCATGGGGTCGGGTTCCTGGACGCGGGCACGGTGGCCGATGTCGATCCGGTCGATGGTATCCATCTGACAGAGGACGGTCATGCCGCGCTGGGACGGGCCATAGCGGATAAAGTGAATGAAATGTTCGGCTGACAGCCGGAGGGAGGACAAAGATGCTCAAGGGAATTGATCCAAGGCTGAATGCCGACGTGCTCTATGCACTGCGGGACATGGGCCATGGCGATGTGCTGATCCTGGCGGATACGAATTTTCCATCCGGGTCCATCGCGCGGGAAACTGTCTATGGCGACCTGCTGCGGATGGACAACCTGACCTCTGCCGAGGCGGCCGAGGCGATCCTGTCGGTTTTCCCGCTGGATACTTTCGTTGATGATTTCGCCGGGCGGATGGAAATTGTTGATGCCCCGGACGAGGTGCCGCCGGTTCAGTCCGAGGTGCAAACTGTGATCGACGCTGCCGAAGGTGCGCCGCGTCAGATGGTCAGCATCGAACGCTTTGCCTTCTACGACATGGCAAAAGAAGCCTATGCCGTCATCCAGACGGGCGAACGTCGGTTCTATGGCTGTTTCATGTTCCGCAAGGGCGTGATCCCGCCGGACGCATGAGAGGACCAGACAGATGAGCAAACCGATTGTGATTTTGGGCGTATTTGTGGCCGACACTGCCTACCGCGCGGACCGCGCGCCGCGCATGGGTGAAACCATCATGGGCAACAGTTTTGCCCTTGGACCGGGCGGCAAGGGGTCAAACCAGTCCGTTGCAGCGGCGCGCACGGGCGGAGACGTGCATTTCGTGTCGCGTCTGGGTCGCGATCCCTTTGCGGACATGGCGCTGGCCGCCTGGGCAGAGGCGGGCGTGAAACCCGCCGTGACGCAACACGACGACAGCTATACCGGTGCGGCCTACATCTTTGTCGAGGAAGCGACGGGCGACAACGCCATCATCATCAGCCCCGGTGTCGCGGGGTCCATTGCGCCTGCGGACGTTGACGCTCAGGCTGATCTGATCGCCAGCGCGGGCGTGTTCATGACTCAGCTGGAACAGCCATTGGATGCCGCGATGCGAGGGTTGGAGATGGCACGCTCGGGTGGCGTGATCACCATCCTGAATCCTGCCCCAGCCGCCGACCTGCCCGACGGGATGTTGGCCCTGTGCGACTACGCCACCCCAAATGAAAGCGAGGCCGAAGGGCTGACCGGGATTGCCGTGCATTCGGTGGATGATGCGATCCGAGCGGCAGAGGCGCTGCGCGCGGCCGGCGTCGGCACGGCGATCATCACCCTGGGTGAAAACGGTGTTCTGTTCCACGACGGGGGCGAGCCTGTGCATGTCCCGGCGTTCAACGCAGGTCCCGTGCTGGAAACCACCGGTGCAGGGGATGCGTTCAATGGCGGCTTTGCCACGGCGCTGGCGCGCGGGGATGCTCCGCTGGACGCTGTGCGGTTCGGCTGTGCCACGGCAGCGATTTCCGTGACGCGGGCTGGCACGGCACCATCAATGCCCGCGTTACAAGAGGTCGAGGCTTTGCTGTCCCGCTAAGGCCGGGTCCGGTTGGACCCAGCCAACACGTTATTCTGCCAGCGTCATGATCTGATCCAAAGGTTTCTTCATCTTTGCAACCTTTGGCACCTTCGCATCATCGCTGGGATGACCCACCGCAACGATCATGATCGGTTTTTCATGTTCGGGCCGCCCTAGAAGTTTGGTCAGGAACTTCATCGGGTTTGGCGTATGCGTCAGCGACACGAGACCGGCATGATGCAGCGCCGCCAGAAGAAAGCCACATGAAATGCCGGTGCTTTCCGGGACATAATAATTCTTGAACCGGTCACCGTCGTCGAAATAGCCCCATTTCTGCGCAAACACGACGATCAGCCAGGGTGCCTCTTCCAGATGCGGTTTGTGATCATTGGTGCCAATGGGCTCCAGCGCCTTGAGCCATTCGTCACTTGCGCCACCATCATAGAACCGCCGTTCTTCCTCTTCGGCGGCTTCCCGGATCTGCCGTTTGATCGCCGGGTTTGAAATCGCCACATAGTGCCACGGCTGGTGGTTTGCCCCCGAGGGTGCGGTGCCCGCCGTGCGGATGCAATCCTCAATTACCTTGCGAGCCACCGGACGGGTTGAATAATCCCGCACCGTATGGCGGCGCTTCATCTTGTCATAGAACGCCGCCGCCTCTGCCTGCATCTGTTCGTCCGTCAGATCACTGCGATCCGGCAGGTCCACAGCCTCGTATTCGATATATTCGCGTGAAAACATGGCGCCTGCCTCCTGTCCGTTTCTTCAACCGCACGCAGCGTTCCGGCAGGTGTAGAACAACACGCCGCGCACCGCGACCCCTTTTGGCAAGCGGTGCAGGGCGTTCGCATGTCGCGGGGGTCTGACCCACGACATGCGATCAAACTGGCGTAGCCTTTTTACCCCATGTGCTGATCGAAAAACGCGATCATCGTCTCCGGGTGGTCACCGAAGAAGTTGTATCCGATGAAGCGCCGCGTATCGCCGTCCTCGATCCAGTGCAGTTTCTTGTCATTGCCGGGGATCAGGTCAAACATCGTCTGCACATCATCCGGGATCGTCCAGACATCGTCTTTGTTCTGCACGATGTAGGTGGGCATGGTGACGCTTTTGGCGTGACGATGCGGGGTCATGTCGTTCAGGGGCACACCCCTGATCTTTTCGATCTCTTCCGCCAGAACATCCTGGAACGCGCCCAATCCCATCGCGTTCATCGAAACCTTTGACATGATATTGATGGATGCCGGTTGGGCGCAGACAAATGCTTTGACGTCCTCAAAGGCCTCGGGCCGCTCGGTCATGGCATGCATCGCGGCATTGCCACCGGCACACGGGTTAAACAGGCCGATCGTCATGGTCTTCAGTTTTTCCTGCGACTTGACATAGTCAAAGGCCGCCAGAACATCCTTGTACTCATCTGAAAACCCCTGACCCCAGGCATTGTCTGCAACGCCGTCGCTTTCCCCATGGTTTCGCAGATCGTAGGCCAGCACATTGTAGCCTGCGTCGTGCAGGGCCTTGTGGACTTTGCCGAACTTCACCTCGACGTTCTGGAAATCGCTCCACGGGGACAGATGCCCGGGAAACCCATAGCGGTTCAGCGTGGCCGGGTGGTTGCAGATGATCAGCTTGTCCGAGCCTTCCGCCGGAATGAACCAGGCGGCCAGCTTGACGCCGTCCTCTGTCATGAAGGTGACGTCTTCATACGCCAGCCCATAGTCTGCCGGTGTCTCCAGAATGGGCGCGCGATCACCGTCGATGCAAACAAGCCCGCGGGCCACGGCCCTGATGGTGGTCAGTTGGTCCTGGGTCGGTTGGGTGGTCATGTCAGTTCTCCAAAAGTTGACGTGTTCGATTGTTCGGGGCCGGTCGATCCGGTCCCGTCTGGTTTGGTGTTGATTTCTGGTGTTGCGCTGGGCGCTGCCTAGGTGGGGGCGGGTGGCCCTGCTGCGCCGTTCAACCGGACAACGCGCCATTGCGCAGGTGTCTGGTTTTCCCACTTCTGGAAGGCGCGATAGAATGATCCCTGATCTTCGTAGCCCAGAAGATACGCAATCTCTCCAATGTCGAAATCGGGGCTGGCCAGATAGTCGCGGGCCAGTTCATGGCGCGTATCGGACAGCAGCGATTTGAAACTGTGCCCTTCGCCCTTCAGATGCCGTTGCAGGGACCGTTCGCTGATCGCCATCTCTCGCGCGATGCTGCGCAGTTCCGGACGGCCTGCGGTCAGCGCACGACGCAGATGCCAACGGACCTGATCCGTGAGCGATGTGCTGTTCTCTGCCCGGTTCAGGTCCGCCTGCAACGCGTTGTCCAGCATGTCGATCAGTTCACGATTGTAGCTGGCAAACGGGACATCCAGATCGGATGTGTCAAAGGTCAGGCGGGCCTGCGGGCTGTTCCAGATGACCTGCCCCCCGAAACTTCCCTCGTTCTGATGTAGAGTTTGCTCAACCTTTTGAAGGAGCAAACGAATGCGAAAGAGCCGTTTCACGGAAGCCCAGATCATTGGGATGATCAAAGAACAGGAAGCTGGGATGCCAACG
>JBFOMB010000103.1:0-13719 GCA_040830545.1 Paracoccaceae bacterium | reverse complement strand
CGCATGGCGTCCCATTCCTCGAACTTGAGGGGGCGGTTGTCCATGCAGGAGGGCAGGCGGAAGCCATGTTCGGCCAGGGTGAATTTGCGCCGGTGGTCGCCGCGATACATCCCACCGATTTGCGGGACCGAGACATGGGATTCATCCGCAAAGACAATCGCGTGGTCGGGGATGAATTCGAACAGGGTGGGCGGCGGTTCGCCGGGCGCGCGGCCCGTCAGGTAGCGGGAGTAGTTTTCGATGCCGTTGCAGACACCGGTGGCTTCTAGCATCTCGAGGTCGAAATTCGTGCGTTGTTCCAGCCGCTGCGCTTCCAGCAACTTGCCTTCGCCCACCAATTGATCCAGCCGGGCACGCAGTTCCGTTTTGATGCTTTGAATCGCTTGCTGCATCGTCGGTTTTGGCGTCACGTAGTGCGAGTTTGCATAGACCCGGATACGCTCCATCTTGTCGGTTTTTTCACCGGTCAGCGGGTCGAATTCGGTGATGCTTTCCAACTCTTCGCCGAAGAAGGACAGCTTCCAGGCGCGGTCTTCCAGGTGAGCCGGGAAGATTTCCAGGCTGTCGCCGCGCACCCGGAAGGAGCCGCGTTGGAAGGCCTGATCGTTGCGGCGGTATTGCTGGGCCACGAGATCGGCGATGACCGCGCGTTGGTCATACATGCCGCCGGTCTTCAGATCTTGGGTCATCGCGCCATAGGTTTCGACCGACCCAATGCCATAGATGCAGGACACTGAGGCCACGATGACCACGTCATCCCGCTCCAAAAGGGCTCGCGTGGCCGAGTGGCGCATACGGTCGATCTGTTCGTTGATCTGGCTTTCCTTCTCGATATACGTGTCCGAGCGGGGGACGTAAGCCTCGGGCTGATAGTAGTCGTAGAAGCTGACGAAGTATTCGACCGCGTTGTCAGGGAAGAAGCCTTTCATTTCGCCATAAAGCTGGGCGGCCAGCGTTTTGTTCGGGGCGAGGATAATGGCCGGACGCTGGGTCTGTTCGATGACCTTGGCCATGGTGAAGGTTTTGCCAGTGCCTGTTGCGCCCAATAGGACCTGGTTGCGCTCGCCTTCGTTGATCGCCTCGGACAGTTCGGCAATGGCGGTGGGTTGGTCGCCTGCGGCCTCGAACTCGGTATGCATGACCAACGCCTTGCCACCTTCCAGCTTCTCGCGGCCCTTTACGTCCGCAGCGGGGGCATGCATCAGGGGAAGTGTTTCATCAGAGTTGGTGTAGGGCATGAGACGACTCAGGAGATTGGGGTCTGGCGGGCACCGTTTCACATTTGTTCCTGAACGGCGCGGGATCAAGGGGGCATGCTGACAGGGTGGTGTCAGGAGTGTGTCATGGGACGTGGGAAAGCCAGTCGGGCAGATACTTCAGCACATAGTCGCGGGCGCGGCCACCTGCGTGGCCTTTAGGTGGGTCATTTTCGACTTGCAGGCGGACAAAGATCAGATTGCGGCCTTGATGTTCACCCCAGCCGATGAACCAGCCGAATTGTGTGCGGGTGCGATGACCCGCGTCGTCCGTGGCCCATGTCGTTCCTGTTTTTCCGGCAACAGAGTCGGGCCAACCGGCGACGGTGAACCGGGAAATCGTTTGGTCCAGCAGGTCGTAGGTGTCGTCGGTCAGGTCAAACGAACGCGCGTGGACGCGGTGCAGAAATTCGGCTTGCTCTTTCGGTGAGATTTTGAGGGACGTGCCCAGCCATGCGTGGGTCAGCCCGTTGTTCTTGCCCGGAGCACCGCTCAGGTCGCGGTTGCCATAGTCGATCTTGTCGACGAAGGCCTGAAACGCCTCTGCGCCTGTTTCGCCGGTCAGCCACCATGAATACCAGATCACAGAATAGCGCAGCCAGCGGCGCGGGGTCGTTGTGTGCCGCCAGACTTCCAGCGGGGCGTCGATGGCAGGGTCGTAGGGTAGTGCGGGTGAGTCGGCGGAGGTCAGCAGCCCGTTTTCAAACCCCATCAGTGCCAGTGGAAGCTTGAAGGTTGAGGCGGGCGGGAACCGGGTGTCGCAAGATACGCCGGCTTCGTAGATCGTTGCTCCGGTGTTTGCGTCGATCAGCAGCGAACACGTTTGCGGCTCGGTGGCGTGCGCCGTGCCGAAAGTCAGAATTGTGGCCACCGCCACGGCTGCGCGTCGCGCCCACATCATGAAATCAACCGGCATCAATCGGCTGTGTTAGGGCGTCCCGCACGGCCTTGGAGCGCGCATGAAGGCGATAAATGTCCGGATCGCTGAGGCCCAGCTCGTCCAGATGACTCACCAGATTGTCCAGATAATCGAAATTTGGTCCCAAATTGCCCTCGGCATGGGCGATCATCTGCGCGACTTCGTCTTCGCTAAGGTCTGGCACGTAGCGATAGTTCGAGTGATCCATGACGAAGGTCAAAGCCTCAACCCGGCCCTGCGGGGTTTGCACGGGGAAGAAACAGGGGTGGTAAGAACCCGAAAACATCTCGCGCCGCCACATGTAACGAGTTTCTTCGTCGACCAGCGCGGCCGGGATGCGGAAGACCAGCCCGTCGCAATGGCCGCCTTCGTCCAGTGCGGCCATGAGGCCTGGGCGATCTGGCGTGCCGCGCCCGCCTTCGAGCCGCATGCAGAAACTGCGATGCCAGCCGGGCAGGGCGGCGTAACGGTATTCGGCGACCTGAACAGCGGGATCCCAGATCAGTGAGCCATAGGCAAAGACCCAGAGGTCGCTGTCCAGTCTTCCCGATAGAACGGTCTGTCGGTTCGCCTCGCGCGCGTCGTGATCCATGCGCCAGCCGGGCGGCCAGCCTTCTTCGGCGGCCTGTATCTCAAGCTCGTCAAATCGCTCCTGCCCGAACCTCATTTCGGATTGGTCGGGTGGGGTGACCCGCCCGATGAGCACGGGCGTGTGGCGGAAAACGTGGTCGGGAAATGGCATGGGCGGACATTGCCCCGAATGCGACCCATATGCCAGAGCCGTTTTGCCAGAATGAATGCGCGTGCCGCGCATGCTGGATGTCTCGTCCAAAATCCTGCGGATTTTCTCCTCGGATGGGCGTGTGTTGCGAGGAAAAGGGCCAGCCGATCTGTTTGGACCGGCTGGCAAGTAAGGTCGCTATCCCAAAACGACCTTGGGGAAGTAGAAGGAAACGGTCCAGTTCGGCATGTCGACGATTTCGCTGATCCTCAGGTCCCCGCAAACCGAACACAGCATGTAGGCATCCGTTGCGGACATGCCGGTGGTGGCTGCGACCCAGTCAACCATGGCCGAGACCGCGTCCCGCGCTGCCTGGATCAGGTCCTCGCCAATGCCGGTTGTGACCTGATAGCCGTGGGTGTCAAAATGACGGGACACAGGCCCGTCAGTTTCGAACCGTGGGAAGGCATAGTTGGCTTCCTTCACCAGATCGACACGGATCGCGACATCCATCGGGCTTTCAATGGCTGTGCCGCAGATTTCACCGTCACCCTGTGCGGCGTGCGTGTCGCCGAGCGACAGGAGCCCGCCAGCGACCTCGACCGGCAAATAGAGCGTGGTGCCGACCGCATTGTCGCGGATGTCCAGATTGCCGCCGACGCGGCGGGGGGGGACCACGGAATGAACCCCGGGTTCTGCGAGGGCGAGGCCAACGGTGCCCGCGAAGGGTTTCAACGGAACCTTGCCGCCGGGGCCATAGAGGGCGGGTTCCATGGAAACGGGGTCATATTTCCATACATGCAGTGCCGGGTCGGTAAACTGGTCCGCCAGCAGGCCAAAGCCGGGGATGTTTGCGGTCCAGCCCCAGCCCGAGGGTTTGAAGTCGAGGAAGGTGATCGCCACCGCATCCCCTGGTTCTGCCCCTTCAACGTAAATCGGGCCTGTCACCGGGTTCACGTGGTCAAAGGAGAGATTTCCCAGATCGTCCAGTGTCGAATCGGGCCCCAACTGGCCGCCGGAACTGTCGATGGTTTCAATCTCAACCGTTTGCCCCGGTGCCACGCTCAGGATCGGGTCGATGGATTTGTCCCAGCCAAAGTGATGTGCGTGTTTGTGGATCGTGTGATTGCAGGCCATCTGTGCCTCCTATTTTCGCAGGATCAGGTCTTCGATTTCCCGGTCGCCCATGATGCCGCCGGGACGCAGGGCCATAGTCAGGACGATCACGCCGCCCAATGCCACACCAGAAAGCCCCAGCGCTTCGGGCAGGTCGAGGCCCAGCACCTTGGGGCCGGTTTCCAGCCAGCGCACCCATTCCAGCCCGAAGGAGATCAGGAAAGTGCCCAGCACCGCGCCGGTCACGGTGCGCATACCGCCAAGGATCAGCATGGCAAGCGTAAGGAACACGTGGTTGAAGTAGAAGGGCCGCGCGCTGATCGTGCCGAGGTAATAGGCATAGGCGATCCCGGCGGCGGCCAGCAGGACGGCAGACAGGACCCACGCGATCAGCCGCAGCCGGTGGATGTTCACGCCCATGGCTACCGCGCCGACCTCGTCATCGGCAGAGGCGCGCAGGGCGATGCCCCAGCGGCTTTCGCGAAAGCTGCGCGCGACGAAGATCATCACCACGGCCAGGATCACGGCTGAGGTCAGTGTGAACAGCTGCGGGATGCCGAAGAACGCCTGGTTCCCTTTGAAAATGTCCGTGCGGTAGAGGAACAGCGAATGTACGATCACCAGCACCGCGAGTGACACGATGGTGGCGCTGATCCCGGACAGGCGCACGATGACCAGCCCAACGAAGAACGCGATCACACCGGTGATGGCAATTGCAATCACGGCAGAGGTGATCGGGTCCAGCGCAAAAGCGTTGAGCCCCCATGGCGCGTCGGGCAGTGATATGGATTTCATCGCCACAGGTGTCACGCAGATAGCAGCCGCATAGGCCCCGATCCCCATAAAGGCCGAGTGGCTGAGGTTGGTGACACGCGCGTTGCCCATGAACACTTGCAACGCCAGAACCACCATCAGGTTCACATAAGCCCCGTAAACGATGCGAAGTTGGTAGTTGGAGCCGAGGTAGCTGGCGGCGACGGCAATCGCGATCAGGATGGCGGCGAGCAGGCCCGCGCCAATGAGGCCACGTTGTTGCGAGCGGGAGAGGGTCAATGCTTGTCCCCCTTCTCGGTTCGTTCCGCGAGGATGCCGTCGGGCCGCCAGATCAGGACCAGCGCAATGACGCCAAAGACAAACGCGTCGGTCATGCCGCCCAGCGATTGCGGCAACAGGACCAGCATGGCGACCTCGACCGCGCCCAGCAGGAAGCCGCCCAGCACCGCGCCGGGTAGACTGCCAAAGCCACCGACAACGCAGGCGACAAAGGCCTTCAGCACCGGGTCAAAGCCCAGATGCGGGTCCACCGATCCGCGCCGGGCCATGATGAACACGCAGGCGATCCCGGCCAGCAGGCCCGAGATCAGGAAAGCGGTGGCAAAGACCCGGTTGGCACGAACCCCGGACAGGCGCACCATTTCAAAATCGAGTGAGGCCGCGCGCATGGCAAGTCCAAGGACCGTGCGGCGCAGGAACAGCATCATGGCGATGATCACGACGATTGTTGTGAGCGCCTCGAACAATTGGAGCGACGAAATACTGACCCCGCCAAGCGCGATGGGCCATTCCAGAAAATAGAGCGACGTGACCGCGATAGGGCGCGGCGAAACGATCAGCAGGAACAGGTTTTGCAGGACAATGGACACGCCAAACGCAGTCAGCAATCCGGTTGTGGGGTCGGCATAGCGCACCGGGCGAAAGGCGACCCGTTCCAACGTGACCGACGCGACCGCCGCCGCCAGAATGGCTGCAAAAATGACGATCAGCGGATTGCCCAGCCCAATCGCCGCCATGGCGACCATGGTGTAACCGCCTACGGCGATGATCTCTCCGTGCGCGAAGTTCACAAGGCCCATGATCGAAAACACGATGGCCAGCCCCAGTGCCAGCAGCGCGTATTCCGCACCAAAGGCCAGCGCGTTCATGACCTGTTGCGCCAGATACTCCATGTCAGGACAACCCCGTCAGTTCCGCCATCAGGGCGTCGTTTTTGCCAAGTGTTTCGGGCGTGCCTTCGGCCACGATCTGCCCGTTGTTCAGCAGATAGGCATAGTCCGAAAGGCGTAGCGCCTGTGTGGCGTTCTGTTCGACCAGCAGGATGGTCATGCCGTCCTGCCGCAACCGCCCGATCATCTCGAAAATCTGCGCGACGATCTTGGGGGCCAGGCCCAGGCTCGGTTCATCCAGCAGCAGGATGCGCGGTTTGGCCATCAAGGCACGCGCAATCGCCAGCATCTGTTGCTCCCCGCCCGAAAGGGTTCCAGCCTGTTGGTCACGGCGTTCACCAAGGATCGGGAAAGTATCGAACCACTCCGCAATCCGCTCTGCCACGCCTTTCGGTTGGACCGCACCACCAAGCCTTAGGTTTTCCTCGACCGAGAGGTTGGCGAACACGCGTCGTCCTTCGGGGGACACGGAAATGCCTTGCCGTACGCGTGCCTCAACCGAAAGGGACGTAATGGCCCGCCCGGCAAAGGTGATGTCGCCCGTGGATTTCGCAACGCCAGAAACGGCGGAAATCGTTGAAGTCTTGCCCGCGCCATTGGGGCCCAGCAGCGAAACGCAGCGGCCTTCGTCCACGGCGAAAGTGATGCCGTGCACCGCCTCGACCGGGCCGTGATAGACCTTGAGTGAATTGACCGTCAGCATGTCCCGTTCCGGCAGGCGAAGGGGCCGTTTCCGGCCCCTCGGAATTGCGATTATGTCAGGTTCAGTTCCAGTCGCCCGGCGTGTTGTCCGGAATGACGTTGGAAATCAGCACACGTGCGCCATCCTTGTAGCCGATCACCGGAATGGTGCGCTGGGCATAGGTCCGCGTGTCCTTGAACGAAATGCTGTCGACCGTCAGAACCGGGATGCTGTCGGCATTGCGGATCGTGTCTGCGATGGTTGCAGGATCGGTGCTGCCTGATTGTTCCACTGCCCAGGCGACAACTTTGACCGTGTCTGCGCCGGTGGCCGGGAACAGGCCCGGAACCTCGATCCCCATGGCTTCACAATCGGCCATGAACTTCACCACAGCGCTGTCCGCGTGGCTGGGTGCGAGCGTAGCAAAAAACACCTTGTCCAGGATCGACGGATCGTCCGAGCCGATGGCATCCAGCGACGGATCGTCAAACCCGTCCGAGCCTACAACATACGCGTCAATACCCGCGCTGCGCATCTGGCGGATCAAAACGGCAATGTCAGGCATAATGGACGAGATGTAGACCGCGTCGATCTGATCGCCCAACGCCTTCATTTCGGCAATCTGGGGCGACCAGTCAGATGTCCCGAAAGAAAAGTTCATTTTGGTCAGCACCTTGCCGCCGCCTGCTTCGATCACGTCACCGAACCACAGGGGTGTGCGCGCGGACCATGAACCACCTTCGTCCGAAGTCATCAGGACCACGTTTTTCACACCCAGACTCAGCGCATGGTTGGCGGCAGCGGTCGCGGTGAACGGGTCAGGGGACACGCCGGTGAAGAAGTTGTCGACGATCCCTGCGTGCATTTCGACCTGCGTCGACTGCGGCTGGAAGATTGAAACGCCATAGGACTTGGCCACCTGCGCAACCGGGATCATTGTATCCGAGAACGGGATGGTGCCCAGCATGACAACGCCTTCGTCCAGGAATTTCTGCGCAAGGCCAATGGCCGTCTGCGTGTCCGCCCCGGAATCCTGCGTCAACACTTCGATCTTCTTGCCGTTCACTCCGCCATCAGCGTTGATCATTTCGGCCATGCAACGCGCACCCTGCCATTCAGAATAGGGCGCATAGTCGCCGGTCATGGGCACACCCAGGCCGATTTTGATCGTATCCTCGGCGGCAACGGGTCCTGCCAGCGCAAGGCAGGCCAGGGCGGTCAATGTCTTTTTCATGGTCTCTCTCCTGTCGGTTTTGATGGGCTGCCTAGGCAGCAAATTGATGGTCCTCGCCCAGATAGGCGTCGATGACCTGCCTGTTTTCCGATACCTCTTGGGGGCTGCCCTCTGCGATCAGGGCCCCCATGTTCAGAACGCTGATATGTTCGCAGAGCGACATGATGAATTTCAGGTCGTGGTCGATGACAAGGATGGCGCAGTCGGTCTGTGCGCGGACCCAAGTCAGCGCCTCGCCCAACGCAGCGGTTTCCTGTTCGTTCATGCCCGCTGCCGGTTCGTCCAACATCAACAGACGGGGGCGAAGCGCCAGCGCGCGGACGATTTCCAGCCGCCGCAATTGGCCATAGGCCAGCGAGTCAGCTGGCAGGGTCAGCTTGTCCGCCAGATCGAAGCGGCTGATCGCCTCTTCCACCAGCGCGCCGCCATCGCGACCGCTGCGGGTCCCGGTATAGCCCGCGACGCCGATGTTCTGTTGGACCGATAGGCTTGGAAAGATGCGCAGGTTCTGGAAGGTGCGTGCGATGCCCCGGCTGGCCCGGTCCTGCGCTGACAACCCATCCAGCGATGTGCCGTCCAGCGACATGGAGCCGGAACTGTGGCTCAGCAGACCCGAGATTAGGTTCACCAGCGTGCTTTTCCCCGCACCGTTTGGGCCAATCAGTCCGCGCACCTCACCCTGTCGAATGTTCAGGGTCACATTCTGCACCGCCAGCACGCCGCCAAAGGACTTGGTGATGTTGCGGAGTTCAAGCATCGGCTAGCTCTGCCACAAGTTCGGCGGTCGTGACCTGCCGGCAATACCCCTTGATCGCGAGCAGAGAATTGTCGTGGCGTTCCTGGCTGTAGGTCAGGCAAGCGTCGGTGACCTGGGTCACGAGATAGCCCAGGTCACAGGCATCGCGGATCGCGCTTTCGACGCATTGGTCGGTGATCAAACCGGACAGAACCACCTGCCGCACACCCAGATTGCGCAGGACATAGTCGATATGGGTCGAGACGAAGGCGGAAGAGGACGATTTCGGCAGGACGATTTCGTCGCCCCGTGGCGCAATCTGGTCCAGCACTTTGCCGTCCCAAGATCCCTTTGGTACGTTGAAACCGGTTATCTTGTAATCCAGCGACCGATCGCGCCCATCCAGTGTGAGGCTTTCGATGGTGGTATACATGACCTCCACCCCAGCCGCGCGGCAAGCTGTCTGGATCGCCTGCATATTGGGCAGCACGTGACCTTCCAGCTGGTCAAAATACCAACCGTATTTCTCCTGAAACTCGGCCTTTGCTAGGTCCTTGAATTCTGCCCCGTCCCGATGGGCCGAGAAGTTCTGCACATCCACAAACAGCAGCGCGGATTGCGAGGGGTCCAGGGGCACGTTGCGGGTGAGGGTCATGGCAGGTCCTTCATGACATCAGAGATCGCCAGCGCCAGCAGGTCGACCCATACTGCGACGCCATCTGCATCGCGCAATTGGTCGTTGCGGATTTCGATCAGGCAGTGCGGCAGGCCTCTGGGCTCGGCATGGACAGGGATGAACCAGTCGCTGTCATCGTCGATCTGGTAGGGTTGGTTGATGGCCAGTATCAGGTCGGGGCGCTGTTTTGCGATTGAGCCCATCAGCGCTTCTGCCGTGGAAACAGCTGTGCGGGTGAGGAATCCGGCATGCCAGGGTCGGTCCTGTCCGTTCAGGCTGGGCGTGAAGGAATGGATCGAAAAGCAGGCCCTGCGCGGCGTAGCAAGTGCGGTGACCATAGCGCGGTCTAGCGGGTCGAATATGTCATTTATCCGCGCCTCACGCGCAGGGGCGGGCAGGTCGCAATTTCCGGGCACAGCCCGCCCGTCGCAATCCTGCAGGATGGATTCCGGACTGCGAGGCGGTCTGTTGGAATCGATGACCAACCGGCTGTAGTGCTGCAACACCAGCGTGGCCTCCAACCGGTCGCTCAGCCCCCGTGCCACATCCTCGGCCCCGATGTCCCAGCCCCGGTGGCTGTTCCGGATATCCGCATCCAGTTCCAGATTGTTCAACGATTGAGGAATGTTGCGCCCAGCATGTTCGCAAACCAGCAACACTGATGACGGCATGTCAGCCCGCAGGACTTCGACAGGGTCGGGGTCGGATGCGCCCAGAACTTGGAGGGGTGCAGCAGAATGCATGCCGCGAGAGTAGGGAAAAGAAAATTTCAGAGTCAACAAAATTTCGTTGACTGAAAACATCTTTCCATCATGCTTGCCTTATGTCTGTGCGCCGCCTGATCGAAGAAATCTCACCCCAGCTGACGCAATCCGAGCGGAAGCTGGCGGCGGTTTTGTTGGCCGACTACCCCTATGCGGGTCTCGGTTCGATCCAGGAACTTGCCGAGCGGGCAGAGATTTCCGCGCCTTCCATTTCCCGTTTTGTGACCAAGATCGGCCTTTCCGGTTATCCCGACATGCAGCGCCGATTGATCGCGGAAATGAAGGACGGCGAGCGTTCGCCCGTTGAACTGCATGACAAGGGTCAGCGGATCGAGGGCAGCTTCCTTGGAGGATTTCTGGCGCGCGCCTCGCAGAAAATCCAATCGGCAGGAAGCGCGATCACCGAAGGGCAATTCGACCGGATTTGCA
Organism: Paracoccaceae bacterium; assembly: GCA_040830545.1. Classification (GTDB taxonomy): domain Bacteria; phylum Pseudomonadota; class Alphaproteobacteria; order Rhodobacterales; family Rhodobacteraceae; genus HXMU1420-2. The sequence continues at coordinate 3,243 of JBFOMB010000103.1, read as the reverse complement.
CGCTCTTGGCAGACCCGAAACGCAGCGTGTTTGCGTTGGGCGGCAGGATCAGCGACACGATTGCGATGCATCTGACCTTTCATTTGCGCCAGTCGCGGCAGGGGGTCTATCACCTGCCACGCGACCCCGAGACATGGCCCGAATACCTGTTGCGGATGAAGCAGGGGGATGTTCTGTTCCTTGTGGATTTCCGCCGCTACCAACACAATCTGGCAGGGTTGGCGAAACAGGCGGCAGGGCGAAAGGTGCAGGTGATCCTGATGACGGACAAATGGCTTTCACCTGCGACACGCTACGCCAACGAGGTGCTGGCGGTGCCCATCGAAACGGGCACGGTGTGGGATAGTTATGCTGCAGCCCTCGCTGTGACCGAGGCGCTGTCGACCCGCACTGCGGAAAACAATTGGGACCGGACCCGCGCGCGGATCGAGGCATGGGATGCCGCCCGTCAAACCGATCAGGAGAGCAGTACATGACCCCTTTGATTTTCGCGGCCACGTGCGATCTGGCCGGGAAGGTGCGCGGCAAGGCGTTCCCGGAGGATCAGTTGGACAAACGACTGGTGCGTGGGGTGGGCTGGACGCCGACCAACGTGCAGATCAACTGTTTTGACGGTATCGCCGACAGCCCATTTGGGGCGCTTGGCGACCTGCTGTTGATCCCGGATGCCCGCGCGGATGTCACGGCAACGTTTGAAGAGCGAAAAGAGCGGTTCATTCTGGGTGACATCGTCGAACTGGACGGCACGCCTTGGGATTTCTGCACGCGTTCACTGCTGCGTTCCGCGTTGGAACGGTTGGAGCATACAGCAGGCGTTCAGTTGCGCGCGGCGTTTGAACATGAATTCCAACTGCTCGACGATCCGGGGCATGTGGGCGAAGGGTATGGCCGGAACGGGTTCGAACATCAGCGGGTGCTGTGTGAAACATTGATGGCCCGCATCGCCGAAGCGGGTCTGTCCCCTGACAGTATCATGAAGGAATACGGGCCGAACCAGTATGAGGTCGTCATCGGGCCCGAGGATGGCGTGCGCGCGGCGGATGCCGCGGTGATCCTGCGCGAACTCACGCGGTCCACGGCGCGGTCGCTGGGGGAAACGGCAACCTTCACCCCGATCCGCGATCCTGAGAGCGTGGGGAACGGGGTTCATATCCATATGAGCTTCGTCAAACCGGACGGGACGCCAGTTACCTACGATGAAAACGGTCCCGGCGGGATGAGCGATCTGACCAGCGCATTTGCAGCGGGCGTGCTGCGTTACCTCGACAGTTTCCTGGCGCTGACGGCCCCGTCGGTCGTGTCCTACCTGCGGCTGACGCCGCATCGCTGGTCTGCGGCCTATAACAATCTGGGCTACCGCGACCGCGAGGCGTCGCTGCGGATCTGTCCGGTAACGGCCAAGGACCCGGCGTCCATCGCGCGCCAATTCAACATCGAATACCGCGCGGGCGACGCAGCGGCCTGTCCCTATCTGGCGCTGGCGGCCATTGTGCATGCAGGCGTTCAGGGGATCGAGGATGGGTTGACCGCGCCAGCTCCGACAGAAGAGGACCTGTCACTCTTGTCGGGTGATGAACTGTTTGCCCGCGGTTATGTGCGCCTGCCCGAAACGCTGGAGGATGCACTGGCCCGGTTCCGCGAGAATGCGGTTGTCACCGGCTGGTTCCCAGAGACCTTTGCCGATGTCTATTGTGCGCATAAGGCGTCTGAAATCGCACATGTGGCCGAAATGGATATTGCGACCCAATGTGCAACTTATGAGCGGGTGTATTAGCCAGACAAAATCTGGGTAAAAAACTGTCCTGCCCACGAACATGAGGCGGGGCATGGCACTGTTGAAAACTCTCCATATATGGCGTCTTGCGCTATTGTTGCCTTTGGTATACATCGGCATACAATTGACGGCCGAGTCCCTTTTCACAGGCGCTCGGCCCCCGTGTTCAAGCCAAAGCCAACCCAAAGCGCCGGTAGTATCATGAGCCTATACACAGATTATCTGAACGAAATCGAAACTCGCAAGGAACAGGGGCTGAGCCCCAAACCCATCGACGACGCGGCCCTTCTGGCCGAGTTGGTGGCGCAGATCAAGGACACTGAAAACGAGCACCGGGCGGCTTCGCTACATTTCTTCATCTACAACACACTGCCGGGCACAACCAGCGCGGCGGGCGAAAAGGCCAAGTTCCTGAAAGAGATTGTTTTGGGCGAAGCTGTGGTCGAGGAAATCTCGGTCCCCTTTGCGTTTGAACTGCTGTCGCACATGAAGGGTGGGCCTTCGGTGGAGGTTCTGCTGGACCTGGCGTTGGGCGATGACGCGGCAATTGCTGGTCAGGCGGCAGAAGTGCTGAAAACGCAGGTCTTCCTTTATGACGCGGACACCGATCGGTTGAAGGCTGCTTTTGAAGCGGGCAATGCGGTGGCCAAGGATATTCTGGAAAGCTATGCGAAAGCCGAGTTTTTCACGAACCTGCCAAGTGTCGATGAAGAGATTGAGGTGGTCACCTATGTGGCCGCCGAGGGCGATATTTCGACCGACCTGCTGAGCCCCGGCAATCAGGCACACTCGCGCGCTGACCGGGAACTGCATGGCCAGTGCTTCATCACCGAAAAAGCGCAGCAGGAGATCGAAGCGCTGAAGCTTCAGCATCCAGGCAAGCGTGTGATGCTGATCGCCGAAAAGGGCACTATGGGTGTGGGCTCGTCCCGGATGTCGGGTGTGAACAACGTGGCGCTCTGGACCGGTAAGCAGGCCAGCCCATACGTGCCGTTTGTCAACATCGCGCCGGTTGTGGCGGGCACCAACGGCATTTCGCCGATCTTCCTGACGACCGTTGGCGTGACCGGCGGCATCGGCATCGACCTGAAGAACTGGGTCAAGAAGGTGGACGAGGACGGCAAGCCGATCCTGAACAATGATGGCAACCCGATCCTGGAGCAGAAGTACTCGGTTGAAACCGGCAAAGTGCTGAAAATCAACTCAAAGACCCACAAGCTGTTGAGCGAAGATGGCGAAGAGCTGGTTGACGTCTCCGCCTCCTTCACCCCGCAGAAGGTGGAGTTCATGAAGGCGGGCGGGTCTTACGCCATCGTCTTTGGCAAGAAGTTGCAGACTTTTGCCGCTGAAACGCTGGGGATCGAAGCGCCGCTGGTATTTGCCCCGTCCAAAGAGGTTAGCCATGATGGTCAGGGCCTGACTGCCGTTGAAAAGATTTTCAACAAGAATGCTGTTGGCACCACGCCGGG
>JBFOMB010000102.1:0-9326 GCA_040830545.1 Paracoccaceae bacterium | reverse complement strand
GGCAGAATCGAGGCGTTTGCGGTGCAAAACCCCTAAACAACCGGGCTTTCGAACTTCTGTTTGCCGACCCGGATTTGACACGCACGACGCAGCCCGGGACGGGATCGGGGGCCGCCGCCGCCAAGAGGTCCCGGACCAAGCCCGGGACTGCGGCCTCGTGTGTTGCGAGGTCGAGCCCGCCGATCGCCGCCTCCTGTCAGCTGTTGTCAGCCGCAACCTGCCGAATCCGCTCGATCATCGACCGTAGCCCGTTGGAGCGCTGCGCTGACAAGTGGTCATTCAGCCCGAGCCGCGCCAACTCTCCACCTGCGTCGACCCCGGCCACATCACTCACAGCCATGTCATTGTAAAGCGCACTCAGAACCGCGATAAGCCCGCGTACAATCATCGCATCGCTGTCCCCGACAAAACTGAAGCGCCCATCTTCGATACGCGGAAACAACCAAACCTGGCTGGCGCATCCGTGCACCTTGTTGGCCTCCACCTTCAGCGCGTCGTCCAGGGCGTCCATAGCCCGCCCCCGCTCGATCACATAGCGATAGCGGTCCTCCCAATCGTCGAGAAACTCGAAATCTTCAACGATCTCCTCGAATGCAGCGCTGGCCATGCGGGTCTCCACCTTCTTCAGTCAGCGCTCACGTAAGGCGGACACGGGCAACTGTCCAGTCGGCAGGCTCTTTAAAACCCGCTTCGGATCGGCTAACCCAAGATCAGCAGTCAATGATGAGCAGGTCAGACATGGTTCGAGCGGTGATCCTCCTTGTGGTGGCAAGTCTGGCGCTGAGCGCTTGCGGCTGGCGTGACAGCCGGTTGAACCCAGGCAACTGGTTCGGCCGCAGTCAAAGCGTCCCGGTCGAGGCGGAAGCGGCCGAAGTCGTCAATCCGCTGATTCCGACCCGGAACACGCTGTTATCCCGCGGAGAGCGTCCGGACCTGCATGTGCCCATCGAACAGATCACGACTTTGGCCGTGGATCGAACGCCAACCGGTGCGATCATCCGGGTCGAAGGGATCGCACGTACTCAAGGGGCCTATGATGCGCGTCTGGTCACCGCCACCGAAGATGGTGAACCTATTGACGGCGTGTTGAGCTATACGTTCGAGGTACTGTATCCGGAAAATCCCCGCCCCGTTGGATCGCAGTCTTCGCGCAAGGTGATCGTGGCACGCAGCCTGACCAATCAGGACTTGCGTCCGATCCGGGTTATCCGGGTCACAGGTGCGCAAAACGCACTGGAAACACGTCGCTGACTAACGCCCGCCCGTTGACCCGTCCAGCGGATCAGGTGCACCACGATGTGACCTTTGGGATCCGGGTTCTGGCGCATTCGGGTCTTTTGGCGGCGGTGGGCGCAGCGCCTCGCGCACGAAACCGGGGGCAAGGGCGCTTAGCGGATTGACCTGAACTTTTGGTTTCGATGCAGGACCTTGCAAGGTGTAATTGAACCCGATCAATCCTTCGCCGCGCCGAGTCAGAAGGGAACCAATTCCATTGATCAGATAAAGCGGAGAAATCACCCCCTGCATCCGCAGCCTGTCGGCCTTGATATCATAGGTGCCATCCATGGACATGCCGATGGATGGGCCCTCGGCGCTGCCTTGATAAACCGTCACCTTGTCCGGGGCGAGGCTGAAGCGCGTGACGACCTCACCAAACAGGATGCCGGGACCGGCCATTTCGTCGATCAGCCCGACAATGCTGATTGCGTCCAGCACAGCAGCGATCGCGGGAGCATCTGTTACACGCAGATTTCGGATGCGAGCCGACCCGTCATAAGTGCCCGTACCCTGCCCTGGAATCAACGTCATCGAGAAGTCACCGCCCCGCCCCTGGGTCAGCAGTCCCGCATCCCGCAAAACACCCCCTGCGTTCGCAGCGGTCACGCGAAACGCGCTGCGACCGGTTTCGTGCGGCGACACTTCACCTGTGACCGGCGTACGGCCTCTCAACTGTCCCGTGAACGTACCGCGCAGCCCACGACCGCCCGCGAAACGCCCCTGAAAATTGTTCAGAACGATGTTTTCCGTAATCTTCAAACGGTCCAGTGCGACCTCCATCGGTCCGCTTTCACCGTTACCACCGCCAAACTGCGCCCTTTGCAGGTCCAATTGTCCACCGCCAACGCGCAAGGCGACCGGGACGGATTTCCCACGCCCGACAATTACAACCGGCGCGCTGAACCATCCCCCAATCCGAACCGATGAAAACGAAGCCCGGTCCAGTCCGCCGTCAGATCGCGTGGTGATCCGCCCGGTCGCAGTCATACCTGCGGCATCCAGCGTCAATTCCTCGACCTCTGGCTGTTTGCCCAGTCGCGCCGTCAATTCCAACGAACCCGTGCTGTCTTGCGATTTGCGCCACCCCATGGCGGGCATGGCCAGACCGACCCCTTTCAACTCGGACTTCAGGCTTAGCACCGGCGCTTTGCCCGGCGGCAGGTCAATACGGAAGTCTGCCGGGCCTCTGCCCGACACTGACCCGGGTGGCAGACCAATCTTGAAGGCGTTTACAGCGTCCTCTGACAGTTCGACCAGCCCGTTCAACTGACCTGGTTGCGGTTCACCCTGTCCGATCGGTTGCGTCCAGGTCGCCTCGGCCGGAATACCGCTGATCTGCAGGGGACCGCCCAATTCCACCTTGTCGGGGCGTACCTCAACGGTCAGGCGATCCGCTGTGATCCGATGGCCGGGCACCAGTATCGTGCTCTCCACCTTTTCGATCACACCCGCGACGCGGAAATCGGTTTCCTCGATCTGCAGCCCTTTTTTCAAAGGCAAGTCCAATTGGCCTTTTGCCTGCACCCATCCGTCCGCCAGATCGACCGGAAGCGTCGTGTTTTTCATGATCGACAAGGGAGGGCGGTTCAGTAAAGACAGCACAGCGGCGGCGGGACCTTGCCCTTCCAGAAATACGGTAGCTGGTGTGTTGGGTTTGATCCGCACGTCCGGGATAACAAAAGTCGATCCGGCGGCCTCGACTGCGCCATATCCTTCGCTTTCAACCACTCCGTCCAAGACAGTTGCCGCAAAGCGGTTCCGCAGCAGCGACGCCGTTCCGTGCACCCCGGTCGCGGGTGGCAGGAATTTGGCAACCCGCATGGTTGCGTCGATGATATCAAAGTCCAGGTACATGTCCGGCGGCTGATCCACCTGCGTGCGCAGGGCGAAATTGACATCGCGTATCGTGCCATCGAACAGGTTTTCCTCGACCCAGCGCCGAGGTTTGAAAACAACGCCCTCGGGCCAGATTTCCAGCAACCGCGCTGGCGTCATCTGGTCCACGTGACTGTCCAGTGACACAACCCACCCTTCCGGTGCGGCAGTCAATTCACCCGAAGTCTGAAAATTGCTCGGACCGTCGGTCAGGTACATTTGCCCCAATGACAGGCGAAACGGGTTCAGTTCCAATCGAAAGTCGGCGGAAGCCTGGGCGATCGCCAATGGCTCTGGGTACAGCCCGCTGGGATTGACCAGAACGTCTGACAATTGCACCTGCGCAACCAGATTGTCGAGCCGTCCGGTGTCCACGCCGTTCAAATAGGCCTGCCCTTCGGCAATCCCGCTGGCCCAGGCGCTTTTCAGGGAAATCTGTTCCACCGTTAACGTTTGCTCAGACGGCAGATAGGTCAGATAGGTTGCGGCATGGTCAAACGGGATGGGCCGCGTTGCCTCGGTCGGCTGCAAAACGCCCTCGCCAATCCGCAACGTCGCGTGCAACAGTCCCAAAGACCCGTCCGGTTCGATACCACCACGGAAGCGACCGGAAATTGGCGCGCGCAGCACCTCCAGCCAACTGAGGGCAACACTTTGCGCCGCAATGTCCTCTGCCGCGATGTCCAGCACCGAAAACCCAAAGCTCGCCTGCAAATCCCCGATCTGCGACGCGTAATTCAGTTCTACCGTGCTGGCATAGTCCCGTCCGCTGAGCAGTGAGAAGGTCGCTGACAGGTCCAGATCATCCCCGTCCCGGTTCAGGATCACCTGCCCGCCGTCCACCGTCCACGCCCGCCCGACCCGCGCATTTTCATAGTTCAGGGTCATCGCCTGAATTTCGAAATCGGTCATCTGCGAGAGAATGGGATGCTCCAACGCCTCGTCCCAGTTGCCCATAAGTTGAGGAATGCTTTGCGCCCGTTCTGTTGGCTGCGCTGCGTCTCCCATGGTCAGCGCGACCGAACCATCCGATTCCATTCGCAACGTGGCGAATGCGCCAGTGACCAGCACATGTTTCGGCCGCACCTCCCCTTGCAACAGGGCTGACGCGGAAAAGCTGACCTCCGCATCCGCCAATCGCAACGCTTCCTGCCCATCAGGGCGTGTCAGCACCAGATTGCGAAACCGGACCCGGGGCCGCCAACCATCGCCAATCACCAGTGAGATGTCGCCAAAATCAAACGCCATCGCGCCGTCCAGCGCGGTCGTCACGCGGCTGGACAATTCATCGCGCACCCATCCCGGCACCTGCATCGTCCGACCGCTGCTGGCCAGCAGTCCGAGAATCAGTGCCAGCATGACCGTCACACCGACAATCGCTGACCACAATGCATGGGCCCAGACGAAACGAACAGGCCGCGCCCGGCGAGCCTTGCGCGCTTGGGCCCGTTTGGCCCGCTTGTCCTGCCCGGGCCGATTGTCGGCCGGCTGTTCTGCCGCCTCAGCCATTTCGTTGACGTTCCACGTCTTTATTCTGTTGTGTTATGCCCTAGTTTGAAACCGGAATGTGACCAACCCCGGAGAAGTTTGATGGCCCAGACCGGCGATAAAGCGCCCGATTTCACCCTGCCCCGCGATGGTGGAGAATCCGTGACCCTGTCCGACCTGCGCGGCAGCAAGGTTGTGCTGTTTTTCTATCCTCGCGACGATACATCCGGCTGCACGAAAGAGGCCATTGGGTTTTCCGAACATTTGGCCGCGTTCGAGGCTGCAGGCGTGAAAGTGTTCGGCGTCTCGAAAGACAGCGTGAAAAGCCACGACAAGTTTGTCGCGAAACACGACCTGACCGTGCCTTTGCTGTCGGATGAAGACGGTCAGACTTGCGAGGACTACGGGGTCTGGAAAGAAAAGAAGATGTACGGCAAAACCTTTATGGGCATCGAGCGCACGACAGTCCTGATCGACGGCGACGGTAACGTGGCCGAGCGCTGGAACAAGGTGAAGGTGCCCGGGCATGTCGAGGCTGTGCTGGAGGCAGTAGAAGGCTGATGCAATTCAGCCCCTGCGCGCAGTCAGCTTGACACCGCCAACGTGGCCTGTTGTCAGCAGCCCGGCGATGCAATCGTAGAACGCATCCAGCGCTTCATATGTCGCCTGCCCGTGGCGGGCGACGTAGTGGTCCCGACCGTCTCGGAAGGCGTCACGGCGGTCCCGGGTGAAACCGGCCCAGGTTTCGGTCATGTCAAGGAACGTGATTTCGGTGAATCCGCCGGTTGCCACTTCGGAGACATAGTCACTCTGAGTGGGCAGGGTATTTGAAAACAGCATGGTACGCATCATTTCATCCTCCTCCGCCGACAGTGGTGCGCGGCAATAAAGGTCTTCGACAAAAAGCATCCCACCAGGTCGAAGCGCTGCGCCAATCCGGGGAAACAGAGTCGCTCGGTTTGGAATATGGTAAAGCGCAAGCCAACTGACCGCCGTCTGATAGGCCGCAGGCTCCAGGTTCGTTTGCAGGATATCGCCCTGCCGATGTGTAACGCGGTCATCCAACCCGCAGCGACGCGTCAGGCTTGACGCCGCGGCGTTCATGTCCGCCTGCAGTTCCACAGCATCCACATGTGCGCCCGTCGTATCCGCAAGATAACGCGCCGGCCCACCAAACCCCGAACCGATGTCCAGAACCCGCGCGTCCGCATCGATCCCACAGGCCGCAATCGCCTCGTCCACGGCATCAGTTCCGAAATAGTGCAGCTGGTCGTAAGGCGTCAGCTGCGCAACGGTCAGGGGCACATCATCACCTAGCCCCTGCGCTTCCAACTCGGTATTTATCCGTTCCACCGCCGAGTATAGCTTCATGGTTTTGATGTCGTCCGGCATGCGCCCTCCCTGACTGACGTTCAGCCAGCGTAGTCGCGTCCTGCAATTTTGCAATCAAACACAGAACGATTAAGGGTTGCGGTGCGCAAGGACTGCATTACACCCGGCGTCATGACGCTATCCCTCGCAGAAATGGCCGTTGAGGTCCTGACCACCGCTGACGGGCGCAAAAAGACTGCCCTGTCGCGCAAACATGCGCAGACCTGGTTTGATTCACGGGAAAATGGTGGCATCGAAATCGGTCGTGCGATGCCACCGTTGCACCCGTCCCGTCCTGCGCACCCCGAACTCGTCGATCCGCGCGACGTGCCCAAACGCAAACCCGGCAGCCCAGCGGGACGCATCGCGTTGCTGCATGCGGTGGCACATATTGAACTGAACGCCGTCGATCTGCATTGGGACATCATCGCGCGCTTTGCCCATGTTCCAATGCCGATGGGCTTCTACGACGACTGGGTCAAAGCGGCCGATGAGGAATCCAAACACTTCTACCTGGTCAGTGATTGTCTGGAGACACTGGACAGTCACTATGGCGCCCTGCCTGCCCACGCTGGCATGTGGCGCGCAGCAGAAGACACCGCAGAGGATTTCATGGGCCGCCTTGCTGTGGTCCCCATGGTGTTGGAGGCGCGCGGTCTGGACGTGACCCCCGGCATGATCGAGATATTTCGCAAAGCAGGTGTGGCCGACGCGGTCAAGGCGTTGGAAACCATCTATGCTGAAGAGGTCGGGCATGTCGCCTACGGCTCAAAATGGTTTCATTTCCTGTGCGGCCGTCACGATCTGGACCCCAAAGATGTGTTTCATGACCTTGTCCGGCGCTACTTCAAAGGCGCGTTGAAACCGCCATTCAACGAAGAAAAACGGGCCGAGGCCGGGCTACCCCCGGACTTTTACTGGCCCCTCGCTGACGACACTTGGAGCCGTTGAGCCGGGCAAACGCCCACATAACCTAACGTAAACTCGGCAAAATCCTGCCAAACTTCACACAGATTGCCGCACAAAACGGCTCTAACTGGTCAAATCTCTTGCCCAGTGCACCCTGTCTGTTTTATCCACCGGGCCAAGGCGCGGGTTAACGACCGTTAACAAAGCAAGGCGTCACAGGACAGGGACACGTCAGGGGTAGGTTCTTTGCGGACACGTCTTGCAATCAAAACGCATGCGCTGCTGGAAAAGTGGTTTCCTGAGCGACGCCTGTTTCTAAAATCTGACACCGACACCCGCTTTATCCGCCTGCGCTCCGAAACCCAGTTTCTTGCTTTCGCCGGGGCGTCCCTGGTCGTGGCTTGGGCCATCGTGGCCACCGCCGTTTTGATCATGGACAGCATCGGCGCGGGTAATTTCCGGGAGCAGGCAAAACGCGACCGCGACATGTACGAAGATCGGTTGAACGTCATCGCAGGCGAACGCGACCTGCGCGCCGCCGAGGCGCTGGATGCACAGAACCGATTCAACGCGGCACTGAAACAGATTTCGGTGATGCAATCGGAATTGCTGGCGTCTGAAACGCGACGGCACGAGTTGTCGACCGGGATCGACGTGATTCAGTCGACCCTGCGTAACACCATGAAGGAACGCGAAGACGTTCGCGACAGACTGGCTGCGTTGGAAAACGAGCTGCAAGGTGAAGGCGGCGGCACTCTGGCCCGGGCAAGCTCCGGTCAGACGGACTTCATGGCCGAAGTTCTGGCCCGCACTGCCGAGGAGCGCGACCTGATCGAGGCTAATGCCCGTAACGCGCTGGACCGTGCGCGCGAGTTGGAGGTCGAAATCCAGCTGATGGAAGAGCGCAACGACCAGATCTTCCGCCGCTTGGAAGAGGCGCTAACCATTTCCGTTGATCCGTTGAACAAAATGTTCCGACGTGCGGGCATGCCGCCAGAACGCATCCTTGAAACCGTGCGCCGGGGTTATGCCGGTCAGGGTGGCCCGCTGACGCCGATTTCTTTTTCGACCCGAGGCGAAGAACCCAACCCGGACGAATTGCGGGCGAACCGCTTGCTGGGGCAGCTTGATGAATTGAACATGTACCGCATTGCGGCTGAGCGTGTGCCATTGGCCAGCCCGGTCAAAGCCGCTGTGCGCTTCACCTCTGGATTCGGCACCCGTCGCGACCCGAAAACCGGCGGACGTCGTATGCACAATGGGCTGGATTTCGCCGGTCCGCAGGGCACTGATATCTTTGCCACTGCAGACGGTGTCGTGAAATTTGCCGGCTGGCGATCCGGCTTTGGTCGTCTGGTCATCATCCAGCACGATTTCGGGGTCGAAACCCGTTATGCCCACAACACACGGATACGTGTGACAAAGGGTCAAAGGGTCTCGCGCGGGGATCACATTGCTGATATGGGTAGCACTGGACGGTCGACCGGTACTCACCTACATTACGAAATCCGCGTGAACGGAAGACCCGTGAACCCCATGACTTACATCAAGGCTGGAAGAGATGTTTTCTAAGAGCAAAATCAATGAACCCGGTCCCAAGGCTGCCGACACCCCGGCGCCTGCCCCTGCTTCGGCGTCCATCCCGGCCGCACCGGCAAGCAAACCGGCCGAAGCCAAGCCCGCCGCGCCCAAGGTGAAACCGCCTGCATCCACTCTGTCGCAGGATTTGCACATCACCGGCAACATCAAGACCAGCGGTGACATCCAGGTCGAAGGCACCGTCGAAGGTGATATTCGCGCGCATCTGCTGACCATCGGAGAATCCGCAACCATCAAGGGCGAAGTGACCGCTGACGATGTGGTCATCAATGGCCGAATCGTTGGTCGTGTCCGTGGTCTGAAGGTGCGCCTCAGCTCCACCGCGCGGGTCGAGGGCGACATAATCCACAAGACCATCGCAATCGAAAGCGGTGCGCATTTCGAAGGTTCCGTGCAGCGTCAGGACGACCCGTTGAGCCCTGGTGCCCGCAAGGAAGCCAAGGCAAAGGCCGAAGGCTGATCTGACCGGTCCTCGGCTTGACCGAAGCGAACAAAACTCACGCGCCGCCGGACCAACCGGCGGCGTCTGTGTTTCAGGACGGGTTCTGCGCGCCTGAACGTCGAAAATATGTGTTGGCTGCGGCGATTCTGGCCTCTGCGCTCAGCTACATTGATGGGACAGTTGTGGCCATCGCGATGCCCGCAATCCGCAGTTCACTGGACGCGAACCTGATTCAGGCGCAGTGGGTGCATAACGCTTACATGCTGACGCTCGCATCGCTCATCCTCGTTGGCGGCGCGATGTCAGACCGCTTTGGCCTCGCACGCATGTTTGGCTTTGGCATTCTGTTCTTTGTCGAGGCCTC
>JBFOMB010000101.1:0-10545 GCA_040830545.1 Paracoccaceae bacterium | reverse complement strand
CCTAATGCCCCACCCGCCGGTGATCGGTCCCGAACATCTGCCGGAACATCCCCTGCTGGACCTCGACGGGTCGCAGGCCAGCGGCATGACCTGGCGAAAGTGGCTGAGCGCCGTGGGTGTACATGAACCGATCCAGCGTGAACCGCTGCGGATCAATGCCTATCCGCTGCTGCTGGAGGAAGCGAAGTCAGGCCGCGGCATTGCACTGGGATGGCGGCATCTGGTGGACGCGGACCTTGCCGCAGGGCGGTTGGTGCGTCCGGTTTCAACCAAGGTTGTGACCGGGCTGGGCTATTACCTGACATGGCCATCAGATCATGCGCCCGACCCGTTGACAGAGAACTTTCGCGACTGGCTGCTGCACGACGCACCCGGGCGATAACAATCAGGCCGTGCGCCAGCCCGCCTCGGTCAGTGCAGCCAGATAGCTGTCGGCCTGCTTCATCTGCCCGCCCAGCCCCTTGCTCAACAACAGTTTGTGCATGAGGGGCAACTGCCAGCAGGGCACATGCATGATCATGTGATGTTCCAGATGGAAGTTCACCCAATAGGGGGCAACAAACGCCCGTTCCAGCAGGTTGGCATGGGTTGTGCGCACATTTTGGAACGGGTCATCCGACATCTCGGTCGCGCCATGTTCCGCAATGTTTCGGATGCGCAGCACCAGTTGATACCACGTCATGTAAGGCAGCAGCCAGAACGCGAATCCGTACCACCATTCGCCCAGCACCCCCATCAGCACCATCACCGCGATAAAGGTCGGGAAGGATTTCCATAGCTCGATTGACCCGAACGTCTGCGCCGTATCGGTTGCGGCCGCATCCCGCGCGTCTTCGTCCCCGGCCATCCGCAGGAACAGCAGGATTTGCCCCATCAGTTGCTTGTACCCGGTCTGACCGGTCAGATCGCGAAAGAACTTGCGCTTCATCGATGCGCGGGTTGTGGGAAATTTAGACGACAACACCAGATCCGGGTCCTTTTCGGTCTGGGTAAAGCGGTGGTGCGTCAGGTGATAATGGCGATAGGCCAGCAACTCTGCCAGCACCGGTCGGCCACACAGCCACTCGCCGACAAACTCGTTCAACCGTCGCGTTTTGAACAGGGCGACATGCGCAGCGTCGTGCATCAGGATCGCAAGGCCCAGTTGTCGCGATCCAATCAACATCACTGCCAGCACGAAGGTCAGCGGGTTAGGCCAGACCGCGAACAGGATCACCGCCAGTGCGATTACACCCCAGCAATGTAGTACCAGCCAGGCGCCCATCAGGTCAGATCGTGTGGCCAGTGGCCGGATTTCATCAGATGTCAGATATGCCTTGCCTGGTGTCATGACCGCGTCTCCCCTCGCGTGGGGGAAGTGTCCAGACCATGGGGCGTTCTGTCAAACAGAGCGCGGCGTCATTCCTGCCGCCAGTCAAAGAACCCCGGCCCGGCCTGTGCCTTTAGCCGCTCAGCAATCTCCCGGCCCAGCGCTACGCCATCCTCGATCAACGCCTCGCCGCTTTCGGCCAAGGCTTCCGATCCGTCGGGGCGCAAAATCTCGGCTCGTAGACGCACGTTGCCGCTGTCCAACATGGCAAGCCCGGCTATCGGCGTTTCACATGACCCGTCAAGCGCCGCCAGACAGGCCCTCTCCGCCGCCAGCCTTTGCCCGGTTTCCAGATCGTGGATCGCCGCCAGCATATCGGCAGCGCGGCTATCATCGCCGCGTCGCTCTATGCCAATTGCGCCCTGTGCCACGGCTGGCAACATCTGATCCACGTCCACCGGTGTCACGGGCAGGTCCGCCACAGCCCCCAACCGCTTCAGCCCGGCCATCGCCAAGAAGGTGCAATCCGCTACGCCATCACCCAGCTTGCGCACGCGAGTTTGCACATTGCCGCGAAACTCCACCACGTTCAGGTCAGGGCGGCGATTCAGCACCTGCGCCTTGCGCCGCAGACTGGACGTGCCGACAACCGCGCCCTCGGGTAGGTCCGCCAGCGCGCCATGGGCCGAGGACACAAACCCGTCCCGCACATCTTCGCGCGGCAGGTAGGTGTCGAGCAGCAGGCCAGCGGGCTGTGCAACCGGCATGTCCTTCATCGAATGCACCGCGATGTCGATGCCACCGCTCAACATCGCCTCTTCGATTTCTTTCGTGAACAGGCCCTTGTTGCCGATTTCCTTCAACGGGCGGTCCGCGTCGATCATCGCGCGGTCGTCACCCGTCGTCTTGATCACGACAATCTCGAACGCCGCATGCGGCAGGTCGAACGCCTGCGCCAGCCGGTCACGGGTTTCGTGTGCCTGGGCGAGCGCCAGCGGTGAACCACGGGTGCCAATGCGAAGCGGAGCGGCAGGGGTGGGCAGGTTCGTCGTCATGCCGCTCCAATAGACCCCGCACGGGGGCGAGACAACGCCTGTCCTTGACATTTCCCGCCCGGACGCCGACCCATGCGCGACCAACGAAGGAGCGCCCGACGTGACCCAGAAAACGATCCTGCGCGCGCTGGCCGGGGAAACCCTGCCGACGCCTCCCATCTGGATGATGCGACAGGCCGGGCGGTACCTGCCCGAATACCGCGCGACGCGGGCACAGGCGGGCGATTTCCTCAGCCTGTGCTACAACAGTGAACTGGCGGCCGAGGTCACTTTGCAGCCAATCCGCCGCTATGGGTTCGACGCGGCGATTCTGTTTGCTGACATCCTGCTCGTGCCGCAGGCGCTGGGGGCGGATTTGTGGTTTGTGACGGGCGAAGGTCCGCGCCTGTCCACGATCCAGACCCAGGCGGATTTTGACAAGCTTGGCCCGGCTTCGGACATCCACGACACCCTGTCGCCGGTCTATGAAACCGTTCGCATCCTGTCCGGCGCATTGCCGTCCGAGACGACGCTGATCGGCTTCGCGGGGGCACCCTGGACCGTGGCAACCTACATGATCGCAGGGCGCGGGACACCGGATCAGGGCCCGGCACATGCGTTGAAGGCCGAAAACCGGGCGCTGTTCGAGGCGCTGCTGGACCGCATCACCGAAGCAACCATCGACTATCTCAGCCACCAGATCGAGGCGGGCGCGGAAGTTGTCAAAATTTTCGACAGTTGGGCCGGGTCGCTGAAGGGCGACGATTTTTTCCGTTACGCCCTGGAACCCTGCAAGCAGATCACCGCAGCGCTGAAGGCGCGGCATCCTGGTATTCCGGTGATCGGCTTTCCCCGGGAAGCGGGTGAAAAATACGTGGGTTTCCACGCCGCAACGGGCGTCGACTGTGTGGCGATAGACCAGAATACGGAAAGGGACTGGGCCGCGACCAACGTGCAAACCGGAGGCTGTGTGCAGGGCAACCTGTCGCCAACGCATATGGTGACGGGAGGCGACGCCCTGGTGCAGGAAACGCAGGCCGTCTGCCGCGCGTTTTCAGGCGGCCCGCACATCTTCAACCTGGGCCATGGCATCACTCCGGATGCGAACCCGGACAACGTGCAACTGATGATCGACACGGTCCGGGGCATGGAGAAATAATCAAATCTCCGGTCGCCTTGACCGACGGGAGCGCCGGACCATTAGGGTTGTGCCCTGCCCCGGCGCGCTGTCGATCCTGATCTCGGCCCCGATCAACTCGGCCCGCTGACGCATGGAAGTCAGCCCGATCCCGCCCTCGGCGGTGTCGGGATCAAACCCCGCCCCGTCATCCTGAACCGACAGTTCAAATCCCTGCGCTGCCGGTTGCAACTGCACCAGAATGTTGCGCGCCCCGCCGTGCCGGATCGCGTTCTGTACGGCCTCCTGAAACACGCGGTAAAGGTGCCCTTGTGTTGTGGGTGACAGATCGGGAATGTCCCCCGCATCGACGCTCACCGTCACGTTTGACCGCTTCGTCACCAGATCCGCATGGCTAAGGATTGCCGCTGCCAGCCCCTTTTTCTCGATCATCGCCGGTGACAGGTCATGTGCGATGCGGCGGGTGTCCAGAATGGCTTCGTCAAGATGGTCTACAACCTCACTCAGTCGGCCTTCGTCATCTGTGCCCTGATATCGCCCCTGCAACATCTGCAAGTTTAACTTGATTGCAGACAGCCACTGCCCGACCCCGTCATGTAGGTCATGAGCCACGCGCCGACGCTCAGCCTCTTGCGCGCGCAGCACATCGCTTTGCGCCGCCGCCAAACGTTCCCGACTGTCGCCAAAGGCCCGCGCCATTCCGGCCCAAGCGATGCAGACGACGAACACCGGGGTTGAGATGTCGGTCGAAGACAGGCCGAGATTGGCGAAAAACCAATGTTCCATATTGGCAATCGACATAAGGAGCAAAATCCAAACTGAGGCAGTGCCGATCAGAAACACCAGTGCAGCCGACAACCCACGCCGCAACGCCTGCACCGACCAGACCGTCAGCACGACATAGACAAGGATGGCAAGGATCGTCCATATCAGGTCTTCGTTCGTGCTGTTGGCAAAGATGAGCTCTTCATTGAAGTTCGGAATGAAGGCGATCAGCACGGTCGCAATCTGCAATACCCGCACAGGCCATGTGATCCGGGTTTTCAGAACGATAGCCGCAAATTCCAGGATCGGGGCCAAGGCGAGCGAACCAACGAGGATCGTGAGGTAAGGGTAAATGTAGAGCGGGACGGGTGATCCCAGGTACAGCATCAGGCTGGACCCGCCTAACAGGAACGGCGTAATGAGCACATGCGCTAGGAACAACCATCCCAGCCCGGTGCCACGAGGGGCCAGCGTCCACAGCACGCCAACCGCCAGCGTCGACAACAGGCAGATCACCGGCAGGAAGGTTCCCACAAACACGAACAACGCGGTTTTCGGGCTGGCGGTCTTCAACGCCTCGGACACTTCGGTGATGGAGAGTGGGCCATCAATCAGCCCGGACAGTTCCACGCTGGTGCGCACCGACCGCATTGCGATCACGTTTATGCCGTCATGCAGTAACAGATCGTTGGGGATGACATAGACCTGCGGCAGGGCCTTAAGCTGCGTCTGCCAATGCCCGCCGAACGGTGCGTCCAACGCAGACAATCGCCCGATTTCTATCCCGTTCAGATAAACGACTGTCCCGGCCAGGACACCCAGACACAACGCCGGGTTTGACAGATCGGGCAGGTCCGAGCCCTCGAACGTGATGCGCTGCCACAGGACGTGGTCAAATGCGTCTGCCCCACGTGCAGGCCATCCGCCGGGTTCCAGCACGGGTTGAACCGGCCAATCGCTGTCGTCGAAGTCGGGATGTTCTACGCCCGACGCCTCTCCGACATATACGCGCATGTCGTGGTCCAACAGGCTTAACCCTTCGGCCCGCGCGCCGTCGGTCAAGACGACCATCATGCAAGCCAGAAGCAGCGTCAGGTAAACCCGCATCATGACCGAAGCTCCGGCCCGAGGATGACAACGTTGGTCCCCTGCCCCGGCGTGCTGCTGGTTTCCAGCCGCGCGCCCAGCAGTTCCACACGTTGCCGGATGGATGTCAGACCCATCCCATTCTCAGCAGTCTCTGACGAGGCGTCATACCCCACACCGTTGTCCTGAATGCTCAGCTGGAACCCATCCGCGTGGCGTTTCAATTCGGCCGCGATCCGGGATGCATCCCCGTGTTTCAGGGCGTTCTGCACAGTTTCCTGAAAAATGCGATATAGATGGCCCTGTGCCAGTTCGGATAAGTTCAGCCCCTGTTCCGTTGAGACAGTCACTGAAACACCTGAGCGCAGCGAAATCGCCTCGCCATGGGCCTGCATCGCCTCACCCAGCCCCTTCTCTGCCAGCATGGCGGGAGACAGGTCATGGGCGATCCGGCGGGCGTCCTGCATGGCGCTTTCCACATGGGTCACCACGTCGTCGAACCCTTGTGCATCGGGTGTGTTCTGATACCGGCTGCGCAGCATCTGCAGGTTCAGTTTGATCACCGACAGCCATTGTCCCACACCGTCATGGATGTCCCGCGCCAGACGTTGCCGTTCGGCCGCCTGCGCGGTCAGGATTTGCCCCTGCGCCTCGCGCAGCCGCCGTTGCCCGTCCAGATGATGCTGCCACCCCATCCACGCGAGGCAGATCAGGAACACCGGAATCGCCAGATCCAGTGGGTCCGTGCCCAGATGCGCCATAAACCATTGTTCCCCGTCCAGCGCGATCATCGCCGTCGCTGCCCAGAGCAACGTCGCACCAATGACCATCGGCCAGGCACCACCCTGCCCCTGAATCACGGCCATGACCGCCCAAACCGCAATCAACAAGAAACTCAACATCACCATAATCGTCCACACCATGACCAAACTGTTCAACACATCTTCGGGAAACGGATAACCGGGGATGGACAACGCCATCAGCAAGACAAACCCGGCGCTCAAGGACCAACCGATCCACGCGCCTTGGGGATCCAAGGTCCGGATCACGTAAACAAGGCTGGGCGCCAGCGACAGCCCAGCCAGTTGGAACATCACCAGGGACGCGACAGGTCCGGGCAGCGCATCCAACTGCGTCATCAGGCTGTTGGTCGCCAACCCCAAGGGCGCGATGCAAAGGAAAGTGACAAACAGCCATCCCAAACCGCGTGACGGATTTGCGGACACAAGTACAAAGCCGATCACCAAAAGCGCGATTACCATCAGGATCGAGGGCAGGATCGAGATCACCACAAACTTCAACGTCAGCGATTGGACCGAGGCCAACGCCCGCCCGTATTCGACAATCTCGAACGGCCCGGCCACAGGCCCAGCCAATTCAAACCCGATGCGCACAACACGCAACGCAATCACATCGCGCCCGTCTTTAACCAGCAACTCCTTCGGCAACGGATAGACCCGCGGTAGCGCCCGCGTCTGATTTGTTTTGAGCCCCAGAAACGGGGGATCAATCACCGCGGTCTGCCCAATCTGTTGACCGTTCAGATAGACAGAGTGCGCGCCAGTCATCACCCCCAGAACCAGCGCCGGGTCAGCTAGACGCGATACGGCAGCTCCATCCACGTCAATCCGCATCCAATACGCATTTTCCGAATTGTCCGCCCCTCGGGCGGGCCACCCTCCCGCCAGCAACAGGCGCTGCACCGCCCAATCCGAGTCGTCCAGCTTTGGATCGGCAAACCCCGGATCGTCTCCGATCATGACGCGTACCTGATCGGGAAGAGGCAGCGCGCAGGCCTCAATCCCGACAAGGCACAAAAGCCAGCACAGAATCGCGCGCATCATGTCTGTATCAGGTTCGCTTTCAGCGCCGCAGCAACCGCTTCGGTCACGCGCTGCACGCCCAGTTTGCGGCAGGCATTGGCCGAATGAAACCGCACGGTACGCTCTGTAATCTCCAGATGCCGGGCTGTCATTTTGGCGGTCATTCCCTGCGCCGCCGCCGTCAGGCAGGCCCGTTCACGATCTGTCAGCAACGTTTCGACCGGGGCCTTTTCCACCAGATCACGCGACAGATACTGATCCCCGCCATGCACGGTCACAATCGCGTCGATCAGTTCATCAAACGCGGCCTCCTTGATGACATAACCATTCATCCCGTTGGCCAGCAGTTCGCGCGCGTAGGACGGTTCGAAATGCATGGTCAGCGCCAGCGTCCGCGTGCGCGCCCCGCGCAGCTCCAACGCCTCCACAATCCCTGCAGGGCCGGGGCCGGGCATGGAGATGTCGATGATCGCCAGATCCGGTTCGGTCTGCTTCACGATTTCCAGCAATGCATCGCCATCCGCAGCGGTCGCCACGACGTCCAGTCGCGGATCAGATTGCAACAGACGTTCCAGCCCTTGCAGGAACATCTGGTGGTCATCCGCCATCACAACCCGAATTTTGTCTTGTGTCATCTGATCCCGGACGCTTGCTCAGTCCTGGCCACACCGCGCCATTGTTTCCGTATTTTGCAGCATAACAGGGCATTTCACCTGCGCCACCTGTCGATTCAGACAGCTATTTCAACCGCCGGTGAAAATTTACCTTTCGACGCCATAGGGGGCCCCTGTGCGATTGGCGTGCCGGGGTCGGGACAACGCAATAGACAGGTTGAGTCATTATGGCATGGATTATCGGCACCCGTCGCGACGACGCGGTGAATGGAACGCATCGCAACGACATCATCATCACTGGTAAGGGCAGCGACACGATCAACGGCGGCGGCGGGCACGACCTGATCCTGTCGGGCCGGGGGGCGGACAGCATCGACGGCGGGGCTGGCAATGACATCATCCTGTCGGGCAAGGGCGCAGACACCGTGGACGGTGGATCGGGCCACGACCTGATCCTCAGCGGACGGGGGGCCGACAGCGTGGATGGCGGCAGCGGCCATGACGTGATCCTTGCGGGCAGCGGCAGTGATACGGTCGATGGCGGAGCTGGGCACGACTATGTCAACTTGGGCCGGGGCAATGACACAGCCATATTTGTCGCCGCCGAAAACACCGGCTCCTTTGACATCTATGACGGTGGACGCGGCAACGACCGTCTGGAACTGCACCTGACCGCAGCCGAATATGCGGACCCGGGCATCTTGAACGACATCCTGACCTATCTGGACGTGATCGACGCGGGATACACCGAATGTTACTTCTGCTTCGGCTCGCTGAAGCTCTATGTTCGCAGCTTTGAAGAGCTCGCCGTTCTGGTGGACGGGGTCGAGGTCGACCCACGCGCCGACGGCCCCGTCGCCAACCCCGATCAGGTCACAACGAACGAAGACACGGCGGCCACCTTCCCCTCGGTCCTGGACAATGACGACATTGCCGAAGGCGTGGACACGGTTGTACTGGTCAGCGGCCCGGCAAAGGGGGCTTTTACCTTTAGCGCAGACGGAACCTATGCCTTTGACCCGGCAGGCGATTTCGAAGCTCTGGCCGTGGGCGAGTCCGAAACGGTCACCTTCACCTACGAGGTCACGGATACCACCGGTGCCACGGCCATCGGCACTGCCAGCATCGTGGTCCTCGGTCGCAACGACGCGCCGGTTGCGCTCGCCGTTGCCGACACTGTCGACGAAGACGAGCCGGGCATCACCGTCGCTGCTGACTTCACCGACGTGGACGCCAGCGACACGCATACATTCACCGTTGATACCACGGGCACGCTCGGGAACGTCGTGAACAACAACGATGGCACCTTCGATTATGACCCCAACGGCGCGTTCGAGGCGCTGGCCGTAGGTGAAACTGCGACGGACACGTTTTCCTACACTGTGGATGACGGGAACGGCGGGACTGCGTCAGAGATAGTGACCATCACGGTCACGGGACAGAACGATGCACCCGTTGCAGTCGCCGCTGCGGGCACCGTGGCCGAGGATGGGCCTGGCATCACCGTTGCGGCTGGCTTCACAGACGTGGACGCGAGCGACACGCACACCTTTAGCGTCGACACCACCGGCACGCTGGGCAGCGTCGTGAACAACGGCGACGGCACGTTCGACTACGATCCCAACGGAGCGTTCGAAGCGCTGGCGGAAGGCGAGACTGCGACCGACACCTTCACCTACACTGTCGATGACGGCAACGGTGGCACCTCGACCGAGACTGTGACACTCACTGTGACGGGCCAGAACGACGCGCCGGCTGCGCTTGCTGTTGCCGACAACGTCGACGAAGACGGGCCGAGTATAACTGTCTCCGCCAACTTCTCAGATGCTGACGCCAGCGACACGCACACCTTCAGCGTCGAGACCACTGGCACCTTAGGCAGCGTAACAAACAACAACGACGGCACCTTTGACTACGACCCGAACGGCGCGTTCGAGGCGCTGGCTGAGGGCGAGACCGTAACAGATACGTTCACCTACACCGTCGATGACGGCAACGGCGGCACCTCGACCGAGACTGTGACAATCACCGTGACGGGCCAGAACGATGCGCCGGTTGCGCTGGAGGTCACAGACACCGTTGACGAAGACGGGCCAGGCATCACCATCTCTGCCGACTTCTCCGACGTGGATGCCAGCGACACGCACACCTTCAGCGTGGACACCACCGGCACGCTGGGCGCGGTTACCAACAACGGCGACGGCACGTTCGACTACGATCCAAACGGCGCGTTCGAGGCGTTGGCCGAGGGCGAGACCGCGACCGATACGTTCACCTACACCGTCGATGACGGCAACGGTGGGACGTCTACCGAAACGGTCACCATTACCGTGACCGGGCAGAACGATGCGCCAGTTGCGCTGGAGGTCACGGACACCGTTGACGAAGACGGGCCAGGCATCACCATCTCCTCCGCCTTCTCCGACGTTGATGCGAGCGACTTACACACTTTCAGCGTGGACACCACCGGCTCGCTGGGCGCGGTCACAAACAACGCCAACGGCACCTTTGACTATGACCCGAACGGCGCATTCGAAGTGCTGGCGGAAGGCGAAACCGCAACCGATACCTTCACCTACACCGTCGATGACGGTAACGGTGTCACCTCGACTGAAATCGAGACGATCACCGTCACCGGTCAGAACGACGCGCCGGTCACGCTGGAGGTCATAGACGCCGTGGACGAGGACGGGCCGTGTATTACTGTCTCCGCCAACTTCTCCGATGTCGACACGGGCGACACGCATACGTGCACCCGGGACACCACCGGCATTCT
>JBFOMB010000100.1:0-4114 GCA_040830545.1 Paracoccaceae bacterium | reverse complement strand
TTTACACAGCTCTACGGGACGGCATCTCGCACCTGCCCGCCGTGCCGCAGATGCATGCATTGCTGATGCAATATGTCCGCGCGCAGGGGTTGGAGCAGTTGGGCAGCGACGCGCTGGTCTACGTCTCCTCCGGCGGCGCACCGTTGGACCCGGACTGGAAGGCGCGGGCCGAGGCGTTTTATGGTCTCGCCCTGCAAAACGGCTATGGCATGACCGAAACGGCGGCTGCGACCAACATCACCTACAGTGAAAAGGGTGACCCGGATGTCTCGGTCGGGCCGGTGGTGCCGGGGGTGGAAATGAAGATCGACACATCCGTGCCCGGTGGCGGTGAAGGTGTGGGCGAGGTTCTGGTGCGGGGTCCGAACATCATGAAAGGTTACTTTCGCAACCCGGAAGAGACCGTGAAGGTACTGGGTGCGGATGGTTGGCTGCGCACCGGTGATCTGGGCCGGATCGACGACCGCGACCGACTGCACATCATGGGCCGCAGCAAGGAGCTGATCATTCACGGCGGGTTCAATGTTTATCCGCCCGAGGTTGAGGCGGCGTTGAACGACCATCCGCAGGTCATTCAATGCGCAGTGGTGGGCATGCTGGTGGCCGGTGATGAAAAGCCGGTGGCCTTTGTGCAGGCTGCGGAGGATGACCGGCCCGACCCGGCGGATTTGCGCGGTTTCGTGGCAGAACGGTTGGCGGGATACAAACGCCCGAGCCAGATTGTGGTGGTCAACGAACTGCCTGCGGCGCAATCGGGCAAGATTTTGAAGCACCGGTTGCTGACGGAATTTGCGGATTTGCTGGAGTGACGGATGAACCCGCTGGAGGCGAGAGTATAGCGCGGAATCAAGCCCGTAGGGCGCCGCGCATCGCCGGGCCGCCCCCCGGCACGGCGATATGGCTAGCCGAAATGCGATACAGATAGGATTTACGGACCTGGCGAACATAAAGTGTCCAACGCGAACGTTTGATCGCCGCACCACGGCCCGTCAATGCGCGGCTTGTGCTTTGTGTCGGGCTCACCTCAATCCCGAGTCGAAAACCGCAGGATAGACCGCTCGTCCGTGTGATCCGGCGTGCCGAACACCAGCGTGCCTTCACCGTTCAGCAACGTCGCGCGGCGGTGTACCTCGATCTCTTCGCCCTCAGCCGTTAGAACAAAGCTGCCTGTGGAGCTGTGATCTGTAAACTCCATCTGTGACCCGCGCAGTTCGACCTTCCCATGACGGCGCGACACCCAGGCCAGCGGTAGGGCGATGTCGTTGTCATCCGAGCGCCCGATGGTCAGGCTTTGCCCCTCGGCCAATGTCCAGGTCCGATCCCCATGCTGCAGGCGCGCCGTCCGCTCGGCACGAACCGGTTTGGCCCGCGTTGCATTGAACACCACGGTCTGTTCCTGCGTTTCCTCGAACATGTTGGTGAAAGAGTAGATGCGTGTCGGCCCCTGTTTGCCCTTCAGGGTGATGTCCCCCATCGGCACAAAACTGGACCGTTCCAGTGCCGTCAAAGCGTCAAACGCCTCGTCCCCGATCAGCAACTCACCGGGTTTGGCCATCGTCGCCAGCCGCGCCGCTGTGTTCACCGCGTTGCCGTAAATGTCGTTCTCGTGGCGCAACACTTCACCGAAATAAAGCCCCGCATGCAGTGACAATCCATGGTCCCATTCGTCCTGAATCATCATCTGCGCGGCACGGAATCCGTCGCGCGAGGTACGGAACACGCTCAGCGTATCATCCCCCTGCGATTTTATACAATGACCGCCGCAATGCGCAATGATCGCGCGCATCCGGTCCAGGATTTTGCTGATCTGCGCCAGTGCATCGGTCTGGGACATCTTTTCGTACAGCGGTGTGCTGCCGGTGATGTCCGCCATCAATACACATGCGTCTGCCATGAAAATTCAGCCTGCTGACCAGCTTACCAGAACCGCTCGTCTCTATTGCTAAACGGGCAGGGCGGGCAATTCAATTGCCGTCATCGGTGTCGGCGGGTTTCGCGCTTAGGTGTAGGTGCCCTCGGCGGCCTGCCGGATGGCGGTAATGTTTGTGCCGTAGACCTCGGGCGCGGAAACCGACCCACCCCGGAACACGGCAGAGCCTGCGACCAGCACGTCCGCCCCGGCCTCGGCAATCAGGGGCGCGGTGGTCGGGTCACATCCGCCGTCCAGTTCGATGTGAATCGGGCGGTCCCCGATCATCGCCCGGATCGTGCGGATCTTGTCCAGTTGCGAGTGGATGAATTTCTGCCCGCCAAAACCGGGGTTCACCCCCATCACGCAGACCAGATCGACCATGTCCAGCAGGTGCTCCAGCGCGGCCACCGGTGTGCCGGGGTTCAGCGCCACGCCAGCCTTGGCCCCGGCACCCCGGATCGCCTGCATCGTGCGGTGGATATGCGGCCCGGCCTCTACATGCGCGGTGATCACGTCCGCCCCTGCCTGGGCAAAGGCGTCGATATAGGCGTCCACGGGCGAGATCATCAGATGCACATCCATCACCGTCTTGATATGCGGGCGGATGGCGGCGCAGGTGGCGGGACCGAATGTGATGTTCGGCACGAAATGGCCATCCATGACATCCACATGAACCCAGTCCGCGCCCTGCGCTTCGATGGCTTCGCATTCCTGTCCGAAATTGGCGAAATCGGCGGACAGGATGGACGGGGCGATCTTGATCTTGCGGTCAAAGGACAACGGGACATCTCCGGCTGGGGTGGCGCGCCTTGCCTATAGACGCTGGCCCTGCGGGGTTCAACGGCGCGCGGGTTCGCGAAGCTGACCCTCGTTACAAAAACTTCACCAGACCTTCACAGTTCCGATAGGCACCACCGCTACCCCGGCGCGGCAAGCGATGGGGGTTCCGAGTGCTTCGAATTGAGAAACTGACCAAGCGGTTTGGCGCGAACACGGCAGTGGATGCCGCAACGCTGGACGTCGACAAACCCTGCATGATCGGCATCATTGGCCGGTCCGGTGCGGGCAAATCCACATTGCTGCGCATGATCAATCGTCTCGCGGATGCGACCGAGGGCGGGATCACGTTTGAAGGCCGCGACGTGACGCAACTGACCGGGGCGGAGAAACGCGCCTGGCAGGTGGATTGCGCGATGATCTTCCAGCAGTTCAACCTGGTCCCGCGCATGGACGTGGTGTCAAACGTCCTGCATGGCACGCTGAATCGCCGCTCGACATTTGCCACGGTGTTCAACCTGTTCCCCATGGCCGACATTCACAAGGCGATCGACATTCTGGATCGTCTGGGCATTGCTGAACACGCCCCCAAACGGGCCGAGGCCCTGTCCGGTGGTCAGCAGCAGCGCGTCGCCATTGCGCGCGCCCTGATGCAGGACCCCAAGATCATTCTTGCGGACGAACCCATCGCCTCGCTCGACCCGATGAACGCGCAAACCGTGATGGAGGCGCTGCGCCGCATCCACGAAGAAGACGGGCGCACGGTCATCGCCAACCTGCACACGCTGGACACCGCGCGCCGCTATTGCGACCGCGTGATCGGCATGCGCGCGGGCCGGATCGTGTTTGACGGTCTGCCCGAACAACTGACCACCGGCGTGGCGCGCGAAATCTATGGCGCGGACGAAAGCTTCTCCGAGGCGGCGACCTCGACCGAAATCGGCACGCTGGACCGGACCCGTGCCGCGCTGCGCGACGCCGAAGCCTACGCATAACCTTCTGTTTTTCAACAATCCGACCCCGTGGATGGGGCGGAACTATGGAGACCAAAACCATGAAAAAACTGCTTGCAGCCATCGTTGCGACCACGGCGCTGACCGCGCCTGCCTTTGCCGAAGACATCAAGGAATTCCGCATTGGCATCCTGGGTGGCGAAAACGCACAGGACCGCCTGAACAACAACGAATGCCTGCGTGAATACACCGAAGAAACGCTGGGCGATCCGGCCAAGCTGTTTGCCCCTGCCGACTATAACGGCGGGATCCAGGGCCTGCTGGTCGGCACCATCGACATGGCGGGACTGGGCGCATCGGGCTATGCCAAAACCTTCCTTAGAGATCCCGAAGCGGTTGAACCGGTGCTGGGCAAGGTGATACTGGACGGCGGCAATGGGTCCTATGAGGTCGGGTTTGCTCGCGTGGCCAC
>JBFOMB010000099.1:0-9434 GCA_040830545.1 Paracoccaceae bacterium | reverse complement strand
GGCACTGCCGTGAACGCGCGGACCACATATGACGGCTACCCGATGACCAAGCGGGGGGAGGGTCGTCGCGCGCTGTCGCTGGCCTATTCCGCATCGTTTTTCGGCGGCATCTTTTCCATTGTCTGCCTGATCCTGCTGTCCCCGGTTCTGGCCTGGATCGCGCCGCAGTTCGGATCGCGCGAAATCTTCCTCGCTGCATTGCTGGGCATCATCCTTGTTGTCCTTGCGCATCGCGGGCAGGTGTTTGCAGCGGGCGCGTTGGCCTCGTTCGGCATCTGGCTCAATACCATTGGGTTGGAGCCGATCCAGTACTCCCGTCGTTACACGTTTGATCAAAGCTGGCTGGCAGGCGGCGTTGACCTGATCGTTGTCGTGCTGGGCCTCTTCGCGATCAGCCAGGCCTTCCTGCTGCTGGTTCAGAAAGACAGCGCGCCCAAGGCCGAAGCCCTAAGCGGCGGGCTGTTTCAGGGGTTCAAGGAGCTGTTGGGACACAAACGCGTGGCGACCATTTCCGGCACCTATGGTGTGCTGATGGGCATGATCCCCGGAGTCGGAGAGTTCACCGCGCAGTTCATGTCCTACACCACAGCGCAACGCACGTCGAAAGACCCCGACCTGTTTGGTCGCGGCTCACCCGAGGGGTTGGTGGCATCCGAGGCCGCCAACAACGCCGTGCCGGGTGCTGCCATGATCCCGCTGCTGGCGCTGGGCATCCCGGGTGAGGCGCTGACGGCGATGATGCTGTCCGTGTTCTATGTGCACAACGTGATCCCGGGACCGGGCCTGTTCCAGAACCAGATGGATTTTGTTGTCGCGCTGTATATCGCGTTGCTGATCCTCAACGTGCTGGTTGTGGTGTTCCTTCTGATGTCCACGAACCTGCTGCTGAAGATCATCCAGATCCCGACGCGGTTCCTGGGCCTGACGATCCTGACGCTGGCCTTTGTGGGTGTCTATTCGCTGCGCAATTCGTCGGTCGACTGCGCGATTGCCGCCGGGTTCGGTGTGTTCGGCTTCATCCTGAAACGCCTGAGCCTGCCGATTGTGCCGATCATCCTGGGCATGGTTCTCGGCGGGATCATGGAGGCGAAACTGCGCACCTCGATGATGCGGGTGAAAACGCCGATGGATTTCATTGACCGGCCCATCGCCTTCATCTTGTTCTGCATCATCCTGATTGTGCTGGGCTCGCATATCTGGCGGGTCTGGCAAGCCTATCGAAAGGGCCGTGACACATGACCGATCAAAGCCGTATCGACGCGCTGCGTGCCCAACCTGTTGCGCCGCAAAACCTGTGGATTGGCGGTAAATGGGTGGCGGGAAGTGGCGAGCCGCTGACCGTGACCTCGCCCATTGACGGGGCGGAATTGACCACGCTGCAAGGGGCCAGCCGCGCGGACGTGGAACAGGCCGTTTCGGTGGCGCGAGAGGCCTTTGTCGACGGGCGTTGGTCCGGCCTGCCGCCAGCAGCACGCAAGAAAGTGCTGCATGCCATCGCCGACCGGATCGAGGCCGAGGCGCTGGAACTGGCCGTGTTGGGCGTGCGCGACAATGGCACCGAGATGGCTATGGCGCTGAAGGCGGAGCCGGGCAGCGCGGCGGGGTCGTTCCGCTACTATGCTGAAGCGTTGGACAAGGTCGGCGGAGAGATTGCGCCAACCGCGCCCAACGTATTGGGCTTGATCCACAAGGTGCCGGTGGGGGTCGTTGGGGCAATTGTGCCCTGGAACTTCCCGCTGATGATTGGTGCATGGAAGCTGGCCCCGGCACTAGCGATGGGCAATTCCGTGGTGCTGAAACCGGCGGAAACGGCGTCGTTGTCATTGCTGCGGCTGGCGGAAATCTGCGCGGAATGCGGCCTGCCCGATGGGGTTTTGAATGTGGTCACCGGGTCAGGCGCGGAAACCGGCGACGCGCTGGCGCGGTCCATGGGGGTGGATGTGCTGACCTTCACCGGGTCTGGTGCGACGGGGCGCAAGCTGCTGGAAGCGTCAGCGCAGTCGAACATGAAACGGGTCTACCTGGAACTGGGTGGCAAATCCCCGAACATCGTTTTTGCGGATGCGCCCGATCTGTTGCAGGCGGCGAAAGTGTCAGCCGGGGGGATTTTTCGCAATTCGGGGCAGGTCTGCGTGGCAGGATCGCGGCTGCTGGTTGAACGTTCGATCCATGAAAAGTTTGTGGCCATGCTGCAGGACGAGGCGGAAAAGCTGCGCGTTGGCGATCCGTTGTTGGCGGATACGCAGATCGGGGCGGTGAATTCCGAGACGCAGATGCGTCAGAACCTGCGGTTCATGGAAATGGCGCGTGCAGAAGGTGGGCGCGTGGTCAGCGGCGGCACGCGCATCCTGACAGAGACCGGCGGGACTTATATGGCCCCAACGATTGTGGACAACGTGACCCGCGACGCGACCCTGTTCCAGCGCGAGGTGTTTGGTCCGGTTCTGGCCGTGACCCCTTTTGACACCGAAGCGGAGGCGCTGGATCTGGCGAACGCAACTGAATACGGCCTGGCCTCTGCCGTGTGGACAGCGGACCTGTCGCGGGCGCACCGGATGATTGCCGGGATTCGGGCCGGGCTGGTGCATGTGAACACCTACGGTGGTGCCGACATGACGGTGCCCCTGGGTGGGGTCGGGCAGTCCGGCAACGGACACGACAAATCGCTGCACGCGCTGGAAAAATATGTCGATCTGAAAACCGCCTGGATCCAGCTCTAGGGCCGGGGCACAAGGCCTTTCGAAAGGCCTTGGAAACGCGATTTTGGAAATCGCGTCACCAAGCGCGTTGCAACGCGCTTGTCCAAGCCGTTTCGAAACGGCTTGATCCTTGACGGTTAGGACTTGTCAGCGAAACCCGGTTCCGCATACCGGAATGGCTGTCAGATGGTGACGCAAGGTCTTGCCAATCTGGTGCTGTGAAACAATTGCTCTCGACAGGTGGCTGGGCTTAACTCTCCACCGGAGGCCTTGGGAGGGAACATGTCTGACGCCATCGAGTATGAGCGCATCGGCGATATCGCCGTGTTGAAAGCCAACAATCCGCCGGTGAACGCGTTGGGGCAGGCCGTGCGGCAGGGGCTGGTCGACGGCATCGCCCAGGCCGAGGCCGACGGTGCGCGCGCGGTGCTGATCTATGGCGACGGTCGCACCTATTTCGCGGGTGCTGACATTCGCGAATTTGGCAAACCGCCGACCGAACCGCATCTGCCCGACGTCTGCAACCGGATCGAATCCTCGCCCTTGATCGTGGTCTCTGCCATGCACGGGACCGCGCTGGGTGGCGGGTTGGAGATTGCGGTTTCCACGCACTATCGTATTGCTGTGCCGTCCGCGCGTATTGGTTTGCCTGAGGTGCATCTGGGACTGATCCCCGGTGCCGCTGGGACGCAACGCCTGCCGCGTCTCACGGGTGTCGAAAAGGCGCTGGACGTGATGACGACGGGCCGTCAGGTGGGCGCTGCCGAAGCGCTGGAGATGGGCATCATCGACAAGATTGCGGAAGGCGACCCGCGCGAGATTGGCCTCGCCTACGCGCAGGAGCTGTTGGACGCGGGTGCGCCGCGTCGCGCGGTCAGCGAAATGCCCGCACCGACGCCCATCGACTTTGATGCCGCTTACGAGGCCACGCTGGCCCGCAGCCGGGGACAGATTTCACCGGCCTATTGCGTGCGCGCCGTGCAGGCCGCGTGCGAATTGTCCTTTGCCGAAGGTGTTGCCAAGGAACGCGCCCTGTTCCGCGAATTGATGGAGACCGACCAGCGGCAGGGGATGATCCACGCGTTTTTCTCGGA
Source organism: Paracoccaceae bacterium (assembly GCA_040830545.1). GTDB lineage: Bacteria > Pseudomonadota > Alphaproteobacteria > Rhodobacterales > Rhodobacteraceae > HXMU1420-2. Next base: position 5,641 of record JBFOMB010000099.1, on the reverse strand, counting down.
ACGCGCGGTCAGCAAATTGCCGGAACTGGACGGCATCGCGCCGCGTGATCTGGCCGCAATCGGTGTGATCGGCGGCGGCACAATGGGATCGGGCATCGCCACGGCGTGCCTTCTGTCCGGCCTGAACGTTGTCCTGCTGGAAATGTCGCCCGAGGCCGGTGAAGCCGCGCGGGGCCGGATCGAGGGCAACCTGAGCGGCGCGCTGAAACGGGGCAAGATCAGTCAGGAGCAATTCGACGGGATCATGTCCGGGGCGCTGACCATCTCGACCGACTACGCCGCGCTCGGCAATGTCGATCTGGTGATCGAAGCCGTGTTTGAAAACATGGATGTCAAGAAACAGGTGTTTGGGCAATTGGATGCCGTGTGCAAGCCGGGTGCGATCCTTGCGTCGAACACATCTTATCTGGATGTGGACGAAATTGCCGCCTCGACCTCCCGTCCTGGCGACGTGATCGGGCTACACTTCTTCTCGCCCGCGCATGTGATGAAACTGCTGGAGGTTGTGGTTGCTGACGCCACCGCGCCGGACGTGGTGGCCACGGGCTTTGCGCTGGGTAAACGGTTGGGCAAGATCGCCGTACGCGCGGGCGTGTGTGACGGGTTCATCGGCAACCGTATTCTGGCCACCTATCGCACCTGTGCTGACCACATGGTTCTGGATGGCGCGACGCCCTATGACATCGACAAGGCGATGACCGCGTTTGGGTTTGCCATGGGGCCGTTTGCGGTTGCGGATCTTGCGGGTCTCGACATCGGGTGGGCCACGCGCAAACGGCTGGCCCCGACGCGTGATCCGCGCGAAAGGGTGCCGACCTATGCGGATAAACTGTGTGAGGATGGCCATTTCGGGCAAAAGACCGGCAAGGGCTATTATGACTATGCCGGTGGCAAGCGCGGCGGCGTGCCCAATCCGGACGTCATGGCGCTGGTCGAGGCCGAGCGGGCCGAGCGCGGCATCACCCCCCGCGATTTCAGCCAGGAAGACATCGTGCGCCGGTACATGGCGGCCATGGTGAATGAAGCGGCCAAGGTCGTGGGCGAAGGCATCGCGCGCCGTCCGCTGGACGTGGATATGACCTTGCTCTTTGGCTACGGCTTCCCGCGCTACAACGGTGGCCCGCTGAAATGGGCCGACATGCAGGGGCTGCCCGCGCTGCTGGACGACATCAAGCGATACGCCGAAGAAGACGACTATTTCTGGCAGCCTGCGCCGCTGTTGGAACAACTGGTGGCCGAAGGCCGGACTTTCGATGATTTGAACAAGGCGGCGTCATAACGCCGGTGAGGAGGACAGGATGGACCTGAATTACACAAGCGAGGAGCTCGCCTTTCGGGACGAGGTGCGCGCGTTTCTGGAAGAAAAGCTGCCCAAGGAAATGTCGGACAAGGTGCGCGGCAAGGGCGAGCTGACCAAGGCCGACATGGAGCAATGGCACGCGATCCTGAACGAAAAGGGATGGCTCGCCCCCAACTGGCCCGAGGAATATGGCGGCGCGGCATGGAACGCGGTGCAGAAACATATTTGGGACGTGGAATGTGCCTTTGCCTATGCGCCGCGCGTGGTGCCCTTTGGCCTGACCATGCTGGCGCCGGTGCTGATGGCCTTTGGCAATCAGGAGCAGAAGGACCACTACCTGCCGCGTATCCTGAACGGCGATGACTGGTGGTGTCAGGGCTATTCGGAACCGGGTGCCGGGTCTGACCTTGCCTCGCTCAAAACCCGCGCGGTGCGGGATGGCGACCACTATATCGTCAACGGGCAGAAGACCTGGACCACGCTGGGTCAGCACGCGGACTGGATTTTCTGCCTGGTGCGGACAGACACGGATGTAAAGCAGCAGGAAGGCATCAGCTTCCTCCTGATCGACATGAATACACCCGGTGTCGAAGTGCGCCCGATCATCCTGCTGGATGGCACACACGAGGTGAACGAGGTCTGGTTCACCGACGTGAAGGTGCCGGTCGAAAACCTGGTGGGCGAGGAAAACAAGGGCTGGACCTATGCCAAGTACCTGCTGACCCACGAACGCACCGGGATTGCGGGCATTGGGTCGTCGCAGGCGGGGCTGGACGCGGTGAAACGCATGGCCCGCGCGGAAATCCACAATGGTCGCCCGCTGATCGAAAACCCGCATTTTGCTGCCCGCATGGCGCAGGTGGAAATCGACCTGATGGCGATGTCCACAACGAACCTGCGCATCATTTCGAAGGCGGCAGTGGGGCAGGCCCCGGGGCTGGAAGCGTCGATGATCAAGGTCAAGGGCACCATCATCCGGCAGGAGATCAACGATCTGGCCCGCCGTGCGGCAGGCCCCTACGCCATGCCTTTCCCGTCGGAGGCGGTCGAAGGCGACAACGATCCCATCGGCCCGGACGGCGCGGCGGTCACGGCCCCGCAATATTTCAACAACCGCAAGCTTTCGATCTTTGGCGGTTCAAACGAGATCCAGCGCGGGATCATCTCCAAGGTGACGATGGGAGTGTAAGCAGATGAATTTTGATCTGACCGAAGAGCGGCAGATGCTGCAGGACACCCTGCGCCGGTATCTGTCTGACAAATACGACACTGCAACGCGCAACGCGATCCTGGACAGCGATGCGGGCATGAGCGCCGACATCTGGACCGGGCTGGCGGAACTGGGCGTTCTGGGCGCGCTGTTTTCCGAAGAGGATGGCGGGTTCGGCGGGGCCGGGTTCGACATTGCCGTGGTGTTCGAGGAACTGGGCCGAGCCGGAGTTGTGGAGCCGGTTTTGGACACCGCCATTCTGGGCGGTGGCCTGATCGCCGCGCTGGGCAATGACGACCAGAAGGCCATGGTCGAAGAGGTCATAGGCGGTGCCGTGCAACTGGCGCTGGCCCATGGCGAACCAATCAGCCGCTATGATCTGTCGCGGGTGGAAACCAGCGCCAAGGCGGATGGTGACAGCGTCGTTCTGAATGGCCGCAAGGCCGTGGTCGTGAATGCCGAGGCGGCGGATCACCTGATCGTTTCCGCCCGCGAAAGCGGTGAAGCAGGCGACGCAGACGGGATTTCCCTGTTTGTTGTGCCTGCCGGTTCCTCGGGCCTGACCATGCGCGGCTATGCCATGCTGGCAGGCGGGCGCGCGGCAGAGGTGACGTTGGACAATGTGAGCGTTTCGGCCTCGGCCCGGTTGGGTGCGGCGGGCGCGGCCCTGCCTGCCATCGAAAGCGCTGTGGCGGCGGCCAATGTGGCGCTGGTGGCGGAAACCATGGGGGCCATGCAGTCGGCGACCGAGTTGACCAAGGACTACCTGATGACGCGCAAGCAGTTCGGGCGGCCCATTGGCACGTTCCAGGCGCTGGCACATCGCATGGCTGACCTGCTGATCGAACTGGAACAGGCGAGGTCCGCCGTGATCAACGCCGCCGGGCACCTGGAAGCGGATACACGTATGCGGGACGTGCAGATCGCGTCTGCCCGCAACCTGATTGGCCGTGTCGGGCGTCTGGTGGCCGAGGAATCGATTCAGATGCATGGTGGCATCGCCATGACTCAGGAATACGAACTGGCCCATATCGCCAAGCGGATCACCATGGCGGATCACCGGTTCGGCGACACCGATTATCATCTGGAGCGGTTCATTGCTCTCAGTGCCGCCTGAATTCGACGTCGACCCGGACTCGATTCACAGCGGTGCCCACGCTCTGGTGGGCTATGACGTTGACCTGCGGGCCGAGGATGGATCGGCCCGCGTCACCCTGACGGTTGCGTCCAAGCACCTGAACCGGAACGGCACGCTGCATGGTGGCATCATCGCGATGATGTTGGATGCAGCCGCCGGGTTCGCGGCATCGCGCGCCGGAACGGCAACCGATTTTGCACCGGTGCTGACAATCTCGCTCAACACCAACTATGTGGCCCCGGCGACCGAAGGTATGGTGATCCGGGCTACAGGTCGGATCACCGGGGGCGGGGCCAGCATTGTTCATTCCGGGGCAGAGCTGCGCGACATGGATGACAACCTGCTGGCAACGGCCATCGGAGTTTTCAAACGGGTGAGGAGGCGGCAGGAATGAAATTGGCCCGCGTGGACGAACAGGGCGACCGCCTGATCGTCGTCAACATGAACGCCAGCCGTCGCGGTGCGCTGTCACCTGACCTCTATGCCGCGATTGGCGACGCGTTTGAAAAGGCCCGCGCACCGGGCGTCCGCGCGGTGATCCTGACCTCGGAGGGTGGTTTTTTCTGCTCGGGTGGCGATCTCAACACCCTGATTGAACGCAGCAAGTTGACCGAGGCGGAGCGGAAGGAGAAGATCGAAGGCCTTCACGGTGTGATCCGCGCCATCCGCTCCTCACCCGTGCCGGTGATTGCAGCGGTCGAAGGCGGCGCGGCAGGGGCTGGCCTGTCCATCGCGCTGGCCTGCGATTTGATCGTTGCGGCAGAGGGCGCAAAGTTCACAGCCGCTTATGTGAAGGCGGGTTTGGTGCCCGATGGCGGCCTGACCTCGGCCTTGTCGCGGGTCATGCCGCGTCCGCTGGCGATGGAAATGTGCCTGCTGGCCAAGCCTGTCACGGCAGAGCGGATGGAGGCCATGGGTGTCATCAATGCGGTTGTCCCCGAAGGGCAGGCTGAGGCCCATGCGAACGAGATTGCAGATGCGCTGGCCCGTGGCCCCCGCGAGTCGCAGGGCATGATCCGCGCTTTGGTGTCGTCCGCCTACGAGGCGCGGGAGGCTGAGCAACTGGAAGCCGAACGCAACGCCATGGCCCGCGCGCAAGGCGGGCCAGAGGCAGCAGAAGGCATTTCCGCCTTCCTTGAAAAACGCAAACCGGATTTTTCCTCATGACCCTGTGGCACGATCCCATTGATCAGCAGATCGCAGAACGTCCCGACGCGCTGGCCATCTTGGATTCCGTCGGGACAGAGTGGTGCTATGCCGACCTCGACCGCGCCATTGCGGATGTCGAAACTGTCCTGACCGGTCAGGGCCTGAAACGGGGGCAACGTGTCCTGCTGTTGGCCGAAAACTGCGCAGCGGCGGTGGCGGTGCTGTTTGCCTGCTCGCGGCAGGGCGTGGCCGTGATCCCGGTCAACGCGCGACAGACGGCGGCAGAGGTGGAGCGTGTGAAAAACCACGCGGAACCAGCGTTGATCCTTGCCACAACTGCCGTGTCGCAGAACGCGATGGATCATGCCGCGCGTTTGGGGGGCACGAAAATCACCGGTGCCTTCGGCGCGCTGCACATGTGCCAGACCGAAGGCGGGGATGCGGACACGCCCGAGGATGTCGCGGTCCTGCTTTACACTACAGGCACGACGGGAACACCCAAGGGTGTGATGATCACCCATGATAACCTCGTCTTTGCCGGGCAGGCGGCTCAGACGTTCCGCGCGCTGGGGCCGGGGCACCGGGTCTATGGCGTTGCGCCGATTTCGCATGTGATCGGACTGGCCTCGATGTTGACCGCGACCCTGACGGCCGGTGCAACGGCGGGTCTGGAGGGGCGGGTTGCGGCAGAAAGGGTTTTAAACGCGCTAAGGGACGGGCTCCTGGACCCGGCCGCCGGGCCGCCAGTGGATGCATTGCTGATGCAAAATGTACGCGCCCGGGGGGTGGGGGAGGTGGGGAGGGACGCGCTGGTCAACGGCCCCCCCGGCGGGGCGCCGGTGGG
>JBFOMB010000098.1:0-4651 GCA_040830545.1 Paracoccaceae bacterium | reverse complement strand
CGCAGACACAGGCGTCCCGTCGCTCAGCCAGACCCGCGCACCGGTGTCACGTGTCAGCAGTCGTTGGGTGCCAGTACCGCTGAGGAAGCGAACGTTGTCCATCTCCCCCAAACGTCCCAGCATTTCACGCCGCAACAGCCAGTTCGGCAGGTTCCAGCCGAAGGGTTGATCCGACAGTTCCTCTGCCCGGAAATCCCGCACGATCCGCGCCGGGCCGTGGCTGGCATCCACAATGCGCATCACCTCCAGCGGCATGGCATGCGGGGCCAGTTGGGGCCACAACCCGACCTCGTCCAACAAGGCCCGTGCGGGTTGCAGGAATGCGGTGGTGCGCAGATCCGCCCCTTCGGAGGCCTGTTCGGTCACGGGCGGAGTCGGGTCGGCGCAGATTACGTCAAACCCGGCTGCACCAAACGTCACGGCGGCGGTCAGGCCCGCCACACCACCCCCGGAAATCAGGATGTCACACTGTTCTGTCATGGCTCCGAGGTAGTTGTTTCACGCGCCCCTGCCAAGCGACACGCTGTCCCGGTCAGGTCAGTTGTGACAGGAACGCGGCCAGATCATCCGTGTGGAAATGGATATGGTCAGCATCGTGCGGATCAGGTGCGACCAGAACCGTGCGTAGCCCCATTTCATGGGGCGCAGCAAGGTTGCGCGGATCATCCTCGAACATCGCCGCGCGGTCATGGTCGACGCCGTCTTTCGCAAAGATCTGCTCGAACGCTTCGCGCTCGGGCTTTGGTCGGAAACCTGCATGTTCCACGCCATAGATCGCATCGAACAACCCCGAAAGCCCGCGCGCGGCCAGCACCCGTTCTGCGTAGGGGGCCGATCCGTTGGTATAGACAATCCGCCGCCCCGGCAGGTCCTTGATCCGCGCTGCCAGGTCGGCGTCCAGTTCCAGATGGTCCAGCGAGATGTCGTGCACGTCCACCAGATAAGGGTCCGGGTCCAGATCATGTTCCCGCATCAACCCGGCCAGCGTTGTGCCGTAGGTATGCCAGTAGTGTTTGCGCAGCCGGTCGGCCTCGTCCCGGTCCACGCCCAAAGCCTCCATCACGTAGCGTGTCATACGCACCTCGATCTGGTCGAACAGGCGCGCATGCGGCGGGTATAGCGTGTTGTCCAGGTCAAAGACCCAGTGCGTGACGTGGGAAAAGGCATCGCGTGGCATATAGTCGGGGTAAGTCACATCGGGGCCAAGGGCAACGGGTGACTTGCGTCTGCCGGGCCGGGACGTCAGATTGGCGCGAACCGCAAAGGGAGAGGCGGACATGTCCGAAACGGGCCAGACACCGAAAGATGCCTACACGATGGTGCTCGAAGCAATTGATGTTGGCGTTTACAAACCCGGCGACCGGCTGGTCGAAAGCGATCTGGCCGAACGGTTCGGGGTGTCCCGCACACCGATCCGCGAGGCGTTGCAGCGGCTGGAAACGCAGTCGTTGCTGGCGCGGGACGGACGGTCGCTGATTGTTGCGTCGCTGGATCACAACCAAATGGCAGAACTCTACGTGGTGCGGCGCGAGTTGGAGGGTTTGGCCGCGGGGCTGGCGGCCAAGCACGCAACGGACGAGGAAATCCGGGTCCTGCGGGATATGGTGACCGAGGATGATGCGCTGGTGAATGATCCCCCCGCTTTGGCGCGGTCCAATCGCCGCTTTCACAAGCAAATCCATCTGGCCTCGCACAATCGCTATCTTGTGCAGCAACTGGACCTGGTGCACCGCACCATGGCGTTGATGGCAACCACCTCGCTTGCGGCAGAGGGACGTGGCGAGATTGCGCAGGCGGAACACGACCGTATCGTGCGAGCGATTGAGGCTCGGGACGAGGCCGAGGCGGAAGCGGCGCTACGCGATCACATCTCGGTCGCTTTCATGACCCGTCTTCGTCAGGATGCGGATCAAAGGGACGGGCCGCTTTGAGGTCACATGCGATGTCGGGTGCCGCGATGCCATGTTGGGTTTTGTCCCAGAAATAAGGGCAGATTGCCAATTCCCAGATCGCCTTGGCTGCTGCGGCGGTGCCAAGCGAGAAATAGATCGGCATCGTGATCACCCATGGCAGCAAAAACCGGTGCGCCCGCCCGCTGACGCCGGTTGCGCCGATGGCCAGATTGCCGAGCTCGCCCAGGACGCACAATCCGCACAAGGCCCAGATCAGCCACGACCCTGCCACATCGGCTAGCGGGTGAGGCAAACCCAGAGGGATCACCCATAGCGTCCACAACACAGGAGCCAGTACAAACTGCGCCACTGTTCCCGCCATCAACGCGTGAATGCCCAGCACCCGCCACCATCCCAGTTGTGACAGCAGCAGAACGGGGCGGCGCATGTGGACCAGCCACGTGACCAGAAACCCCTTGAGCCAGCGGCTGCGTTGCTTGATCCAGGGGAGCAGGCGGCAGTTGGCCTCTTCATGCGTGACGCTGGCAATCAGTTCCGTGCGATACCCTTCGCGTGCCAGCCGGATGCCCAAATCCGCGTCTTCGGTCACGTTATGCGCGTCCCACGCTCCCAGTGACTCGAGAATGTCGCGTCGGAAAAACAATGTGGTCCCGCCCAGCGGCAGGACCATCCCAAGACGTTGGACGCCCGGCAGCAGAACGCGCCACCACCCGGCATATTCGATGGTGAAACACCGAGACAGCCAGTTACTGCGTGGGTTGTAGTAGTCCAGAACGCCTTGCAGGCAGGCGACGTCTGACGGCGCTTCGGCAAATCGTGCGGCAACCTGATGGAGCTGAGCAGGGGCAGGGGCATCTTCGGCATCCCAGACGCCAATGATGTCGCCCCGGCAAAATTCCAGCGCGTAATTGAGCGCGCGGGGTTTCGTCGTCAGCGGCCCGGAGTCCGGGACCGAGATTGCGCGCATCCAGTGGGGTAGGTCAGTGTCTTCCAATGTGGCGCGCGTGACCTCGTCCTTTTCCTCCAGCACCAGCACCACGTCCAACAGCGCCTTAGGATATTGCACGCGTCGCAGCCGCTGGATCAGCGCGTCGGCAATTTCGGTCTCATGAAACAATGGGACGATGACGGAGATCCGGGGCAGGCGGGTATCTGACGGTTGCGTGTTAATCGGCGGCGGATCGTGCATCCGGCCAAAGAGCTGGCCGAAAAACGCGGTCAATTTGAGTGCCACAACAGGAATAAGCGTCAGCATCGCCAGAACGCAGACCACCTGCAGGGCAAAAGCCGGAAACGCTCCGACAACCATCAGCAAGGTTCCCAGCACCGCGAATGTGCGATAGAAAAATGGATCGCGTCGATCCGCCCAGGTTCGGCAGCTGTACTGTGTGTCGACCCGGGTTTCCGCCCGTTTGGCCAAGTCGCTGCCGCAAGCTTGCGCCAATCCGGCCATCACCTGCGCCTCTGACACGACAATGGTCAGAACCGTGTCGATACTGTCTGGCAGCATCTCTCGAATCCTATTGACCTCGTCCGGCCAAGGGGTTGCGACAACCAGCGTTTGCCCCATTTGCATCCACGGGATTATGCGGTGCCGCAGCCAGACCGGTGCGGGCAGCAGGTCGGTCAGGCCAACAGCAGGCGGCGCCTCGTCCAAGTCCACCACGTGCAGTCCGCTTTGTCGGGCGACAGCCTCCAGCACCTGTGCTTCGGTCGCCAGCCCTTCGGCCACAAGGATTTCACCCAGCGGCGCGTCCCAATCATGTTGCAGAAGCAAGGCGTGCAGCAAACCGCGCGGGGTCAGCACGCTCTGTTCGATCAGATGACGGCCAATCGGACGGCGTGGAACGCTGTCGCGTCGCGCAGGCAATGGCGCATGCAGCCGAAGTCTGGGATCGCTCATGGCCGGGACGTCTCTGACAGTGGTCAGAACATCCTGATGGCGCGAAGGTTAACAGGCGGTTAACCAATGCCGGGAAAGCAGTGGTTGTTGCTGCCTTTTTGCGTGTGTGGTGCGGCTACGACGCGCGGGCGTCCATTGCTTCGGCAAACCGTTCGAACAGGTAGAAACTGTCCTGCGGACCTGGGCTGGCCTCGGGATGGTATTGCACGGAGTACACTGGACGCTCGGACATGCGGATACCGCAGTTCGACCCGTCAAACAGCGACCGGTGGGTTTCCACAACACCAGCAGGAAGGGTCTGTGCATCCACCGCAAACCCATGGTTCATCGAAGTGATTTCGACCTTTCCGGTATCCAGATCCTTGACCGGATGGTTGGCACCGTGGTGGCCGTGATTCATCTTCACCGTCTTGGCGCCCAGCGCCAGCGCCAGCATCTGATGACCCAGGCAAATGCCAAAGACAGGCAGGTCCGTATCATCCAGCACCTTGCGGATCATCGGCACGGCGTATTCGCCGGTCGCTGCCGGGTCGCCGGGGCCGTTAGACAGGAACACGCCGTCGGGATTGTGGGCCAGAACCTCGTCCGCCGTGGCGGTTGCCGGAAGGACAGTCACGTCGCAGCCAGCACTGGCCAGACAGCGCAGGATGTTGGGCTTTGCGCCCTAGTCGATGGCGACAACCTTGTGCTTGGGCGCGGCCTGACGGGTATAACCCTCGGGCCAGGCCCACCGCATCTCGTCCCCGTGATAAGATTGCGCCCAGGTCAACTCGCCCGCCCGGGCCACGCCCTCCTGAACGGCCAAACCAACCCCCTTCGCCCACACTTCCCCCAT
>JBFOMB010000097.1:0-22622 GCA_040830545.1 Paracoccaceae bacterium | reverse complement strand
GTGAGGGTGGTCCAGCCCGCTGACATCCCCCGGCGCCCAAAAGTGGCTGCGCGCCAAGGGGTATGGGGCCAGGTCCGCTATGGACAGCGCATCCCCCACCAGCCACTCCCGCCCTTTCAGGCGCGTATCCAGCACCTCCAGCAACCGTCGGCTCTCATCCACGTAGCGTTTGATCGCGTAGGGCACATCATCCCCATTGGGTTTGGCGATGCGTTGGAAAAACATCGCCTGCCCCATCATAGGCCCGATCCCGCCCATCTGAAACATCAGCCATTGCAGCGTTTCGGACCGTTCCTTTGGGTCATGGCTAAGAAACATGTCATATTTTTCAGCCAGATACCAAAGGATTGCACCGCTTTCGAAGACTGCGAAATCCCCGTTTCCGCGATCCACGATGGTCGGGATGCGGCCATTGGGGTTCAGTTTCACATAGTCTGGCGCTTTCTGCTCTTTCTTGGAGAAAGAGATAGGGACCATGTCGTAGTCAATCTCACCTTCATGCAGGAAAATCAGCGGCTTCCAGCCATTCATCGTGTTGGCGGTGTACAGAAGGATGTCGGGCTGCGTCATGGATTTGGCCTTTCACATTATGTGCTGTTCCTTGATTTCGCATGGCGGGAAGAAAAATCAACCAGTATACTTTTTGTAACCTTAAGTTGGAGACCGTGATGCGCGCGCATGTAATCGAAGACGACAAAGGACGGCGCGTCGCCCAAGAGGCCTGCGATACGCCATGTGCCATAGAACAAGGAATGCGGGTAATTGGTGGCAAATGGACCGGCTCAATCCTGTGGCATTTGCAGGATGGGCCTGTGCGTTTCAATGATCTATCCCGCATGGTGGCAGGGGCCAGCAAGAAGATGATCACCGAACGCCTGCGCGCGTTGGAGACGCGCGGTTTGATCACCCGCCATGTAGGTGACACCAAACCAGTTACGGTGCACTACGACCTCACGCCGCTCGGCCAATCCGCGCTTGCCATTCTGTCCGACCTCAAGGATTGGAGCGAAGGGCTACCTGTGTCAGCAACAAAGGTTTGACACGCAACCGGCAACAGACCGCCTGCGCGCTACGCCGCCGCGACCAAATTGCGGTTCCGCGTCCCTGCCCTCTGCTGTAGAGTGCGTCCACCAAAAATGCGGAGCATGACAATGAACCTCTCCCGCCGGGCAGTTATCCTAACCTCTCTTGCCGCGCTCAGTGTCAGTGGCTGTGGCCAGCGACGCGAAAGGCGACAGGAACGTCGCGCGGACCGCAGGGCAAGCCGCGCCAGCAAATCCTTTGCCGATTTCGATCCGCCGCTCTATCCGAATGAGACACCGGAACTGCGTCGCCAGATCAACAAATGGGCGGATCATTACGAAATCCCACGGGAATTGGTTCACAAGGTCTGCGTTCGTGAAAGCACGCACCGTCCGTGGGCGACAAACCCACCTTACATGGGCCTGATGCAGATTCATCCGAATACGGCGCGGGGCATGGGTTACAACGGGTCGCCCAAGGGTCTGCTGGATGCAGAGACCAACCTGAAATACGCTGGCAAATACCTGCGCGGTGCGTGGTTGGTGTCCGACGGCAATATGGACACTGCCGTCGGCTGGTACGCGCGCGGTTACTACTACGAAGCCAAGCGGCGCGGGTTGTTGAAGGAAACCGGGCTGATCTGATCGCCCGGCTTCAAATCTCAGTCGTCCGACATCGCTTTCCAGATGATCGCACCCAGTGCTGCACCGACCAAGGGCGCGACCCAGAACATCCAAAGCTGACCCAGCGCTGCCGTTTCCGCAAAGAACGCCACGCCGGTTGACCGCGCTGGATTAACCGAGGTGTTTGACACCGGGATCGAAATCAGGTGGATCAGCGTCAGACCCAATCCGATTGCGATCGGGCCAAACCCGGCAGGCGCCCCCTTGGACGTGGCCCCGAGGATGATGATCAAGAAGGCGGCGGTCATTGCAATCTCGGTCACCAGAACCGCCATCATCGAATAGCCCTGCGGTGAAAGCTCGCCAAACCCGTTGGTTGCAAATCCGCCGACACCCTCGAAACCTGCGGCACCTGACGCGATGACATAAAGCACCACGCCCGCCAGCACCGCACCAACGACTTGCGCGCCCCAGTAGGGCAGCATTTCCTTGCCATCATGGCGACCCGCGACCACCAGCCCCAATGTCACCGCCGGGTTGAAATGCCCGCCCGAGATGTGACCCACTGCATAGGCCATGGTCAAGACCGTCAAACCAAAGGCCAGACTGACCCCCAGCCACCCGATTCCGACATCCGCCACACCCGCCGCCAAAACAGCGCTGCCGCATCCGCCCAGCACCAACCAGAACGTTCCGACAAGCTCAGCAATCAATTTCCGCGTCATCCCAATCCCTCCTCACAAAGTTATCACCAGTTTACACAATCATTTGAGAACACAATAACGAATAAGTCATCCCTCAAGTTCCAAGGGTTTTCATGCGTTTCACGTGTTTCACGGCAATTCTCTATGGGCGGACGACCTGACTGGAAAAGGTTTTGGGTCACAGCCCGAAATCATGTATCCTGCCCGCAGGCACTTTCCCGCAAGGAGTGAACAAATGCCTTTCAAAACAATGCTTGTCACCGCAATCCTGACTCTTACGCCAATGGCGGCCCTGGCTGGTGGTTGCTTCCACAGCGAACAGCAGGCCCAAAGCTGCGCTCAGGGTTACACGTGGGATGCCGAGTCCAGCAGCTGCAAGAAACTCGCCAGCAGCTGATTTATTCGATCAACACCGCGTGATGCACCGGGAATTTGACCGGGCTGGTCAAACGCGCGCCCTGCCCCAAGATTAGGGGCACTCGCAGGATGTATTTTGGAGAAAACAATGCGATTTTTGCTTCCCCTCGTTCTCGCCGCTGCGCCCGGTCTGGCCTTCGCCGCCGGTGGTGCAGGTGATGGCCACGCCCCGAAACCCACCAACACGACCAAGACCTGCAAAGGGGTCAAGGTCTGGAGTGAGAAGAAAAATCGCTGTGTGCGGCCCAAGAATTCCAGCCTGGACAGTGGCACGCTTTATGGTGCGGTGCGCGAACTGGCCTATGCCGGGCGCTATCAGGACGCACAGGGCGTTCTGCTGGCCATGCCCGACCAGAAGGATGACGGTGTCCTGACGTATTGGGGCTTCACTCATCGTAAACTGGGCAATCTGGAACTGGCCAACGCATTTTATCAGGAAGCGATTGACCGCAACCCGAACAATATTCTGGCACGCTCCTACATGGCACAGGGCTTTGTTGTCGAAGGCCGCATGGATGAGGCCGTCGCGCAATGGCGCGAGATCACCGCACGCGGTGGCAAGGGCACCTGGGCCGAAACCTCACTGCGCGAAGCGATCCGCACAGGGGAAACTCAGAACTACTGAGTTCAGCGTTTCTTTACGGCTCTGCGCCTAATCTGCTCCAAAGAATCTAAGTCGGGATTTGAGGGGCAGATGTCAAATAACCAGGCACTGACGCCGGTGCCACAGGTATCCAGCATTGATCATGTTGCGGCGACACCTTCTGATGTCGCCGCATTACGCTCGGACCTGAGCGGCCCGGCCAAGGCCGCCATCATCGTGCGGTTTTTGCTGAACGAAGGGGCTGATGTCGCCATAGAGGATTTGCCAGACCCGCTGCAGGGGCGGCTGGCGGACCAGATGGCGCGCATGGGGCTGGTGACCCGCGATACCCTGGCCTCAGTCGTGCAAGAATTTGCCGAAGCGCTGGATGGTATCGGGCTCACGTTCCCAAACGATCTTTCCGGCGCTCTTACCGCACTGGATGGTAAGATCAGCCCGCACACCGCCCACCGTTTGCGCAAGGAAGCAGGTGTGCGGCTGTACGGTGATCCCTGGTCACGTCTGCGCGAACAGGAAGTCGAGGACCTGATTCCCATCATCGAAGCAGAATCCATCGAAGTGTCCGCCGTCCTGCTCAGCAAGCTCGACGTGGAGAAGGCGGCGCTGCTGTTGAACGCCCTGCCCGGTCCGCTGGCCCGTCGCGTGGCCTATGCCGTTTCACAGACCGGTCAGGTGTCGCCAGAGGCCGTGGACCGTATCGGCCTGTCTCTCGCCAGCCAGGTGGATTTGAAACCCGCCACCGCCTTTGGTCAAAGCCCGGAGGACAGACTGGGTGCGATCCTGAACCAGTCCGCACCGCAAACCCGCGACGACATGTTGACCTCGCTGGATGAAACCGATGTGCCATTTGCCACGGCGGTACGATCCAAGATCTTCACCTTTGCGGACATTCCCCTGCGGATCGAACCCCGCGACGTTGCCAAGATCATCAAAGAGGTCGAACAGGACACGCTGGTCACCGCGCTGGCCGCAGCGACCGAACCGGACATGGCGGCAACCTCGGAGTTCCTGTTGGGCAATATGTCCAGCCGCATGGCCGACAACCTGCGCGAGGAAATCACCGAACGCGGCGCCGTTCGTCAAGCCGATGGCGAGGCTGCGATGACAGCCATCACGGCCGCAATCCGCCGGTTGGAAGTCGGTGGAGAACTGGTGATGAAACGGCCAGACGAGGACGAAGAATAGCACCCGACTAAGCGGGTCAGACCACCTCCGGTTCCGAGGTGGTTTCGGGCTCCACATCAAACGAAAACGACCGGTCATGTGACAGGCTTGGGATTTTGCGTCGCGCCTCCGCCACTGCGCCCAAGTCGATTTTCGCCCGAACCACACCGGGATCTGTCCCACCATCCGCCAGAACCGTGCCCCAGGGATCAACGATCAGCGAATGGCCGTAACAGGCCCCGCCGCCCGGCACCGGACCGGTGGCGCAGGGCGAGATCATGAAACAGGTGTTTTCAATCGCTCGCGCCCGGTTCAGCACGTGCCAATGCGCCTCACCCGTCTTCTGCGTAAAGGCCGCCGGGCACATCAGCATATCCGCCCCACCTTGCGCCAACGCCCTGTAGAGCCCCGGAAACCGCAGGTCGTAACAGATCGTATGCCCGATTTTGCCCCAAGGCGTGTCATGGATCACGGCATGATGGCCCGGCGCGACGCTGGCGCTTTCCCGGTAGACTTCCGTGTCGCTCAGTTGAATGTCGAACATGTGGATTTTGTCATAGGTCGCCTGCACAGCACCCTGACTGTCCAAAAGAAACCCGCGATTGATCACCTTGTCGCCGGGACCTGTGACCGCCACGGACCCAATGAGAATCCATACACCGCGCTCCCGCGCGAGGGCCTGAAAGGCCTGAACCACAGGGTGATCATCACTGGGTGCTGCCGGCGGGGCGAGCCTGGCTCCCTCGGATTTCAGCCCTCCACAATACTCCGGCAGAACCAGAAGGTCGGCATCTGTTGCGGACCGCGCCAAACCGACGGCCTCTTCTATCGCGGTTTCAAATGTCGGCATGGGTCGCGTTTGCAGACAGGCAATATCCAGAATGTCGTTCATGATGGTCTCCGTCTCCTGCGCAGATGTTCCGGCCTCCGACGGCATAGGTCAACAGGTGACCTCCCCGAAACACTGGTGAGCCACGCCCGTTTTTCGTCCATGAAAATTGCCCGAATTTTCAACAATTCGGCGCCCCCTCACTGGACGCACCTCGCTTAGAACACTTGCGCCAGGCTCTCCGACATCGCCTCGATCCCCTCAGCACCCTTGCCGCCAATCAGGAGGTAACCGTAGCCGTCCCGCGTCCAATGCGCGGACGGCAAGCCTGCCAATTGATCCATCGCAGGGTCCGTGTGCCGGTCGTCGCCGTCCAGCCGGATGATGCAAAATGCCACTGGCACGCCGTTGTCCGCAGCAAAGGCCACCTGAATCAACGGCTTGTCATTAAACGCCAGCACCTGCGCCCGCCGTAGGTCCAGCCCGTCCACACCCGCCAAGGCCTCCAGCGGCAGATCACGGCCCAACACCGCGCCAGCTCGTTCGAATTGAGTCTGCAACTGCTCCGGGCTGGCCTCGATGGACGCAACGGTTTCTGGAACGTAAAGCGATTGATAGTTCGCCACCTGTTGCCGCCATGTCGGTGCAGCCGCTTCCTGTACCGGCGCGGTTTCGCGTCCGGCAAAAAAGCCCAGCCCGACCGCTAGCGTCAGACTGGCCGCAACGGCCACCCCACGCCATGCGCCGCCAGAGGATGGGCGCTCCGCTTCGGGAAGGTCCACCTTTGCCAACCGCGCGGCATTCGGCACCGCCAGAAACGCTTCCTGCACGGCAGCCGCAAACGGATCCAGCGCCATCAAACGCTGTTCCAAGTCAGGATCACCCTCCACCGCGTCCTCGATCAGGCGCGACAGGTCAGCATCAGCCTGCCCATCCAGGTAGGCCCGCAGATTATCGTCGGAAAAATGCATCGCCTGACTCATATATCCCGGCCTCCGGACTGGGCAACATCACTGGTGCCTTCACGCAATTTCGCCCTGACCGTCGACAACCGGCTCATGATTGTCCCAATCGGCACATCCAGAATGTCCGCCGCCTCACGGTAGCTATACCCTTCCACAAACACCAAAATCGCCGCTGCCCGCTGTGCTTCGGGCAACGCCATCACTTGGGTAAACACCTCAGCGGCGAAAATATTCGTTTCCGCGTCCGGTTTCAGATCAGAAATCTGCAAATCGGGCTGTTCAGACAGCGACATGGTCTGACGCACGGTGCGCGACCGCAGTTCGTTCAGCCAGATCGACCGACAAATCGTCATCAGCCACGCATCCAGCCGCGTGGTGTCGCGCAAAGTGCCGTAGCGTTCCAGCGCGCGCAGGCAGGTGGCCTGTGTCAGATCGTCCGCCACATCCGGCTGCCGGCTAAGCGACAGAGCAAACCGCCAAAGCCCCGGCAGCGTCGTTTTGATCGCCGCGCGCACGGCGGCTTCCAGATTTTTTTCTTCGCGCATCGAATAACCTATCGCGCCAACGTGTTTCCCCCGTGAAGAGGTGCAGCGACTGTACCTTTCCAGACCCGGTCTGAAAGCCCTTGGAGGAATAAATCATGAAGACGTTACTTGCCGCAATATTGGCCACTGCCGCGCTGGCCCTTGGTATGGCGGCTGCGCCGGTGGTGGCGCAAAGCTGGACATTGGACGGTGATGCATCGCGATTGGCCTATGGATCGATCAAGAAAGACACCGTGGGTGAAGTGAACAGTTTCGAGTCGCTTTCAGGCACGGTCAGCGCGGATGGCATGGCCAAGATCGAGATTGACCTGTCCTCGGTCCAGACGAATATCGACATCCGTAACGAACGCATGATCGAGCATGTGTTCAAGGGCGGCGGCACAGCCACGTTGAGCGCACAGATAGACATGGCAGACCTCACCGCACTGGCCCCGGGGGAAACGAGCGATACATTTGCTGACGTTACTCTGTCGTTGCTGGGCGTAGATGTGGAGTTGGAAGCCGAGCTTTTTGTGGCGCGCCTGTCCGAACAAAAGGTCATGGTCACCACAAATGACCTGCTGTTCCTCAGCACGGCGGATGCGGGTGTTGATCCAGCGGTCGACGTCCTGATGGGACTGGCCAAGCTGCCGGGCATCACCCGCACCGTTCCGGTAACGCTGCGCCTGGTCTTCACTCAGGACGAACAGAAGGCCGACGCAGCCGCTGCGGCCCCGACCCAAGTGGCGGCAGTTGCAGGTGATGCAAAGGCGGGCCGCAAAGTGTTCAACAAGTGCAAGGCATGCCACCAGTTGAAAGAGGGCAAAAATGGTGCCGGTCCCAGCCTGCACGGCATTTTCGGCGCAACTGCTGGCTCGGTTGAGGGTTTCCGCTATTCCAAAGCTATGAAGGAATCAGGCATCGTCTGGACGGCAGACACTATGGCCGAGTTCATGGCCGCGCCCAAGGACGTTGTCCCGGGCAACAAGATGGCCTTTCGCGGCCTGAAGAAAGAAGACGACATCGCGAATTTGCTGGCTTACCTCGCGGCTGAAACCGGGTCCTAAGTCACCACTCGATCCCCGGGGCATGGGGATTGCCCCGGGAACTTCTCTTTGATCCCCAACCATCTGCTTGCATCTTCTGCACTTTTTCGTCCCTATCCGCATCAACAGAGGGGACGAGGAAATGGGACAGACCGACAATCAGGTCGGGCTTGGCGCGATATGGATGACCGGCGCCATCGTGTCGTTTACCGCCATGGCCGTAGCGGGGCGCGAGCTGAGCACCTCGCATGACACGTTTGAAATGATGCTGTTCCGCTCACTGCTGGGCATTGTCATTGTGACCGCTGTTCTGACCGCGACGGGGAACCTGGGTCAGATTTCTACCAATCGTCTGGGCCTGCACACCCTTCGCAACATCACACATTTCACCGGGCAGAACCTGTGGTTCTATGCGATTGGAATCACCCCGCTGTCTGTCGTATTTGCACTGGAGTTCACGCAACCGCTGTGGGTCATAGTTCTGGCCCCGCTGTTGATTGGCGAGCGTATGACGCGGATACGCGCATTCTCTGCTACGCTGGGATTTGTCGGCATCCTGATCGTGTCCCGCCCCACGGCAGACACGCTGAGCCTGGGAATATTCGCGGCGGCAGCGGCGGCGTTTTTCTTTGCGCTCACCACCATGGCGACCAAGCGGCTGACTCGAGATGTGCCGATTGGCGGCATCATGTTCTGGATGACCGTGATTCAGGCGGTGCTGGGGCTGGTCTTTGCCGGGTATGACATGGACATAACGCTGCCAACGCTGACAACCCTGCCCTGGCTGACCGTGATCGCACTGGGCGGGTTGGTTGCGCATTTCTGCATCACCAACGCATTGGCCATTGCCCCCGCAACCGTGGTCATCCCGATTGATTTCGCCCGCCTGCCTGCCGTAGCGATTGTCGGTATGCTGCTTTACAACGAGGCGATTGACGTTTGGGTCATCGTTGGGGCCGTGGTGATCTTTGGCGCAAACTACCTCAACATCCTGTCCGAAACGCGCAAGAACCGGGTCGCCTGAGCAGACACCACCCGCTAGGCACGCCTCATGACTGTGCAAAAAACCATAACACCACGCGCCTGGGCTGAATTGATGCTGCTGGGGCTGCTATGGGGCGGATCGTTCCTGGCCATTCGCATCACGCTAGACGAGGTGCCGGTGCTGACCATGGTGCTGCATCGCACCGGTTGGGCGGCGCTGGCATTGTGGGTTGTCGTATTGGCAATGCGCTTGCCCCTCCCACGTGATCCCGGCGTTTGGGGCGCGTTCCTGGTCATGGGATTATTGAACAACATCATCCCCTTTGGGCTGATGGGCTGGGGGCAGCTTTATATCGAAAGCGGCCTGACCTCTATCCTGAACGCGGCAACAGCGGTGTTCGCCGTGCTGATCTCAGCCATGATCTTTGCGGATGAACGGCTGACCCTGCGCCGCTGCATCGGCGTCGGCGTCGGGTTTTTGGGTGTTGCGCTGGCCATCGGGCCGGAGGCGCTGCGCAGCTTTGACATCCGCAGCACGGCACAGATCGCTGTTCTGGCCGGCGCGGTCAGCTATGGCTTGGCCAGCGCCTGGGCACGGGCCAATCTGTCTGAGCTGTCCCCACTGGTGGCAGCGGCTGGAATGTTGACGGCGTCCACGATCATGCTGCTGCCAGCAGCGCTGATCTTTGACGGGCCCATTCAATTCGACCTCGCCCCGCGCACATGGATCGCGATTGCGTATTACGCTCTCTTTGCGACGGCGCTCGCCTATATCCTCTACTACCGACTGGTTTCCATGGCGGGCAGCGGCAATCTGATGCTGGTCACGCTGCTGATCCCGCCAATCGCCATTACACTCGGCGCGCTGGTGTTGGACGAAACCCTGCAACCACTGGCCTTTGCCGGGTTTGCCCTGCTGGCACTGGGGCTTCTGATCCTCAACGGCACGCTGTTGCGCCGCTGGACCTGACACCGGAATTGACGCTGGTCCCGCGCCGGAATAGCTAGGTCAAAACGTCCATCACAGGGCCAGCGATGCTGTACAATTCCGCAGATGAATGGCGCGCCGCGCCGCGCAAACAAGTGCTGTTTTTCGGCATGTCCGGGCTTGGGAAAACCCATGTCTCGAACATTCTGCGCAGCGATGGATCGTGGTTCCACTACTCCATCGATTACCGCATCGGCACGCGCTACATGGGCGAATACATCATCGACAACGCCAAGGCCGAGGCGATGAAGGTGCCGTTTTTACGCGACCTCTTGCTGAGTGACTCGATCTATATCGGATCGAACATCAGCTTCGAAAACCTGAAACCGGTGGCCGCCTACCTGTCCGCGCCGGGCAGCGAGGACAAGGGCGGCATCGACATTGACGAATACCGCCGACGCCAGGATCAGTTCCGTCATGCGGAAATCCACGCGCTGCTGGACACGGACTACTTCATCGACCGGGCTGAGAGGCTCTATGGCTATCCGAACTTCATCTGCGACACGGGCGGGTCGATCTGTGAATGGGTCGACCCCGAGAACCCGGACGACCTGATCCTGAAGACGCTGAGCGACAGCACGTTGATGGTCTGGCTCAAAGGGAACGAGGAACACACCCAGGAACTGATCCGTCGGTTTGATCGAGACCCCAAACCGATGAGCTACATGCCCGAATTTCTGACCGAGATGTGGCAGGCGTTTCTGAATGAAAACAATGCTCAGCCAGACGAAGTTGATCCGGCGCAATTCCTGCGCTTCACCTATGCCCGCGCGCTGGCCCACCGCCAACCGCGGTATGAGGCCATGGCGAAATGGGGCATCACCGTTCCTGCGAACCAAATGGCGCGCGTTCGCTCACCCGCCGATTTCGACGATGTGATCGCTGAGGCCCTTGCAGCCCGCACCGAAACACCCACCTAATCCCGCTTAACCCTCAGCCATCAGACTGGACATAAAATGCCGATCAAACTGCCCTCCGACCTGCCTGCCTTCGACGTGCTTTCGCGCGAAGGTGTGATGGTCATGGCAGAAGATCAGGCGGCGCGGCAGGACATACGCCCCTTGCGCATCGGGTTGCTGAACCTGATGCCCAAAAAGATCCAGACAGAAAACCAGTTCGCCCGTCTGTTGGGGGCCACGCCCCTGCAAATCGAACTGAGCCTGATCCGCATGTCCGAGCATCAGACCAAGAACACCGCGGCCGAACACATGGCGAGCTTTTACCGTCCCTTCTCCGAGGTTGAAGAGACGGGTGAAAAGTTTGACGGGCTGATCATTACTGGCGCGCCGATCGAACATCTGGAATTTGATGCGGTTACCTATTGGGCCGAACTGTCGCGCATCTTCGATTGGACGCAGACAAATGTGCATTCCACGCTCGGCGTGTGCTGGGGTGGCATGGGCATGATCAACCACTTCCACGACGTGAAGAAACACATGCTGGATGCCAAGGCGTTCGGCTGCTTCCGCCACCAGAACTTGGCCCCGGCCTCGCCTTATTTGCGCGGGTTCTCGGACGATTGCGTGATTCCAGTCAGCCGCTGGACCGAAATGCGCCAGGACGAAATCGACGCAGCCGCTGGCCTGACCACCCTGCTCGGCAGCCCCGAAGTTGGTCCATGTCTGGTCGAGGATCCGGATCATCGGGCGCTCTATATCTTCAATCACTTTGAATATGACAGTGATACGCTGAAGCAGGAATATGACCGGGACGTCGCCAATGGCGACCCGATCAACGTGCCGATGAATTACTATCCGGATGATGATCCCAGCCAGCCGCCGCAGAACCGTTGGCGCAGCCATGCGCATCTGCTGTACGCCAACTGGATGAGCGAGATTTATGAGACGACGCCATATGACATCTCGCGCATCGGGATCGACACGACGGATCTGCGCGGCGTTCCGGCGGCGGCCGGTTGATCTTGTTTGATTATGCTGGTTCGGGCCATAGATGCTGAAACGAGGACCGGCAGGAGCAAATCATGACCGTAGATCAGATATGGGTGCATCTGCGCCACCCTTTCGAGCTGTTCTTTGATCCGTCACAACGCCTGTCTCTGTACTATATGGTGCCAGCACTGATTGCCGCGCTGCTGGTTTACTGGTTTCAGCGCCGCAAGGCTGGCAAGGGTGGCATGCCCAGCCTGCTGCGTTGGCTGGTCCCGATGGAGGTGATCACGCATCCTTCGGCTCGTGCTGATTATGTGATGTTTGTGATTAACAAGTCGCTGATTTTGCTTATCTATGCCTCGATCCTGATCCAGTCGGGGTTCTGGGTGGGCGTTGTGCATTCCATTCTGGGCCCACCGGGACAGGAACCCGCAACACTGACCCACGTGATCGTTTCCACGCTGGTGGTGATCCTGGCGATGGATTTCATGCTGTGGCTGGGCCACTACATTTTCCACAAGGTTCCGTTCCTTTGGGAGTTCCACAAGGTCCACCACTCCGCCGAAGTCATGACCCCGATCACCGCTGTTCGTATGCACCCGTTTGAAGAGGCTATTTCGTCGATGATGGGGGCGTTTGGCATTGGCATCAGCGTCGGCCTTCTGGACCATGTATTCGGCCACACAACCTATCAAATCCAGTTTTTCGGCATCAACATCTTCATGGCGCTGTTCTTCCTGGCCGCGTTCAACCTGCGTCACAGCCATGTCTGGCTGCGCTATCCCAACTGGATGCAGCACATCTTTGTCAGCCCGGCACAGCATCAGATCCACCACTCCAAGGCGATGCGCCATTGGGACAAGAACATGGGGTTCATCTTTGCCTTCTGGGACTGGATCGCCGGGTCGCTCTATTCGCCCAAAACGCACGAGAAGATCACGTATGGCCTGGGGAACGGCGAAGACGGGACATGGAACAACGCCGTGACCCTCTATTTCCGCCCGTTCAAGAACGCCTATATGCTGTTCAAGAGCGGTTGGCGAAATGCCTGGATCTTCCCGCCCAAGCATCTGCGTCCGCGAGAAGGGCAAGAAACCCCCGAGGCACAAGACGCGCCCTGAATACCTTCACTTTGACAGGCAATAGGCTGAGTTAAAATGAAATTTCTGATCACTTCTATTGCTGTCCTTCTGTGTATCCTGCTGGCAATCAGCGTGTTTGCCCGCGTGCGTGCCAGCCAGAAAGAGGCACGGGCCGAGGCGGCCTATCCCCCCGAAGGCCAGATCATTGACGTAAACGGCACCCGTGTGCATGCCGTGGTCATGGGTGAAGGGCCGGATGTGGTGTTGATCCACGGGGCCAGCGGCAGCACGCGGGACATGACCTTTGCACTGGCTCCTGCGCTGGCCGAGTCCTACCGCGTGATCGTGCTGGACAGGCCTGGCTTCGGCTACACCGACCGAATTGACAATGACGGGGCAACGATCACCGAACAGGCCGCTTTACTTTCTCACGCGGCCGCGCAGTTGGGAGCAGAAAAACCAATCGTTGTGGGCCAAAGCTATGGTGGGGCTGTTGCGCTGGCCTGGGCGGTGAACCACCCGGATCGTCTGTCTGCGCTGGTCACCCTCGCTGCCGCGTCCCACCCTTGGGACACGCCGCTCGACCCGCTTTATCGCGTGAATTCCAGCTGGTGGGGCAATGTGTTTGTCATCCCCCTGATCACCGCCTTTGTCCCGGAATCTTACGTGGCCAACGCCATCGAAAGCGTGTTTCGCCCCCAAGCCGCGCCAGATGGATTTTCCGACCATTTTGGCCCCGGCATGACCCTGCGCCGCGCCTCCATGCGGGAAAACGCGGTGCAACGCGCGAACCTGCTAGAAGAAATCAGGGCGCAGGTGCCCAGCTACCCGGGTATCGCCGTTCCCACCGAAGTCCTGCACGGCACGGCAGATGACACGGTCAGCCTGACCATCCACTCCGAACCCTTGGCCCAGGCCATCCCCGATGCTGTGCTCACGCGGTTGGACTGGATCGGGCACATGCCCCAGCACGTATCCCTGCCTGAGGTCACCGCCGCCATCAACCGCGCCGCAACGCGGGCAGGTTTGCGTTAAGGCGATTAACATTCCATAGTGGCGTGAAAACACGAGAGGATTTCGCCAATGTCCCAGCCGTTCGACGGGGCGATTAGCAGCTACTACAAGTCCGACGCACCAAAAGACGTGCGCGAGGCGATCAAGGATCGCAAAAAGGGCCGGATCATGAATCCGGACTACCCCTATCGCAACGCGATGGACAAGGATGAGTATGAGGATCAGCTGTATCGCTTGCAAATCGAACTGGTGAAGATGCAGGCATGGGTGAAAGCGTCGGGCGCACGGGTTACACTGGTGTTCGAAGGACGCGACGCCGCTGGAAAAGGTGGCACAATCAAACGTTTCCGCGCCAACCTTAATCCTCGCGGCGCGCGCATAGTGGCGCTGGCGAAACCTACGGAAACCGAACAATCACAGTGGTATTTCCAGCGCTACATTGCCCATCTGCCTTCAGCGGGCGAAATCACGTTCTTCGACCGCTCCTGGTACAACCGCGGCGTCGTTGAAAAGGTCTTTGGCTTCTGCGCCGACACACAGCGCGAAACCTTTTTCCGCCAGGTGCGCCCGTTCGAAACCTCGCTGGTCGATGACGGGATTCACCTGTTCAAATTCTGGCTCAACGTTGGGCGGGCCGAACAATTGCAACGCTTCCTGGACCGCGAAAACGATCCATTGAAACAGTGGAAGCTCAGCTCCATCGACGTCAAAGGTCTTGCGCGATGGGATGCATATTCCGACGCCATTCAGGAAACCCTGACCCGCAGTCATGCAGAGATTGCGCCATGGACGATCATCCGCTCGGACGACAAGAAACGTGCGCGATTGGCCGCCATCCGTACGGTCCTGCACGCGATCGACTATGATCGCAAGGATACGGACGCCATCGGTGACATCGACCGATCCATCTGCGGAGGCCCCGACATTTGGGATGCCTAAACGCGGCTATCATCATGGCAATCTGAGGCAGGCGCTGGTCGAGGCGGCGCTGCAACTGATTGAAAGCAAAGGACCAACCGGGTTCACGCTATCCGAGGCGGCAAAGCTCGCCGGTGTGACCCCGGCAGCTGTTTATCGTCATTTCGAGGGTCGCGAGGACCTGATTGCCGAGGCCGCGCGCCAGGGCTTCACCATGTTCGCTGACCTGATGCAGTACGCCTATGACAAGGGGCAGCCATCCGCACTCGCCGCATTCGAATCCACAGGCCGCGCCTATCTGGCCTTTGCCCGCAAACACCCGGGCCATTACATCGCGATGTTCGAAAGCGGGATTTCGGTCAACCGAACGCCAGAACTTGCCACCGCCGCCGCCCGCGCGCGCGCCGTTCTGGAACGCGCGGCAGCTGACCTGTCCGAACATATCCCAGAGGATCGGCGACCGCCCGCCTCCATGTTTTCGGCCCATATCTGGGCAATGAGCCATGGGGTTGTGGAACTTTATGCTCGCAACGCGCCGGGCACCCAATCCCCTTTCCCGCCTGAAGATCTGCTGGAAACCGGGATCGGCATTTACCTGCGGGGCCTTGGACTACTGCCCCAAGATTCCTGACTTGGAGTTCAACATTGGCTTGATCAGGCCTAACGCTTAGTGGCATCCCAACCGGAACACAGCCAAGGCCGCAAGATCCATGAGCAAAGCCCGACACGCCCTGCAACGCAGCCTAGATGCGTCCCTGCGCTATCGTCTGTTGTCTCGGGATCAGCGGGACAGGATGGCAAATGCGCTGAACGCCTTGCGACCATACACATCCGACCAACCCCTGATCCGTGTTGGACCTGATGCGGATGGCGGTTACCTGTTGCCGGATGTTCTGAATGGAATTGCCGCGTCCTTCTCGCCCGGTGTTTCCTTCGAATTCGGCTTTGACCTCGACCTGTTGGCGCGGGGCATTCCGGTGCATATGGCCGATGCCTCGGTCGGGCACCCGGAAAACCTGCCGGAAGGGGCGACGTTCGATCCGCTGTTCCTGGGTGCCGAGACGACAGGCCAGTGGACCACCTTGCAGGATTGGGTCGACCGCCATGCAGCGTCCGAGGGCGATCTGATGTTGCAAATGGATATCGAAGGGCACGAATATGATGTGCTGAACGCCACCCCGGCAGACACATTGGCCCGGTTCCGGATCATGGTGATCGAATTCCATCACCTGCACCGCTTCCCCCGCTCTGCCGGTTTCGACCGGTTCGAAAGCGCTTTATCCAAACTGTCCCGCGATTTCGTCTGCGTGCACTTGCATCCCAACAATGTTGTTCACTCTGTGCGCGTCGGCCCGCACCACATTTCCCCGTTCTTCGAGGCAACGTTGTTGCGCCGCGACCTCGCCACCGGGCTGAAACCCAACGACAGTTTTCCGCACCCCCTGGATCGCCCTTGCGCCCCGGATCATCCGGATGTGCCGATTGGCGTTTTCTGGTCCTGACACGATTTCGCGGGTGACGCGCGCCATGCGTATCACCTAGTATCCAACCCTATTACAAACAGACACTTATCCCGGCACGCTCATGTCCTCATACACTCTCATCCGCAAGAACCGCCTCCGCGACCTGCAACTGCGCGAGGCCGGATATTTCGATCTGAACTTTGTCCGCGCGATGCCCGCCAAACACCGCAATGCTTGTATGGACTTGCTGGATCAATCACGCGCCCAATTGCGTCAGGATCTGTTTGCGCTGGTCTGTACCGATTTTCAGAGGGACGGTTTCTTTGTCGAATTCGGGGCCACCAATGGCGTTGACTTGTCCAACACGCATCTGCTGGAAACGCAATTTGGCTGGACTGGTATCTTGGCCGAACCGGCGCGCGTGTATCAGACCAACCTGAAAGCCAACCGAACCTGCACGATTGAAACCCGTTGCGTCTGGAGTAAGTCAGGAGAGACGCTGACCTTCACCCAGGCACCGCGCGGCGAGAAATCTGCGATCTCGCGATTTGCGAAATCGAATTATGCCTGGCGTGGAGAGACGTATGACGTCACAACGATTTCGCTGAACGATTTACTTGAGGAACACAACGCCCCCGACACTGTCGATTTCCTTTCAATCGATACGGAGGGCAGCGAACCGGACATCCTGAACGCGTTCGATTTCAACCGAAGGCAGTTCCGCGTGATCGCAGTGGAACACAACATGTTGCCTGCACGCGAGAATTTGCATGCGTTGTTGACCGGTCATGGCTACCGGCGCGTTCTGACCAACATTTCACGGTTTGATGATTGGTACCTGGGGCCAGATATGCCAGGGTTCCCCGACTGAACCAAAAAAGGGCCACGCAGTGATGCGTGACCCTTCCTGTAGTCTTGAGCAGGGCAAAATCGCCCTGCACCAGCGATTAACGCTTGGAGAACTGGAAGCTCCGGCGGGCCTTGCGGCGGCCGAACTTCTTGCGTTCCACCACGCGGCTGTCGCGGGTCAGGAAGCCTGCTGCTTTCAGTGCGGCGCGCAGGTTCGGATCGTAAAGCTGCAGCGCCTTGGAGATGCCGTGCTTGACCGCGCCGGCCTGACCGGACAGGCCACCGCCCTTGACGGTTGCCATGACGTCGAATTCACCTTCGACACCGGCGACCTGGAACGGCTGGCGCAGGATCATCTGCAGAACCGGACGCGCGAAATACTTGTCCAGCTCTTTGCCGTTCACGGTTACTTTGCCCGAGCCCGGCTTGATCCAAACGCGTGCAACGGCGTCCTTACGTTTGCCTGTGGCATAGGACCGGCCCAGCTCGTCACGAACCGGTTCACGGGGGGCCATGGTTTCTTCGACAACAACATCCTCAACACCGGCAACGGCGTTCAGGTCTTCCAGGGAATTGATCTGATCTGCCATCTGTCTCAGCTCCGGGTGTTTTTCTTGTTCATAGACTTCACGTCCAGAACTTCGGGCGACTGCGCCTCGTGCGGATGTTCCGCGCTGGCGTAGATGCGCAGGTTGGTCATCTGCTTGCGGCTCAGACGGTTGCCCGGCAGCATACGCTTCACGGCCTGATAGACCACGCGCTCGGGATGTGCGCCTTCGAGGATCTGTGCCTTTGTGCGGCTCTTGATCCCGCCCGGGTACCCGGTGTGCCAGTAGTAGTTTTCTTCGTGCTTCTTGCCGGTCATCTGGACCTTGTCGGCATTGATCACGATGACATTGTCACCCATGTCCATATGCGGCGTGAAGGTTGCTTTGTGCTTGCCGCGCAGACGCGTGGCCACGATCGAGGCAAGACGGCCCAGAACAACGCCTTCGGCGTCGATCAGGATCCACTTCTTGTCGATCTCTGCAGGGGTTGCAGAATAGGTTTTCATTGCTGTCGTCCTGTCTGACGTGAAAAGCGGGCGCATGTGCACCCGCTCAAAATCGGATGGACGGGGTATATGGAGAGTCTGAAGTTACGTCAAGCACCACAAACCGGAAAGAAGTGATTGAATTCAATATCTTGAAAATAAGGTATCATTATACCCCAATCCTTTCCGGCGGATTGTCCAGCAAATCCCGCAGACGGTTCAATGCGGCCTCATAGTGGTCCAGTGGAATGCCGGAATTCACCGACAACCGCACCGCATGCGGGCTGCGGGCATTGCGACATGCATAGTCTTCAGCCGGGCGAATGCGGATACCCTGCGCCTCGGCAGCCACGCAAAACGCGCTGGCCCGCCATCCCGGCGGAAGGGTAATCCACACAAACGGCGCGCCGTCCCGCCAGCCCAGTTGGTACATGCCCAGAATATTCGCCGTACTTTGCAGGTATGTGCGGATCACGCTACGGATCTCATCCTCGATCGCACGCAACTGCGGGTGGCGCAGCAGCAGCGTGACCAGATCAACGATGGGGGTTGAGACGCCAAAGAACCCGTATTCCGCAGCGCGACGCAGGCGCGATTCCTGCCCGTCGGGGGCGACACCAAAGCCAAAGCGCAATGCTGGCGTGATGGATTTGGACAAGCTGGTCACATACCACGACCGCTCGGGCGCGATCATGCGATAGCTGGGGGCGGCGGTTTCGCGCAGCAGGTAGCAGGCGTCTTCGAGGATTTGCAGGTCATGCTTTTCTGCGACCTCAGCCAGTTGCACACGCCGCTCCATCGGGGTCAGTAACCCTGTTGGATTGTGCACCTCGGGCGTGGTGCAAAAGATTTGCGCATCATGGGCACGTGCGGCAGCGGCCAGCGCTTCGGGGATGACACCCTGGTCGTCCATGGCCACTGGTACAACTTCGGCCCGCAGCAGTTCTGCCGCACGCCGGAAGCCGGGATAGGACAGTTCCTCAACCAGAACGACGGGACGGCGACCCTGCAGAACGGCCTGCAGGATCAGCGATATGGCGTTTTGTCCGCCATTGGTTGGTACAATGTGCCGTTCGCTGACCGATCCCAGTGGCAGATCCGCGATCCAGTCCACCACAGCCTCGCGCAGGGGCTGTGCCGCGGCCTGACTGGGATAGTGCATCAGGCCAGAGGGCGGTTCGCGCCCCAACTCGGTCAGGATTTTGCGGATCAACCCGGTCTGCCCCACGCTGGGCAGGTGCGGCGAAAACAGGTTTACGTCGTTTGAGGATGGGCCGCCCGTGTTATGCGCGATCACATCAATTTCAATGGCTTCGACCGTGTCATCTGCCTGACTTTGCTCGGCCACAAAAGTCCCGCGCCCGACCTCGGCCTGCAAAACCCCCGCGTCAGTCAGCACCGTATAAGCCCGCGCAACCGTGCCCGGCGTGATGCTTAACTGAAACGCCAATTCCCGCACCGGCGGCAACCGATCCCCAGCCGCCAATTGTCCTGCCGCAATCGCGTTGCGAATGGTTTCGGACAGTTGTTTGTACTTCGGCCCCGGCCCTTCGGGCAGCGCGCCCGGCCAAATTGTACCCATCACAATCTTTCTCTGGTATTGGATTGTTCTAAAGTGTATCAATCAATCGTACCAGAAAGTACACATTGTGTCGATACAAAATTGAAAGGTGCTTCCCATGACACACAGCGCAACACCCATCCCGGCCCACATGCTGCCCCAGACGAAACGTCTGCCGGTCGTCGCCGCTCTGGCGATTTCGTTTGCGCGTCTTGTCGTCATCTGGGACGCACGCCGGCGCACGCGACAACATCTCAGCCGGTTGGATGACCGAATGCTGAATGACATCGGTGTCAGCCGCGCCGAAGCCCGGACCGAGGCCGAACGGCCCTTCTGGATGACCTGAGTTTTCCCCGTCCGAGTTTACCGGACCTCTTCCTTGCCGGGGCTCTGCCCCGGCTTTTTTTGTATGCACAGCTATGTTTGGCGCGCGACGTGGTTTTCCCGCCAGATGATCAGCGCCCCGGCCCCGACGATCAACAACACGCCGGGGAACAACGTATCGACCGGCGCTTCGCCAAAAATCACCCAGCCGAACAAAAACGCGCTCAGCAGGCTGAAATAGGTGAACGGGGCCAATGCTGATGGGGCCGCCATGCGGTAGGCCAGCATCATGAACAACACGCCAACACCGCCCAATGTCGCCATGATGAAGATCAGCCCGCCATCGACGAGGCTACGGATCGGCGTGAAATCGGTTGTGAACCACGCAATGATCACCGCGCCGACGGCCGCCGCGACGGAGGCATAAAGGAACAATAGCGCATTCGACACATCCCGGTCGAACACCCGCACCGTGATCATCGAATAGCTGTAGCATAGCGCTGCCCCAACCGGGGCCAGTGCCCAAACCGAAAACGCGTCACTGCCAGGGCGCAGGATCCAGACCGCACCGACAAACCCCAACACCACTGCTGAAATCCGCCACGGTCCGACCTTTTCGCCCAACATCAGCACCGACAACAGCACCACGAACATCGCGTTTGTCTGGGCCAGTGCGGAGACGGTCGCCAATTCCAGATGCCCCAACGCGGTGTAGAAACACAGCTGCGCCAACGCCACGGCCAGCCCCCGTGCCACCGCCACCGGCCATTTGCGAATGTACAGCTTTGACCCGCGAAACCGCAGTTCCCGCGTCCAAAGCATCAGCGCAAGGCTGGGCACTATGCCCAACACGTTGCGATAGGCAGACAGTTCAGGCGCGGTGTAATAGGGCAGCAGAAAGCGCACGATGATGCTCATCGTGTCAAAACACAGGATCGCGCCGAGTATCAGAAGAACACCCCGGACCACCTGCCCGCTGTCAGATTCGATGGAAGCCAAGCAAAACTCCTTGCCCGACCTAGTGAAAACTGCCCTAGCGGAATGTACAAGCGCCTGTACACGGGAACGCGACGTAACAGGTTAAGTAGTTTTCGTCGCACGCCTGAACAATTCGCTTGATCGACTCAGCAGACGCTCCTATGTGCCCGGCACGTTCGGAACCGATCCCAACCCTGTTTTCTTCGGGGGGGCGCTAAGGAACCGACCGGATTGTCATCTGCTGGAACGAAGGGGCGCGTCATGGACAATGCCGACCTCTTCCAACTGGGGATCGGTCTGGAAACAGGCGCCCAAGAGGAAGAAAACACGCGTGGGGTCACACCTGCGCCAACTGAAACTGCCGTTTTTGGCTTGTTCGACGACACGCGCGAAGATCATTTCATTCGCCGCGACGGGGACGTGTTTGCCGGCACACACCTGATCATCGAGGTTGTGAACGGCCACGGACTGGACGACGAAACCCGCATCGCGCGCGCGTTTCGCGAGATCGTGGATCGCTGCAAGGCGACGTTACTGCACATCCACACGCATAAATTCTCGCCCCAGGGAGTAAGCGGCGTGGCCGTTCTGGCCGAAAGCCATATCAGCGTGCACACTTGGCCCGAAATCGGCTATGGCGCATTTGACGTGTTCATGTGTGGCGACGCAGAGCCGTGGCGCGCAGTTGACGTGCTGAAAGAGACATTTGCCACCACCGACGTACGCGTGAAAGAACTGCGTCGCGGTCAGGGTCTGGTTCAGGATCAGGAGGTCGCGGCATGAGTGACTGGATGACAGAGGCGCTGCACCCGGAATACGCCCAATCGCTGCGCATTGACGAATTGCTGTATGACAGCGAGACGGAACACCAGCGACTGAAAGTGTTTCACAACAACCGCTTCGGGCGCATACTTACACTGGATGACGTGGTTCAGACCACCGAAGGCGACAATTTCGTTTACCACGAAATGTTGACCCACGTGCCGATCCTGGCCCATGGAGCGGCCAAGAAGGTGCTGATCATTGGCGGCGGTGACGGCGGTATGGCGC
Organism: Paracoccaceae bacterium; assembly: GCA_040830545.1. Taxonomy (GTDB): domain Bacteria; phylum Pseudomonadota; class Alphaproteobacteria; order Rhodobacterales; family Rhodobacteraceae; genus HXMU1420-2. The sequence goes on along the minus strand of JBFOMB010000097.1, from coordinate 590 downwards.
GCGAGGTCCTGCGACACACCTCGGTCGAACATGTCACCATGGTTGAAATCGACGCTGGCGTGGTGGAGTTTTCCAAGGAATACCTGCCTATGCTCAGCCAGGGCGCGTTTGATGATCCCCGCCTGAACCTCGTGATCGCCGATGGGGCGGATTTCATGAAGGCACCGGGCGACGCGTTTGACGTGATCATCATCGACTCGACCGATCCGATTGGCCCGGGCGAAGTCCTGTTCACTGATACGTTTTACGGCCACGCGCACCGCGCGCTGACACCGGGCGGCATTCTGGTGACCCAGAATGGCGTGCCCTTCCTGCAAGGGGGCGAGTTGACCAACACCCTGCGGGCGTTCAAGGCGCTGTTCCAGGATTGGGGCTGTTACCTGGCTACCGTGCCGACCTATGCGGGCGGTCCGATGGCCTTTGGCTGGGGCACGGATGGCGCCGCAGGACAGGGGTCGCTGGAAACGCTGCAGGCCCGCTATGACGCGGCAGGCATCGCAACAGACTATTACACGCCCGAAGTGCATCTGGGCGCGTTTGCCCTGGCCGGCTAGGTGAACAAACTGCTACCGGGAGCGGCCCGGCCCCCC
>JBFOMB010000096.1:0-5188 GCA_040830545.1 Paracoccaceae bacterium | reverse complement strand
CTTTGGCGGGTGAAATTCTATTGGTGGACATCCGCACCCCGCGCGAATGGCACGCCACCGGTATCGGCGAAGGGGCACATCCGCTGGACATGCGTCGTGACGACTTCGAAACGGCGCTTGCGCAGCTCACAGGCGGCAACAGGGATGCTCCGGTGGCGTTGATTTGCGCGCGCGGTGTGCGGTCGGCCCGGCTGAGCAATCGGTTGACCGAGGCGGGATTCACGCAAATTATCGACGTCCCCGAAGGTATGTTGGGATCGGCTGCAGGGCCGGGGTGGGTGCGTGCCGGTTTACCGGTTCAACAAAATCATGAGGAAGCAGGATGATCCGAAGTTTGACTCTGGCAACTGTTCTGGCAGCGATCGGGCAGACCAGCTATGCGGCCTGTGCTGACCAGGATGGCATATGCGAAATCCAGTCTGGCGGTTATCACATCGAACTGCCCGAGGCCGAGAACCCTCCGCTGGTGGTATTCCTGCACGGATATGGTGGCAGTGGTTCCGGGACGATGAACAACCGGGGAATGGTGGAGCCACTGCTGGCGCGGGGATATGCCGTCATGGCACCTGAAGGTCTTGAACGACCGGGTCGAGACAATACCAAAAGCTGGAACTTCTATCCGGGCTTTGGCGCGCGCGACGAAACTGCGTTTCTGATCGAAGCGGTTCAGGATGCCGCGGACAGATTCGGCATCGACCCGGAAAGAACGGTGCTAGGCGGATTTTCGGCCGGCGCATTCATGGTCTACTACCTTGCCTGCGCGGCCCCGGATACGTTTTCGGCCTATGTGCCCGTCTCGGGCGGGTTCTGGAGGCCGCATCCCGACTCCTGCGACGGACCCGTGCGTCTGTTTCACACCCATGGCTGGACTGACAACGTAGTCCCGCTCGAAGGGCGCTTGCTAGGCGGTGGCCGTTACCATCAGGGCGATATTTTTGCCGGACTCGAAATTTGGCGCGAGGCAAATGGATGCGTCGACACCAAGCCCAGCGGGTTTTCCACAACAGGCCAGTTCATGCGCCGCAAATGGACCGGATGCGCCGAGGGCGGCATGCTTGAGTTTGCGCTGTTTCCCGGCGGTCACGGCGTGCCCGAGGGATGGGCGGACATGATGGTGGATTGGTAAGAAGGCCTGCCGGGGGGCTGATCAAAGCGCTCTACTCGGCAGGGGTCATCACACCTTTGCCTTCGATCACACGCTTCAGTTCGTTCCGGTAGTGACGGGCCGAGCGTGTGATGTCGGGTTCGTGAAAATCCTCTTTCATACCAACCATGCGCCGCGCTGCACCGGCCGATACGCCGCTGAGCGCGGACAGCGGGATCGCCAAGGCCAGACTGATGGCGATCGGGGCCAACCAGATCGAAACAAGGCCAGACAGGATGCCAACGCTCAGTGCGATACCGCTGATCGTTTCCAACCCGTGGCACAGGATCAGTGTTTGCAGGCTATAGCTGCCGCCATCGCGGGCCTGCGGGGACCAACCTTTTTGGAGACCCAACGCGGTGCGGAACACGGCGATCATCTGCTGCACCATCAGGATCGGCGCGTAGAGGATCGACAGAACCACCTCGGCCAGGAATGAGGTCAGAAACTTCAACCCGCCGCCGAAATCCGCATAGCGCACTCCGCTAAGGGGCAGGGCCAGAACGCCGAGAACCTTGGGGGCCAACAACATCGCGTACATCACCAGAATGATCAGCACATGGCGGGTTTCCGACATCTCGGGCCATTGCGGGAACATCGGGTTATCGGGGCTGAAATAGTGCAGGACCGAGGCGTCCTCGCCCTGACCGATCAACGCCCACATCACCAACAGCGCGAACCACAGCGGCGACATCAGATACCCAACCGCACCGTGGAACATGTGGAACCGCGACACGGCGCGAAAGCCGGTAGAGCCCAGCAGTTTCAGGTGCTGCAGATTGCCCTGACACCAGCGCCGGTCGCGCAGCGCGTGATCGATCAGCGTGGGTGGAGTTTCTTCGTAAGACCCCCGGATACGCGGCAGGAAGCGCACGGCCCACCCGGCGCGGCGCATCAGGACTGCTTCGACGAAGTCGTGGCTCATGATCAGTTTTTCCTGACCGTTGAACGCGCGCAACTTAGGCAGGCCCGCACAATTGGCAAAAGCCTTGGTGCGAATGATGGCGTTGTGGCCCCAGTAATTGCCTTCCTGCCCGCACCAACGGGCCAGACCTTCGGCAAATGCGATACCGTAGACACCGTTGGCGAACTGCTGCATCCGGGCAAATACGGACTGCGCCCCGATCAGTTGAGGGTAGCTCTGAATCAGCCCTGCACCGGGATCACGCGCCAGCGAGTCCGTCAGACGCAGGATGGCGCGGCCGGTCATCAGGCTATCGGCATCCAGCACCAGCATCGCGTCCCAATCTGCGCCCCAGCGACTGACCCAGTCAGCGATATTTCCGACCTTGCGATCCGTGTTCTGTTCACGACGGCGGTAGTACAACTCCAGACCGGGGGCGAGGGTTGTCCGCATCGCCTCAACACTGGCCTGTTCCTGTGCTGCGATCTCGGGGTCGCGGGTGTCGGACAGGATGAACATGGCATAGTGGTGCTGGCCGCCACGCTGGCGCAGGTCCTCGAGCATCGTGCGGGCATTGCCCAGCACGTTCCACGGCACTTCGTTGTAAACCGGCATCAGCAACGCGACCCGCAAGGGTTGCGGGCGGCCCTGGCGTTTGGGCTGCTCTTGCCGCGACAGGGAGACCATGCCCAGCAAAACGGTGCAGACCGTGAAGGAAATCCAGAAAAAGTTGAACGAGATCAGCGCCAGCAGGATGGCCTCGATCAGATTGATGCCTTCGGCCCCGAACCAGTCGCTCATCACCCAGAGCAGGCCTAGTGTAGCTGCCATGGCCGGAGAAAAGGCCAGCGCCCGCCAGAATCCCGCCGAAGGACGTCTGCCATTTGGCACCTGTGCATCGCGGAACCCGGCGCTGAAATCCTGCGCGGGCATCGCCAGAGGGGCCTCGGGCGGCATGATATGCAGATCGCGGCTCATGACGTCCAACGGTACAGCCAGACTTCTGAGGCCGGTTGCTTGTCTTTCAATAACTGCGCGCGCAGTTCCACGTGGTTCCGGTCACCCGGCTCGAAAGAAAAGGCCAGTCGCAAGCCACCTGTATCGGGGTTGCGCTGCAGAACACCTTGGGACGTTTCTGCGTGGGGAGAGTCGACGAACACGGTCATCGCCTCGGGATCGTCGAACAGCTCGCTTTCTTCGAAATCAATGACGGCCAGCCGCCCTTCGCCAAAGGTGTTTTCACCCATTGCGGTGTTGATCACGCGCGGCATCGGCGTGCGCTGCGGTTCCTCACCCCAGATCAGACGGTAGGACAGATCGACCTGCGAACCGGCCGCGTAGGGCTCCATCGGGCGCCAGTAGGCGACGATATTGTCGTAGATTTCCTGATCTGCCGGAATCTCAACCAATGTGACCGCACCTTTGCCCCAGTCACCCGCCGGTTCCACCCACAGTCCGGGACGCTTGTGGTAATTTGCTTCGAGGTCGGCGTAATCCGAAAACGCACGTTTCCGCTGCATCAGGCCGAACCCGCGCGGGTTTGTGTCCACGAAGGACGAGAATTGCAGCCGGGTCGGATTGGCCAGAGGCCGCCACAGAACCTCTCCGGCGCCGTTGCGGATCAGCAGGCCGTCGCTGTCATGCACAGCGGGGCGGAAATCGTCGAACCGGCTGTGGTTGGTTTGATCGAACAGGAACATCGATGTGCCGGGTGCGATGCCAACATGGGTCAACTCTTCGCGCGGGAACAGCGTTGCTTCGATATCCATCACGCAATCGGCCCCGGCGGTCACGTTGAAGCGATACGCGCCAGTCACGCTGGGGCTGTCCATCAGCGCGTGGACCACCATGTCGCGTTGGCCGGGTTTGGGCCGTTCCAGCCAGAAGCGGATGAATTCAGGGAACTCCTCGCCATCCGGGTCGCCGGTCTTCAGCGCCAGACCCCGGGCCGACAGGCCGTAAACCTCGTGCAGGCCGATGGCGCGGAAATAGCTGGCCCCTTGCCACACGCAGAATTCGTCGGTCTTGCCGGGGCGGTGCATTTCCGTGCGCAGACGCAAGCCAGAAAACCCCAGCGTGTCGTCGATCGGCAGCTCGGGCACGTCCTCGGACTTGTCGAACATCGCCAGATCGAAGGCCACTGGCGTGGCCATGCCGTTTTCCACGGTCGACACCTGAACGGTGCGCGGGAAGTACAGGCCGGGCGTAAAGAAATCGACGTTGAAGGGTGTTTCGGTTTCAAACCACAGCGCGCGGTCCAGCCGGAACCGGATCGAGCGGTATTGCTGATATGTCAGGTCCTGCCACTCCTGCGGGACCATCTCACGCTCGGCAAAGGGGCGGCTGGCCAGATCACGGGCCAGCGCAATGACGTCGTTGCGGTCAAAGGGCGTTTCCCCACCGGTTGCAAACGTGGCTGGCGCGAAAACAAGCGCCGAAGTTGATGCCAGAAATGCGCGACGTGTAAAATTCATTTCTTCGATTTCCAAGGTTGTGACTTAAACCAGGCGGCCAAATAGGCCACACCGATGATCATGGCAAAGCCAATCATGTTAGCGATGAACACACTGGCAACATCCCGCCCACTCAGGTCCAGCCCGACGCCGATAAGTCGTGCTGCTGCCATGGAAAAAACGAACACTGCAAGCGATTGCTGACCGACTTTGGTGATCACGGTCAGCAGGAACTGCCACGCTTTTGCAGCTGCGCCGTGTCCGGTCGCGATCAGGCGGTGACCATGTTCGCCCGCGACGACCCAGCCCAGATAGGCCAGCGACAGGAAATGCAGGTAACGGAACAGTCCGAAATCTGTCTTGTCACGAAGCTCTTTCGTAACAGGCCAGACCTTGCGGATTTCTTCGGCCAGATCAGGGGCCGCCGCGTTGATCCAGGTGAACACTTTCCAAGACCCAAACGGCATTGAGAAGATCAGAAACAGAGCTGCCGCCCAGATCAGCGTTTTTGAGACCGGAGGGGCAGGAAGCCAGCCGCGCATGAAGGCAAAGCCAGTGAAGAACAGCAGTTGCCAGCCGAACGGGTTGAAAAACCACTGACGGTCCGACCACGGCTCGGCCGGCAGGTCCAGCGCGTCGGTCTGCGCCACCAGCCACAGCGCCACCGAGGCCAGAGCCACGGCCCAG
>JBFOMB010000095.1:0-8072 GCA_040830545.1 Paracoccaceae bacterium | reverse complement strand
GATCACGATGCCACCCAGATCAATACTCTGGTACCGCAGCGCGACCGCCTGCAGGAAGCCGAACAGCAGACAGGCCCACATGGCCTGCCAGGGGCGCCATTTGGCAAAGATCAACGCGGCCAATGCGATGAAGCCGCGTCCGGCGGTCATTTCCTTCACGAAGCCAGCTTGCAATGCAGTGGATAGATAGGCTCCTGCGATACCGCAGAGAATTCCGCAGATTCCCACGGCTATGAACCGCAGCCCAACAACGGACACACCGGCGGTATCCACGGCTTCAGGCGCTTCGCCGACCGCACGCAAGCGCAGACCGAACCGCGTGCGGTACAGCACCCACCACGTCAGCGGCACAATCGCTGCTGTCAGGTACACGAGGATCGAATGACCAGAAATGAGTTCGGAATAGATCGGGCCAAGGATGGGCACACCGCTCAACGTTTCGGCCAATGGCAAGTCAATTTCGTTGAACCGTGCACTGTCGGCCAAGGATGGCGTGCGCCCGCCCTGACGGAACCAGTCTTGTGCGATGAGCACGGTCACGCCTGAAGCCAGGAAATTGATTGCCACGCCCGAAATCAGCTGATTTCCCCGGAATGTGATCGACGCGGCCCCGTGCAGGGCAGATAGAACCATGGAGGCTGCGATCCCGGCCAGCAGACCCAGCCAGACAGACCCGGTCGTGGCGGCAATGGCGGCAGAGAAGAAGGCAGATGCCAGCATCTTGCCTTCAAGCCCGATGTCGAAAATCCCCGCGCGTTCGGAGTACAGCCCGGCGAGGCAGGCCAGTAACAAGGGGGTCGCCAGGCGAACCGTGCTGTCAAGGATCTGGAGGACAGTCAGGAAATCCATGGCTCAGACCTTTGCTGTGGCCAGCTTGTAGGCGGCGTATCCGAAAAAGAAACCCAACGCGCCTTCGATCCAGCGCCGGGCGCGGGTGTAGAACCGCACCACCGGGCCAGTGGAGAAGGTGAAGGCGTAGGCCATGTGACCTGCAATCGAGATCACAGTCGCACTCAGAATCAGGGCAATTCCCAACGTCCAAGGCGCGTTTGGCCCAATCCCAAGGCTGACAATCGCAATCCATTGCAGCGCGGCTTTCGGATTGCTCATCTGGATCAAGATGCCCCTGAGAAACATGTTGCCATCTCCGGCTGATGCACCTTTGGGCAGTGGCGGTTGCTTGGATGCAGCATTGCGAAAGGCGCGGATCGCCATCCATGTCAGGTAGGCCGCACCGAACAGCTTCAGCAGCACAAGTGCACCCGCATAGGCAGCCAGCAGAGCGGACAGGCCTGCGACGGTCAGAGTCGCCCACAGGCCGGAGCCAAGACCAATGCCCAGCGACAGCATCGCCCCGGCACGTCGTCCCCGCGCCATGGAGGTGCCCATAACGGCGAGGATGTTGGGACCAATCACGGCAAAGCCGACGGCCAGAATGCTCAACGACAGTCCAAGGGCAGAAAGATGTTCCGGTGTCATCACGATGCGCCCCGCTTGCGCAGGCGCAGGAAGATCTTCTCCAGCGGCATCCGCACCATGTTGTCGAGTGCACCAGTGAACAGGATCACCAGCGCCTGAATGACCACGATCAATTCGCGCGGGATTGAGGTCCACAGCGCCAGTTCCGCGCCGCCTTGATAGAGGAACCCGAACAGGATCGCGGCCAGGAACACGCCAAACGGATGGCTGCGCCCCATCAGCGCCACGGCAATGCCGATGAAACCGGCACCTTCGGTGGCGTTCAGCACCAGACGCTCGGCCTCGCCCATGACGTTGTTGATTGCCATAAGCCCGGACAGCGCACCGGAAATCAACATCGCGATCATGATGATCTTGAACGGGGAAATCCCCGCATAACGCGCGCCGGTTTCAGATTGGCCAAAGGCGCGGATTTCATAGCCGAGGCGCGTGCGCCAGATCAGGACCCAGACCAGAACGCAGGCCAGCAGCGCGATGAAGAAGGTAATGTTGGCCGGTGCCCCGCGGAAGATCACGTTGTCTGCGGTTGAAAACATGCTTTGGAACGTGGGCAGGTGCGTCGTTTCCGGGAAACGGGCGGTGGAGGGGTCCATGCTGCCCGCAGGACGCATGACGTTCACCAGCATATAGTTCAGCAGCGCCGCGCCAATCAGGTTGAACATGATCGTGGTGATCACGATATGGCTGCCTCGCCGCGCCTGCAGGTAGGCTGGTATCGCCGCCCACAGCGCGCCAAAAATCATGCCGCCCGCCATTGCGCCCAGCAGGGCAAGCGTCCAATGCGGCCAGGGAATGACCAGCGCAACAATGGCCACACCCAACCCGCCGATCATCGCCTGCCCCTCACCACCGATGTTGAACATCGCGGCATGGAAGGCGACGGCAAAGGCCAACCCTGTAAACATGAAATTCGTGGCGTAGTAGAGCGTGTAGCCCCAGCCATAGGTCGACCCCAATGCGCCGGTGACCATCAGGTTCACGGCCTCGATCGGGTCCTCGCCGATCATCAGGATCACAAGCGCCGAGATGATCGCCGCCAGGATCAGCGAGATGATGGGAACCAGGACCGCGTCGGCCCAACGGGGCATCTTGTCCATCAGGCGGCCTCCCCAGACATGCCGGCCATCAACAGGCCCAGCTCTTTTTCATCGGTTTCAGCGGGCAGGCGTTCACCCATGATGTGACCATCGAACATGACAGCGATCCGGTCGGACAAGGACAGGATTTCATCCAGTTCCACACTGACCAACAATACGGCCTTGCCCGCGTCGCGAAGGGCCACGATCTGTTTGTGAATGAACTCGATCGCGCCAATGTCCACGCCGCGCGTGGGCTGCCCGATCAACAACAGGTCCGGGTTGCTTTCGATTTCCCGCGCAACCACGATCTTTTGCTGGTTCCCACCGGAGAAGTTCTTGGCCGTCAGCCAGCCATTGGCCGGGCGCACATCGAACCTCTCGATCTTGGCGTCTGTGTCTTCGCGGATGGCGGCGTTGTTCATCAACAGCCCGTTGCGTTGGTAATCCGGTCGATGGTGATAGCCAAACGCCACGTTTTCCCAGGCGTGAAAGTTCATGATCAGCCCTTCGCGCTGCCGGTCTTCGGGCACGTGGGCAATGCCCCCGCGTCGGCGGGCCTGCCCATCCGATCCGGGGCCTGACAGCGGCATGGGCGTGCCGTTCAGCCGGACGGTGCCCGTGCCCGCGCGAATGCCGCCCAGCACCTCCAGCAGTTCGGATTGACCATTCCCCGCCACGCCTGCAATGCCAACAATCTCTCCGGCGCGGACGTTCAGGCTGACACCCTTGACGCGCTCAACCCCTGTTTCGTCCACCACATGCAGGTTTTCGATATCCAGCACGGTGTTTCCGGGGGTCGCAGGCACCTTGTCCACCTGCAGCAAAACCTTGCGGCCCACCATAAGTTCGGCGAGTTGTTCCGGGTTGGTTTCGGACGTCTTGACGGTCGCCGTCATCTCGCCGCGCCGCATGACGCTGACGGTGTCGGTGGCTTCCATGATCTCGCGCAGCTTGTGCGTGATCAGGATGATGGTTTTGCCTTCGTCTTTCAGACGATGAAGAATGCGGAACAACTGGTCCGCCTCGGCAGGTGTCAGCACGCCAGTCGGTTCGTCCAGAATCAGGATTTCGGCCTGCCGATACAGCGCTTTCAGGATTTCGACCCGTTGCTGTTTGCCAACGCCGATCTCTTCGATCAGGGCGTCGGGGTCGACGTTCAGACCGTATTCCTTTTCCAGTTCCAACAATGTTTTGCGGGCCCTGGCCAGCGACGGGCGCAACAGCCCGCCATCCTCTGCGCCAAGGATTATGTTTTCGAGGACGGTGAAATTCTGCACCAGCTTGAAATGCTGGAAGACCATGCCGATGCCCGCGCTGATCGCAGCCTGGCTGTCCGGGATGTCGGTTTTTTTCCCATTGATAAAGACTTCGCCGGCGTCCGCCTTGTAGAACCCGTATAGGATGCTCATCAGCGTGGATTTGCCTGCGCCGTTTTCCCCGATGATGCCGTGGATCGTGCCTGGCATGACAGAGATGGAAATGTCCTTGTTGGCCTGTACGGGGCCAAAGGCCTTGGAAATGCCTTTGAGTTCAATGGCGGGAGTGGTCAAGGTCGTGCCTGCGGGCTGGGTCTTTTGGATTGAAAACGGCGTTCACCGCATTGGAGCGCGGTGAACGCCATGAGCGAATTGCCGGGTGGCTCAGAAGCTGTGCGCCGGGCAGGAATCGTTGCTGGCATAGTCGTGGACAACAATGTCGCCAGCGATGATGGAGGCCTTGGCAGCGTCAACCTGAGCCTGCATCTCAGCCGAAATCAATTCAGCATTGTTTTCGTCCAGTGCATAGCCAACGCCATCTGTGGCCAAGTCCAAGACCTGTGCGCCGGGCTCCAGATCCGCGCCGATTTTCATCATTTCGTATACGGCCACGTCAACACGCTTCAGCATGGAAGTCAGAACCTTGCCCGGGTGCAGGTGGTTCTGGTTGCTATCAACACCAATCGACAGGATGTTTTCGTCCGCTGCGGTTTGCAGAACGCCAACACCGGTGCCGCCGGCGGCCGCATAGATGACGTCTGCGCCCTGGCTGATCTGCGCCTTGGTGAGTTCAGACCCCTTCACCGGGTCGTTCCAAGCTGCAGGGGTGGTGCCGGTCATGTTGGCCACCACGGTGATGTCAGGGTTCACGGCTTTTGCACCCTGCGCATAACCACATCCGAATCTACGGATCAACGGGATGTCCATGCCGCCGATAAAGCCAACCGTGCCGGATTCAGAGGCCAGCGCGGCCAGCATGCCGACCAGATAGGACCCTTCATGCTCGGTAAAGCTGATGGCGTGGATGTTGGGCGCTTCGGACCAGCCGTCGATGGTCACAAACTTGGTGTCCGGGAAATCCGGTGCAACCTGACCCAGAACCGGGCTGAAGGCAAAGCCGGTGGTGATAACGGGGTTGAAGCCTGCTTCGGCAAAGCGGCGCAGGGCCTGTTCACGCTGCGCTTCGGATTGCAGCTCGATGTCGCGGTAGGACCCACCGGTTTCTTCAGCCCAACGCTGCGCGCCATTATAGGCCGCTTCGTTGAAGGATTTGTCGAACTTGCCACCCAGGTCAAAAATCAGTGCGGGTTCTGCCAACGCAGACCCGGCGCTGAGCGCGAGGCCAGCTGCGGCAGTCAGAAATTTATGCATCAACGACATGTTGAATCTCCCGTTTTTCTTTTTTTGTGAGCGTGCCCAGCGGGCCAGGCACAATAGTCAGAAGGCCCACATGGCATGCGAGCCCTTATACAATCAAGTAAGGCCGTAGCTGGGCCAGAGCGTCAACCGGTTTTTGCGGTGGCGCTGGGTCAACCTGCCATTGTTTTGACCATTCCTGCATGGCTCAGGGCAATTGGCGATCCATCAGGATGGCATCAACGTAGCTGCCCCCGGCGGTTGCGTAGTATTCCGGGCGTCGGGCGCACTCGGAATAGCCGCAGGATGCATAGAGCGCGCGGGCTTCGATATTATCTTCGGCAACTTCGAGAATCGCGCGGATTGCACCGCGTTGGGCGGCCTTGGCGTGCCAGTCTGACATGATGCGGCGGGCCTGACCCTGCCGCTGATGCTGGGGCGCGGTTGCAATAGTCAGCAGTTCGGCCTCGTCCGCGACCACGCGGATCAACGCAAAGGCACGTGCGTCACCACATGCAAACACTGTAGGCTGTGACAAGAGAGAGGCGAACTCCTCAGCGCGCCATGGTCTTTCTCGCTGGAACGCCGCCGCGTGGGTTTGGGCCATGTCCTCGGGTGACATCAATCCAGCATCACCGGAGGCGCATCACGCGATGGCGCTGCGTCTGCGGGACGCACGTAGAGCGGGGCGGGAGCGGGAAGATTGGGGTCGTGGCGATGCGTCTGGGCATGTTGGGCAATCGCCTCGACCAAATCGGACGGGAGCGTGTTTGCCACCGCCTCCGGTACTTCGAGCGCGGGCACAAGTCGCGGGTCAGGGTCCGCAACATAAACCTGATCACGGGGGGCAGAAATGGCCACCAGAGTCCCTGCCGGATGGCACAATGCGCGGGAATCAAAGCCGTTGGCGCCGACGACAGGAATGTTCAGTCCCATGCCCAACCCACGGGCGGCAGATACGGCAATACGGATTCCAGTGAAATTGCCCGGACCGATGCCCACTCCGATTGTGGTCAGGTCTGCCCAAGAGATGGAATGCGCATCCAGTATCTCTTCTAGCAGGGGCATCAGGCGTTCTGCCTGCCCACGCGACATCTCTTCCACGCGGGTGTCCATGGCAGCGCCATCCTGCCACAGGCAGGCAGCGACCCAAGGGCCGGATGTATCAAATGCCAGTACGGTCATGATGAACCAACGTTGCTGTTCAGTTCTGCCCGTGCGCTTTGGCCAATGGACGGGAGGTCGTCATTCAGATGGAACCAACTCAACCGGGCCTGACTGTGGCAGTGCAGTTCGGCTGGAAACTCGTCCGCGTTGTTCAGAACGCCGACCGGGACATAGGTTTGGCCGGGCAGGTAATCGAACGTGGCTGCCAGAGGTGACCCGCATTTCTGGCAGAACCAGCGTTTGACACCAAGCGCGACAGAGGATCCCGGTCCCAGCAGGGGGGAAAACGTTAAGTCACCGCTCGAAAAGGCCGCGAATGTCCCAACCGCGCCGCCTGTCCAGCGACGGCAGTCAACACAATGGCAGTGTGCAACGGTATGCGGAGGTTTCGACGCTGAGAAACAAACAGCGCCGCAATAGCATCGACCCGATGCTGCCTCAGACGGCAACCGGGCGCACCTCGACCACTTCGGGGATATAGTGGCGCAACAGGTTCTCGATTCCCATCTTCAGTGTGATGGTCGACGAGGGGCAGCCCGCGCAGGCCCCCTGCATGTGCAGGTAGACGATGCCCTGATCAAAGCCGTAGAAGGTGATGTCACCACCGTCCTGCGCCACCGCTGGGCGCACCCGGCTGTCCAGCAAGTCCACGATCTGGCTGACGATTTCTGCGTCTTCCCCGGTGTGTTCCGCGTGTCCACCGCCTGCACCGTGGTCCCCGGCCATAACCGGTTGGCCGGATTGGTAGTGTTCCATAATCGCGCCCAGAATGGCGGGCTTGATATGGTCCCACTCCATCGCGTCGGATTTCGTCACGGTCACGAAGTCGTTGCCCAAAAACACGCCTCCAACGCCCTCAACTGCAAACACGCGCGCTGCAAGCGGTGATTTCTCAGCGCTCTCTACGGTCGGGAAGTCAGCGGTTCCGGCATCCAGAACGGTCTGGCCCGGCAGAAACTTCAACGTTGCGGGGTTCGGGGTCGATTCAGTCTGGATGAACATATGCGGATCTCCGTTAGTTGACTGAGATATGCGGTCGCATTCGGATCAAGTCAAGGATTGGAATCGTTCTAAAGAGGTTCGACAATGCAAGATGTTCCTTGCATCATTCAATCCTTTGAGTTGGCGGGAGGACCAGTCCTGCGCTCGAACTGGTGTCGCGCCTGAACTTGCCACAACAAAACAGCAGGTGATCTCTGCTGAGAAGTTCTCAATCGAGCGGACGAAACGTCCAAAAAAGAAGCCCCGGGAAATCCGGGGCTTCCTTGGCGTCATCCGCCGAAATCGTCGAGCATGATGTCTTCTCGGTCCACGCCCAAGTCCAGCAACATGTTGATGCAGGACGAGTTCATGATCGGCGGGCCACACATGTAGTATTCGCAATCTTCGGGCGCCGGGTGGTCCTTCAGGTATTCATCATGCAGCACGTTGTGGATGAAACCGGTGTAACCACCCCAATCATCCTCCGGCAGGGCATCAGACAGTGCCACATGCCAGGTGAAGTTCGGGAATTCAGCCGCCAGTTGGTCGAAATCTTCGACAAAGAACATCTCTTTCTTGGACCGCGCGCCGTACCAGAAGGTGATTTTGCGATCCCGGTTCTTCAATCGCTTGAGCTGGTCAAAGATGTGGCTGCGCATCGGGGCCATGCCAGCACCACCGCCGATGAACACCCTTTTCTTTTGCGTGTCGCGGTCGACGAATTCGCCGACTGGACCGGCAATCGTGACCTTGT
>JBFOMB010000094.1:0-5255 GCA_040830545.1 Paracoccaceae bacterium | reverse complement strand
GCCGCAGTTGTTCCAGGTGCCTTTGGAGGTGGTTCCTGTTGCGTCTGCCGCGGTTTTCATCAGGTCGTGGCCTGCCGCCGGGCCGGTCAGCGCCATGTCGGTTTGCGGCGTGATGCGGCGGTTATACGGGCTGACCTTGACGATGCCCCACGTGCCATCAGTGATCGCGATTTCCACGACCGACACACCATGCGCCATCATGCCTTTGGCGATGTCATCGTCCGAGGCAGGTTTGGAATCGGGATTGTTGCCCCAGAGGATGTCGCGGTTGGTGTATTCGTTGTTCACCACCAGCAGGACGTGACCATTGTGCAGGAACACGTCCTGACCGTCGGTGTTGTCACCAAAGGCACGTTCCTGACTGGCTGCCGTACCGCGTGTGGCCGGGTCGAATTCTGGTGCGTCCGACCACAGCGGATCGCCCCATGTGACCATAACCTCGGCCTTGTAGCCGTCGGGAACCACAACCGTGTCCGCCGTAGACGTCGAAATGGCCGAAAAGGCAAACCGGTCGCCTGCCGCCTCTGCCTGCGTGCCGGCCAGCGTGGAGCCCAGCGCGGTGACGCTGCCAAAGGCCAGCGTGCCGCTCAGGAACCCACGGCGTGAAATGGCCGCTTCGACGATCCGGTCGAAATCGCACTCTTCGGGGCGCGGATTGATGGCCTCGTCAAATTCGTCAAAGGTGAGGTCGTGTGTGGTGGGCTGTGTCATACGGCAGTCCTATCGCTCGTTCTAAACTGGCTTGAACGTTGCGGACACGCTGAGCTCCGCAGGCAGGATATCTGACGCACTGCAAGGCAGAGTTGCAAGTGCACAAAGGTTTCAGACGGTCCAGCTGGAATCAGGGTCGCAACTGCGCGCACGCTAAAACCATGTCTCTGTCAGTTTTATGACGATCTTCTACTTTCGGCGGCACCCCGCGTGTTTTGGTCGTCGTTAGGTTCGACAACATCGACGTGACCGAAACCGGTAGAGTGGCGTTTGCACCTTTGTGGCTTCGGCCTGTCACCTTCGTCATCCGGTCGATATTGACAAACATGGTGGTGTTTGACGTCGTGACACAGGCCATTTGGAAGGGAATTGGAAGATGACACAGGTTTCACTTTACGACGCGATCCGCCCTGAATTCGGTGACTTGATTCACGCCAACCTGGGACTGGCCCGCGTATCCACCGGCCACGTCTGGACGGAAGGCCCGGTCTGGTTTCCGGCACATGACCTGCTGTTGTTTTCGGACATTCCAAATGAACGGATATGTCGCTGGACCGAGGATGGCGGCACCAGTGTGTTCCGCAAACCGTCGCAATATGCCAATGGCAACACGCGCGATGGTCAGGGCCGCCTGGTCACCTGTCAGCATGGCAGTCGGTCGGTTACGCGCACGGAACATGACGGCTCCATCACCGTGATCGCTGACAGCCATGATGGCAAACACCTGAATTCACCAAATGACGTGGTGGTGCATTCGGACGGGTCGATCTGGTTCTCGGACCCGACCTATGGCATCTTGTCCAACCTCGAAGGGCACAAGGCCCCGTCCGAGCAAAGCGGCAACTATGTCTATCGTGTGTCCCCGGACGGGTCGTCGATCACCCCGGTGGCGCAGGATTTTGTCCAACCCAACGGGTTGGCCTTTTCCAAGGACGAAACCCGCCTGTACGTGGCCGAATCCGGCAGCAGCCATGACCCGTCTGTACCCCCGATCCTGCGGGCCTATGACGTTGCCCCCGACGGAACGCTCGACAACATGCGGGTGTTTGCCGAGGTCGATCAGGGCCTGCCTGACGGGTTCCGCGTGGATTGCCAGGACAACATCTGGTGCTCTGCCGAGGATGGCGTGCACGTGTTCGATGCATCCGGCAATCTGTTGGGCAAGATCCTTGTGCCCGAGCGGGTGTCAAACCTGACCTTTGGCGGCGCACGCGGCAACCGGCTGTTCATCACGGCCACCAGTTCGGTCTATGCGATCTATGTGAACACAAGCGCGGCGTAGGCCATTCAGCCGCAATCTGCGCGGCGCTCTTGCAGGACAATTTCGACGCGGTCTGCCACGCCAACCCGAGGCAATTCAAACCTGTCATACCCCAGGTCATCCAGTGCACACAGAATGCGATCATATTCCTGTACGGCGGCGCTGAAATCATGCCGCCGCGCTGCATCGTTCGCAAACAGCTCTTTCCAGGGCGGCACCACGAATACCTGCTTTGCATAGTGCCGAACCTCGCCCAACGTGTCTGCTGCTGGTGGCCCACCTGAGTGTTCACACGCAACAGCGGCGTCGATCAGGCCTCTGTCGAAAAACACCGGTCCGTCAAATTCGCGTGCAGCCTCCAGATCGGCCCGGGCTGTTTCGATTGCGCGTGACGCGAACGCTGCCATATCCACCCAAGGAAGCGCACCGCCAGATCCGGCGAGCTCGGATGCAATTACGCGCCGTCCAGGTTCCGGCGAGATCGCAAAGCCATGTCTGCCAAGCGCGTCCAGCAATGTTGATTTGCCACCGCCAGAACACCCGGTGATCAAAATAAAATTGGTGTTCATTCTACTTACCATTCCAACCACTCATTGCAGGATAGGACGGTTGCCTGGTTTCCATCGAAGGCCGCAATAGACTTTTGTCATTTGCCGTAGCCCAGTTGTGCCCGTAACAATCATCCACAACCAAGGACCAAGCGAGTTTGCCATGCCTCTCACCGATTTTCAGAAAACAGCCCTTTTTGGCGCTTATGTTGCCGATGCGGCGTGCCTGGGATTGCATTGGCTCTATGATGCGGAGCGCATTTCCAACCTGGACGGCGCGCTGGCGTTTCGGCGTCCCGACCCAGCGGATTTCGCCGACGCAAAAGGCGTGTTTGTCCACGATGGCAAGTCCGCCGGTGAATTGTCCCAATACGGTGCGCAAATGCAAGTGATGGTTCGCGCCCTGAAGGGCGGGACATATGATCGCGACGCTTATCAGCGAGAAACAATGGCGGCATTCGGCCCCGGCGGCTGGTGGCAGGGATACATAGACAAGGCCACGCGGGGCGCGCTGGATGGGATTGCGGCAAACCGGCATCCTTCGGGCGCGGATGATGACCAAATCCCGGCCCTTTCCAAACTGCCGCCTCTTGTCGCCATTGGGGGAACGGACGCCGAGATTGACGATGCTGTCTCCGTCACCAACGCTAACGCCACCGCTGCTGCCTATGCCAACCCGGCAACAGCTGCGCTGCGAGCGGTGTTTGATGGCAAGACACTTACACAGGCGCTGGAGGCGGGTGTTGCTTCGGCTGAGCCTGAGGCCGCCGCCGTACTGGCATCCGCACTGGAACGCGCGCAAGAGGATTCGATCGCATATGCCGGTGAACTTGGCCGCGCGTGTCCCTTGCCCCAATCCTTGCCCGTCGCATTTCAAATCCTGGCCGGATCAACGAGTTTCAAAGACGCTATTGATACCAACATTCGCGCGGCAGGCGACAATTGCGGTCGCTCGATCTTCATCGGCGCCATGGCTGCAGCCACTCATGGACTCCCGCTGGATTGGGCGTTGGCCGTGCAGGACGGAAACAGGCTGTGGCAGGAGTTTGAGGCGCTGTAAAACGCTGGTGCTGCGGGAATTTCCCGTGGCCAGCAAGGGCAGCGCCACAGTCGCTGCCTGATTTCAGCGCTTTAGCGCCGCTGCATCGCGTGCCAGACCTTCGATCCCGGCCCAATCCTGCGCGTTGACCATGGGTTTGGGTGCAACCCAGCTGCCACCGGCGCAAACCACGTTCGGGCAGGACAGGTAGTCCGCCGCATTGGCCGGGCTGACGCCGCCGGTTGGGCAGAAGCTGATTTGCGGCAGGGGCGAGGACAGGGCCTTCAATGCCGGTGCCCCACCTGACGCTTCGGCCGGGAAGAATTTGAGCATCGAATACCCTCGGCCCAGCAGGCGCATTGCCTCGGACGCGGTGGCGGCACCGGGCAACAAGGGCAGTTCTTCTTCCTCGCAGGCCAACAGCAATTCATCCGTCGCGCCCGGCGATACGCCAAACACTGCCCCGGCGTCCTTTGCGGCGCGCACGTCGTCTGGCGTGATCAACGTTCCTGCCCCAACTGTGCCACCCGGCACCTCGGCCATGGCGCGAATGACATCCAGAGCGGCAGGCGTGCGCAAGGTCACTTCCAGCGCGGGCAGGCCACCGGCGACCAATGCCTCGGCCAGAGGGCGGGCCGTGGCCACGTCTTCGACCACCAGCACGGGGACAATCGGGGCCAGGTAGCAGATGTCACGTGCCAGTGTGCTGGCATCGTTTGGAGAAAGGGGCATGGGTCAGGTTCCAAAGATTGCTGCGCCAGCAGTAGCCGCGCTTGCGTTGTTGCGAAAGACCGAGAACAGCTGCCGCCCGGTCCCGGTTTCGTTTGCAGACAGGTCGATGGTGACCGGGTCACGGTCCAGAACGCCCTCGGTCAGGATCTCTAGTGTGCCGGTCGTGGCGTCCACACGCAGAACGTCGCCATCGCGCAGCTTTGCGATGGGGCCGCCGTCAACCGCCTCGGGGCAGACGTGAATGGCAGCGGGCACCTTGCCCGAAGCGCCTGACATCCGCCCATCCGTCACCAGCGCCACCCTTTGACCCCGCCCTTGTAGGATCGACAACATCGGCGTCAGGCTGTGCAGTTCCGGCATGCCGATGGCCCGGGGCCCCTGGAACCGGACCACCACGATGACGTCCCCGTCGTTCAACTCTCCGGCCTTGAAAGCGGCCTTGGCTTCGTCCTGATCGTGGAAGACGCGCACAGGCGCTTCGACCACGTGATGTTCGGGGGCCACAGCAGACACTTTCATCACCGACGTGCCCAGCGAACCGGTCAGACGCTTCAGCCCCCCGGTCGGCTGGAACGGATCATTGGCCGGGCGCAGGATCTTGTCGTTCAGGCTGTGGGTCGGGCCAGCGGTCCAGGTCAGCTTGCCGTCGGCAAACACGGGATCAGCGGCATAGTTTTCCAGTCCCTGCCCCGCGACCGTCTGGGTATCGGGATGCAGCAGACCGGATTTCAGCAGATCGCCAATCATGTAACCCAGCCCACCGGCGGCATGAAAATGGTTCACGTCGGCCAATCCGTTGGGATAAACCCGCGCCATCAGCGGCGTGACCTCGGACAGGTCAGAAAAGTCCTCCCAGTCCAGAATGATCCCACCCGCGCGCGCCATGGCGACTAGGTGGATCAGCAGGTTCGTGGACCCGCCTGTCGCATTCAGGCCAACGATCCCGTTGACAAAGGCCTTTTCG
>JBFOMB010000093.1:0-8086 GCA_040830545.1 Paracoccaceae bacterium | reverse complement strand
CACGTTTTGAGTATTTTCACAAAGATGAAGCTCAAGTCTCTTTCATCTTTGTTCAAGTACTCTGGGGGTTTGGGGGTGAAACCCCCAAGGTTCGGTTGTCAAACCAGGCGAGACGTGTCTTTGGCCGCGCGTATGAAGTCTGCAAAAAGCGGGTGGGGCGCGAAGGGTTTGGATTTCAGTTCCGGGTGGAATTGCACGCCGATGAACCAAGGGTGATCTTCCCATTCCACGATTTCGGGCAGGCGGCCGTCCGGGGACATGCCGGTAAATTTCAATCCAACCTCTTCCAGTTTGTCGCGGTATTTGATGTCGACCTCGTAACGGTGGCGGTGGCGTTCTTCGATGGCGGTGGAGCCATAAACCTCGGCCACTTTTGATCCGTCTTTGAGCATCGCATCATATGCGCCAAGGCGCATGGTCCCGCCCTTGTCGTCCGTTGCCTTGCGCTGGACAGTGTAGTTGCCCTGCACCCATTCCTTGAGGTGGTAGACCACGGGTTCAAAACGCTTTTGCCCGGCTTCGTGGTCGAATTCTTCCGATCCCGCCTTGGTCACGCCAGCCATGTTACGTGCGGCTTCGATCACGGCCATTTGCATGCCAAGGCAAATGCCCAGGTAAGGCACCTTGTGTTCGCGGGCGAACTGGGCGGCTTTGATTTTGCCTTCCGTACCGCGTTCACCGAAACCGCCGGGAATCAGGATGGCATTGAATCCTTCGAGATGTGGCGCCGGGTCTTCGGTGTCGAAGATTTCCGCGTCGATCCATTCCGCGCGGACCTTCACCCGGTTGTGCATGCCGCCATGGGTCAGGGCCTCGGCAATGGATTTGTAGGCGTCTTCCAGCTGCGTGTACTTGCCGACGATGGCAACCTTGACCTCGCCTTCGGCATTGTGGATGCGATCGGCGACGTCTTCCCATTTGCGCAAATCGGGGCGTGGGGCGGGGGAGATCTGGAAGGCGTCGAGCACCGCCTGATCCAGACCTTCGCGATGATAGGCCAGCGGGGCCTCGTAGATGGATTTCAAATCCTGCGCAGCGATCACGGAGTCTGGGCGAACGTTGCAGAACAATGCCAGCTTATCGCGTTCCTTTTTGGGGATCGGTCCTTCGGAGCGGCACACAAGTATGTCTGGTGCAATGCCGATGGAGCGGAGTTCCTTCACCGAGTGCTGGGTCGGTTTGGTTTTCAATTCGCCGCTGGCCTTGATCCAGGGCAACAACGTCAGGTGCATGAAGATGCATTGTCCGCGCGGTTTGTCCTGGCTGAACTGGCGGATCGCTTCGAAAAACGGCAGGCCTTCGATGTCGCCAACCGTGCCGCCGATTTCACACAACATGAAATCAACCTCGTCCTCTCCGATGGAGATGAAGTCTTTGATTTCGTTGGTGACATGCGGGATCACCTGGATGGTTTTGCCCAGGTAGTCGCCGCGCCGTTCCTTCTCCAGAACCGAGGAGTAGATACGTCCCGAACTGACGCTGTCGGTTTTGCGCGCCGCCACACCGGTAAAACGCTCGTAGTGGCCCAGGTCCAGATCGGTCTCGGCGCCGTCATCTGTCACGAACACTTCACCATGTTCAAACGGCGACATCGTGCCGGGGTCGACGTTTAGGTAGGGGTCAAGCTTGCGCAGGCGAACCGAGAAGCCGCGTGATTGCAACAACGCACCCAGAGCAGCAGATGCCAACCCCTTGCCCAAGGAGGACACCACGCCGCCAGTAATGAAAACAAATCGTGCCATTTGGGTGGCTATCCCCCGTGATCGTCGACCCAGAGGGTCAGATTATGCGACCGGGAATCAGCAAAGATTCACCTGTACCACGGGACTCCATCCTTACAGCATGGCGCGGGCCCGGGCAAGAGAACCGCAACATGCTGTTGCAAAATTCCGTCGCTGGTCAAGGTTTAGTGTTGCGGTTGATCCCTTAGTCTGCGCGTGGCAGCGGGGCTTCACCATCGGCGGTGGGTGGCAGCAGATCTTCGCCCAACGGCAGGTCTGCCGGTGCGCTGTCGGATGCCTCGGGGGTCACCGGACCCAGCCGGTCAATGACCGAGCTGCCGGCGGATTTCTGTGCAGCGATGACGGTCAGGGCCATCGACGTACAAATGAACGCAGCTGCCAGAATCCACGTGAGTTTGCCCAACGCGGTGGCCGCAGCGCGGCCCGATACGGCCCCACCGCCACCCGATCCCATTCCAAGCCCGCCGCCTTCGGACCGCTGCATCAGAACGATGGCGATCAGCCCAAGGGCCAGAAACAAATGAATGATGAGGACAACGTTTTCCATGGAACCTTCGGGGCTGCTGTTCGGGCGCTATGTAGGGATATTTGGGGCGGGGGGCAAGGCACGACTTTTGTGACTGGACAGTGCATCGCGACAAACGCATCCTGCGCCCATGCCACATGACAGCCATGACCACCCGCACGCGCTTTTGCCGCCGGAGCCTGCGCTTCGCGTCAAAGCCTTGGAAACGCTTTTGACTCGCAAGGGGCTGATCGACCCCGCTGCGCTGGACGAGATCATTGATACCTATGAAAACAAGATCGGGCCGCGTAATGGCGCGCAGGTTGTGGCGCGGGCCTGGTGTGATCCTGGGTTCTTGCAGGCCCTGCGCGACGATGCGACGGCGGCGATCAAGGATATGGGGTTTTATGGCCGCCAGGGCGAACACATGGTTGTGGTCGAAAACACGCCACAGCAGCACAACATGGTCGTTTGTACGCTGTGTTCCTGTTATCCGTGGCCGGTGCTGGGCATTCCGCCGGGCTGGTACAAATCTGACGCCTACCGCGCGCGGGCCGTGCGGGAGCCGCGCAAGGTGCTGGCCGAATTTGGCGTGACGTTGCCTGAGGACACAGCCGTGCGTGTGTGGGATTCGACGGCCGAAGTGCGGTATCTGGTGCTTCCAATGCGGCCCGAAGGGACCGAAGGTTTGGCTCAGGACGCGTTGGCGGATCTGGTGACACGGGACAGCATGATCGGGACCGGTTTGGCGAGGACCCCTCAATGACGCGCGTACATGACATGGGTGGTCGGTTCGGGGACGGGCCGGTTGTACCTGAGGATGAAATTGGGCCGGTGTTCCCTGAAGACTGGCACGGGCGGGCGCTGGCGGTGACCTTGGCCTGTGGGTCACTGGGGCAATGGAACATCGACGTGTCGCGTCATGCGCGTGAACGGCTGAGCCCTAAGGACTACACGCGGTTCAGCTATTATGAGAAGTGGATTTCGGGGCTTGCTGATCTGTTGGTGGAAAAGGGTGTGATTACCGCCGAGGAATTGGCTGGCGAGGCTCCGCCGATGCCCAGCCCGCTGGCGGACCGCGCCATGAAACCAGAGGCCGTCGCGAAAACGCTGGTCAATGGTGGGCCAGCGGACCGGGACAGCAATGTCGCCCCTTTGTACGAACCGGGGCAGGCCGTGCGCACGCTAAAGATTTCCGGCAATCGGATGGTGGATGGTGGGCACACACGCCTGCCGATCTATGCCGCCGGTGCGACAGGGCGAATTGTGCGCCTGCATGGCAGCCATGTCTTTCCCGATAGCAGCGCGCACGGGCTGGGCGAGGCACCAGAACCGTTATATGCCGTGGTGTTTCCGGCCTCAGAGCTGTGGGCCGATCCGGAGCACCCCGGGGACGAGGTCGTACTGGACCTCTGGCAGAGCTATCTGGAACCGGCATGAACGAACGGCCTGAACCGGTTTTTGCCGAACCATGGCACGCGCAGGTGTTCGCGTTGACCGTGCACCTGAACGAAACCGGCATGTTCGCCTGGCCCGATTGGGCGGACCGTTTTGGCGCCACGCTGAAACGGCACGGTTTGGCTAAGGATCTGAACGGGGGCGCGGACTACTTTGCGGCGTGGTTGGAGACGCTGGAAACCTTCCTGTCGGAAGTGGGCAGCACCGCGCCCGAGGACGTGACCAGCCTGCGCGATGCCTGGGAAGAGGCGTATTTGACAACACCGCACGGCGCACCGGTAAAGCTGGCGGCGGACTGACTCTGTACTGCCGCAACTGCCTTGACCAAAGCCCCGTCAGACAAACACGATGACCGATTGCATCCCGTCGGCGATCAGACGTCCATCCATGCTCCACATCCGCATGGTCTGACTGGAATAGCCGTCTGCCGCCGCCGTGACCTCGCTTTCGACTTGGTACCAGCCGTCTTCGGTCGAGAAATCCGGGTCCACCACGTTGAAGATCCATTTCATCGAACTGTTCGGTCCCAAACGCGGGAACAAGGGGAAGACGGCGGGCGGTAGAATGTCGCCCAGGCATAGCTGCGCCACTTCGCCTATGCGGGATTCCGGGTCTTTGTGCCGGGCCCAGCCGCGCAGATAGCCACGTGTCGCGCCCATGCCCGGCAACCCGCCTTCGATCAGGCGCAGGTCGAAATTTGTGTGAAACCCCGGGGCAATTGAACGCGCAGGCGGTGGAATCAGGTCCGGCGTATCTGCTGGTGCGGGCGCATCCGGCGCAGGGCAGGGGACAGAAATCCCGCTTTCCCGTGCATGGCCGAAGGGAAAGCGCCCGGGGCCCACCACCTGATCGCGGCTCTTAGCGCGCGCTTCGATCGTGATGATGGTGCGTCCCTGACGTAGGATTTCGGCGCTGTAGGTCGCTGGTTCCGTCACTGGGCCGGTGAAGTCGATCAGGGCTGAGCGCAGCGGTGGCAGGTCAGGCACCTCGCGCCGTGCGACCTCTAGCAACAACGCCGAGGTCAACCCGCCGAACGAGGTGCGTCCTTGCGTCCAGTTCGGAGTGACTTCCACCGAAAACCCGTCCCCGACCGGGGTCGCGTTGGCGATGAGTTGGGCTAGGCTGTCTTCGGTCATCGGATCGCTTTCTGTGGGGCGCTTCGGTCGCCAGATGAACGCAATCTAGCATCCGCCCCGCAACATGCATCCGTGACGCTTGGTCAGATGGCGGGCGCTTCCACAGGTCCAAACACATCCTCGAACGTGCGCATCAGAGCCACATCCAGATCCTGCATTGTCACCGGCAGACCCAGATCAGCCAAGCTGGTCACGCCATGTTCAGTGATGCCGCAGGGCACAATGCCATCAAAGTGCTCCAGATCCGGTTCCACATTGATGGAGATGCCGTGGAAACTGACCCATTTCTTCAGCCGGATGCCGATGGCAGCCACCTTATCCTCGGCCATGGCTCCGGTGGCTGTGCGCGGTTTTTCGGGCCGCTCAACCCAGACGCCAACGCGCCCTTCGCGGATCAGGCCAGTGATGCTGAATTCTGCCAGCGTTGCAATCACCCAGCGCTCCAACTGCTGTACAAAGGCGCGCACGTCCCGGCCACGCTCGCCTACATTGAGCATGACGTAAACCACGCGCTGACCCGGCCCGTGATAGGTGTATTGCCCACCCCGCCGTGCCTCGTAGACTGGGAAACGCTCGGGATCAGTCAAGTCCTCACGCCGTGCAGAGGTTCCCGCCGTATAAAGCGGCGGGTGTTCCAGCAGCCAGATGCACTCCTCAGCTTCACCGGCGGCAATGCGCGCAACGCGATCCTCCATGAAGGCCAGCGCCGTGTCGTAGTCTGTCAGACCTTCAGTGATCTTCCATTCCATGGCTCTACCGGGGCAACAGCCCCGCCTCTTTGATCTTGGACATATTGGCGCGACTGACAGGGATTTCTGAACCGTTTGAAAGGGTCAGGATCGCTCTGTCGCTCTTGCGTTGCACGGCCTTCACCTGATCGAACGCCACCCAGTGCGAGCGATGGACCTGCCCGCCGCGCGTGCGCCCAATCTCTCGTATTGCATCAGACAGGCGCATCAGGATCAAATCTTCCCCCTTGGTGGTCTGGACACGGACATAATGGTCTTCGACGGAAAGCGCCACAAGCGGTCCCCGTTTGTCCACTGGCAGCCGGTCCAGCAGCGGTGGTGTTTCGGTGGTCGCAGCTTTGTCGGGCTGCGCGCGAACAAACGCAACGGTTCCTGTTATGACCAGGGAAATGGCCACAATCGTTGCAATCAACGACATCAAAACTGTGCTGTTTGGCCAGATGTCAAAAGACAGCCAATTCAATCCCAACACTTCAAGCGATACCAATGCCCCGGTCAAAGATCCTGAGGCAGCACCGCGCACTGGCATCGTCGCGCCGCTCATCCAAACAGTCACCAATTCGTATACCAATGATCCGGTGCCATAGGTCACACCTGCCAGCACGAGCCAATAGAAGGTCCGGGGCAACAGCGTCAGCGCATCCTGGGTCCCAAACGGACCCATCAGACCCAGCACAATTCCTACACCCCCGAGCACCACCATGGTCACCGGATGGCGAAAGTCACGCCCCCACTCACGAAGCGCGAGTTGCAGATCGCTGTCATTCACGCAGTGCAGCCTCATGTTCACGCAAGCGACATGGCACGGGGTGTTCGTGATTGTCTAGGGCAGGGGATGTGGATTGATCAAAGGAGTTTCCATGTCTCTCGACCCGCTCTTGTCTGCGCCGCTGGAGGTTCAGGTTCACGCTGTCGCAGGCATGATTGCTCTGCTCCTCGGACCGGCCGCGCTCTACCGCCAGCGGCGGGACCGCTGGCACAAGGTCATCGGATATACATGGGGTTTGTCCATCCTTGTCGCCGCGCTCTCTTCATTCCTGATCACTGGCCTGTCCCTCATCGGCCCGTTCAGTCCTATCCACCTTCTGTCGATCTATGCGCTTTGGTCGATCTGGGTTGGACTGCGGTCCATTCGCATCGGTAACATCGCGCGTCACCGAGGTTGGATGACGGGGTTCTACTGGCACGGCGTCGTGATTGCAGCCAGTTTCACATTCCTGCCCGGACGCATCCTGAACGAAACACTGTTTCCGCAATCTCCGTCACTTGGATACATTATCATCGCATCTGGCTTGGCCGCCATTGGACTCCAGGCGATCCTTGCCCGAAGAAACACGACAAGGGCGTCGATTACAAAGACGACATTTTTCGCTTGAGCCGAACCGGCCCATCGTCTAGTCAGCCGCGTACCAAGTCACAGCATGCGGTCGTGGCGGAATTGGTAGACGCGCAGCGTTGAGGTCGCTGTGGGGTAACACCCGTGGAAGTTCGAGTCTTCTCGACCGCACCATCAATCCGATAATTTTTTTTAGTGGCTTGGGCAAAGGGATATCTTTTTGCACTCACCCTGATGCCCACCCGGACAATCACTTAGATACACTGCGTGGTACTTCTAGAGCATCCCAAGGGCACCTCGTCGCACAATCTGCGTTTGATCGTACATTTTTTCTTAACGGGCCACTAATTCCTCAGTGACCCTGTGTCTGGGGCGACATTGTCTTGCAAGTTCAAATGGCAACTTCGCTTGAATTGCTAATGTAGGGTAGACAATTTACCTTTCTAGCGCAGCCAAAGACAGTTTTGAGCCCTTGCTGCTATTAGCCAATCGTGCAGTTTCCTTCGCAAAAGTTTGGAAAGCAGGCATTCGCAGCGCTTGAGGGCACATCAACGTGTTAGGGGGGCGGACGTCCTGTGTGGATGCGCAGGTCAAGTTCAGCCGGGCCATCGGCGTGCTGACCTTTGTCTATGTTCTGTTGTACTTACTGGTCTGGCTGGAGCTGGACGTGCAGATCTCTGAGTCAGGTCCGGGCAGATATTCTCCAGCTCCCCTGAATCACCTTCGGCATGGCGGGTTTCGTGATCCTGCTGCCGCTCGCACCAACGTCCAACAATTGGTCCGGCCGCAAGCTAGGTCCCAAGTGGCGCAAACTCCGCCAAGCGGTCTATTTCGCTGCTCTAGTGGGGTCCGTATACTATGTCATGGTCGCCAAAGGGTTTTGGATCGAACTTTGATCAATCTTGCGGTGAATGCGGTTCTGATGGAGTTGCGTCGTCCTAAAAGGTGCAGGGGAAGCCAGCGCGCCGGATTTCGGATTCTGGTCCATTTCGTGGAAGTGAAACTGATGAGACTGTGGGCGAGTCTGTGGAAAGCTCGCCTTTTCCTGGGTAAAGTCGGATTTGAGCAGCCGAACCATCTGTGAGGAGATGGCGTTTGAGGTGATCTATGTAGGGTAAATCATTGTTATTGTTTTACTTTTTAGAGAATCTTTCTTTTTT
>JBFOMB010000092.1:0-8415 GCA_040830545.1 Paracoccaceae bacterium | reverse complement strand
CCGTGGGCGGTTTGCCGTCACCGACTGGGACGATACGCTGGTACACCTGTATTCCTTCTCCAAATCCTACCGCCTGACCGGGCATCGCGTCGGGGCCATTGCCACCAGCGAGGGCCTGATAGCGGAGATCGAGAAGTATCTGGACACCGTCACCATCTGCCCAAGTCAGGTGGGGCAGCGTGCGGCCCTTTGGGGAATGCGGAATCTGCGCGACTGGCTGGCAGGCGAGCGGCTGGAAATCCTCGACCGTCGCGCCGCGCTGCAGGACGGGTTGGCGCGGCTGTCAGATCAGGGCTGGCAGTTGAAAGGGATCGGTGCCTATTTCGCCTATGTCGAACACCCCTACGACTTGCCCTCGGACGAGGTTGCCCGCCGTCTGGTGGCCGAAGCTCAGGTGCTGGTTCTGCCCGCCACCATGTTCACGCCCGCAGGTGACGCAGACGGAAAACGCCATCTGCGCATCGCCTTTGCCAATGCGGATCGCGCCGGTCTCGAAACCGTGATCGACCGGCTGCGCACCGCGACCTTATGTTGAACCCAGCTTCTGCGCTTGCCCCCCTTCCCGGGTCCGCGTAGAGACAAGTCCAGAACCGTTCAGGGGGCATCATGGCCAAAGAAAACAGCCTGTCTAAAACCTTTATCTGGATCCTCATGGGTCTTCTGATCCTTGGCCTTGGTGGGTTCGGGGCGACCGGGCTGACCGGCACCCTGCGCACCGTTGGATGGGTAGGTGATCAACCGATCACGGTGGACGAGTATTTCCGCGAGCTACAGCGTGAAATGAACGCGTTTCAGGCGCAAACCGGCCAGCCGTTGACCATGGAACAGGCGCAACTGTTTGGCATTGATCAGCTGGTACTGGGTCGTCTGGTGGCATTGGCCGCGCTAGACGAAGAGGTTGCCAATATCGGCGTCTCCGTCGGCGATGAGACGGTGGCGCGCGAACTGGTGGTGATCCCGGCGTTTCAGGGCATCGACGGCAGCTTTGATCGCGAGGCTTACCGGTTCTCGTTGGAACAGGCAGGCCTGAGCGAATCCCAGTTCGAGGACGATCTGCGCGCAGAAAGCGCCCGCACACTGGTGCAGGGCGCGGTTGTGGCTGCGGCGGACATGCCGTCAACCTTTACCGACACGCTGATCGCTTACGTAGGCGAGCGGCGCAGTTTCACCTGGGCCGGGCTGACCTCGGCTGATCTGGCAGAGCCCCTGCCCGCCCCGACCGAAGCTGAACTGCAGGCGTATTTCGAAGAAAACGGCGACAGCTTCCGCCTGCCTGAGACGAAGAAAATCACCTACGCCATCCTGACACCTGAGATGCTGATCGACGAGGTGGAGATGGACGATGCGGCCCTGCGCGCGCTGTATGACGAGCGGGCCGAGACTTACAAAGTGCCAGAGCGTCGGCTGGTGGAACGGCTGGTCTTCTCCGACGAAGCTGAAGCACAGGACGCCAAAGCGCAGATTGAGGTCGGTGGTACAACGTTCGAGGTGCTGGTCGCGGATCGCGGCTTGACCCTGACGGACATCGATCTGGGCGACGTGACAGTCGAGGATCTGGGTGACGCAAGTGAGGCGGTGTTTGCCGCTGGCACGGGCGACGTGGTTGGCCCGCTGCCCACCTCGCTGGGCCCCGCCCTGTTCCGGGTCAACGGATCGCTGGCGGCGCGCACGACGAGTTACGAAGACGCCCTGCCGGAGTTGCGGGATGAACTGGCCTCGGACCGCGCCCGTCGCCTGATCGACGCACAGTCGCAGTCCTTTGATGACTTGCTGGCCGGGGGCGCGACGCTGGAAGAACTGGCGGATGAAACCGAGGCGGAACTGGGCCAGATCGAATGGACCGCAACCACGACCGAAGGCGTTGCCGCTTATGACTCGTTCCGCCGTGCGGCGGCCACGGTCACAGCCGACGATTTCCCGGAAATCGCATTCCTTGAGGATGGCGGGCTGTTCGCCCTGCGGCTGGATGAAACCCTGCCCGAACGCCCGGAACCCTTTGACAGTGCACGCGACGCCGTGGTGGCCGACTGGACGGAAAGCGCGACCCGCTCGGCGCTGGAAGAACAGGCCGCTGCTGCCATCGAGCAACTGGACGGTGAGACTGGCGACTTCAACACTGCAGGCCTGAACGCCCGTGTGGAAAACGGCCTGATGCGTCGCGCCTTCATCGACGGCACCGCGCCGGATTTCATGCAGCAGGTGTTTGAGATGGAGCCGGGCGAAATCCGCACCATCGGCGCAGGCGCAACCGTGCAGGTCGTGCGGCTGGACGCGGTGCTGGAAGCCGAAGACACAGCGGAAATACAAGCCTTCCGCGATGCAGCCCAGACCGAGGCCAATCAGGCCCTTTCAAACGCGTTGTTCCAAGCGTTCATGGCAGACGCCCAAAGCCGCGCGAACCCGCAGATCGACCAGCAGGCGCTGAATGCCGTACAGGCCAGCCTGGCAACGGGTGGCGTTGGCGGGCAACACGGCGGGAACTGATGCAGCTCACTCCGGACTTCGAAAGCTTCGCTCGCGCCTATGAGGCGGGCGAAAATCAGGTGGTGTCGACGCGGCTCGCCGCTGATCTGGACACGCCGGTTTCGCTGATGCTGAAACTCACCGGCGCGCAGACCGACAGTTTCATGCTGGAATCGGTCACCGGTGGCGAGGTGCGCGGGCGCTATTCGATCATCGGCATGAAGCCGGACCTTATCTGGCGTTGCCGTGGGACGCAGTCGGAATTGAACCGCTCCGCCCGCTTTGACCCAGATGGGTTCGAAACGCAGGAAGGCGATCCGCTCGCAAATCTGCGGGCGCTGCTTGCGGAAAGCCGGATCACCCTGCCCGCTGACCTGCCCCAGGCTGCCGCCGGACTGTTTGGGTATCTGGGTTACGACACCGTTCGCCTGATCGAACATCTGCCCAACGTGAACCCTGACCCTTTGGGCCTGCCGGATGCATTGATGATGCGTCCGTCCGTCGTGGCCGTGCTGGATGGGGTAAAAGGCGACGTGACCGTGGTGTCACCCGCTTGGGTCAGCGACGGGCAATCCGCACGCGCCGCCTACGCACAGGCAGCAGAGCGCGTCATGGACGCCGTGCGCGATCTGGACCGCGCCCTGCCTGAAACCCGCGATCTGGGTGAGGCGCAGGAGGTGGCGGAACCGGTCAGCAACTTCACCCGCGAGGGATACAAGGCCGCCGTGGAAAAGGCCAAGGACTACATCCGCGCGGGCGACATTTTTCAGGTCGTGCCCGCACAGCGTTGGACGCAGGATTTCAAACAACCGCCCTTTGCGCTCTACCGCTCGCTTCGCCGCACCAACCCATCGCCCTTCATGTTTTACTTCAACTTCGGCGGCTTTCAGCTCGTGGGCGCCAGCCCCGAAATCCTGGTCCGCGTGTTCGGGAACGAGGTCACGATCCGTCCGATCGCAGGCACTCGCCCACGCGGCGCCACCCCCGAGGAAGACAAGGCACTGGAAGCGGACCTGTTGTCGGATCAAAAGGAACTGGCCGAACACCTGATGCTGCTGGACCTGGGCCGCAACGATACGGGCCGCGTGTCCAAGATTGGCACCGTGCGCCCGACCGAGCAGTTCATCATCGAACGCTACAGCCACGTGATGCACATCGTATCGAACGTTGTAGGTGAATTGGCCGAGGACAAGGATGCGCTGGACGCCTATTTCGCGGGCATGCCGGCAGGCACCGTTTCCGGCGCGCCCAAGGTCCGCGCGATGGAGATCATTGACGAACTGGAGCCGGAAAAACGCGGCATCTATGGCGGCGGCTGCGGCTATATCAGTGCGGGCGGTGACATGGACATGTGTATCGCCCTGCGCACCGCCATCGTGAAGGACGAGAAGCTCTATATTCAGGCGGGCGGCGGCGTGGTCTATGACAGCGACCCCGAAGCTGAGTTCATGGAAACCGTCCACAAATCCAACGCCATCCGCCGCGCCGCTGCTGACGCCGCTCGCTTCACCGGGCGTGGAAACCGGTAAGGCAACGCTGGTGGCTGACGGTTTCACGCTCGGGACCCAATCGGTAGCGGCAGGTACCCGTGCGCGTGTTGAACTGGCCGTGTCAAATCTGCCCGATCACACGCCGGTCTCTCTGTCGGTCGAAGTGCTGCACGGCGCACATCCCGGCCCGACCATGTTCGTCTCTGCCGCGATCCACGGAGACGAGATCGTCGGCGTTGAGATTGTACGCCGCCTGCTCGCGGCGCTTGACCCGGCACAGATGGCGGGCACGCTGCTGGCCATTCCAGTCGTCAACAGCTTTGGCTTTCTCGCCCGATCCCGCTACCTGCCCGACCGCCGCGACCTGAATCGCTGTTTTCCCGGAACGCCAGCCGGGTCTCTGGGCTCGCGTCTGGCGCATATTTTCCTGAACGACGTGGTGAAGCGCTGCGATTTTGGCGTCGACCTGCATTCCGCGGCCATTCATCGCACCAACCTGCCCCAGACCCGCGTTGCGCCCGGCAACCGCGCAGCACTCCACATGGCCCGCGCTTTTGCCGCGCCGGTGATCGTGCAGTCCGGCCTTCGCGAACGCTCGTTGCGGGCCGAGGCGCAGGATTTGGGCATTCCCGTTCTGCTCTACGAGGCGGGCGAAGGTCTGCGATTTGATGAAATCGCGGTGCGCGCCGGTGTGGCAGGCATTCTACGGGTCATGGCGGACCGAGACATGATCGACCCCGACAGTGTCAGCGCGCCTGAGACAGAACCGCATTTGTGCCGCGAATCCTCGTGGTTGCGCGCACCGGTTGGCGGTTTATTACGCACCTTCCGAGCCGAGGGTGAAACCGTTGCCGAAGGGGATTTGCTGGCCGTTGTTGCCGATCCGACGGGAGAAACAGAGGTCGAATTGCTTGCACCCGCAGACGGCATCCTGATCGGCCGCGCGGTCCTGCCCGTGGTGATGGAGGGTGACGCGGTATTTCATCTGGCGCAGGAAGACCCAGAGGCGGATGAGGACGCAGTGGATCAGCTGACCGAACAACTGTCCGCTGATCCGATGTTCGATGAAGACGAAATAATCTAGCGCAGGCTCACGCCGCATCCTGCAACCGGCGATCCACTTGGGCCGCAGGCAATTCCAGTCCAGCAGCATAGATCGTATCCGAATGCTCCAACCACAATTGGATCACGGTCAACTGCCGAATTCCGATATCTTCCGCCCGTTCCAGCGACACAAGGAAACTCGCAGGGACAGGCGCGGTGCGCAGATCACGCTGCAAAACACGTTGATGCGCAGGCAGCATCACCCCACCCTCTGGCGCCAGTCCGTTCAAAAACCCGTCCTGCACCCAGATTGTCCGCACCTGTTGGCGCACTCGCATCGCCAGTTTCAGTGTGACGTAACCGCCATCCCGCGCAACCAGATCATCACCCGGCACCAGATGCTCCGCCGGAATCTCACCGTCCCGTGTCAGAACCTTGGCGCTTTGGGTCACAGACACCAAGCCACCGACCCCACCAAAGTCGGGCCGACAGCGACCCGCTGGGGCCACCGCATCGTTTTTCATTGGGCATACTCGCTCGATTGCCTCTGTTTTTTTATGACCTTAGGTTAAGGTTTGCCTAAAGTCCCGAAAAATTTGCCGGGCAAGTTTTGCTTTTTCGCTCGCATCACCGCGCGGGCTTTGATATCCGACGCCGGTCCGGATTGGACGATGCGGGTGTGGCGGAATTGGTAGACGCACCAGATTTAGGTTCTGGCGCCGCAAGGCGTGGGGGTTCAAGTCCCTTCACCCGCACCATTTTTCAAACTCGTTGATGAATTGATTTCGGCCCGGCGGTTTTGGGCTATGGTACCGTGCCTTGCCTGCCCGCGACACATCCGGCATGCTGACACAACATGTCCCAGACAACGGGCTGTCGTTTCAATGGTCGGGTTTCTGAACTGCCGAACTGTTCTTGCGGCCGCCATCGCGGCGTTGACCGCAGGGTCAGTTGCGGCACAAAGCCTGCCAGAAAACAGCTTCCGGCTTTATGGCCATTTCTCCCCTGCCGCAATTTCCTATGACGATGGAGCCGAACGCTACACCAACATCGCCGACAATTCGTATTCCGGAGGGCGCATCGGATTCTGGTTCGAATACCCGGCCCAGTTTGGACGTACGAGGTTCAACGTGGAAAGCTCGCTGGGTTTACGCCAGTCCGCGTCTCTGTCGCAATTCTACATCCCGCCGCTGATCGACATCGACGCCACCGCAATTCGCAAGTTCGAAGTCATTTTTGACACCGACCGTTTGGGATCGTTTTCCTTCGGCCAGGGCAGCATGGGGTCCGACGCGGTGACAGAATCCGACCTGTCGGGCACGCAACTCGCCTCTTACGTCGGGATCGCGGATACGGCGGGCGGGTATTTCTTCCGTACGGCTTCGGGCTCAGTCTCAACCGTTCGGATCAAGGACGCCTTCCCCACCTTTGACGGGGGTCGCGCGCCGCGCATTCGTTGGGACAGTCCCGATCTGGCACTCAGCCATCTGGGTACATTCCGCATCGCCGCCTCTGCCGGGCTGGAAGTCACTGACCGGAACGTGGTGGTTAACGACGCGCTGGCGGACGTCGGTTTGTTCTATCGCAACACGCTGGGCAATTTTGACATCAAGGGTTCTTTCGGCACGTCGCTCGCCGATGTGAATGGAGAGACCAAGCCGCAAAGCGCAGGCTCGATCAGCCTATTGCACAATCCGTCCGGGTGGAGCGCGACCGTGGCCACCGGCGCGCGTGATGGCGGCGGGCAGTATCAGTACTCCAAGATCGCCCTGACCCGACGCTGGTTTGATTGGGGGGATACGGCGGCGTCGATTGACTTCTATCAGGGCATCGACACGGTGAATTCCGGCTCGCGTTCGAAAAGCTACGGCTTGGGCATCGTACAGGACCTCGACCGCAGTGACCTGCGGCTCTATCTGGGTCTGCGTCGCTACGAGGTCTCGACCAACGGCATCGCGACTCACCGACCGGCGACGTCGATCATTTTCGGCACGCGCTGGGTGTTCAAGAAGTTGGACCAGGTGCATTTCGCTCGTGGCCGGGACGAGGTCGACTGGACCGAATCCGAGTAGTGCTCAGCGTCGCGGCAGGGCCCTGTGTCAAAACGCAGCGGATTTTGACCTATTGGCTGCATGACCCGTCGGGGGCGTTCCCTTCGCTGCTGCAATCCGCTTAGCTGAATGTGAAGAGTCGGTTGTCTTAACCACCCTCACCATCCTTGGAGATTGAACATGACCCTTGCCGTGAAAACGCTTGCCCTGTCCTCCGCCTTTGCTATCATCTGTGCTCTGCCCGCCGCGGCCGAGTTTCGCTATGACACAAGTTCGGGCGGCGAGGTTTTGTTCTACGGGCACCTGAACCCGGCCTATCAGAGTTTTGATGACGGCGTGACAACCACACGAACCGTAGTGGATAGCGGCCATTCCAACTCGCGCGTGGGGTTCTGGGTGCGTCAGCCACTGGGCGCAGGCCAGTTTGCGTTCAACTTCGAAACCGGATTGGGACTCCGTCCCGGTGGTGCCGTGACCCAGGGATTCACGCCAGACGAGTTCCGCTGGCGGCGTACCAATATCCGCAAAGTAGACCTGAGCCTGAAGACCGCCAATGCGGGCACGTTCTATCTGGGTCAGGGCAGCATGGCGACCGATGGCGCGGCAGAAACCGATCTGTCGGGCACAGCCTTGGTGCTCTATGTCTCGGTCCCGGACAGCGCAGCGGCCTTCCGGTTCCGCGATTCCACGGGCGCGCTGACCACGCGAACCATCGGCGGTAACTTTGGCGACTTTGATGGTGGACGGCTGGGCCGCATCCGGTATGACACGCCGTCGCTGGCCGGGTTCACCCTTTCCGTTGCTTATGGCGAGGAAATCCTTGCACAAAACGTCAACCTGAAGACCCGTGACATCGCCCTGCGTTACGCTCAGGATTTCAACGGCGCCCGTGTCGAAGGATCGATCGGATACAAACGAGTCACCCCCGCCAACGCGCAGGAGTTCAACGATACGATAGGCTCGATCAGCGTATTGCTGCCATCGGGGTTCAACGTGACCCTCGCCGCCGGTCGGCGCAGCACAGCCGGCAGCTACACATACGGTAAGCTCGGGTATCGCGGGGACTGGTTCAGCGTCGGTGAAACCGCGATTGCCGTCGACTATTACAACGGCAAGGACCGGACCGTGGCGGGTTCACAATCAGACGCATACGGCCTCGGCATCATCCAGAAATTCGAGCGCGCGAACATCGAGGCCTACCTCGGCTGGCGGTAATATGCGCTGGCGGAACCGACCCCCAGCTACCTTGACGCATCGTCGCTTTATTTCGGTGCACGCTGGAAGTTCTGAATGCCGCTTGCACCCCCGTGCCGGGACCAATAGAAGGCCCCAAATCCGGTGGCGCGCAGAGCCTGCGCGCCTTGTTT
>JBFOMB010000091.1:0-15413 GCA_040830545.1 Paracoccaceae bacterium | reverse complement strand
CGGGCACACATGTCGTGCAGGTTGGGGAAGGCGGGCAGGTCGAACCAGCCTGCGCCTTCGACCGGGTAAAGCTGCAGCCAGCGCAGCGCGGCCGCGACATAGAGGTCCAGCACCGAAGGCTCTGCCGCGCAAAACCAATCCGGCAAACGAGGCGCGGCGTCGTCCTGCAGGACGGTCAGCGCGCGGGTGATGCGCGCCTTGGCGGCCTCCCGCATCGCGGGCCATTTTGGCTCTGGCCCGTAGCGCCTGACGTAGAACAGGTTCAGCAGGTCTGCGTGCAGCGTGTTCGAGACGAAGAACAGCCAGTTCAGGAAAGCCGCGCGCGCCGGGTCGGTGGGGACCGGGCCCAATCGTCCATGCCGATCCACCAGCCACAACAGAATGGCGGCCGTTTCGCTGATCGGCCCGTGCGGCGTTTCCAGTGTCGGGATGCGACCCGCCGGGTTCAACTGCCGATAGGCCGCGCTGCGTTGCGCATCCTGCATCCGGTCGACCAGAACGGTGTCATAAGGCAGGCCCATCTCCTCCAGCGCCAGCCGGATGATCAGAGAGGCATTGTCGGGTGCATAATGCAGAACGTAGCGGTGGGTCATGGCCGGCAGGGTAGGGCGGATGGGTCCTGCTGCGCGTCCAATTCCGTCTGTGGTGTGGACAGGACCGACCTGATCCAGCCGTTAACTTTTGATTAGTGACAATTTGGCACAAAAGGGGAACATTCTGGAGGAACGGATATGCGCTTCATTTGGATCTGCCTGACGATTTGGCTGACGCTGCCGGGCCTCGCCTTTTCGCAAGCTGTGGAGATACATGCAAAACTGGACGACGCGCTCAGCAAGCGGCCGGAGTATTTCGTGCAGGAGGTCGCAAGCGTGATCCTGGGCCACGGGACGGACGGGCGCATTGATGCCGCAGGGATCGACCGGTTCATCGCCCTGGAACGGGCGCGCAGCCGGGCCTACTATATGCGGCGGTTCCATCAGGCAGACCTGGACGCGGATGGCACCATTTCGCGGGCGGAAATGCAGGTCTTGCAGGATGTCAGTTCCGCCCGCCAGCGCGGGTTGCTGGAGGTCGAATTCCGCAAAGCGGATGCAAACAATGACGGACGGGTGACCCCGGACGAGTTGGCCGATTTTGCAGAAAACGGCGCGCGGCGCGGGTTTTCCACCAGCGAGGCGCTGGCGTGGCGGTCCTTGATCGCGCTGGATCGGGACGGCGACGGCGCGGTCAGTCTGGATGACGTCATGGCCGCTGTGGCTGCGCGAAAAGGCGAACCTGCCTGAATCGCGTCAGGCTTTGACCGCGATCCAGACCACGTGCAGCAGGTGCATGAAGAATTCCCCATTGCGGGCCAGCTCGGCCTGTTCTTCGACCCATGCCTCGACCACCTTGGGGTCCAGCAGGTGGTTTTGCAGCGCGTAGGACTCCATCAGGCGGATCATCATGCTGGCCAACCCGTCCGGGCGCAGGTCCGTGTCCAGAAACGGCACCGGGATCGCCCGCACCGGCAGGAACCCGGCACGACGCAGATGGGCGGGCAGGGTTTCCGGCACGGTCCTGCGTGTCAGGTGGCGGTCCCAGACGCGCACCATCTCCGCCATCCGGTCCGGGTCGGTGCTGTGCCAGATCAGCGAGTCCCAATGCATGTCGCCGATGACCAAACGACCGCCGGGTTTCAGAACCCGTGCCAGTTCCGACAAGGGCTGGTCCAGATCCTTCAGGTATTCGAACACCTGCAACGACACCGCCTTGTCGACGGATGCATCTGGCAACCCGGTCGCCTCTGCCCGCGCCTCCAGAAACGCAATGTTGTCCCGCCCGGTGCAACGGTCCCGCGCGCTTTTGAGCATGTCGGCACTCGGGTCCAGCGCCACAACGCGCCCCTCGGGTCCCACGCCGCGTGACAACTCCAGCGTCAGCATCCCGTTGCCACAGCCCAGATCCAGCACGATCTCGCCCGCATGCGGCTCTACTGCATCGTAACTCGCGCGTCGCCGCCGCGTGATGTCGGCACCGGCATATGCGTCATCCAGCAGCCGCGTCGTTGTCTTGTCAAATTTCAGCATCAGGGCTCCGGATCACGTCTGGCCAAATCCAAACCAAATAAAGGCGTGCAAGTTCCGAAATTCGGCCCTCGCCCCCACAGCACAACTCACCTATAAGGCCGACACTATCGCCAATTGGAGTTGCCGTCATGTCCGGAGACCTCTCGCCCATCGACAAGGCCAAATTTGTCGCAGCCAAGCGGGCCGCCGACTATGTCGAGGACGGGATGCGGGTTGGTTTGGGCACCGGGTCGACCGCTGCCTGGCTGGTCCGCTGCCTGGGTGAGATGGTGCGCGACGAAGGCCTGCGGTTCAAGGGCGTGCCAACATCGGCCCGCACAGCGCATCTGGCGCGTGAGGTCGGGATCGAGGTCACATCACTGGACGAAGCCCGCTGGCTGGACCTGACAATTGACGGCGCGGACGAGTTCGACGGCGACCTGAACCTGATCAAGGGCGGTGGCGGTGCCCTGCTGCAGGAAAAGATCGTGGCGACCGCGTCCGATCAAATGGTGGTGATCGCTGATGTCGGGAAAGAGGTGGAAACGCTGGGGAACTTCCCCCTGCCGGTAGAGGTCATTCCGTTCGGCTGGCAGACCACGCAGGCGCTGATCGAAGAAACCCTTGTTTCCATGGACGTTCTGGGCCGCGCGGCATCCCTGCGGATGAACGGGGCCGCGCCTTTTGTGACCGATGAGGGCAACCACATTCTGGACCTGCATCTGAATCGCATTGGCAATCCACGTCAGCTGGCATTGGTGCTGAACCAGATGCCGGGCGTGGTTGAAAACGGGCTCTTCATTGATATTTGTGACACCGTCGTCATCGGGTTCGGGGACGGCCGCGTAGAATTGCGCGATATCAACGAAGGCACAATCGAACATGACCGGCTGGATTTCGTGGAAAGCGACAACCTGTTCACCGATCTGGCGGAGTAAGGAAAACGAATGACTTTTGACTACGACCTCTTCGTCATCGGTGGCGGTTCCGGCGGGGTGCGCGCCGCGCGTGTCGCGGCCAGTGAAACCGGCGCCAAGGTCGGGCTGGCCGAAGAAAGCCGCTATGGCGGCACCTGTGTGATCCGGGGCTGTGTGCCGAAAAAGCTGATGGTGTTCGCCAGCGAATTCGCCCCGATGGTCGAGGACGCGCGGGCCTTTGGCTGGGACATCCAGGATGGCCCGTTCGACTGGACCGCCTTCCGCACCAAGCTGGAGGCAGAGTTGGACCGGCTGGAAGGCGTGTATCGCAAGTTGCTGGCAAATGCCGGGGTCGAAACCTATGACCAGCGCGCCACGCTGGTGGATCCGCACACCGTCGAACTGGCTGACGGCACCCGCAAAACCGCAAAGCACATCCTGATCGCAGCAGGCGGTCGGCCCAGTGTTGCAGAGTTCCCGGGGTCCGAACTGGCCATCACCTCGAACGAGATGTTCCATCTGGACAAGCTGCCGGACAACATCCTGATCGTCGGCGGCGGTTACATCGCCTGCGAATTTGCCGGGATCATGAACGGTCTGGGCGTAGAGGTGACGCAGTTCTATCGCGGCGCGCAGATCCTGCGGGGCTTCGATGACGAGGCGCGCGGGCTGGTGAGCGAGGAAATGTGCCAGGCGGGCATCAACCTGCATCTGGGCACCAACGTGCTGGAAATGACAGCCGAGGGCGACCGCGTGCGGGTCAAGGCCACAAACGGCACCGAAAAGGTGTATGACAAGGTCATGTTCGCCACGGGCCGCGTTCCGAACACGGATGGGCTGGGACTGGACAACCTGGGTATCGAACTGGGCCGCAAGGGTGAAATTCTGGTCGATGAATACAGCCAGACCAAGGTGCCTTCGGTCTATGCGATTGGTGACGTGACCGACCGGGTGAACCTGACCCCGGTTGCGATCCGCGAAGGCATGGCGTTTGTCGAAACCGTGTTTCGGGGCAACCCGACACCGGTGGATCACGACCTGATCCCGACCGCAATCTTCACGCAACCGGAAATGGGCACCGTGGGCCTTGGCGAAGAAGAGGCGCGCGAACAGGAACCGATCGAGGTCTACGCGACCTCGTTCAAGCCGATGCAGCAGAGCTTTGCCGGGCGTGCGCAGCGGGTGCTGATGAAACTGATCGTCAGCCAGGCCACGCGCAAGGTTCTGGGCTGTCACATCGTCGCGCCCGGCGCGGGCGAAATGATTCAGCTGGCCGGGATCGCGGTCAAAATCGGCGCAACCAAAGAGGATTTCGACCGCACCGTGGCGGTACACCCCACCATGTCCGAGGAAATCGTCACCATGCGAAACCCGGTGCGGACGGGTTGAAAATCGGGCGGTTTCGTCCAGTTATAGTGTACGACGGCGTCACCTGGGCGCTGAGGAAGGGAAACAACGTTTATGGCAGGCAACAACGGCGGCCCCTGGGGCGGCGGCTCCTCCGGCGGGGGGAACAAGGGCAACAATGGTAGTGGGGGCGGAAACGGTCGCCCACCCGAAGGTGATGGCCCGCAGATTCCCGAGATCGATGAACTGATGAAAAAAGGTCAGGAGCAGCTGCGCGTCCTTATGGGCGGGCGTGGCGGCTCCGGCAGCGGCGGTCGTCCAACCGGCGGCGGTGGCGGCGGTGGACCGCTCTTCACCCGCGGGACGATTGGCCTGGGTGCCGTTGTTCTGCTGGGCCTCTGGGCCTTTGCCAGCGTCTACACCGTGAAGCCGGAAGAACAGTCCGTTGAATTGTTCCTGGGCGAATTCAGCTCCATCGGGCAGCCGGGTCTGAACGTCGCGCCGTGGCCGTTTGTGACCTATGAAAAGCTGGCCGTGACCCGCGAACAGACCGAAGACATCGGCACCGGTGGCCGTGGATCCGATGCGGGCCTGATGCTGACCGGGGACGAAAACATCGTTGATATCGACTTCCAGGTGGTCTGGAACATCAACGACCCGGCCAAATTCCTGTTCAACCTGCGCGACCCGCAGGTCACGATCCGCGCCGTGTCGGAATCGGCCATGCGTGAAATCATCGCCCAGTCCGAACTGGCCCCAATCCTGAACCGGGATCGCGGGATCATTGAAAGCACGACGCAGGAACTGATCCAGGCGACGCTCGACAGCTATGACAGTGGCGTGAACATCATCCGCGTCAACTTTGACAAGGCTGACCCGCCCGCGCCGGTTATCGACGCCTTCCGTGACGTTCAGGCGGCGGAACAGGAACGTGACCGGCTGAAGAACGAAGCGGACGCCTACGCCAACCGGCGACTGGCCGAAGCCCGCGGTGAGGCGGCCCAGTTGCTGGAAGAGGCCGAAGGCTATCGCGCTCAGGTCGTGAACGAAGCGACCGGTGAAGCCAGCCGTTTCGAGGCGGTTCTGACCGAATACCAAAAGGCCCCGGAAGTGACCCGCAAACGTCTGTACTTGGAGACAATGGAACAGGTGCTGGGTGACATCGACAAGGTCATTCTGGATGAAGGCAACGGCGGGCAGGGGGTTGTACCCTATCTGCCGCTCAACGAACTGCGCCGGGGGAACCAGTAATGCGGAAAGCAACTTATCTTCTGCCAGCCCTGGTAATCGCGCTGGTCATTCTGTTGTCCTCGATCTTTATCGTTGATGAACGGGAAAAGGCGCTGGTCCTGCAGTTTGGTCGCGTTGTGGCAGTGAAGGAAGAACCGGGATTGGCCTTGAAAATCCCGCTGATCCAGGAGGTCGTGCGCTATGACGACCGGATCCTCAGCCGCGACATCGAACCCTTGGAAGTCACGCCACTGGATGACCGTCGTCTGGTTGTGGACGCGTTCGCTCGCTACCGGATCACCGACGTGGAACGGTTCCGGCAGGCGGTTGGTGTCGGCGGCATTCTGGCCGCGGAAAGCCGGTTGGACTCGATCCTGCGGGCACGGACACGGGAAGTGCTGGGTTCCGTCAGCTCCAACGACATCCTGAGTTCTGACCGGGCCGCGCTGATGCAGCGCATCCGCAATGGCGCGTTTTCGCAAGGTCAGGCGCTGGGAGTCGAAATCATCGACGTCCGTCTGAAACGCACCGACCTGCCCCAGGAAAACCTGGAATCCACCTTTGCACGGATGCGGGCAGAACGCGAACGTGAGGCAACCGACGAACGCGCCCGTGGTAACGAAGCGGCGCAGCGCGTGCGCGCGCAGGCGGACAGGACCGTTGTGGAACTGACCTCCGAGGCGCAGCGCGAAGCGGAAATCGTCCGTGGTGAAGCGGACGCCGAACGTAACGCGATTTTCGCCAGCGCTTATGGTCGTGACCCGGAGTTCTTTGAATTCTATCGTTCTCTGAACGCGTATACGCGGGCCTTGCGCGGCGGTAATTCGTCCATGGTCATGTCGCCGGACTCGGAATTCTTCAACTATCTGAAGTCACCGACCGGGGCCGCACCGGTCGTTACCGAGTAATGGAAATCGTCTCTCTGGCCCTCGGGCTGGTACTGATTGTGGAGGGGCTGGCCTGGGTGCTGGCCCCTTCGCTTTTGGAGCAGATGCTGGAGATGCTGCGCCAACTGCCCGAAGCCGCCCGCCGCCAGATGGGCGCGCTGGCCATTGTGGGTGGTCTGATGCTGGTTTGGCTGGCGCATTGGCTGGGAGCGGGGTGGTAACAACACCCGTTTGATCGGCAAGAAAACGCTCGCGTGCGCGCTCACGTTGACCTCACAAGCAGGATAGGTGTTTGCAACAGTGTTTGCGTGTGACTTGGAAGACACTACATTTGCAGCAGTTCCAGCGCAGTCCCGATGGCATAGACCCGGCGCGCGACCCACAAGAGATGACTTCAAAAAGGAGAAAAATCGTGCAGCAAAAGGCAGTACAGGCCGTTCGGGTCGTACCTGACCACCTCACAGGTCTGTCCAGACTGATTCTGACTGGGATGCTGGCCATGGCGCTGGTTATGGTGCAGGCGATCATGGCGCGCGCGCATCAGGAAAGCCTGGCCGAACTGGCCGAGGACATCAGCCCCGCCGTTGTGAACATCACCACCTCGACCGTGATCGAAGGCCGCACAGGCGGGCCGCAGGGCATCGTACCCGAAGGGTCCCCGTTCGAGGATTTCTTCCGTGATTTCCAGGACCGCAATGGCGGTGACGGTGACCGCCCGCGCCGCTCTTCGGCTCTGGGGTCCGGGTTCGTCATTTCCGAGGACGGGTTTGTTGTCACCAACAACCACGTGATTGAAGGTGCCGACGAGATTCTGATCGAATTCTTCCCGGGCGATGATCAGCCCAAGGAAAAGCTGCCTGCAACCGTGATCGGGACCGACCCGAAAACCGACATCGCGCTGCTGAAGGTGGAGGCGGATCAACCGCTGAAATTCGTCCGCTTTGGTGACAGTGACACCGCGCGTGTTGGCGATTGGGTTGTGGCCATGGGCAATCCGCTGGGGCAGGGATTCTCGGTTTCCGCCGGGATCGTGTCCGCGCGCAACCGGGCGCTCAGCGGGTCGTATGACGACTACATCCAGACGGACGCGGCGATCAACCGGGGCAACTCGGGCGGACCGCTGTTCAACCTGGATGGTGAAGTGATTGGCGTGAACACCGCGATCCTCAGCCCCAATGGCGGTTCGATCGGCATCGGGTTCTCGATGGCATCGAATGTTGTGACCAATGTTGTCGACCAGTTGAAAGAGTTCGGCGAAACCCGTCGCGGTTGGCTGGGCGTGCGCATTCAGGACGTTGACGAGGATCTGGCCGAAAGCATGGGCCTGCCGGAGGTCGCTGGTGCATTGATCACCGATGTGCCCGAAGGTCCGGCAAAAGAGGCTGGCTTGCAGTCGGGTGACGTGATCCTGGCCTTTGACGGGCGGGACGTGAAAGACACCCGTGGTCTGGTGCGTCAGGTCGGCAATACCTCGGTCGGGAAATCGGTGCGGGTCAAGGTCTTCCGTGACGGTGGGACCAAGACCATTGTGGTCACGCTGGGCCGTCGTGAGGATGCAGAACGTGCCGTGCCTGCTGCGCTGGAAAACCCCGATGAGGACGGCGACAGCGGTGTGACCGAAAAGACGGTTCTGGGTCTGACACTGAGCGTCTTGACCGACGAAATCCGTGGTGAGTTGAACGTCCCTGCCGAGACCAATGGTCTGGTGGTGATGTCCGTGGACGAAACCTCGCAAGCCTATGAAAAGGGCCTGCGCGCGGGCGACCTGATCACCGAGGCAGGTCAGCAGAAGCTGAAGACCTTGTCCGAACTGGATGATCGCATTGCCGAGGCCGAAGAGGCCGGGCGCAAGTCGCTGCTGCTGCTGGTGCGCCGCAACGGCGAGCCGCGTTTCGTGGCACTGAGCCTCGAAGACGAATAATCCTTCTCCCAGAGGATCAGACGGGCGCCTTCGGGCGCCCGTTTTCGTTTCGGTTGGGAAAGCAAAAAGTCAACTTTTTGCAAGCAATTCATGGATGAATTGCCTTCCCCGTAACCACATTCAAAAGGGTGATGTCAGGACGATTGGGTCCCGGTGCGCGCAGCCCGTCCGCCGCGACGTTGGCGCAACATCGGCGCGCGGTTCGGCAGTTCGGCCATGATCTCCTGCCGCTCTTCCGGCGTCATCCGGGACCAGCGTCCAATTTCGTCGATGGTGCGATAACACCCGGTACAAATGCGCGCACGCGGATGCACAACACAGACCTGCACGCAGGGGCTGTCCACCTCGTTGCGTCGCCACACGGGCGGCTGTTTGGCATCCGTTTCGCTTTGTTTCGTCACAGCATCCGCATCCTGTCCAGCGCTCCTTGCAGGATATAGGACGCCGCCACGTGGTCGATAACCTCTGCACGACGTTTGCGCGACGTATCCGCCTCCAGCAGTGCTTTTTCCGCCGCAACCGTGCTCAGCCGTTCGTCCCAGAAACAGATCGGCACTTCGGTCAGGCGCGACAGGTTGCGTGCAAAGGCGCGGGTCGACTGGCTGCGCGGCCCTTCGGACCCGTCCATGTTGCGCGGCAGGCCCAGGACAATCCCGGCAATCTCGCGGTTTTCCATGATCTCCAGAAGGGCTGCGGCATCCACACCAAATTTCTTGCGTCGAATTG
Organism: Paracoccaceae bacterium; assembly: GCA_040830545.1. Lineage (GTDB taxonomy): Bacteria > Pseudomonadota > Alphaproteobacteria > Rhodobacterales > Rhodobacteraceae > HXMU1420-2. The sequence continues at coordinate 6,340 of JBFOMB010000091.1, read as the reverse complement.
TGCTGAGCGGCGTGGCCACGCCCCGCATCCCATCCGAAACCGCAACGCCAATGGTCTTGTCACCCAGGTCCAGCCCGGCAACCGCGCGCATCGGGGGCAGGGCGGCGGCAAATTCTTCGACCGTGTCGCAGATCATTGCGTGATCCCCGCGCTTTCTGCGGTGTCTTTCAACATATCCAGACCAAACGGGTCCTCGGCAAAGGCACTGACCGCCTCGTCATAGATCGCCTTGGCGCGCTCGGTGTCACCCAACACCGCCAACGCGCGGATCAGGCGCGCCCATTCGTCCGCCGTACCGCCCTCGTTCGCCAGTCGCGTGACCAACCCATCGACCATGTTGCGCACCATATCCGCGCGTTCTTCGTCGGTGAGGTCGGCGGCGGCCTCTACATCCTCGGCGCTCGGGCCGGGGGGCGGGGCCAAGGGGGGCAATTGAAAACGGGTTTCCCCGGCCAGGGCCGCGATCTGTTCAATTTGCGCACGGATCGGTTCCACCCAGTTGGCTTCGGGCGGGCTGCTTGCCAGCAACCGGCTCCAGATGCGGAAGGACAGGTCAGGACGGCCCGTCTGGGCGTGCATCAGGCCCCAGTAATATTGCGCACCGCCATTCTGTGGTTCCAGTTTCAACGCATCCGACAAATGCGCCTCAGCCTCGGGTGACACATACCCGCCTGCCGCAAGGATCATCATGTCCGCGACGTTCAGATGATCGCGTCCCGTCGCGCCATCCCCTCGGATGCGCAACACGCCTTCCAGCGCTTCATAAGCAGCCTTGAAGTTGCCCAGCACCGCCTCGTTCCGGGCAAGCAGCATGTGCCCTTCCAAATCGTCAGGCCGTGCCGCGACGGTTTCCCGCAGCCGTTCGACCAGGTCGACATAGTCCGCCCCTGCGGCCTCTGCCTGGTTGGAGGGCGGCATTTCTGCCTCCGCCGTGGCTTGCGACGGGCGTTTCTCCCTGGCCTCTGCTGCCGCTTCAACCCGCAGGCTGCGGGGCAGGTCGCCATATCCGGGCTGACCCAGCGAAGAATAGAGCCACAGGCTGCCACCGATCAGACACACGGCCAGCGCGCCGATCAGCAACGGCCGACCCAGCGTTTGGCCCTGATCGTCACCGCCCGCTTTCATCTGCGCATCCGCCGCCAGAATCCGGCGCGAGATTTCCACCCGCGTGCGTTCTGCATCGGCCTCGGCAATGACACCACGCGCCAGATCCCGCTCCACCTCGCGCAGCTGGTCGCGATAGACACGCAGGTCATAGACCGCCGCAGGCTCTGCCCCGGCGCGACCGCGCAACACGGCCAGCGTCAGCAACCCGGCGGACAGCAGGGCCAGCGCTGTGGCTATGATCCAGAATATCATCGTGGCTCCTTGGCTACGGCATTTCCATACACCGGATATAGTCCCGAATGCGCGCGCAAAAGATCAAATCCCCGACACCGCTGCGCCATGTCGCAACTGTACGTTATTGCGCCGGTTCATGGCGCGGATAAACTCGTGCCGCTTGCCATATCTTCCGCACCCTAGCCCGGATCGGATTCGTGCCCATGAAACGTTATTCTGCCTTTGCCATCGCGCGGGAAGCCCTGCGGTATCACACCGGTTGGGAACGCGCCTGGACGTCACCGGAACCGCGCCGGAAATACGACGTGATCATCGTGGGTGCGGGCGGTCATGGTCTGGCAACGGCGTATTACCTGGGCAAGAATTTTGGCATCACCAATGTTGCGGTGCTGGAAAAGGGCTGGCTGGGCGGCGGCAACACCGGGCGGAACACAACGATCATCCGCTCGAACTACCTGCAGGACCCGTCTGCGGCGATCTATGAAAAATCCCGCTCGCTTTATGAAACGCTGAGCCAGGATCTGAACTACAACATCATGTTCAGCCCGCGCGGTGTCATGATGCTGGCCCAGACGCAGCATGAAATTCGTGGCTACCAACGGACAGCGCACGCAAACGCGCTGCAGGGCGTCGCGACCGAGTTCATCGGGCCGGAGCGGGTGAAGGAACTGTGCCCGATCATCTGCCTCGACGGGCCGCGCTATCCGGTGTTGGGCGCGCTGTGGCAGCCGCGCGGTGGCACGGCACGGCATGACGCCGTGGCCTGGGGCTATGCGCGGGCCTGTTCGGCCATGGGCATGGACATCATCCAGAAATGCGAAGTCACCGGTGTGCGGTCCGAAGGCGGGCGTGTGCGCGGGGTGGAGACGACCAAGGGCTCCATCGATTGTGACAAGCTGGGCGTTGTGGTCGCGGGTCATTCCGGTCGGATTGCCGAGATGGCCGGTTTCCGGCTGCCGCTGGAATCCATCGCGTTGCAGGCGCTGGTGTCCGAGCCGATCAAGCCCTGCATGGATGTGGTGGTGATGGCCAACACGGTGCATGGCTACATGTCCCAGTCCGACAAGGGCGAGATGGTGATTGGCGGCGGCACGGACGGGTTCAATAATTACACCCAACGCGGGTCGTTCCATCATATCGAGGAAACCGTTCGCGCGCTGATCGAGACGTTCCCGATGATCTCGCGCCTCAAGATGCTGCGCCAGTGGGGCGGGATCGTGGACATGACCGGGGACCGGTCGCCGATCCTGTCGAAAACGCCTCTGGATGGCTGTTTCATCAATTGCGGCTGGGGCACCGGCGGGTTCAAGGCGATACCGGGCTCTGGCTGGGGCTTTGCCGAGCTGATGGCCACAGGCAAATCGCCGCTGTGCGCCGATTTCTCCATCGACCGGTTCAAGGAAGGGCGGTTCATCGACGAAAGCGTTGCGGCGGGGGTGGCGCATTGAACGCTTCGGGAAAAACACGCGCGGAATCAAGGGCTGAAAGCCCGCCGCGTGAGCGCCCGACCTCCCCCCGGGAGGGCGCTTTGGCACGGTCGTGGCCTGCTGTGTCCTCATCAGAGTTTGGTGGGATAAAGTGTGAAACGCTGAAGTTGTTCGCGCCCACCCGAGGTCGGGCGCTCACGCGGCTCTGCATGGGGGTGAACTGATGCCCTATTCTGAAACCAACGCGGACATCATGCGCGCCGACCTCGGCATTCAGCCGGGCCTAGGCGAAAAGAAGATGTTTGGCGGTCTCTGCTTTCTGCTCCACGGCAACATGGTTTGCGGCGTCATGAAAGACGGCGCCATGTACCGCGTGGGCAAGGACCGCGAAGCCGCCGCGCTGGACGCAGGTGCCGGGCCGCTCACCTTTACGGGCCGCAAAATGGGCGGGATGGTCGAACTGGATGACGGTCAGTTTGCCGACGACACCCTGCGCGCCACGCTCACCGACATGGCCATGTCCAACGCCATGAGCCTGCCCCCGAAGGAGACCAGCTAATGCGGTTCGGTAATTCCGCTGCGGTTGCGCACCTGTTCGACCGTGCGCTCCATCTCGGCAAAGGTCTGGTGGCTTGTCGGTTTGTCCCGGGACAGATCATGTGGCGCAACGTCGGATTTGCGGCACCATTCCCAGGTCGCCAGCACGACGCCCCCCAGGGCCAGCAAAATCAATATCACAACTATAAAATCCATACCCTTCAGATAGGGAATGGCACGCGTTCAATCAAGGAGACGGCCTCATGCTGATCCTGAGATGCCCCTATTGCGGCGTAGAAGCAGACGAAACCGAGCTGACCCCGGGCGGTGAAGCGCATCTGAAACGGTTCGGCCCCGGCTCGTCCGAGGACGATTTCCACGACTACCTGTTCTCGCGCGAGAACCCGAAGGGCGTGCATTTCGAACGCTGGCGGCACAGTGCTGGCTGTGGCAAGTGGTTCCACGCCGCGCGCTCCACGGACACGCTGAAAGTGTTTGGCACCTACCCGGCGCAAACCACCGAGCCGCCCAAGGACATTTGCGACAAAATCTCCGGCGAACGCCCGGGGTGGAGCTGGAGGATCTTCGGATGAGCCTGCGCCTCAAGGATCATGGTCGCCTGATCGACCGTTCGGAACAGATGTCGTTCACCTTCAACGGCAAGACGCTGTCAGGTTACAAGGGCGACACGCTCGCCTCGGCCCTGCTGGGGGCGGACCAGATGCTGGTGGGCCGCTCGTTCAAATACCACCGCCCGCGCGGGATCGTCGCCAGCGGGGCCGAAGAGCCGAACGCGCTGGTTAATATGGGGCAGGACGGCACGTTCGAACCCAACCAGCGCGCCACCACGACCGAGCTGTTTGCCGGGCTCACCGCCACCAGCCAGAACCATTGGCCCAGCCTGGAATTCGACGTGGGTGCGGTCAACAAACACCTGTCGCGCTTCCTGCCGGCGGGTTTCTACTACAAAATGTTCATCCACCCGCGTCCGCTGTGGAAACACGTGTACGAACCCTTCATCCGGCAATCCGCGGGTCTGGGCAAAGCGCCCAAGGATCGGGACGAGGATACCTACGAACATTTCTATTTCTTCGCGGACCTTGTGGTAATCGGCGGCGGCGTTGCCGGGTTGCAGGCCGCACGCGTCGCGGGCGAAGCCGGGGCCAAGGTGCTGTTGATCGAGCAGACCGGCCACTGGGGTGGCCGCGCGCCCGTGGACGGGGGCGAAATTGACGGTCAGGCACCCGAGGCCTGGGTGGCGGAAACGTTGAACGCGCTCAAGGCCATGCCGAATGTCACCATCCGGGCCCGCTGCATGGGGGCAGGCGTCTACGATCACGGTTACCTGCTGGCCTATGAGCGGCTGACGGATCACGAGCCCAAGGCCGGTGGTCCGCGCCACCGTCTGTGGCGCATCCGGGCCAAGCAGATCCTGACCGCAACCGGCGCGATTGAACGCCCGATCAGCTTTGCCGGGAACGACATTCCGGGTGTCATGCTGGCCTCGGCTGTGCGCGACTATGTGGTGAACTACGGCGTCGCACCGGGGCAGCGCACGGTTGTTGTGACCAACAATGACGATGGTTACCGCACGGCGATCTGCCTGAAAAAGGCCGGGCTGGAGGTGCCGCGCATTTTGGACGCCCGCGAAACCGGCGGCGGCGCGCTGATGGAAGAGGCGCGCGCGCTGGGCATCCGCATCGACTGCGGGCGTGCGGTGGGCAAGGTGCAGGGCGGCAAACGTGTGACCTCGGTTCAGGTCTGCGCACAGAAGGGCACCGGCGGCGCGCTGGAAGAGGTTGCGTGTGACGCGGTCGCCATGTCCGGCGGCTGGTCACCGGTTGTGCATCTGTGGTCCCATTGCGGCGGCAAACTGATCTGGGACGAGGCGCAGGCGCATTTCCGTCCCGATCCCGACCTGCCGCCACTGGGACAGGACGGCAAGGGCTTCGTCCGCGTGGCAGGCTCTGCCAACGGCGCGCTGCAGGATTCACTGGCGGATGCCACCTTGGCCGCGCGCGCTGCTGTTGAGGCGCTGGGTTTGAAACCCACCGATCTGGCAACCCCATTGTGCATCGCGACCGAAGAGGCCGCCGTTGAACCCGTGTGGCTGATGCCCGCTCAGGCAAAGACAGCGTTGAAGGCAAAGGCGTGGCTGGATTACCAGAACGACGTCAAAGTCTCTGACGTGCAACTGGCCGCGCGTGAAGGGTATGAAAGCGTTGAACATACCAAACGTTACACGACGCTGGGCATGGCAACGGATCAGGGGAAGTTGAGCAACATCAACGGTCTGGCGATCCTTTCTGATGCATTGGGTCAACCTATTCCGCAGACGGGCACTACAACGTTTCGCCCGCCCTACACTCCGATCTCCATGGGGGCGATTGGGGGTGAGGCGCGGGGCGAGGTGTTCCAGCCGATCCGCAAGACTCCGATGCATGACTGGCACGACCGCAACGGTGCGGATTGGGAACCGGTCGGCCATTGGCGCCGCCCCTATGCCTTTGTCCGCGCCGGAGAAAGCGTGCATGACGCAGTCATGCGCGAGGTCACGAATACCCGCGAAAATGTCGGGCTGCTGGACGCTTCGACCTTGGGCAAGCTGATCGTGAAGGGGCCGGATGCGGGGCGTTTCCTCGACATGCTCTACACCAACATGATGAGCACGCTGAAGGTCGGCCGCTGCCGCTATGGCCTGATGTGCACGGAAAACGGGTTCCTCACCGATGACGGCGTTGTTGCCCGCATCGACGAGGACACATGGCTGTGCCACACCACCACCGGCGGCGCGGATCGCATCCATGCGCATATGGAAGAGTGGCTGCAAACCGAATGGTGGGACTGGCAGGGTTATGTCACCAACGCGACCGAGCAGCTGGCACAGGTCGGCGGGGTTGGCCCCAAGGCACGGCAATTGCTGGGAAAACTGGGCGGCATGGACCTGAGGGCCGAGGCGCTGCAGTTCATGGCCGGGGGCGGTGGCAAGATAGGGGGTTTGGAAGCGCGCGCCCACCGCAGCCCCTTTTCGGGCG
>JBFOMB010000090.1:0-41798 GCA_040830545.1 Paracoccaceae bacterium | reverse complement strand
TGTCCTGATCTGTTTCGTGGCCATGACATTCCCAGCTTCCAAATCGGACATTCGAGTATGACCCAGTTTTTTGATGATCTGGAAACCCGCAGCGCCGATGCGCGTGCCTCGGATCTGGCGACCGTGCTGCCCGCGCAGATTGCCCGTGCCAAGGGTCTGGCCGGCTATTCAGATGCCTTTGCGGATGTGGACCCGAAGTCGATCCGGACGGCTGAGGATCTGGCCGCGCTGCCCGTGTTGCGCAAATCCGAACTGGGCAAGGCGCAATCGGCGAACCCTCCATTTGGGGGCTTCACCGCCCACGGGGCCTCGGGATTTGCGCATGTCTTCCAATCGCCCGGTCCAATCTATGAACCGGGCGGCGTTGACCGCGACTGGTGGCGGTTCGGGCGGGTGCTGCATGCCGCGGGCATCGGCAAAGGTGACATTGTCCAGAACTGTTTTTCCTATCACTTGACCCCGGCTGGCATGTTGTTTGAAAACGGTGCACGTGCCGTTGGGGCTGCCGTGCTGCCTGCTGGGACGGGCCAGACCGAACTGCAAGTGACTGCAGCGCGAGATATTGGTGTGACGGCTTATGCCGGGACGCCGGACTACCTGAAGGTGATCTTGGACAAAGCCGAGGAGATGGGCGCGAACCTGTCTATTACCAAGGCCACGGTAGGTGGCGGGGCACTGTTCCCGTCACTGCGTCAGGAATATGCGGATCGCGGGATCGCCTGTTTGCAGTCTTATGGCACAGCTGATCTGGGTAACATCGCGTACGAAAGCGCGGCGATGGAAGGGATGATCGTCGACGAAGGCGTGATTGTGGAAATCGTCACGCCCGGTACCGGAACACCGGTTGCTGAGGGCGAGGTGGGCGAGGTTGTGGTGACCACGCTCAACCCCGACTACCCGCTGATCCGCTTTGCGACGGGTGATCTGTCGGCCGTGTTGACGGGCCAGTCGCCCTGTGGCCGGACTAATATGCGGATCAAGGGCTGGATGGGCCGCGCGGATCAGACGGCCAAGATCAAGGGCATGTTTGTCCGTCCCGAACAGGTGGCCGCGCTGGTGCAGAAACATGACGAGGTTCTGAAAGCCCGCGTCATCGCGTCCCGTGAGGGCGAAGTGGACGTCATGACGGTGAAGTTGGAAGCAAACGAAGGTGGTGATAGCGCAGCCTATTCAGCCTCGGTTGCGCAGGTGCTGAAGCTGAAGGGCATGATCGAGGTCGTGCCACCGGGCAGCCTGCCGCGTGATGGGCTGGTGATCGAGGATCAGCGGAAATACGACTGATCCAAGCGCGCTTTCAAATGGAACGCGCCGCTTGCCACCAAACACCATCGCAGTCCCGGACTTGATCCGGGACCTCGCGGCGTTTGCGGTAAACGCCTGCCGGCAACACATTGAGCTTGCGAAATGTGTGAGAGGCCGATGCACGCTCGCCAATGCGAAACTTTCCTCACGTGGATACAGTTCCAAAACGCCAGGAGGCCCCGGATCAAGTCCGGGGCTTCGGTGTCATGTGTGGACAGGTTTGCATTATGCCTTGGGCAGGGTCTCGGTTTCCTCCGCCTCGATTGCTGGCGGCTCGGCCTCTGCCGGGGGTGTCTCGGTCAGGTCGCGGATGGTGCCGTCCATGCTCAGCCCCAACTCGTCACCGAGCTTCTTGAGCGCAGGCATCTGTACCGCCATGCCCATGATGGAATCGAGCGCCTGGTTGATCGGGGCCTTGGCGTCTCCGCCACCCGTGCCAGCCCCACCCGCGCCATTCAGGCCAGAGACCTGGTGAATGCGGATCGAGTCGATCTTCTCAGCAGGCTTCACCGCCTCTGCCAGTACTTTGGGCATTGCTTCCAGCCGGGCCAGGTCCACCTTCATGCCGATCAGGTCCGGGGACAGCGCGTTTTCCGCGTCGGTGATGGCGCGACGGCCCTCTGCCTCGGCCAGCATGTCTTTCTTCTTGGCCTCCGACCGGATGCTGATTGCGTCTGCATCTGCTTGCGCCTCTTCACGACGGGCATCAGCGCGGTCCTGTGCAGCATCCTTTTCGGCCTGCGCCGCCAGACGGATCTTGGTCGCCTCACGCTCCGCCTCTCGCGCAGCTTCGATCAGGGCGATCTGTTTCTGACGCTCGGCCTCGGCCACTTCGCGGGCGGTGGTGACCGCCTCGGTCGCTTTGGTCGCTTCGGCGCGGGCAAGGTCGGCTGAGGCACGTGCGCGGCTTTCCTCTTCGGACTTTTGCGCGATGATGATCTGACGTTCCTGATTGGCGACTTCCAGCTCGCGTTCCTTGGTGATCTCCGCCTCGCGCAGCTTGCGCTCACGCTCGATCTCTGCCGCGCGCACGGCTTCTTCCCGTGCAATCCGCGCGCGTTCGACCTCGCGTTGACTGTCTTCGGAGCGGGCTGAGATCTCGGCCTCTTGTGCGGCCTTCATCGTCTCGATCTCTTGCGTCTGGGCGATCCGCGCCTGTTCTTCCTGCTGATCAATTGTCAGCTTCTGGCGCTCCGCTTCCATCGCGGCCTTGCGCACGGCGACTTCTGCGTCCGCATCAATCTGCGCGCGCTCTTTCTTGGAATTTGCGATGACCTCGGCCAGGCGGCGCATGCCGACGGCGTTGAAGGCGTTGTTTTCGTCCAGCGCCTCGAACGGGGTTTGGTCCAGCGCGGTGAGAGAGACGGATTCCAGCGACAGACCGTTTTTGGTCAGGTCCTCGGACACGGTGTTCTGAACCTCCTGAACAAAGTCCGCGCGGTTTTCGTGAAGCTGGTCCATTGTCATCTGGGCGGCCACGGCACGCAGGCCGTCAATCAGCTTGCCCTCTATCATTTCGCGCAGTTGTTCCACGTCAAAGGTGCGGTCGCCCAGCGTCTGCGCAGCGCGCGCAATCCCTTCTTCGGTGGGGGATACCGAGACGTAGAATTCCACACCCACATCCACACGCATCCGGTCCTTGGTGATCAACGCGGCCTCGCCATTGCGCTGCACCTCCAGCCGCAGGGTCTTCATATTGACCGGGCTGACTTCGTGTAACAGGGGCACCACCAACGTGCCGCCGTCCATGATGACCTTTTTGCCACCTGCGCCGGTTCGCACCACACTGATTTCCCGCGTCGCCCGTCGATATAGTCTGGCGAGGACCAGCCCCGTAAACAGCAGGAATCCCAGGAACGCGCCAACATAGATCAGCATTACAGTCATGTTCATTCAATCTCCTTTTGGTGAATCTGTCCTTCTGTGAGTGGCACCAACAGGTAACCCCCGTCGCGCCGGTGTCGCAGGACGATGACTTCGCTGCCCTGCGGGATGCGTGCCGTATCGCGAAGCGGTTCGGCGCGCAGGTAATGTGTGTTGCCGTAGCGGTCGATAACGCGGACCTCGGCGGGGCGGCCACGGGCGGCCGTGCCCTGGCTGATCACGCCCCTGCGACGGCCCAGATGGCGTTCAGACAGTGCCTCGGTCTCGGTCTTGGGGATGAGGCGCGCGAACATGGACCCGAAGCTGCGGGTGAAACCGACCGCGCCGCAGATCGCAGGGATGGCTGCGATGGCCGAGGGCAGGGGGCCGCTGAAGACGGACGTAAACAGCAGTTGCACCGTCATCCCGCCCAGGCCAAAGCCCATCAGCATGGACGCCAGCCAGATCGCCGCAGGCATCCGGCCAAAGCCCAGCCAATCCGCCACGCCAGATGCGCCCGTGTCTGCCGCGACCGTGTCTGCCGCGTCCATGTCAGCCAGTTCCAGATCGCCCGGATCAATGTCCAACCCGTCCAGGTCCAAGTCGAGGTCCAGTTCCAATTCGGGAACGTCGACCTCGGGTGCGTCTATCCCTTCGCCCCCGGCACCCAGTAGCGTACCACCCAACAAGGCAAACACCAGTTCCAGCACCAGCAGCCCGCCCAGCAGGCCAAGAGACAGAGTAAACGGAAAATATGCGGCCGTCAGAAACGGGTCGAGCATGGGCCTCCCTTCTTATTGTGTACGATTGTATACATCACATATGGGTGATCGCGCACGCATTACAAGATGTTGTGTCGGGGATTCACGTTTGCAGTGTACCACTTTGGGAGTGATGCGTCGAATATGGTCGATCCGTGTAACTTGTGGATGACCCCAGTTCACATCGGCAGAGGTGCCCTTCGACCCAGGAACAGATGCGGCGCAGCGGCCTCGTAGCTCATGGCTGCACGGAACACGTCTTCGTCCTGATACGAATGCCCGACAATCTGGATGCCCGTCGGCACGCCATTGCTGGCGCGGCCCGACGGCACCGACAGGACCGGATGGCGGGACAGCATGTTGAAGGGTACCGTCATGACCCAGCCCAGCATCGCATCGACGGTCTTGCCGTTGATCTCCACCCGGTCGGTTGATTGGTCGAAATCCGCTAGAACAGCGGGCAGCGCTGTGGTGGGGCAGATGAACAGGTCGTAACCCGCGATTGCCTCGGCAAAGTCCACGGCCATCCGCCCGGCTCGCAGAAGGCTGGCATAGTAGTCCTGCGAGGTGACCGTCAGACCGGCCTCGGCAAAAGCGCGGCCATAACTGGTCAGCTTGTCCATGCTGTCTGGCAGGTCGACGGCGATGGAGGTTCCGAAGATATGGCGCAGGTGGGTCAGCGCGGCGTCGATCACACCCCAATCCCAGGGCAGGGCGATTTCATCCACTTGCGCGCCGAGGTCCCGGAACACGTCCAGCGCGGCACGGGTGTTGGCGGCAACGTCAGGATCGACCTCGAAAAACCCAAGGTCCATCGACCAGGCGATCCGCAACTCCTTTGCCGGGGCGAACTCAGTCGGCAAGTGCAGCTTCGGGCGCAGTGTGGTCGTATCCTTCGGATGTGGCCCGCACATGGCGTTTTGCAGCAGGATCGTGTCACCGACAGTCCGCGCCATGGGGCCGGTGTGGCAGTAGAAGTCCAGATTGAAGGGTGCATCGACCGGGTTGCGGCCATGGGGTGGTTTGTAACCGACGATGCCGCAGCAGGAGGCCGGGATGCGGATTGACCCGCCAATGTCGCTGCCTGTTGCCAGCGTCGTAGACCCGGCAGCCAGCGCCGCCCCGGCCCCGCCAGATGAGCCGCCGGGCGTCATGTCCGGGTTCCAGGGGTTCCGCGTGATCCCCCAGCGGTCGGACCAGGTATAAGCCGCGCAGGAAAACTCGGGCGTTGCGCTGCGCGCGTGCACGATCGCCCCGGCCTGCAAGACGCGTTCGTTGATGGGGGAGGTCTGAGGCTGCGGCGTATACGGCATGGCGAGGGATCCGCCCGACGTCGGCTGCCCCGCGATATGGCCTGCGTCCTTGACCGCGACAGGCAATCCGGCCAACGGCCCCATCGATTCCCCCTTGGCAAACGCCAATTCGGCCTGCCGTGCCGCGTCCAGCGCCTGTTCATCGTAGCGGTAGGTGAACGCGTTGATCGCTGGCTCGGTTGCGTTGGCCCGGTCGATCACGGCCTGCATCAACTCGACCGGCGACAGGCTGCCATCCCGAAATCGCGCGGCGGCCTCGCTGGCCGAGAGATAGGCCAGATCGCTCACCCGCCACACACCTCGCGAATCGACTCGGACAGGACGCGCATGACGTCGTTCAGATCGTCCTCGGTCGCGATGTATGGCGGTGCAATGGCGATCACGTTGCCGATGATGCGGAAGAACACGCCGCGCCTCTCTGCCGCCTGACCAATCTGTTGGCCGATACTGTCGCCCAGATCCGTGTCCCCGCGCATTTCGACGCCGCCCAGCATCCCGATGCAGCGTACATCGTACACCGCGTTGTGGCCCCGGATGTCTGCCAGCCAGTTCGCTATGATCTGGCCCCGTGCCTTCACGTGTGATGGCAGGTCCATTTCCTCGTACACCGCCATGGTTTCCAACGCGACCGCAGCCCCAACCGGGTGCCCGCCATAGGTGAAGCCGTGCCCAAATGTCCCCAGTTCATGCGCCTGTTGTGCGATGGTATCGCGCACGTCGTCCGTCATGCCCACGGCGGACATGGGAAAGACCGACGCGGTCAGTTGTTTGGCCATTGTCATCATGTCCGCGTCGATGCCGAACGTCTCGCACGCGAACCATTCGCCTGTACGGCCAAAGCCGGTGATGATTTCATCCGCGATCAGCAGGATGTCATGTTTCGCCAGCACTTCCTGAATCGCGGCCCAATAGCCGTCCGGGGGCAGGATTACACCACCTGCTCCAATGGCAGGTTCCCCGATGAATGCGCCAATCGTCCCGGCATCCTCGGTTTGGATCAACGTCTCCAGCTCCTGAGCGCGGCGCTTGGAAAATGCCACCTCGCCTTCGCCCGGCTCTGCATCCACGGCGAAATGAGGCCGCCCCGTCCGCAATACCGCGCTGGCCGGAACGTCAAACCCGTCATGGCAATAGGTCATGGAGGTCAGCGCCGCGCTGACCCCGCCGGACCCGTGATACCCACCGTCGCGGGCAATGATCCGGGTTTTCCCGGCCTTGCCGCGCGCGTTCTGATAGTAGCGCACCAGCTTGGCTGCCGTATCCACCGCATCCGATCCGCCATTGCCGAACAGCACATGGTTCAGCCGTCCGGGCAGACGCGCGCCCAAAATGCGCGCCAATTCCTCGGTCACGTCCGGAGTCCGACCCATGAAGCTGTGGTAATAGGCCAGATCGTCCATCTGCCGTGTCATCGCGTCCCGCAACCGGGGTGGATTGAACCCCAGCGGGCTGCACCAAAGCGCGGACACGGCGTCGAAGAACTGGTTCCCTTCACTGTCGGTCACGGTACATCCCGCGCCGGACACGATCCGGCGGGGCGATGCGGCAGCGGGGTCGGTAAACGGATAAAGCTGGCTCATGACGCCATCCCGACCGGGATTTTTGCACTACGTCAAGAGGGCGCAGAGCGAGGAGGGTCCGAAAGGGACCGACGAGCGCTGCGCGAAATCGACTCTTGACGCAGTCGGAAAAATATTCAGTATCCAGAGAACTGGACATATGTGTCTAGTGTGTGGGAGGCGACACCGGATCTGACGGGAGGAACGGTCATGAAATCGCATTATCGGGTTGTGGTGATCGGCGGCGGGGTTGTCGGATCGTCGGTGCTGTACCATCTGGCAAAACTCGGCTGGACCGATGTGGTCATGCTGGAACGTCGGCGTCTGGCGTCCGGGTCCTCCTGGCACGCGGCGGGGGGCATCCACGCGCTGAATGCCGACCCGAACATGGCGTCGCTACAGGCCTACACCATCGACCTGCTGAGCGAGATCGAAAAGGAAAGCGGCCAGAATATCGGCCTGCACATGACCGGTGGCCTGACCCTAGCGGGGACACCTGAGCGCTGGGAATGGTTGCAGGCCAATTACCGTATCTTCCAATCCATCGGCATCGACGATTGCGAATTGCTGACTCCGGAAGAGGCGCAGAAACGTTGCCCCATCATGTCCACCGACGGGATCATCGGTGCGATGTGGGCGGATCGTGAGGGCTACATCGACACCACTGGCACCGTGCAGGCCTACGCAACCGCTGCAAAAAAACGCGGCGCGGAATACTACGAGGAAACCAAGGTCGACGCGCTGATCCAGACCAGGGATGGCTGGATTGTCAAAACCGACAAGGGCGACATCACCTGCGAGCATGTGGTGAACGCCGGTGGCCTCTGGGCCAAGCAGGTGGGGCGCATGGCAGGGATCGAACTGCCGGTCTCGCCGTTGAAGCACCACTACCTGGTGACTGATACCGTGCCCGAGGTTGCTGCTGCCGACTTCGAAATGCCCATGACCGTGGACCTCGAAGGGTTTACCTACATGCGGCAGGACCAGAAGGGCGTGTTGGTCGGCATCTACGAGATCGAGCATGAACACTGGGCCATGGACGGCGCGCCATGGAACTACGGTGAAGAGCTGTTTCAGGAACAGCTGGATCGGATCGAAAACGAGCTGACGCTGGGGTTTGAACGCTATCCCTCGATCCAGGATGTCGGTATCAAGACGTGGGTCAACGGTGCCTTCACCTTCTCCCCCGACGGCAATCCGCTGGTGGGTCCGGTGCAGGGCAAGCCGGGCTATTGGTGCGCCTGCGCGGTCATGGCCGGTTTCCTGCAGGGCGGTGGTGTCGGCAAAACGCTGGCCGAGTGGATGATCGAAGGCGAGCCAGAGGCGGACGCGTGGTCCATGGACGTCGCCCGTTATGGCAAGTTTGCAGAGAACAAGCGGTACATCCGCGAAACCACAGGGCAGTTCTATTCCCGCCGCTTCGTGATGACCTATCCGAACGAACAACTGCCCGCGGGCCGCCCGATGAAGATGACCCCGGCACACGACGCAATGACCGAGGCCGGGTGCAAATGGGGTGTGAGCTGGGACATGGAAGTGCCGCTTTACTTCGCGCCCAAGGGGTTCGAGGAAACGCCAACCCTGCGCCGGTCGAACGCTCATGACATCGTGGGCGAAGAGTGCAAGGCGATCCGCGAAGGCGTTGGCCTCCTCGATATCTCCGGCTTCTCCCGCTACGAAATCACCGGCCCAAATGCCGAAGTGTGGCTGGACAAGATGTTGGCGACCAAACTGCCTGCGCCGGGCCGTGCACGGCTGGCGGTGATGCTCAGCGAAACAGGGCGGCTCAAGGGTGACCTGACGCTCTTGAACTGGGGCAATGGCACGTGGTGGCTGATGGGGTCCTATTACCTTCGGGCCTGGCACATGCGCTGGTTCAACGACCATCTGGATGACGGCGTGACCATTCGCGATCTGGGTGAGGAAATCGGCGGCTTCGGCCTTGTCGGGCCGAAATCCCGCGCCGTGATCGAGAAGGTGGCGGAACAGGATATCTCTGGCCTCAAATTCATGGGCTGCGGTCAGTATGACATCGGTCTGGTTGGCGCGCATGTCGCCCGCATGTCGGTGACCGGTGAGATGGGGTATGAAATCAATTGCCGCTATGGCGACCACATCGCTTTACGCCGTCTCCTGCTAGAGGCCGGGGCCGAAGAGGGCATTCGCGAGGTCGGGTTCAACGCCATGCTGTCGACGCGGATCGAAAAGAGTTTCGGGATCTGGTCGGCGGAATTCACTCAGGACCGCACGCCGGGCATGACGGCCATGGATCGCTGGATCGCCTGGGACAAGGGTGACTTCATCGGGCGCACAGCCGCAATTGCCGAGCGGGACGGGAATGGTCCGGCGCAGGTGCAGGTGACGCTGGATATTGAGGCCGCAGATGCGGATACGTCGGGTTACGAACCGGTCTGGTCCAATGGCGAAAAGGTCGGGTTTGTGACCTCGGGTGCCTATGGCCATCACACGGGCAAGTCGCTGGCCATGGCGTTGGTGGACCGGGACAAGGCCACGCCGGGCACCGAACTGAGCGTGCATGTGGTTGGTGTCGAACGGGCGGCCAAGGTCATCGCGCCGTCGCCCTATGACCCGGACGGCAAGGCGATGCGGGGATGAGTGACGCTCCAAAACGGCGTGGCAGGCGGCGCGGGGGTGATGCCGCTCCGGTGACGCGCAAGGTGGATTACCGCGACCTGCGCAATCCGTTCGAACCGGCCAAGGCCTTTTCCGACGACCGTATTGCCGCGATCCACAATGCCGCCCTGCATGTGCTGGAAAACCTGGGCATCAAAGTTCTGCTGCCCGAGGCACGTGAACTGTTTCTGAAAGCCGGGGCGCGGCTGGAGGGTGAAGACATGATCTTCATCGGGCGCGACATTGTAGAGGCCGCGCTGGCCAGCGCACCCAAATCCTTCACCCTGCATGCGGGGGACGCGCAGAAAAACATCACGTTTGAATTGGGCCGCCTTGTTTTTCAGCCCGGCGCGGGGTGTCCCCATGCCACAGACCGCGAACGCGGGCGCAGGCCTGGCAGCCATCAGGATTTCAAGGAACTGATCCAGCTGACCCACCATTTCGACGCGTTGCATATGTTGCCGCCGCTGGTGGAACCGCAGGATGTGCCAATCAATATCCGCCACTACGCAATGACGGAAACCATGCTGTTGCAGTCGGATAAGGTGCCGTTTGCCTATGCGCGTGGCACGCCGCAGGCGATGGATGTGTTCGAGATGATCCGCGATTTTCGTGGCCTGTCGGACGACGATTTTCTGGCCCAACCGCATATCTACACGATCATCAACACGAACTCGCCCCGCCAAATCGACATTCCGATGGCGCAGGGACTGATCGACTTTTCGCGCCACGGGCAGCCTTGCATTGTCACTCCGTTCACGCTGATGGGGGCCATGGCGCCGATTACGGTTGCAGGCGCATTGACGCTCAGCCATGCCGAGGCGATGGCGGCGATCACGCTGACGCAGCTGGCCCGCCCCGGTGCACCGGTGACCTATGGCACGTTCACGTCCAATGTGGACATGAAAACCGGCGCGCCCGCATTTGGGACGCCCGAACAGGTCAAGGCATCGCTGGGCGCAGGCCAATTGGCGCGGCTCATCGGCCTGCCCTGGCGTTGTGCGGCGGGGTCGGCGGCAAACCTGACGGATGCTCAGGCGGCCCATGAGACCGAGATCAGTGGTTGGGGCGCGGTCCTGGCCGGGGCGACCGTTGTGATCCACGCGGCAGGCTGGCTCGAAGGTGGGTTGACCATCGGGTACGAAAAGCTGGTGACCGACATGGACATGGTCAACACGTTTGCCGAGCTGTGCACAGCAGCCGAGGCGGATGATGCGGCCATCGGGCTGGATGCGTTGAAAGAGGTGCAGCCGGGCGGGCATTTCTTTGGCGCGCAACATACGATGGAACGGTATCAGACCGAGTTTTGGGAGCCGGTCAGCTGGGATTGGTCCAATTTCGGGACGTGGTCCGAAGCTGGCGAAGTGGACACCGAAACCCGCGCGACGGCGATCTGGAAACGCATTCTGGCAGAGCACAATGCCCCTGCGCAAGACACGGACAAGGTTGGGGCCCTGCAGGACTTCATCGCCAAACGAACTGCCGAGGGCGGCGCGCCGCCAGTGAGTTGATGACAATGGGCTGGACGTCAAACGCGCTTCCTACGCGATTTATAAGTCGCGGCTCTACGTCGTTGACTCGGGGCGTGTCATGAGTGGGCCGCTGTTGCACCGCGACGATCCCGAAGCTGAACCGCTATCGGGCAACGTGAAGGTCACCAGGGCTGACTGGCTCAACGTGGCGTTGGACGTGCTGGTCAGCGACGGGGTTGAGCGGGTAAAGGTTCTGGCCCTGGCGGAACGTATGGGCGTGTCGCGGTCTTCGTTCTACTGGTACTTCAAATCCCGTCAGGATCTGTTGGATGCGCTTCTCAGGCATTGGCAGGACACCAACACCGCCGCCCTTGTCGCACAGTCCGAGATTGAAACCGAAACGATCACGGCCGCCGTGTGCAATGTGCAGCGCTGCGTGGTGAACACTGACCTGTTTGACACCGCACTGGATTTTGCTGTGCGCGATTGGGCGCGCAGGTCAGGCAAGGTGCGCCGTGTTCTGGACCAATCGGACGCCCGCCGGGTGGCCGCATTAAACGCCATGTTCAAACGGTTTGCCTATGACCCGGTCGAGGCTGAGACCCGCGCGCGCGTCCTTTATTACATGCAGCTTGGCTATGACATGGCCCAACTCAACGAACCCACCGAATTCCGCCTGACCCTTGTGCCGCACTACCTGTACGTCTTCACCGGCGTGCATCCCCGGCCCGAGGAGATCGAAGAATTCAGCGCTTACGCCCGGAGCTTCTGGGCAGGAGGAGACGAGACATGACCAAATCCGCAGACGCGATCATCATCGGCACCGGAGTCATCGGGGCAGCCGTGGCGTTCGAATTGGCCAAGAAGGGCTGGAAAACACTGTCGCTGGACCGAAATGCACAGGTTGGCCATGGCTCCACCGCCGGCTCCTGTGCGATCATTCGGATGCACTATTCCACCTTTGACGGCACGGCCTTTGCCTGGGAGGGCTATCACTACTGGCGCGACTGGGCTGATTACCTGGGACTGCCGGAAGGGTCCGAGATCGCGCAGTTCCGCGAAGTTGGCTGTATGGTGATAAAGACCGAAGCCAACGGTCACTTGGAAAAGCACATGAAGAATTCTGCAGAACTGGACTGCCCGTTCGAGGAACTGACGCCGGAACAGGTGGTCGAAAAGTTGCCGATCTATTCACTGGACAGTTTTGCACCGGCCAAACGGATGGATGATCCCGACTTCGGTCAGACCAATGGCGGCAAAATGGGCGGCGCAGTGTTTTGGCCGAATGGCGGCTATGTCACCGACCCGGCGCTGAGTGCGCAGAACCTGATGGATGCGGCCCGCCAACATGGGGCTGAGGTTCGGACCAGTGCAGAAGTGGTTGAAGTTCTGCAGGAGGGTGGTCGCGTGTCAGGCGTAAAGCTTGCTGATGGGACAGAACTGCACGCCCCCGTAGTGATCAACGTCGCGGGGCCGGGATCCGCCATTGTCAACGACATGGCTGGCGTTCTGGAAGACATGACCATCGAAACGCGGCCCTTGCGGCAAGAGGTTGTTCATGTGCCCAGCCCCGAAGGGTTCAATTTCGAGGAACTGGGCACGGTGGTGTCTGATAGCGACATCGCCTGTTATGTCCGCCCGGAACATGGCAACCACATCCTGATCGGCTCCGAAGACCCGGAATGTGATCCACATCAGTGGGCCGAGGATGACAAATCCTACAATCGCGATTTCACGGATCAGTGGACGACGCAGGCCATGCGCTATGCGCAGCGGGTGCCGTCACTGGGTATTCCGTCGAAAACGCGTGGGGTTGTAGACCTGTATGACGCCTCGACGGACTGGATTCCAATCTACGACAAATCCGCGCTGCCGGGGTTCTACATGGCCTGCGGCACGTCGGGGAACCAGTACAAGAACGCGCCGATCGCCGGGAAGATGATGGCGGAACTGGTGGCCTATTGCGAGGCGGGGAATGACCATGACACTACGCCGCTGCAATTCACGTTGCCCTATCTTGGACGCAGCATCGACGTGGGGTTCTATTCCCGCAAACGCGAGATAAACGCAGAGTCCAGCTTCTCAGTTTTAGGATAGGTCAGTTTAACGCTCCTGACAGGACGTCACCGGGCACCACGCTGTTTCCAGCCGTAGATTGGAATTTGTTTCGCAAAAGCTCGTGGAAATGGGTCTCACCCACCCGCCGGGCCAACGAGGAACGTTACAACGGCCAGAGCGACCACGGCCAGCATGGACAGGCTCATCGCGATGTTGATGGCGCGATGCGTGCGCGGAGGCAGGTCCAGTTGGCGCAGTTTGATGCCCAGCCCCAGCCACAGGAAATGGATCGGGATCCAGATGGCGTTGGTGATCAGAAACTTTAGCAGGATTTCGGCCAGCAGGTTGCCGGGCAGGAAGGAAAAGCCGGAAAACAGCGCGGTGTTCACCGCATAGGCCTTGGGGTTGATGAACTGCAGCATCAACCCGTTCAAAACGCCGGGGGGATTGCGCGCCTCGATAAACGCGACCTTTGCCCCGGCCAATGCAATTCGCAGCGCGAGGTACAGCAGGTAAGCCGTCGAGCACAGGAACAGCACGGTCCGAATACGTGCATCGGCCAGCACGACAGCGGCAATGCCGCTGACCACGGCCAGCGCGACCAGGTTCGTACCCAGGAACAGGCCAAAAACATAGCGCACGCCGGGTTTTGCGCCAAAGGCGGAGCCAACCCCGGCGGTCGACAAAACGCCAGGCCCCGGCGTGATGATCAGGAAGAACACCGCAGCGGCGAAGGTCAGCATGGCTCCCCGTCCGCCATCATTTGCGCCCGGATTGCCAGATCCATAACCGCGAAGGCATGCGCCTGCGGCATGGCGGTTTCGGTCCGGTCGCGGATGTCGTTCAGGATGCGGCGGAAATAGGGGAGGCCAGCGCCTGAGGCATCAATCCGCTCGCACCTGCTGCCGTTGGTCAGCAGCAGATGGTCACCGCCCTCCGCCCCGCCCACATCCACATATTTGCGCAGTTCGATTGTGCCTTCGGTCCCAAGGATGAACAGCCGCCCGTCGCCCCAGGTGGGCAGGGCGTCGGGCGTGAACCAATCCAGCCGAATGTAACCCGTGGCCGCCCCGCTTTGCAGCGCGATCTGGCCAAAGTCACGGAAATCCGGATTTTGCGGTGCCGCGATGTTCTGGGTGGTCGCGAGCGTGATGTATGCCTCAGTGGACCCAGTGAGGTACAGAAACTGGTCGATCTGGTGTGACCCGATGTCGGTCAATATCCCGCCATTTCGGGCCGGGTCCCAGAACCAGTCCGGTCGCGTGTCCCGGTTGAGCCGATGCGGCCCAAGGCCCAAGGTTTGAATAACCGTGCCAATGGCCCCTTCCGCCACCAACTCGGCCGCCTTGGTGACAGCGGGCACCTCGAATCGTTCGGAGAAATCGACCGACCAGATGCGGCCCGTATCCAGCACTGTTCGGCGGAGGTCAGACAGCTGGTCCAGCGTGAGGCAACCGGGTTTGTCCGTCATCACATCCTTGCCCGCGCGCATGGCGGCAATCGCAATAGCGGGCCGGTCGCAGGGAATGGCCGCAGTCAGGATCAGGTCAATCCGGTCGTCATTCAGCAGGGTCGCCGGGTCATCAACTCTCGGGGCATCAGGGAAGCGTTTGATGAAACCCTCAAGCGTTCCGGGCGTGCCGTTGGTGTGCCACCCGGCCAATTCCGCGCCCTCGTTCAGCAGATTGGAGAGCATGGTGTAAATATGCCGATGGTCGATGCCAATCACGCCGATCCGTATGGGGTCAGACATGCAACGCCTCCGGATTGGAGCAGGAGTTTTTAAGGGGCGTGGGCGCAAAGGAGGTCATGACACCTCCATCATCGCGTCTTTGGGAATGATCGCACCGCGCTGTCCGACCACCCGGCTGGCCAGGTCGTGCCCGGCCTGCATGGCCGCGCGTTGGTCCCGCCCTTGCATCAGGGCGGCAAGGTAAGCGCCATTGAAGCTGTCGCCTGCGGCAGTGGTGTCGACGACGTTGGGCACTGCTGAAAAGGTCATCTCAACTGACGGATCAAAACTCAGCGGCCCTTCCGGGCCACGTTTCACGACCCCCTGGGTCACCCCTAGTCCGCGTAGACGTTCCCGCGTTTCGGTGGCGGAATTGTCACCGGCCAGCGCTGTTTCGTCATCTTTGCTAGGCAGGGCAACGTCGGTCAGCCGCCAGCAGGCTTCGACCTCTTTTCGTGCGGCCATCACATCGGGCCAAAGCGCGGGGCGGTAATTCGAGTCGAACACAACCTGTCCGCCGGATCGACGATAGTCGGGCAGCCAGTTCATCAATGCCGTCCGGTATGTATCTGGCAGAATCGCCAACGAAATGGCGCTGAAGAAGAAGTATCCGCAGTTCAGCGATCCCAGGTCCAGCCCCGGCTGCTCCAACACCAGCCGTGCGGCGGATTGGTCCCGCCAATAGGTGAAGCTGCGCTCGCCCGCGGCATCCGTGGAAATCGCATAGAGCCCCGGTGTCCGGTCGTCGGAGCGAGAGACCAGCGACGTGTCCAGCCGCTCTTCTTCCATAAATGCCAGCAATGCATCCGAAAACAGGTCACGCCCGACCTTGGTCGCGAAACTGACGGTCAGCTCGGGCGCGGCACGTTTGCAGTAGACAGCCGTGTTGAACGTATCCCCGGCAAAGCTGACCTGCCCGGGGCCGGGGGGCTGACCGGTCAGCGACAGCTCGATCATGGCTTCGCCCAGGCAAACGATGTCCGGCTGCGGCATGGGGTGGATCAGCCCTTGAACTGGTCGCTGTAGAAATCGACCATCTGCGGCACCAGATCGTCACCGCGCCCATCCTCCAGTGCCATGGTCAGGCCGCGTCGCGCGCATTGTGACATGATCGAGTCCACGCCCAGGCTTTCGGCCATATGCGCATAGTAACCCACGTCCTTGGCCGCATTGCGCACGCTGAATGCCAGCATCTCGGGGTTGCCGTCGACGGCGTAGGCCTTCACGAAATCCATCATCCCGGAATGCAGCGGCCCGGCGGACATAACGTCATAGATGCCCTGCCGGGAAATGCCCGCCTTGTCGGCCATGGCAAAGGCTTCGGACATGGCGTTGGCTGTGGTCATGGCGAAGAAGTTGTTGATCAGCTTGATCGTGTGCCCCGCGCCAAGGGGACCGAGGTGAAAGACGTTTTCACCCAGGTCATCCAGCACGGGCTTTACGGCATCAAACCGGTCCTTGTCACCTGCGCACATAATGTTGAGCAGGCCATCCACGGCGTGCGACGGCGTTCGACCCAACGGCGCGTCCAGCATAACACCGCCAGCGGCAGCCACCTCCTGTCCCAACTCTTGGGTCGAGCCGGGGAGCGAGGTGCCGAAATCAATCACGGTTGCGCCGGCCTGCAGCCCGGCAATCACGCCGTCCGGTCCACGCATGCGGCCTTCGACATGATCCGACGTGCCCATGCACAGCATCACGATGTCGGCGCTTTCCGCCACTTCACGCGCGCTGGCCGCCTCACTTGCGCCACGGGCCAGCGCGGCCTCTATCCCTGAACGGTTGACGTTGCCCAGCACGGTCACGTTATACCCTTGCGCCTGCAGCCGTTCGACCATGGCGCTGCCCATCAGGCCCAGCCCGATAAATCCAATCTTCGGTTTGCTCATGTCTGTTGTCCTGTTCGGTTGCGCCGGTCTCAACCGGCCTCGTCATAGATTGAGAACCCGCGATGTTTCAGGTCCTTCTGGATTTCATAGATCGACCCGCGCTTTTCCGGCTGGGGCAGGGGGATGCGCACCGGTACGTCTGCCAGGCGCGGGGTGATTGTGGGCGTCCCACACAACATGCGCGTGTTGTATTCGTCGAGTGACCCGAACGAAGTCATTGACCCCATCACCGGGAACGCATCTGCGGCCATGCACTCGTAGAACAGCAAACGCCGCGCCCGGTCGGATGTGTTGAGCGCCGATCCATGCACGATCCGTGCATGATGGATGGAGATGGAGCCCGCAGGCCCGGTCAACGGCACCGCGTCCGCCACGTTCAACCCGCAACCGGCAAGATCCATCGCGCCAGCAAAGACGCCATCAACATGATGGTCGTAAATCTGGCCCTTGTGACTGCCGGGGAAGACCATAAGCGGGCCGTTTTCCAGCCCCATGTCGTCAATCAGAACGCCCACGGCCAGCACGTCATCGTTGGTGTGCGGGTAAAATGCCCAGTCCTGATGCCACTCCACCGCCGCGCCAAACCCGGCGGATTTCATGTTCAGCTTGGTTGTATGCAGGCGCAGGTCCGGCCCGATCAGGTCGCGCACCGGGGCCAGCACATGATCTGACTGCATCAGGTCCGCCATGACATCGGAAATCGTGTGCGGCAGCTTGATCCGACGGATGCGGGGACCCTCGGGGGTATGGCTGTCCTCCAGATCCAGCCGGTCGTTGGAGTCCGTCATACCGCGCGCTTCATCCTCGAACCGTGCGATTTCGGCGCGGATCGAGTCCAAAACATCCTCGGGGATGCGGTTTTCCAGGACGAGGTAGCCGTCGCGGTTGTAAGCGTCGATCTGGGAATTGGAGAGCACTTCGGTCATGGATTGTCCTCCGTCGGTCTGAGGGCGTCGAGCCGGGGCAGCGTGTGGGCAGGGTCGGGGGTGAGGCCGGTGTAGGCCTCAAACGAATTCATCGCCATGAAGCGGAACAGGTCGAATCCGCTGAGGATCGCCAGACCTTGTGCGTCGCAGTTCTTCAAGAACGTGGTGTCCGTTGGGGTATAGACCGCATCAAACGCCCAGCTTTGCGGGCCGATCCATGCCGGGTCGAAGGCACTGCCGGGGTGATAGGTCATGCCGAGCGGCGTGGCATTAACCAGCCCATCCGCCGCAGCGGTCGCTTTTGCCGCCTGTTCCAACGGTACCGCGCGGGCAGGGCCCCCGATGCGCGTGACCAGCGCCTGCGCACGGTCCATGTCCGTATCCCAGATCGCGATGTCCGTGGCCCCAAGCCGGGCCAGCGCAGGCCCCAGCGCACGGGCGACGCCACCGGCCCCAGCCATGGCGACGCGTCCGGGAGAACGGCCCGCAAAGACATGATGCCATGCGGACAGAAACCCGGTGTAGTCCGTGTTATGCGCGGTGAGGTCGGGCTTGAAAATCAGCGTATTGCTGGCCCCCAGTAACCGAACCTCGTCGGGCGCTGCGCCGCCAGCAAAAGCAGCGGCGTCAGCCTTGTAAGGGTGCGTGACCGTGACACCGGTCCAGCCCGCGTTACGACAGGTACGCAGGGTATCAGCGAAATCGAAACCTGCGGTCTTGGCGCTGTCGATCATCTCGAACTCCAGCGTCATACCGTGGTCTTCGCACATCAGGCGCAGCCCGCGCGACAGGCGGGATTGGCTGATGTGATCGCCGATGAGACCCGCGCGCAATATTGTCATGCGGCTAACCCTTGGGGCCTTGTCACTCGTTCAATCTCCAACGTGGCGGCCAGCGTGTCTCGGGCGTCCTTGGCGGTGATGATCGGCCCTGCCCGGCCAGCGATCACGTCGGCGAAATGTTCCAGTTGCGCAACCAGTGGCACGTTTTCGTCCACCTCGGTTTCCTGCATTTCGGGTCGTTCGTTCCAACTGTCCGCGCCGTACCAGATGCGCAGGGACGGAAACTCGATGGCCCCTGCTGTGCAGGCAATGCGCAGGCTGTCCTGCGCGGTTTTCGGGATCATCGGGCTTTCGCCTGTGCCCGCCTCAAACCCCCATGGCGTCGGGGTTGTGTCCGCAAAGGCGATGGTCACCATGACACCGCTGGAAAACCGCAAAACCGCGCCGCCGCTTTCGGTGCGCGGTGCGTTGCGGATGGCGTTGGAGCCGATGCCGCAAACTTCCTCCACTTCGCCGAACAGCCAGCGCAGGGTATCCACATCGTGGATCAGGTTCTGTTTGACCGGTGCCCCATCCATACCGGCGCGCCAGGCGACGTCGAAGTATGCGTCCGGCTTCTTCATCAGCCACAGGAGCGAGGCCGCGACAGGGCGGCCCAATTGCCCGCTGTCGAGGATCGACTTCAGCTTTTGCACACAAGGGTGGTAGCGCCGATGATGCCCGACCAGCACATGCCGCCCGGTGGTAGCACTGGCCGCAATCATGGCGTCCGCGTTTTCCAGCGTGTCGGCCACGGGTTTTTCCACCAGCACATGCCAGCCCCGGTCCAGCGCGGCGAGCGTCAAAGGGGCGTGCGTGCCGGTTGGTGTTGCCAGCAGGATGCCGTCTGCGGGCACATCAACATCCGCGATGTCAGCGAAGCCCGGTACATCCGCCATTGCCCGATTTTCCGCCACCGGGTCGATGATCCCGGCCAAGGTCAGGTCGGCATGGGCCTGGATGTGCTCCATATGCCGGTGCCCGATCAGGCCGGTGCCAGCCAATAAAAGGCGTGTCATATACGCGCCCTCCTTCGGGATGCGTAAGGGACGTGTTCGGACCTCACATCACCGCTCCGATTTGCCACGGCACAAATTCATAGTCGCCCAACCCTTGCGCTTCGGATTTGGACATCTCGCCCGAAGCCACGCGCAGAAACAGTTCGTAAATCTCGCGCCCCTTGCTTTCGACCGTGGCATCACCGCTCAGGATCTCTCCTGCGTTGACATCCATGTCGTCGGTCATGCGGGAATACATCTCTGAATTGGTCGCAACCTTGATCGTCGGCGCGGGTTTGGAGCCGAAAGCCGATCCGCGCCCGGTGGTGAAACACACAAGGTTGCAGCCGCCTGCGATCTGTCCGGTGACACTGGCCGGATCGTAGCCAGGGCTGTCCATGAAGGTGAAACCACGTGCTGTCACGGATTCTGCATACTTATAGACACCGTTCAGGGGTGATGTGCCGCCCTTGGCTGCTGCGCCCAGCGATTTTTCCAGAATGGTTGTCAACCCGCCCTTCTTGTTTCCGGGGGACGGGTTGTTGTCCATGCTGCCATGGTTGCGGGCGGTGTAGTCCTCCCACCAGCGGATCAGGCCCACCAGCCGGTCGCCGGTTTTCTGATCCGCAGCCCGGCGCGTCAGCAGATGTTCAGCCCCGTAGATCTCCGGCGTTTCGGCCAACACACCGGTGCCGCCCTGCGCAGCCAGCAGGTCGCAGGCATAGCCAAGCGCGGGGTTAGCTGTGATACCGGACCACGCATCTGACCCGCCACATTGCAACGCCACCATCAGTTCCGAGGCCGGGCAGGGTTCGCGCCGCGCTTCGTTTGCGATGGGCAGCATCGCGCGGACCTTTTCGATCCCCATTTCGATGGTGCGCTGCAGGCCGGCGACGTTCTGGATGTTCATGGTCTGGAACAGCGGCCCCTGTTTCAGGCCATAGGCGTCCAGCAACCAGTCGATCTGGTTCATCTCGCAGCCCAGACCGACCATCAGCACACCGGCATGGTTGGGATGTTTGGCATAGCCCCACATGACCCGCTGCAATGCTTCGAACCCGTCACCATTGCCCTGCATGCCGCAGCCAGTCCCGTGAACAAAGGCAACGACTCCGTCGACATTAGGGTAATCGGCCAGCTCCTCGGGACCAAAGGCATCCGCGATCCGTCGCGCTGCGGTGGCCGAGCAGTTGACCGACGTCACCACCGCCACATAGTTCCGCGTCCCGACGCGACCGTTTTCGCGGCGGTAGCCCATGAAGGTGTCAGGCGTTGCAACTGGGGTCACAGCCCGCAGGTCGGTGCCAAACTCATAGGCGGCGTCGGTATTACGAAACTCCACATTCTGCGTGTGAACATGCACGCCGGGGGCAATATCCTCAGACGCATAGCCGATGATCTGCGCGTATTTGCGAATGGCCTCACCCTTGGCGATGGGGCTGGTGGCGATCTTGTGCCCGGACGGGATCAGCGCGGTTGTCGTAACATCCTCGACCGCCGTGCCGATTTCCAGCGCGCGGGTGGCGGTGACGACGTTGTCCGAAGGGTCCAGTCGCACATAAGGGGTCATGATCTGTAATGTTCCTTGCTTGGCCCGGCAGCGGGGCCTGGTGTTGGCGTGGTCGTTACATCGGTGTCAGGCGCAGTACGGCGCGTCCGATGTCCAGCGATGAATATCAATATGCGGCACCCCTGCCAGATGTGCACGCGACTCTTCCCACAGGCCCCGCCAGACGCGCCAATCGGTCAACACAATTTCGGGATTGGTATCCGAGCGCGCCACAAATTCCGGAAAATGCGTGCGTCCCGAATTCTGGCCCGTCACGTGGTAACGCAGGTCAAACGACCAGCGGATGCCGTCCGTCCGGTTCACCAGCGAGGAATGCGGGGTCATCGGGTCAAAAATCACAGCGCCCCCGGATTTCACAGGGAGTGGCACGGCGCGGGCTTCATCGACAAAGCCATCTGCAATGGCAGTCTGGGTTTTAGGGCAATGGGGCAGCATCGCCTGGTCCTCGGCCTTTGGCATCACTTGAAGGCAGCCGTTTTCGGGCGTGGCGTCGGTAATGGCCAGCCAGACCGTTATCATCTTTGTGTCGTCAGCCTCTTGCAACGCCACGGCGCGGTCCTGATGCCAGTCGGTCGCGGTGATATGCGCACGCACCTCGTCCTGGCGCAGGTCCGGGGCAGGGGGTTTGATGCGCACATGCTGGATCGGGTTTGACGAAATCTCTGGCCCGATCAGGTCCTGCACCATGTCCAGCAGGCGGGGGGCGGTGATCATGTCAAACACGGCCGGGCCAAAGTGAAAAGGCGTGTCCTCTTCGATCCGGTCGCCGGGCAGGGAAATGTCCAGCGGTTGGAACCAGTCGAACCCCTGCTGATAGGCCGCGATGATCTTGTCCTCGAAACTGGCCTCGCGCAGGGCTTCGGCCAATCCCCAATCGTCCAGCAATTCATCCAACCGGGCCGCGTATTCGGCCCGGACACGGTCCAGGAGGTTTTGATCCAGCACATCCTCGACCACGAGGTAACCCGTGCGGTCAAAGAATGCGATCTGGTCCTGGCTGAGCATCCGCGATCCTCGCTACTTTCCCCAATCCAGCAGGATTTCGACGATGGGCGGCCAGATTAGAAGAACCGACAGCGCGATGATCTGGATGCAGATGAACGGCAGGAAGCCCTTGAAGATATCCGTCAGCGAAATGTGGGGCGGGGCCACAGATTTCAGGTAGAAGGCGGCAGGGCCGAACGGCGGCGACAGGAAGCTGACCTGCATGTTCATACAGAACAGAACGCCGAACCAGACCGCCAGATACTTGGGCTGCAACACGCCGATCAGGCCGATTTCCTCAATCGGCAGGCGCTGTACGATGGGCAGGAAGACGGGGATGATCAGCAGCACGATGCCGACCCAGTCCATGAAGGCGCCCATGAACAGTAGGATCAGCATCATCATCAGCAAAATCATCATGGTCGGCATGTCCGACCCGACGATCAGGTCAGCCACATACTGCGGACCGCCTGCAATGGTGTAGGCCCCAGCCAGCGTTGCCGCGCCGATGGTGACCCAGATGATCGTGCCTGTGGACTTGAGCGTCCGCATCAGACTGTCCCAGATCAGGTCGAACGATGCTTCACCCCGGAAGATGGCCAGAACCAGAACCGCAACCGCGCCCATGCCGGCAGCTTCGGTGATCCCGGTGATCCCGCCGTAGATGGAGCCCATGACCACACCAATGACGACAATGGGGGCCACCAGACCCTTGCCCATGGACCAGCCCAGCGAGGTCCGCGCGCGGCCAAAGGCAAACAACGCCAACAGCAGCGACACCACCACGATCCCGCCAAACCACGGCACATGCCCGGGCGTACCCCAGAAAATCGGCTCAACGTTTTCGTCGACGATTGCGTTCTGGCCGGTCACGGTGAAAAACAGCGCGCGCAGGAACAGCACGGCGGAAAACCCGCACAGCAGCAGGTTCAGGAACGCGCCGAACAGGGCCAGTTTCGCCAGACCTTGCGGTTCGCCCTCGACCGGTTCCGGCAGCGGCGCATCCTGTGGACGCAGCTGAGTGCGGATGACGATGTAGATGATGAAGAAGGTGGCCAACATGAACCCCGGCAGGAAGGACGCGGTAAACAGCGCCTTGATCGAGGTTTCCGTGATCAGGCCATAGATGATCAGAACGATGGAGGGCGGGATCATCGTGCCCAGCGATCCGCTGGCACAGATCGTCCCGATGGCCAGGTTCTGATTGTACCCCAGCCGCAGCATCTGGGGCAGTGCGATCAGGCCCAGCAGCACAACCTCGCCCCCGATAATGCCCGACATGGCGGCCATGATCACAGCCATGATCGAGGTCACGATGGCAATCCCGCCACGCACACCCGACAGCCAAACGTTCAGAGACGAATACATGTCCTTTGCAATGCCGGACCGCTCCAGCAATGCGGCCATGAAGATGAACAGCGGCACGGATATGAGGACATAGTCCGTTAAGAGCCCGTATATCTTCTGGGCTAAGATGTTTAAGGGTCCCGACCCTGGCCTCCCTGTCAGAATGCCGTCGCCAAAGGTCCATGGCGCGGTCAGCAGTTGAGGCTCGAACTTCATGACCAGCACGAGCACGGCCAGAATGGCCGAGGCCATGCCCAGCGGCATGCCGATGGCCAGCAGGATCAGCAGACCGACCAGCAGGACCAGTGAAATCGTTCCGATATCCATATCAGTGGCCCGCCTTCTTCTGTTCGCCCTGGATTGATCCGCGGGTCACGTCCATGTCGCCAACCCCGTCCGAGCCGACCATCGCCTTCAGATGCTCCAGCTCTTCCTGGTCGATGTCGTCAGCAGCCGAATGCACGACCGGTTCATTGTTCCAATCCGCAACCAGATTGATGACCGCCTGAATGGCCACCAGACCGACGATCAGCAGAACCATCGACTTGATCGTGGCGGGGATGGGCGGGTCAAAGGCTGTGCCAAAGGTTTCCCAGCGATGCAGCTTGTCCAGCGCCTCGCCATAGCCGCCGTAGATCAGGAAAAACGCAAACGCGACGATCAGCAGGGTGGAGATCGTGTCAAACAGCTTCTGCATCCAGCGGGGGCACACGTCATAGAGCAGGAAAATACGGATGTGGCTGCGTTGCTGCATGGCGTAAAGCCCCGCGCACAAAAACACGAACCCGGCCAGCCACAGGCTGAGCTCGTTGGCCCAGAGCGTCGGTGCCTCGACCACGTAACGCATGAACACTTCGTACATCATGACGCTGACCAGAACGACGACCAGCATCATGGTCACCCGCCCGATAAAGACGGCGGCGCGGTCCAGATTGGACCAGGCTTCGTATTCCATGGGTGCGCGGCGGACTGTCATCACGCCGAGAATGCCAAACACCGGCAGGCCCAGCATGGCGATCCAGTCGACCCAGTCGGTTTCCCCGCCCGTCGGTCCGCCCATGCCGGGGGTCACGTCGTTGCGGTGATGCAGGCCGCGCAGGTTGTCGGCCTGACTGGCATCCGGGGGCCAGAAATCCAGGGTGAAGGCGGGCAAATGCCAGGCCAGCCAGCCCGCGCATAAAATAAACGCAAATGGCACAAGCCATTCGACCAGACTACCGGACTTGTCCTGCATTTCCCCCTCCCGCGCCACTGCGGCTCCTTCACCGCTGGGCTGTATTCTTCAATAAACCGGCCCCCGGGGTGCGGGGGCCGGTCTGTGTTTGTCGACTTACTCGACGACCAGACCCAGCTGGCCGAGGTAGCTCATATGCGCCTCAACCAGGGCTTGCGCCTCGGGTGTGGTCGCGAATTCCGGCCATGTCGCCTGAGCAGCGGCGCGGAACTTGGCCAGTTCTTCGGAGGACCATTCGGACAGGGTCACACCCTGCTCGCGCAGCTGGGCTGCTGCTTCGGCGTTGGCCTTTTCGAAGGTCAGCGCGGTGCGCAGCGCCAGTGCTTCCATGGCGACTTCCATGATGCGGCGGTGTGCGTCCGGCATTGCGTCCCAAACTGCCTTGTTACAGGCCAGATGGTCGGACGGCATGGAGTGGAAGCCCGGGAAGTTCGCGAACTTCACCAGGTCATACAGACCCAGACCGACGTTGTTGGCCAGGCCGGATGCATCCGCACCGTCGATGATACCGGTTTCAAGTGCGGTGAAGATTTCTGTGAAATCCATCACGATCGGCTTGGCGCCCAGCTTTTCAAAGATCTTGGTTTCCATGCCCGGGGGCGAGCGGAATTTCCAATCCTTGAAGTCTTCGACCTTCGCAATCGGCTTGGACGAGGCAAAGCTTTCCTGCCCGTAGACCCACCAGCCGACCAGTTCCATGCCGTACTTGTTGTAAAGCGGCTTCGCGGCTTCCTTGCCGCCACCGAAATACAGCCAGCTCAGCTGCTGATAGGGGGTTGCATAGCCGCCCATGATGTCAGCGACGAACTGGAACGCGGGGTTCTTACCGGTCTGGTAGCCACCGCCGGTCATGTCGCAGTCCAGAATGCCCGTGGCCGCCGCGTCAAAGGTTTCAACCGACTTTACAACCGAGGAGCTGTAGAACATCTCGATCTCGATCTGGCCGCCCGACATGGTCGACACGTCCTCGATATATTGCGCGGCCAGCTTGCCGGACACGGTTTCAGGCGCATAGTGCGTCTGAATGCGCAGCTTGGTTTGTGCCAAGGCCGAGGAACCGGCCAACACGGCTGCCGTGCCCAGTGCGGCGGCAGCGAGTTTCATGAACTTCATCAGAGTCCTCCCATTTACAATTCAAGCGAACCGCTCGCAGCCTTCGGGGCCGTCTTCTTGGTCACACGGGCGGAGCCTAGCAACGGGTCGGGCTTCTGCCAATCGAAATTTGAAAATTTAAAAAATTTTGAAATTTCTTGGAGATTTCAGAATTCCTTGGTTTAATGCTGGGTCAGGAGGGTGGAATGCGCATCGGCACGGGGGAAATCTACGACGATCTGCAGCGCAAGCTGATGGCGGCGGCGTTCAAGCCGGGCGAGAAGCTGAAGCCAGCGGAGTTGCAGGGTGCGTATGGTTGTTCGGCCAATACCGTACGGGATGTCCTGTTGCGCCTGTCCCGGGTGGGGCTGGTCGAATTCGAGATGCAGCGTGGGTTTCGGGCGCGCGCAACCTCACCCGAGCGTCGTCGCGACGTGGCCAAGTTCCGCATTCTACTGGAGCAGGAGGGCGCGGCCCTGTCGATTGCAAACGGCGATCTGGCATGGGAGGCACGCCTGACCGCCGCCCATCACAAGCTGAGCCACGTGGAGCGGCAACTGGTCTCCGCCCCGGATGTGGCAGGCGGGATGGAGCTGTGGTCGGACGCGGAGAAAGAGTTTCACGAGACGCTGATTTCGCGCTGCGATTCGCCGCTGCTGCTCGAGACTTTTGCCAACATCTACGTCCAGTTCCGACAGCAGATGGTCAGCCAGGAACGCGATTTCGGCAGCAATTATTTCGAGGCGATCATTCGCGAACATCAGGCGATTGTCGACGCCGCGCTGGCACGCGATGTTGAGGCCTGCAAGGTTGCGATCTATGATCACATGAAACGCAACCTTTGAAGCGCGGCGCCGGGGTTAGCCGGATTTCGGCATGTCCTCGGACATGTAGATGTCGATGATCTCGCGGAAACTGCCTTCAGCCCGATAGCCAAGGTCCAGCGCCCGTTGCGGTTCAAAATCGCGTGGCCAGAACTCCACCATGGACGAGATGGTTTCATCCCGTTCATGCCGGATCAGGTTCACCGCGTCATTGCCTGCCACGTCCCGCAACGCTTCGATCTGTTCTTCAACCGTGCAGCTGAACCCGGGCAGGCTGAGCGCGCGGCGGCCCTCCAGCCGGTCCAGGTCCAACGCCGCGCTGTGGCGCAGGAACCCAACGGCTGCGCGGGGCGATGCATGCCAGTGTCGGACGCTGGTCGGTACGGGCAGGATCGCCTCCTGCCCATTCAAGGGCTCGCGGATGATGCCCGAGAAGAAGCCGGACGCTGCCTTGTTCGGTTTGCCGGGGCGCACGCAGATTGTCGGCAACCGGATCGAAATGCCATCGACAAACCCCTTGCGGCTGAAATCCGTCAGCATCAGCTCACTACACGCTTTCTGTGCGCCGTAGGACGTTTGCGGGGCGCTCAGAAACTCGTCCCCGATCTTGTCCGGGAACGGACCGCCAAACACCGCGATAGACGAGGTGAAAACGATTCGCGGCCGATATGTGCCCCCGGACGCCAGGTGTTGCGCCCGAATCGCCTCCAGGAAACGCCAGAAGGCCAGCATATTTGTCTGCCATCCCTTGTCGAAATCCGCCTCTGCCTCACCCGACACAATCGCTGCCAGATGGTA
Organism: Paracoccaceae bacterium; assembly: GCA_040830545.1. Taxonomy (GTDB): domain Bacteria; phylum Pseudomonadota; class Alphaproteobacteria; order Rhodobacterales; family Rhodobacteraceae; genus HXMU1420-2. The sequence continues at coordinate 14,621 of JBFOMB010000090.1, read as the reverse complement.
GATCACATCGGGCCTTTGCGCGGCCAGATTGTCCGTCACTGCGGGGTCGGTGATGTCGCCGCTGAGACAGGTAAAACCATCTGACATGTCAGTGGGATAGGCCACATCGAACAATGTCAGATCACTGGCCTCTCCTGCCTCGGTCAGCGTGTTTGCCAGCTTGCGTCCGATCATTCCGCCGCCGCCGATGATAAGCGTTTTTGTCATGGGGTCCTCCGTTCGGGCCGTGGCCCGGTGATTTCGCAGACCCTAGAATTTTGTAAATGATTGCACTAGGGCTATGTGCGACGACGCCGGGTTTGGCTTTGGAAATAGTAAAAAGCAACCCGTGAAACAGGTTTAAAAACAAAGGACTAATGGATGTCTGGACGACTGCAGGGTAAGTCCGCGCTGGTGACGGCGGCGGCTCAGGGGATTGGGCGCGCTTCGGTACTGGCGATGGCCGCTGAGGGCGCAAAGGTGTTCGCGACGGATGTGAACGAAGAGGCACTGGCGCAGCTTGCAGCCGAGGCCACGGGCGATGTGACGACCTTCGCCTTGAACGTGCGTGACGATGCTTCTGTCGCAGCCGGTGTCGAGCGTGCACAGCCGGACATCCTGTTCAATTGTGCGGGCTTTGTTCACAACGGGACGATCCTGGACGCCACGGACGAAGAATGGGATTTTGCCTTTGACCTGAATGTCCGTTCGATGTTCCGTACGATCCGCGCGGCCCTGCCCGGGATGCTGGAACGTGGCAGCGGGTCCATCATCAACATGTCGTCTGCCGCATCTTCGATTATTGGTGCGCCGAACCGGTTCATCTATGGCGCGTCCAAGGCTGCGGTGATCGGCATGACCAAGGCGGTCGCGGCGGATTACATCACACAAGGCATCCGCTGTAATGCGATCTGCCCTGGCACGGTGGAAAGCCCCTCGCTGCATGACCGCCTGCGGGCAACCGGTGACTATGAACAGGCGATGAAGGATTTCACCGCGCGCCAGCCCATGGGTCGGATCGGCAAGGCCGAGGAAATCGCCGCCCTGGTTGTCTATTTGGGCTCGGATGAAAGCGCGTTCACGACCGCTCAGGCGCACATCATTGATGGCGGTTGGTCGAACTGATGGAGGAAAAGATGCTGCGTTCCCAGAAGTGGTTCAACAACCCGGAAAACCGTGAAATGACATCGCTTTATCTGGAGCGGTATTTGAATTACGGCCTGACCCGGGAAGAGCTGCAATCCGGCAAGCCTATCATTGGTATTGCGCAAACCGGCAGCGATTTGTCCCCCTGCAACCGGCATCACATCGAACTGACCAAACGGGTGCGCGACGGCATCCACGCGGCGGGTGGCACGGTGATGGAAATCCCGGTGCACCCCATTCAGGAAACTGGCAAACGCCCCACGGCGATGCTGGATCGGAACCTGGCCTATCTCAGCCTTGTAGAATCGCTGTTCGGCTACCCGCTGGACGGCGTGGTGTTGAACATCGGCTGTGACAAGACTACGCCAGCCCTGCTGATGGCCGCTGCGACCGTGAACATCCCGGCGATTGCCTTTTCCGTCGGCCCGATGTTGAACGGCTGGTTCCGGGGAGAACGTACCGGGTCCGGCACCATTGTCTGGAAGGCGCGCGAGTTGCTGGCGGCGGGTGAGATTGACGATGACGGGTTCATGGAACTGGTCGCGTCCTCTGCCCCTTCGACCGGGTACTGTAACACCATGGGCACGGCAACCACGATGAATTCCCTCGCCGAGGCGCTGGGCATGCAGCTGCCCGGTTCCGCCGCGATTCCAGCGCCTTATCGCGAGCGGGGGCAGATGGCCTATGCCACTGGCCAGCGGATCGTAGACATGGTGCACGAGGACCTGAAACCGTCCGATATCATGACGCGTGAGGCGTTCGAGAACGCGATCGTCATCAACTCGGCAATCGGCGGGTCAACCAACGCGCCGATCCACCTGAACGGCATTGCGCGGCATCTGAACGTTCCGCTGAACAACGACGACTGGCAACAGGTTGGCCACAAGGTGCCGTTGCTGGTGAACCTTCAGCCTGCAGGCGAATACCTGGGTGAGGATTATCACCGCGCGGGCGGCGTGCCTGCGGTGGTGGGTGAATTGCTGGCCGAGGGGCTGTTGCCGCACCCGGACGCGTTGACCGTGAATGGCAAGGCGATGGGCGACAACTGTGCAGATCGGCGCAGCGAGAATGTCGACGTGATCAAGACGGTCGCCGATCCGATGGTACGGGATGCCGGATTTATCAACCTCAAGGGCAACCTGTTTGACAGCGCGATCATGAAAACCAGCGTGATCAGCGACACGTTCCGCGCGCGTTACCTGAGCAACCCGGATGACCCAAACGCGTGGGAGGGCCGGGCCTATGTCTTTGACGGGCCTGAGGATTATCACGCGCGCATTGACGACGAAAGCTTGGGCATCGACGAAAACTGCATGCTGTTCATGCGTGGTGCAGGCCCCATCGGCTATCCCGGTGGGGCGGAGGTCGTGAACATGCGCGCGCCCGCCTATCTACTGAAACAGGGAATCAGTGATCTGCCCTGTATCGGGGATGGTCGGCAGTCTGGCACATCCGGCTCCCCTTCGATCCTGAATGCCTCGCCCGAGGCGGCAGCGGGTGGCGGCCTGGCATTACTGCAAACCGGCGACATGGTGCGGATCGACCTGAACGCTTGCACGGCAAACATGCTGGTCAGTGACGAGGAACTGGAAAAACGTCGGGTGGCTTTGCCCGAACGCCCGTTTGCCCCAGAAAGCCAATCGCCCTGGCAGGAGATCTTCCGCGAAAAGGTTCGCCCCTTCTCCGAAGGGATGATTCTGGACGGCGCCGACGCCTATCGCGACATCGCGCACAAACACATGCCGCGCGACAACCATTGACCTTTTTGGCAACCCGCTTGGGCTGCTCAACCCAATACGAATAAGGAGAAAGACATGAAACTGCTACGTTACGGCGACGCCGGCGCAGAGAAACCGGGCCTTCTGGACAGCGACGGCAACATCCGCGATCTGAGCGCCCATGTGTCCGACATTGATGGCTCCATGCTGGGCGACGCCTCGCTGGACACCCTGCGCGCAATTGACCCGTCCAGCCTGCCGCTGGTCGAAGGCGATCCGCGCATCGGGGCCTGTGTTACGGGCTTTACCAAGTTCATGTGCATCGGCCTTAACTATTCCGACCACGCCGCTGAAACCGGCGCGGCGATTCCTGAACACCCCATCCTGTTCATGAAGGCAAATTCCGCCGTTGTTGGCCCCAATGACGATGTGATGATGCCCCGCGGCTCTACCCATTCCGACTGGGAAATCGAACTGGGCGTCGTGATTGGCAAAGCTGCCAAATACGTCAGCGAAGAGGACGCGCTGGATTACGTTGCAGGCTATTGCCTGTGCAACGACGTGTCTGAGCGGCATTTTCAGAACGGTCTGACCGGTCAGTGGACCAAGGGCAAATCGCCAGACACTTATGGCCCCACCGGCCCGTGGCTGGTGACCCGCGATGAGATTTCGGATGTGCAGAACCTGGACATGACGCTGGACCTGAACGGTAAACGCCGCCAGACCGGCAATACATCGACCATGATTTTCACCGTTGCACAGATCATCTCGCACCTGAGCCACCTGTTCACGCTGCATCCGGGTGATGTGATTTCCACCGGGACCCCTCCGGGTGTGGGTCTGGGCGTGAAGCCCGAACCGGAATTCCTGAAGGTCGGCGACGTGATGGAGTTGTGGATCGACGGGCTGGGCACCCAGCGACAGGTGGTGGGCGAGGATGCCTGACAAGCCACGCATGATGGTCTTTGGCCAGGCGACAGCGCATATGCACGGTCGCCTGGCCGAGGTGTTCGAGGTGCTGCAACCTGCGCCGGATGACCGTGCGCAAGTTCTGGCAGAGCAGGGGGCAGGGATCGCGTATGCCATGCTGGTGGGCCATGTGCCGATTGGCGCGGACGTGCTGGATCAACTGCCCGACCTGAAGATCCTGTCGAACTTCGGTGTCGGCTATGACGCCATCGACACGGCAGCCGCCATCGAACGTGGCGTGTTGGTGACCCATACGCCCGACGTCCTGAATGACGAGGTCGCGAATACGGCAATCCTGCTGATGCTAGCCGTTGCGCGCGACATGGTGCGGGACGAGGCCTATGTCCGGGCCGGGCGCTGGGCGACCGAGGGCGCTGCACCGCTCTCCCGTTCCGTAAAGGGGCTGACCGTTGGCATCGTCGGGTTTGGCCGGATTGGTCAGGCAATTGCCGAGAAGCTGACCGTGTTTGGCACCCGAACCGTGTATCACGCCCGCAGCGACAAGGGCGTGGAGTACGAGTTCTACGCCAGCCTGTCGGACATGGCGCGCGATTCTGACATCCTGATCGCCATCACCCCCGGCGGGGCTGAAACGCGCCACCTGATCAACTCCGACGTGATCGAGGCTTTGGGGCCGCAAGGTATCCTGATCAACGTCGCGCGGGGCTCGGTCGTGGACGAAACCGCGCTGATCGCGGCCTTGCAGGACGGCCGTCTGGGCGCCGCGGGGTTGGATGTCTTTGAAAAAGAACCACACGTGCCCGCGGACCTGATCGCGCTGCCCAACGTCACCCTATTGCCCCATGTCGGAAGCGCGACCGTCGAAACCCGGCAGGCCATGGGCGATCTGGCGGTGGATAACCTGCTGCGCTTCCGTGAGACCGGGCAGGCCGTCACCCCCGTGCCGGAGTGCAAGACCACGTAGGAGAGCCGCCATGCCCGCCATCCGTTCCGTCACCGCGCGCCTGTTCAATGTGCCATTGGACGAGGTGTTGGTGGACGCAAAGCACGGGGATCACACGCATTTTCAACTGATCACCGCCACGGTGGAAACCGATGACGGGAAGACGGGCACGGGCTACACCTATACTGGGGGCAAGGGCGGAACGGCCATCCTCGCGATGATCCGCGACGACCTTGCCCCTTTTCTGATCGGTCAGGAAGCAGGCGCGGTTGAGGCGCTCTACGATGCGATGCAATGGCATGTGCATTACGTGGCGCGTGGCGGTATCGCGTCCTTTGCCATCTCTGCCGTCGACATCGCGCTGTGGGACCTTCGGGGCAAGGCGCGGGGTGAACCGCTTGTGCAAATGGCGGGCGGTGCGTCGGATCGCTGTGGCGCCTATTGCGGTGGGATCGATCTGGGTTTCGATCTGCCGAAACTGCTGGACAGCGTGCAGGGCTACCTGGATCGCGGCTTTGACGGGGTGAAGATCAAGATTGGGCAACCTACGTTGCAGCAGGATCTGGACCGCATCGGCGCGGTGCGGGACCTGATCGGGCCTGACATTGCGTTCATGGTCGACGCCAACTACTCCATGTCCGAGGCTCAGGCGACCGAGGCGGCCAAGGCGTTCCAACCCTTCGACCTCCTGTGGTTCGAAGAGCCCGTGATCCCAGAAAACTACAGAGCTTATGCCCGGATCGGGCAGGCCAGCGGGCTGAACATGGCGCAGGGCGAAAATCTGCATATCATCCACGAATTCGAACTGGCGCTGGAATTGGGCGCGCTGTCCTTCATCCAGCCCGACGCGTCCAATTGCGGGGGCATCACCGGCTGGCTGCAGGTCGCGGACCTGTCGCGCAAACACGGTATCCCGGTTTGCAGCCACGGCATGCAGGAACTGCATGTCAGCCTCGTATCGGCCCAGCCCAATCCGGGCCTGATCGAGGTGCATTCCTTCCCCATCGACCGCTACACACATCGCCCGTTGGTGGTGGAAAACCACCGGGCCATCGCGCCGGACACGCCGGGCACAGGGGTTGAGTTTGATTTCGACAGACTGACTGCGTTCGAAGCGACGGGCACATAATCTAGAAATCACCCCGCCGCGTTCACAGTTTCGCACCAATTCGCTGACACATGTTCGGTGAAACAGGCGAACGAGGCAGACGTGAGCAGTGTAAAATCCGCGATTTCAACCACGCGGCGTCAGATGTCCCATCTGTCGCTGGCCACCAAAACCCGGCTGCGTATGGCCACAGGGCGCAAGCCGCGCTTTACCGGGGCGTTTCCAGATCGCGAGGCTGCGCTGGCCAGCCTGCCGCCACATGCGCGACAGGCCTATGATCAAGACGTGGTGGTTGATGTGTCCCGCGAACGGATGCAGCGGGTCGAGCCGTGGGATTACCCCGTACTCTACTGGATGCAGCGGTGTTTGGGCGAGGGGCGTTTGTCATTGCTGGATGCAGGGGGCCATGTCGGGACCAAGTTCACGGCCTTTTCCGAACATCTTCCGATGAATCGGTTGGACTGGAACGTCTGGGACCTGCCCGCGATCCTGCGCGCAGGCCGTGCCGGGCAGGCTGAGGGCACCGTGCCTGCCGCGCTGCGTTTTGTTGACACGCCCGCCGCGCCGGGGCCTGTCGATCTGTTGCTGGCCTCGGGGCTCCTGCAGTTTTTCGACCGTCCGCTCGCGCAACTGATTGCCGAGATGGCGGAGTTGCCCGCATGGATCATCCTGAACAAGGTCGCGGTGCGCGACGGTGACACTGTCGTCACATTGGAACAGGTCGGCCCGGCGCAGATCCCCTATCAAATTCGGGGTGAGGCGGATTGGTTAAGCGAATTGGAATCCCTGCCTTATCGGTTGGTCGACAGTTGGGACAATCCTACCCTGCGCCACCGTATCGGAACGCATCCCTGGTTGGGCGAAAGCCGTAGCAAAGGGTATGTTTTGCAGCGTCGGTAAGGACGCGCGACGACAATCCGGAAACAATCACGTTGAAAGCGCGGACCGGGTCAGTGACCCGTGAACAGTTTCCGAAATGGAAACGCCGTGTTTTCGATTTCGAAAAACGTTTTGGAATATACAGTTAACCCCTCTTTCGGGTGGCTTGGGTCTCAATAGACCTGAAGCACCACGTCCTCAACCACAGCGCGCCGTCTGCCACGCGGTATCAACAAGCTCGCTATTTCTGCGCCGAGTGCACGGCCACGGCCCATGCTCCGGATGTGATGACGAACCCGTTAGGACCTTGCCCATGACTGACCGCCAAAGGACCGACATTAAAACGCACTCCGCCGACCTTAAATCGGTGCGGGACCAGATTGCTGCCATCTGGCAGGAGGTGTTGGGTTGTGGGCCGATTGGCGAAAACACCACCTTTTTCGAGGCGGGCGGCACGTCCCTGCATCTGTTCAAGGTTCACGCCCGCATGCAGGAGGTTCTGGGCCTGCGGTTCGACATGACGCAGATCTTTGAAACGCCGCAACTGGGACGTCTGGCCGAGGCTCTGTCAGCGTTGTCACCGGTGAAGGCCCCTGAACCCGTGGTCGCATCGACACAAGAAGCGGCACGAGATACCGATATCGCCATCATCGGCCTCGCAGCACGCGTGCCCGGCGTGCAGAGCCTCGACGCGTTTTGGCAGGCGGTGTGTGACGGCACCAATCTGATCGACCGCTTCGATCCCGCAGAGCTGGAGGACGGGGTCAGCGAAGATGTGCGTGCGGACCCCAACTTTGTCCCCGCGCGCTCCATCATTGAAGACGCGGATATGTTCGATGCCAAATTCTTCGGCATCCTCCCGGCCGAGGCGGATCGCATGGACCCGCAGTCGCGCGTTTTTCTGGAATTGTGCGTGCATGCGTTGGACGATGCCGGGCTGGACCCGACCCGTGCGCGTGACGTGATCGGCGTATACGCTGGCAGCACGATGAGCACCTATCTGACCCAGAATGTGTTGGGCGACCGGGCGGCGGCGGAAAGCTTCACGTCCGGTTTTCAGATCGGCAACTACACGACGATGACCGGCAACATGCCGGACACCCTGGCGACCCGCGTGGCGTTCAAGCTGAACCTGAAGGGTCCGGCGATGACCATCGGAACGGCCTGCTCCACCTCCCTGACAGCCATTGCGCAGGCGGTTGCTGCTTTGCGGTCCGGGCAATGCGATGTGGCGCTGGCCGGTGGCGTATCCATTACCTTCCCGCAAAAACGCGGCTATCTGGCGCAAGAGGGCGGGATTGGGTCCACGGACGGGCTGTGCCGTCCGTTCGATGCCGAGGCGAAGGGCACCGTGTTTGGACATGGCGCAGGCGTTCTGGTGTTAAAACCGCTGGCGCAGGCGCGCGCGGATGGCGACCGGGTTGAAGCAGTGATCCGTGGAGTGGGGCTTAACAACGATGGCTCAGATAAGATTGCCTTCACCGCGCCATCGGTAAACGGGCAGGCGGCGGCCATTCAGGCGGCCCATCAGGATGCGGGCGTTTCGGCGGACAATGTTTCCTATGTCGAATGCCATGGAACTGCGACGCCGCTGGGTGATCCGATTGAAATTCGCGGTCTGTCGCAGGCGTTTGGGTCCGGGGGGCGCTGCGCGCTGGGCTCGGTAAAAGGCAATGTTGGCCATCTGGACGCGGCAGCGGGTGTAGTCGGGCTGATCAAAACGGTTCGGATGTTGCAGGAAAAGGTGATCCCACCGGTTGCGCATTTCCAGACCCTGAACCCACGCATTGACTTTGACGATGGCCCGTTTTTTGTGCCCGAAGGACAGCAGGACTGGATCAGCGACACGCCGCGACGCGCAGGGATCAGCGGGTTTGGCATCGGCGGGACAAACGTACATCTGGTGCTGGAGGAAGCCCCCGCAGAGGACGAACCCGCAAAGGCCAGCGGCATCCCAGTGCTGCCTCTGTCAGCCAAGTCACCCGAAGCACTGGTCGAACAGGCCCGCGCCTTGGCGGAGTCGCTGGACCGCCACGCATTGGCTGACGTGGCATACACCCTGCAAGAGGGGCGCCAGCAGCATGGATACCGCCACGCTGTAGCCGCCAAAACGACCGAAGACGCCATAGACCGGTTGCGCCTGTTGCCCGTACGCAGTCGCAAGGCCACCGATCAACCCAACGTCGTGTTCATGTTCCCGGGGCAGGGCGGGCAGTATCCGGGCATGGGTTCCGGGCTTTATACGACTGAGCCCCTTTATGCGGAGTGGATAGATCGCGGGCTGGATCACCTTGCCCCCGCATTGAAGGCAGACCTTGCGCCGCTGTTGCGCGCGGACGGGGACGCCAACAGTGCAGATCATCTGCGCCAGACACGTTTGGCTCAACCTGCCCTGTTCCTGACCCAACACGCCTGCGCGCAGCTGTGGTCGTCGCGGGGGATCGAACCGAGCGCCTTGATCGGTCATTCCATCGGTGAGTTCGCCGCTGCCGCCGTGGCCGGGTGCCTGTCCTTTGAGGATGCACTGGATCTCGTTGTCGCGCGCGGCGCGTTGATGCAGGCGCAGCCGACCGGCGCGATGCTGTCTGTCCGTGCGACGGCCGAACAGATCACGCCATACCTGGGCAACGGTATCGACCTTGCTGCACGAAACGCGCCAAAGCTGCAGGTCGTGGCTGGGCCGGAGCCAGCCATCGCCGCTCTCGGCGACCGTTTGCAGGCCGACGGCATTCGGGCGCAAAAGCTTCAGACCTCACACGCCTTCCACTCGGCCATGATGGCACCCGCAGCGGAAGCGTTTGCGAAGACATGCGCCGATGTCACCCTTTCCGCGCCGCGCATCCCGATCATCTCCACCCGCACCGGCGACGATACAGCAGATTTCACCGATCCGGCCTATTGGTCCGGGCAAATGCGCGCGCCGGTGCTGTTCGCACAGGCCATCGAGGCCGCCGCGCAGGACGCGCCCGTTCTGTTGGAGGTCGGCGTCGGCAACACGCTCAGCACTTTTGCCGCGCAAACGCTGAAGCGCGACTCATACGCCGCCACCGTGTCCTCTTTGCCCGACCATGCGCGGCAAGTTTCTGATGATGTCGCCATAGCGCAGGCATTGGGCGATTTGTGGAGCGCCGGAGTCCCCGTCGACTGGTCCACTACCGCGCGCGGATCACGCAAATTACGCCTGCCGGGGACGCAATTCATGCGCAAGCGCCACTGGATCGACCCGCCGCCAAGCGCACAGCAACCCGCTGCCCCCATTCACATCGCCCCTATTCAAGCCGAGACCGTCATGACCGCACCAGCCCCCCAGATCGACCGCCAAACCCGCCTGATCGGTGACCTTGCCCAATTGTTCTCGGACCTGTCGGGGGAGGAGTTGAGCGCAGCAGACGCGGATGCGTCCTTCCTGGAACTCGGCTTTGACAGCCTGTTCATGGGGCAGGCGGCACAAGCGTTGAACCGGGACTATAGCGTCAGCCTGTCCTTCCGCGCGCTGCTGTCGGATTACCCGTCGCTGTCGGCATTGGCCGCGCATTTGGACACTGTCCTGCCCGCCGATCCTGAACCGGTTGCCGCGCCCGCGCCTCAGCCCGCGGTGCAACCTGTTCCGCAAGTCGCGCCCGCTCCGGCCCTTGCGCCTGTGGCTGTGTTCGACCCATCCGTCGCGTCGGTGATGCAGGCGCAGCTTCAGACCATGCAGGCGGTGTTTGCCGAGCAACTGCGTGCGGTTGGGACGACGGCTCTGACGCCCCCGGCTGAGGCACCTGCGTCTGTCGCCGCCCCGACGCCCCAGCCCGTTCCTGCCGCCAAACCCAAACCGGCAGAGGATGCCAAACCCGCGACGTTCAAGGTTGGTCGCGCGCCAAGCCTCGCGCAGGCGGAGCTGACCCCGGAACAGATGGCATTTGTCGCGGACCTGACACAGCGTTACTCGGCCCGCTTCCCGACGTCCAAGGCACATACCCAGGAAAACCGCGCCCATCACGCTGACCCGCGCAGCGCGGCTGGCTTCCGGCCCGAGTGGAAGGAACTGACCTTCCCCATCGTCGCCGCCGAGTCCAAGGGCGCATACATCACCGATCTGGACGGCAACACCTTTGTCGATCTGGTCAACGGGTTCGGACAAACCGCATTCGGCCACGCGCCGGAATTCGTCTCCGATGCCGTGCGCGCGCAACTGGATCGCGGCTATGCCATCGGTCCGCAGGCCGACATGGCCGGGCCGGTTGCGGCCAAGTTCGCCCGTCTGACCGGGCATGAACGCGTGACCTTCTGCAACACTGGGTCCGAGGCGGTCATGGCCGCCATGCGTCTGGCCCGCACCGTGACTGGGCGCGAAACGGTTGTGGTCTTTTCCAACGACTACCACGGTCAGTTCGACGAGGTTCTGGTCAAGGGCAAATCGCGCGGTGAACCCGGTGCCCTGCCTGTCGCACCGGGCATCCCGCGCGAGGCTGTCTCGAACATGGTTGTTCTGGACTATGGCGCGGACGCAACGCTGGATTGGCTGCGCGATCACATTGATCAGGTGGCAGCCGTGGTGGTTGAGCCTGTGCAGAGCCGCCATCCCGAACTGCGCCCCGCCGACTTCGTGCGTTCCCTGCGGACGATCACCGCAGATGGCGGCGCGGCGCTGGTGATCGACGAGGTTGTCACCGGGTTCCGTACCCATATGCGCGGCATGCAGGGCGTCTGGGACATTCAGCCCGACATGGCGACCTATGGCAAAGTTGTCGGTGGAGGCATGCCCATCGGTGTTCTGGCTGGGTGCGCCCGGTTCATGGATGCGCTTGACGGGGGCGACTGGGCTTATGGCGATGACAGCATCCCGCAAACCGCGCCGACCTTCTTTGCCGGGACCTTCGTGCGCCACCCGCTGGTGGTGGCTGCGGTGGATGTCGTTCTGGACTACCTCGAAACGCAAGGCGCGCGTCTGTGGACCGACGCGGCGGAGAAGGCCAGCGCGCTGGCGGCCCGGATGAATGCAGCCTTGCAGGCGCGGGGTTTGCCGGAGCTGGTCACAACCTATTCCAGCTGGTTCGTCATCACGGTCAGCCGCCATGATCCTCGCGCGACCCTGCTTCATGCCCTTATGCGGTTGGAAGGCGTTCATACGCTGGACGGGTTCTGCGGCTTCCTGACGACCGAGCATACGGATGCGGATTGCGACCGCGTGTTTGCTGCGTTCGAAACCGCGCTGGACGCCCTGCAATCGGTTGGCATCCTTGCACCGGAGTTTGAGCCGAAGGTCCTGCCGACGCCGGAATCAACTGCCGCTCAGCCGATCCCACTGACCGGGTGTCAGCGCGAAATCTGGATGACCCATCAACTGGGTGACCTGCCAGCGGCCAGCTTCAATGAATCCGTGTCCCTGCGGTTCGAGGGGCCGCTGAACCGCACCGCGCTGAACGACGCGCTGGCCGATCTGGTCGCGCGTCACGATGCCCTGCGTATGCGGTTCGCGCGCGATGGAGCCACGTTCGAGGTGCAAGCGCCAAAGCCCGTAGCCTTGGCCGATCATGACCTGACCACGACCACTGATCCCGAGGGTGAGCTGCGCGGATTGCTGCGAGCGGACGCGGAGCAGCCGGTGGAACTGATCACAGGATACCCGCTCCGTGGCATGCTGGTGAAACTGGCCGACCAGTCCCACGTGCTGGTCCTGACCGCACATCACATCGTTTGCGACGGCTGGTCCTTCAACACGCTGATCGAAGAGCTTGGGCCGCTCTATACCGCCCGCTGCAATGGCGAAGTGGCAGACCTGCCCGCCGCGCCATCCTTTGCGGAATTGGCGAAACGGCAACCCGAAACGCTGAGTGAAGAGACCAAGGCCTACTGGCGCAAAGTTTATGCCGACGTCCCAACGCTGCCCGAACTGCCAACCGACCGTCCGCGTCTGGCAAAGAAGACTTACGCCGGGAACACAACCTTTGCCGAATTCGACGGCGAACTCCTGACCGCAGTGCGCAAGGCGGGTGCGAAACAGGGCTGCACCCTGTTTGCGACGCTTTTTGCTGCGGTGCAGATCACCATTGGCCGCCTATCGGGCGCCAACGACGTGGTGCTGGGCGTCCCAACGGCGGGTCAAACCGACCTCGCCAATCCGGATACCGTCGGGCATCTGGTGAACTTCCTGCCCATCCGCGCAGGTTTTGACCCCGCGGAACCGGTTGCCCAACACCTGTCCCGCGTGGCCGAAACCCTGATGGCCGCGTTTGACCATGGCGACACCACCTATGGAACGCTGATCCGTGCGCTGGACCTGGACCGCACACTGTCGCGGCTGCCCCTGACCGAGTTGCAATTCAACCTGGAACGGCTGCCGGAAGACATCCGGATGGGCGAGGCCACAGTGACCATGCGCGCCAACCCAAAGGCCGCAGTGAATTTCGATCTGTTCTTTAACCTAGTCGAAACACGCAACGGGCTGCGGGCCGAGGTGGATTACAACACCCACCTGTTTGACGAAACTACAGTGCAGCGTTGGCTGAGCCACCTGCGCGCCCTGCTGACTGCGCTGAGCACGGACAGCACAACGCCCATCGCTGCCCTGCCATTGCTGTCGGTTGAGGATGAGCAGGCGTTGGCGCACGCCTACAACCCGGCGCGCAGCGACTATCCGAAGGACAAGATGCTGCAAGACCTCGTCAGGCAGATTGCAGATCAGACGCCGAGTGCCGTGGCGATCACCGATGCGGATGGCGAGGCGACCTATCAGGACATCTGGACCGCCTCAGGTGCATTGGCCGCGCGGCTGCAAGAGGTCGCGAAACCGGGGGACAGGATCGGCGTTGCAATGCCGCGCGACCGCTCGATGCCAACGGCCCTGCTGGCGGTACTTCGGGCTGGCATGACTTATGTCCCGATGGACCCCTACCAGCCGCTTGCCCGCCTGCGCACCGTGTTGGAGGTGTCCGAGGCCAGTGCCGTGATCGCGCCGGATGACGCTGTGACCGACCTGACTGCTGGGCTGGACGTAATCGGTGTCGACCCGGCCAGCGCCAAGCCTGACAGCCTGCCAAGGGACATCGCACATGACCCCGAAGCAGCGGCTTACATCATCTTCACCTCCGGCTCGACCGGCACGCCCAAAGGCGTGGCCGTGCCGCATCGGGCGGTGGCCAATTTCCTGACCTCAATGGCGCAGGAACCGGGTTTCACCGCAGATGACAAGGTGCTGTCTGTCACAACGGTCAGCTTTGACATTGCCGTGCTGGAACTGTTCCTGCCGCTGGTCACGGGTGGGCAGGTGGAAATTGCCTCACGCACGCAGGTGTTGGACGGGTTCGGTTTGGCCGAGCGTCTGGCGCAACCTGACATCACCGTCATGCAGGCCACCCCGACCCTGTGGGGCATGCTGGTCGAGGCCGGGTTCACACCGCGCGCAGGGCTGAAGATGCTGGCGGGCGGCGAACCACTGCCCACCGACCTGGCGCAGACACTGTCGCAAGGTGGCGAGTTGTGGAACATGTATGGTCCGACCGAAACGACCATCTGGTCCTCGGTGGGGCAGGTGCTCCCGGATGAACCCGTCACCATCGGCCATCCCATCGCCAACACCGACCTGCATGTGCTGGATGCACATAACCGGCTGTGCCCGCCGGGCGTGATCGGAGAACTCAACATCGGCGGTGACGGTCTGGCCATCGGCTATGACAAGCGTCCCGATCTGACCGACGCGGCCTTCCGCATGGCGACCATCGCGGGGCAGAAACAGCGGCTCTATCGCACCGGCGATTTGGCCATCCGCCAGCCGGGTGGATCACTGACCCTGCTCGGCCGTCAGGACGGGCAGGTCAAACTGCGGGGCTTCCGGATCGAACTGGGCGAGATCGAGGCGCGGTTGCGGGCTGACGCCTCTGTCGCCAAGGCCGCTGTTGCGCTGAAGACCGGTGCGTCGGGCATGGATCGTCTG
>JBFOMB010000089.1:0-14971 GCA_040830545.1 Paracoccaceae bacterium | reverse complement strand
TGTCCATTTCATGGCCAAGTACGATGACGCCTGTCAGACCCTCGGGCAGGCCCAGCGGGGCCTCGGACATGTCGCGCACGTCGACGCGGGCGGTGTAGAGCCAGCGGTCGTCCATATCGGTGATGCCGCACAGCCCCGCACCGAAGAATTTTGCGATCTGCTTGATCTCGCGGGACATGTCGGTGGGGGCTGTGACCTCTACCGGGGTGTCCGCAACAGGCGTGTCATAGCTGATCGGGGCCTGGAACCCTTCGCGTCGGCCATCCTCGGCGAAGCGGTTGGTCATGACGTCGGAGATCAGCCAGGCGGCGTTGCGCAGGGCGAAATCGCGTTGCGTGAAGCCATCACCACGCCGGGGCGCAAATTCCATCCGGTAGGAGGCAAAGAACGCGTCTGCCTTTTTGCTGCGCACGGCATCGTCCCACATCGCGCGGGTGAAGACATCGTTGCGCTGGGCAAACCGTTCAAAGTCGTCGGTGATTTCGATCCCCGCAGCGGCGTCATCGGCGCGGCGGGTGGGTGTATTGTGCGGCCAGGACATGGCCGCACGCTATACGCTGTCCTGCGAAAGGGAAAGCGATCAGCTTTCGAACACAACCTGCGGTGCGAAACGGGGGCGTGTGAAGACAAAGTTGTCCAGGTCAATGTTGTCCATGCCGATGGCATAAAGCGGGATGAACGTGTTGCGGGTTTCCACAAGGATCACGCGTTCATTGTCGGGCATCTGCGGCAAGCGGTCGGCAATGTTGACCAAGCTGCTGTTTTGGCGTGGCAGAAATCCACCGCGGGCCTTTGACCAGTCCAGATAGTAACGGCTGTCGCCTTCATCCCAGCGCACGACGGAGATGCGGATGCTGGAGGGGTTGTTGGTGCGGGTCAGCTCCTGCATCAGGCTGTACATGCTGTCGATGTAGGCCTCGTTGACAATCTCGGTTTCGCGCGAAACCAAGTCGCTGACGGTATAGGCCGCCTTCAGGTTCACCGCCGCCTGACGGTAACCATCGAAATAGACATAAGCGGCCATGTACGTGATGAAGAGCGGCGGCATCATCAGAACGAATTCCAAGGACATGACACCGCGCGTGTCTTCGGCAAAGTTGCGCAGCCAGCGGGCAATGGGGGCGAGTTTCATCAGCTAGGCTCCTGAACGAAGGCGGCTGTTGCATATAGGGCGTATTTTCCTTCACCATCCTTGCCGATGGTGGCACCCAAGCCGGTGGTCGGGAACACCGGCTCGATCTTGGCGCAGGCACGCAGGATCATCAGTTCGTTGGACTGACCGTTGACGAAAGAGCGCACGGGTGCGACCTCTTCGGAATGATCGGTGCAGTCCGGGTCGCCCGGCAGTCCGGTCCAGTTGCGCGGATCAATCTGGATCATTTCCAGGCGCAGGTTGTCGCCACACTGGTCGATGAAACCGGCACGCTCGCAGATCAGGTCCTTGATCGCGTCATGCTGGGGGGCGGTGCCCGTGCCCAGGCGGATGTCGCGCACGGTCAGGTCGATGGCGCGTTCCAGCATGGACTGGTGCAGGGTGACCATGCCCAGTTCGACACCGCTGAGCAAAAAGAACAGCATGGCAGGGAAGGTGAGCGCGAATTCGATGGTGGCAGAGCCGTCTTCGGATCGACGAAACCTGCCCAGTCGGGATGTGATGTCGCGGATCATTGGGTCAACCTCAGCTTGCGGATTGAAGACGCGATGGACGAGAAGGCCTCGTCAATCTGGAGCCCGTGCACGTCGAAGAAGTGCGCAGCCGAGCTTGCGCAGTCGCGCAGAACGTTGTCGCCGTGGCTGGGCGCTTCGAACCCGATGGTGAAGACCACGATGTTCTTGTTCTTGGCGGCGGAACAGATGGCCGAGGTGCGGCTGTCCTTGGTCGAGGACCCGACGTAGTTGCGCACGGAATAGTACCAGTCGTCCCAGGCCTGGCTGTCATACATCCAGGGTTCATAAAGATCCTCAACGATCCATTCGAGCGATGTGTAAGCGTACAGGTCGGCATAGCTCAGGACTTCGGCACTTCCCGGTTCGTCTACGGTGACGGTCGTGGCGATCTGACGATAGCGCCGGCAGGACCCGTTGCGGCGGTACGACCGGCATTCCCATGTGTATTCGGTTTCCTCGTACGTGCCTTCACCATACGCGTGGTCCTTCCAGTCATCGGCATGTGGCCAGTAGAACATCGGTTCGTTGTAGATACCGTCATTGTCCTGGTCCCATTCATCTTCGCCGATATAGACCGAGTATTTTTCCTGTTCGTCGTTCCACCAGATGTTGGATTCACCACCGCGATACGCGTCGTTCAGGTAGTACTGGCTGGTGTTTTGGCCGTCGGACATCAACACGATAACCTTTAGAGTTTCGCCGTCATTGTATCCATGCGGGCGCTGGGTGAAGTCCGAAGCGACATGACCGTCCGAAACCAACTGCGCGACTACGGGCTGCATGCTGGGATCAACCAGCGCTGTTCCCCACTTCATGCCCAGGTCCAACGAGGTGTTCCCGTCCGCCCAGAGGTTGTCGATGAAGTTTTTCAGTGTGGTCGGGTTTTTCTGCAGAGGCAGAATTTCGCGGGATGCGCTGTCTTCGCAGGTCGGGTACCGGACCAGACGCTTTGGATCGTCGTCACGACCGTCGAAATCGTCCCATACATCGAAATGCATCGTCCGGTCATAATTGTAGGACGTGCTGATTTCGGTGTTGTTGAAATGGGTGGCCTCAAAATTGATGCAGTTCGAGTAGCTGTGTTCCTGCGACGCGTTCAACTGATCGAAGATTGTGTCAGGGACCGAAACCTGCGTCGCGTATGGCACAATGGAAATCGACAGTTTGCCGTCTTCGGAGTTCTGAACCATCTCGTCGACAAAGTTCTTTGCGGCGATCTTCAGGTTGGTCAGGCGGCTGTTGGAATTCATTGACCCCGATACGTCCAGGACCAGCGAAACCTCGACGCCGCCAATGCTTTCCTCGGCTGTGCCCGAGGCAGGGGCTGACAGGGTGTCGACGCCGTTCATGTGCATGAACTGTGTTTTGACATCCGTAGAGGCCGTGGCGCTCACGATGCGGTACCCCAGACCCTGCTGTACAGTTACGTTCGACAGGTGAGCGGCCATCCCCGCCTTGTCGAAGTAATCTTCGACCACGGACCTTGGGGTCAGCGTCTGGTCAAGGTCGGCGGCGGCCAGAACGGCGCGGTCCAGTGTGTATTGCAGTGCTGTCCGGTCGCGTTCGAACCGCATCAGGTCGATGCCGATCCCCGCGACCATGAAAATCAAAACCCAGATATAAACACCGAAAACCACCAGGTTCCCGGATTCGTCCCTTGCAAACCGTCGCAGCCGATGCCGCGACTCCCCACAAAGATGCGCTCCACTCCGGAGCGGACGAACCGGCTTCTGGCGTATACAGATAGTCATCTCACTACACTTTCGCTGTCACGCACCCCGTGGGGTGCCGACCTTTCAGACTCAACCATTGTCGTTTGTGCGTGTCGTTCTTGGCCGAAATGGGGCGAAACAAGAGCATTTTTCTTCTATTTGCCCCTGTTTCGGAAACGATCGGGGCGTGTCGTCGCCCATTGTCGTCCCGCCGGGAGCAATCCGGGCGAAAAGGGATTTTGGGAGGACGTGCAAAAAAATTATGCGGTTTAAGAAAGTCGTCATAGTGTCGGTTCCATAAAGCAGAATGTTTTTTTCGCTGGGAGGACCCTATGAACCCGAAAAATGAACCAAGCTTCCGCGAAAGCGTGGACCTGATGTTCAACCGCGCGGTGGCGCTGATGGACCTGCCGCCGGGGCTGGAAGAAAAGATCCGGGTTTGCAACGCGACCTATACGGTGCGGTTCGGGGTTCGCCTGCGAGGGCAGATTCAGACGTTTACGGGGTATCGATCCGTTCATTCGGAGCATATGGAACCGGTGAAGGGTGGCATTCGCTTTGCCACCGGTGTGAACCAGGACGAGGTCGAGGCGCTGGCCGCGCTGATGACCTATAAATGCGCTTTGGTTGAAACGCCATTTGGCGGGTCCAAGGGCGGGTTGTGCATCGACCCGCGCCAATATGACGAGTGGGAGATGGAACAGATCACCCGCCGCTTCACTTATGAACTGGCCAAACGCGACCTGATCCACCCGGCCCAGAACGTGCCCGCGCCGGATATGGGTACAGGCGAACGGGAAATGGCGTGGATGGCGGACCAGTACAAACGCATGAACACAACCGACAGCAACTCCCACGCCTGAGTGACCTGCAAACAGCCCAACGCGGGCGGCATTAAGGGCCGTGTGGAGGCGACAGGGCGGGGCGTTCAATACGCGCTGAAGGAGTTCTTCCGTCACCCTGAGGACGTGGCAAAGGCTGGCCTGTCCGGGACCTTGGATGGAAAGCGCGTGATCGTTCAGGGGTTGGGCAACGTGGGTTATCACGCGGCCAAGTTTCTGGCTGAGGAAGATGGCGCGAAGATTGTCGGCATCATCGAACGGGACGGCGCGTTGTTGGATCCGGATGGCATCGACGTGGAGGCGGTCAAGAACCACATCGGGCGCACTGGCGGCGTCGATATGTTCCCGGGACCACGATATATCCGCGACGGGGTGAAGGCGCTGGAGGAAGACTGCGATATTCTGATCCCGGCGGCTCTGGAAGGTGTGATCAACCTTGAAAACGTGCATGAGATCAAAGCGCCCCTGATCATCGAGGCCGCGAATGGCCCCGTCACGGCCGGGGCGGATGACGTGCTGCGCGCCAAGGGCACTGTGATCATTCCCGACATGTACGCCAATGCGGGTGGTGTGACCGTGTCTTACTTCGAGTGGGTCAAAAACCTCAGCCACATCCGGTTCGGTCGCATGCAGCGTCGTCAGGAAGAAGCGCGGCACGAGTTGATCGTGGCCGAACTGGAGCGGCTGAGCGATCACCTTGGTGACAGCTGGAGCATGACGCCGGACTTCAAGGCAAAATATGTCCGCGGGGCAGGAGAACTGGAACTGGTGCGGTCGGGTCTGGATGACACGATGCGCGCCGCTTACCAGTCCATGCGCGAAGTTTGGCACGCGCGCGACGATGTGCAGGATCTGCGCGTTGCGGCCTATCTGGTGTCGATTGATCGCGTGGCCTCCAGCTACCGCGCCAAGGGTCTCTGACGGGTTTGTCCCAAAGCCTCGACATCGCTTGCCGGTGCGGGCGGGTGCAGCTGCACCTGTCGGTCCCGCGCCGGTCAGCGGGCACGCGCACAATCTGCTATTGCAAGGATTGTCAAACGGCCGCGCACGCGCTTGGGGCGGGTGGGGACATTCTGGACGCTGCGGGCGGGACGGATGTTTGGCAAACCACGCCGGACCTGTTGGAAATCCGGCAAGGTGCGGATCAGCTGGGCATTTTACGGCTCAGCCCCCAGGGCATCTACCGTTGGTACGCGCGCTGTTGCAACACGCCGCTTTGCAATACGCTGCCGCGTCTGGGGCTGCCGTTTGTCGGGATTATCACCGGCCAGCGTTACAAGACGGAAGCGGATGCCACATTTGGCCGCGTGCGGTGTCAGGCCAATACCGCCGGTGCGCTGCGAGGGCAGGGAGCTCCGGTTGCGGATTCTGGTTTCTCTGCCGCTGGGGCCGCCGTGTTGCGGCGCATGATAGCTGGGCTTGTTTCGGGCCGCGCCGCGCAATCGCCTTTGCGTGAACCCGATGGCGCACCTGTTGCGCCAATTCGAGTGCTCAGCCTTGAAGAACGGCGTGGCGCCTGCCCGCCATTGCTCTGAGACGTTCGCGCCCTAGGTGCTGACGAGAACAGCGTAAGGCGGATTCATGCGGGCATTCCTGATTTTGGCAGCGAGCATATTGGCAAGTGCCGGGGTATCCTCGGCTCAGGAACGTCGAGGGCCGCCGACGGGTTGGTCCTCGCAAATTGACGGGCTGTCGTCCTGGCAGGGTGAGGCGTCCCTGTCCGGCGGCGGGGATGTCGCGGTCAATCGTGGCTTTGTCCGAGGGGGCGTGTTTCACAGTTGGGATGGAGGGACGACCGCAGGCCTGCAACTGAGCGTCGGTCGGTTCGATTACCGGTTTCGCAACACGCAATCCCAACCCTGGGGCGACATCACCGATCTGCGGATCAGCGCCCCGGTCCGCTTCCGCGCCGGTGATCGCGCAACCGTCTTCGTTTCACCGTCCCTACGATACGACTATGAAAGCGGTGCAGGGGCATCGTCCGGGCGCACCTACGGCGTCTTTGCCGGGATCGCGTGGGAGGTGAATCCGCGCCTGACCCTTGGTCCGGCCTTCGGCGCGTTCACCCGGCTGGAAGACAATGATCTGGAGGTTTTCCCGGCGCTGCTGGTCGATTGGGAAATCTCGGACCGCTGGTCGCTGTCCACCGGGTCCGGGCTGGGGGCCACACAGGGCCCCGGCCTGTCGCTCAGCTATGCCGTTACCGAAGCGTGGAATGTATCCTTGTCCGCCCGGTCCGAAAATGTGCGCTTCCGCCTCAACAACAGCGGCCCGGCACCGGGTGGCGTTGGGGAGGACAGCAGCATCCCGGTCGTGTTGACCGTCAGCTATGACCCCAATCCTGGCCTGTCTTTCACGGCATTTGCGGGCGCGGAGCTGAATGGCGAATTGACATTGGACGATGCCACAGGCCGCCAGATCAGCCGACAGACCTATGACACCGCGCCTGTCGCCGGTTTTGCATTCCGGCTGAGGTTTTGAAGATCAGCCCGGCAGCAGCACAGTCGCCTCGATCTCGATCAGGAAATCCGGGAGCGCCAGCGCCTGCACGCCGATCCATGTGTTTGCCGCCGGGGTCGTGTCGCCCCAGAATGCACCCAGTTCCGGGCCAACCGCGGCCAGCATGTCGGGCGTATGGTTCACCACATAGGTGCGGATGCGCACGATGTCAGCCGGGGTCGCCCCGGCCTCGGCCAGAACGGTTTTCAGATTGGCCAGACATTGCCGCGCCTGAAGTGCAATGTCATCACCGCCGACCACATTCAGGTCCGCATCCCACGCCACCTGTCCGGCGCAGTGCAGCATCCGCCCGGGCGTGGATTCCACCGCGTGCGAAAACCCGTATTGAACAGAATCATACATCTGCGCGGGGTTGATCCGTTTGGCTGTCATCAAATCTCTCCTCTTTACGTGAAGGTGACCCTACGCAATGACGCGAAAATAGCCACTGGAATTCCCGTGAGGCCAGCATCCGCGACATTTGTGCGTGCGCGGCGGCTATCTATTGCGCAGGTGCTGCAGAGGTGGTTCACTCTCGCCCGGAAAGACAGCGCCCGGGGAGACGGCACGCAGTTTTCAGCTTGGCCACTCGTGAAGGAAGGCCTGAGAGGCAACAAGGGCTGGACACACCATTGGCGAGATCCGGCACCTAAGGACGAATATGACATCGTCATCATCGGCGGCGGTGGTCACGGTCTGTCGACGGCCTATTATCTGGCGCGCGAACACGGGCTGACCAATGTGGCCGTGCTGGAGAAAGGGTATCTGGGCGGCGGCAATGTGGGACGCAACACAACGATCGTGCGCGCCAATTACTTCCTGGAGGGCAACTCGCAGTTCTATTCCCACTCGCTGAAACTGTGGGAAGGGTTGGAGCAGGAGCTGAACTACAACGTCATGCATTCCCAGCGTGGGGTGCTGAACCTGTTTCATTCGGACGGGCAGCGGGATGCGTTTGTGCGGCGTGGCAACATGATGCGAAGCCAGGGGGACGATGCGGTGCTGCTGGACCGCAAAGGTGTCGAGAAGATGGTGCCCTATCTGGATTTCGACAACACGCGGTTTCCGATCTATGGTGGGCTGTACCACCCGCGCGGCGGCTCGGCGCGTCATGACGCGGTGGCCTGGGGCTATGCGCGCGGGGCGGACAGTCGGGGCGTGGACCTGATCCAAAATTGTGAAGTTACTGGGATCGACGTGGAAGGCGGGCGTGTGACCGGCGTTCAGACCACGCGCGGAGCGATCCGGGTGAAGAAGGTCGGGATTGTCGTGGCCGGGCGGTCGTCGCAGGTGGCGGCGATGGCCGGGCTGCGTCTGCCGGTGGAGAGCCATATCCTTCAGGCATTTGTGACCGAAGGGGTAAAGCCCTGTATCGACCACGTGATTTCCTATGGGATGGGCCATTTCTATATCAGCCAGTCAGATAAGGGCGGGCTGGTTTTTGGCGGTGATCTGGACATGTACGCGTCTTACGCGCAGCGCGGGAACCTGCCGATGGTCGAACATGTGATGGAAGCGGGTATGACGCTGATGCCGATGATCGGCAAGGCGAAGGTGCTGCGCAGCTGGGGCGGGATCATGGACATGACACCGGACGGGTCACCCATCATCGACAGGACCGGGATTGACGGGCTCTATCTGGATTGCGGCTGGTGTTACGGCGGGTTCAAGGCGGTGCCGGCCTCGGGCTTTGCCTTTGCGCATCTGATGGCGACGGACCGCCCGTTTGAGGCGGCGACCGGGTTCCGGCTGGACAGGTTCCGGGATGGGTACGGGTTGATGGACGAAGAAGGCACCGGGGCGCAGCACAACCTGCACTGACGGCGCGCGTGGAGAGGTCGGGATTTTGAGTATTTTCGGAACAATGAAGCAGGGGGGCGCGGCATGAGGTTGCCTTGTCCGATTTGCGGCGAACGGGACCGGCGCGAGTTTTACTACAAGGGCGCGGCGGAGGGGTTGGTACGCCCGTCAGAGGAGGCGGATGATACAGCGTGGGACGCGTTTTTGCATCTGCGCACGAACCCGGCGGGGGTGACACGGGACCTGTGGTATCATGCGGATGGCTGTGGTGCGTGGCTGGTGGTGACGCGGAATACGGTCACACATGAGGTGATTTCGGCGGAACTGGCGGAGGCACAGGCATGAGGGTGCCGGGCAAGGGACTGGTCGAGCGGTCGCGCGTGGTGCCGTTCCGGTTCGATGGGGTGCAGTATACCGGGTATGAGGGGGACACGTTGTCCTCGGCCCTGCTGGCCAATGACGTGCGGATGGTTGGGCGGTCGTTCAAGTATCACCGGCCGCGTGGGATTTTCACGGCGGGCAATGAGGAACCCAATGCGCTGGTGACTGTGGGGGTCGGTGGACGGCAGGAACCCAATGTCCGCGCGACGATGCAGGAACTGCACGAGGGGCTGGAGGTGCGCAGTCAGAACCGGTGGCCGTCTTTGGGGCTGGATCTGCTGAGCGTGAATGATCTGGCTGCGCCGTTTCTGGGGGCGGGCTTTTACTACAAGACCTTTATGTGGCCGCGTGCGTTCTGGGAAAAGCTGTATGAGCCGGCGATCCGCCGGGCGGCGGGGCTAGGCGCGCTGTCGGGGGCGTCGAACACGGATGTTTACGAAAAGGCCCATGCATTTTGCGATGTGCTGGTGATCGGGTCCGGTCCGGCGGGGCTGATGGCGGCCTTGCGCGCTGGTCGGGCGGGTGCGGATGTGATCCTGGCCGAGGAGGACAGCCGATTTGGCGGGCGCCTTCTGGCTGAGGAAGAGGCGATTGATGGTCAGCCTGGGCATCAATGGGCTGATGATGTGGTGGCGGAATTGCGGTCGATGCCCAATGTGCGGCTGATGTCGCGCACCTCGGTCACCGGGGCCTATGATCAGGGCACGTATGGCGCGCTGGAACGGGTCGGGCACCATCGCAGGCGGCGACCGGGCCTGCCGCTGGAATGCTTCTGGCGGATCGTGACAAAACAGACCGTGCTGGCGGCGGGTGCGTTGGAGCGCCCGGTGGCGTTTCGCAACAATGACCGTCCGGGGATCATGATGGCCGGTGCGATGCGGGCCTATCTGAATCGCTGGGGTGTCAGTCCGGGCAAGGCCGTGACCGTGTTTGGCACCAATGACAACGCCTACCGCACGGCACGGGATATGGCGCAGGCCGGGATACATGTGGCTGCGCTGATCGACAGCCGCCATGACGGGCCCAGTAGCGATCTGTTCCCGGTGATCCGGGGCGCGCAGGTCTGTGATGCGCAAGGGCGGCGCGGGCTGGAAAGCATTACCGTGCGCCGGGCCAGCGGCGAGGAGCGCATTCAGACGGATTGCCTGGCAGTGGCAGGCGGGTGGAACCCGACCGTGCATCTGACCTGCCATATGGGTGCGCGACCGGTGTGGAATGATGAGTTGCTGGCCTTTGTGCCCAAGGACGACGCGGTGCCGGGCCTGATCGCCGCAGGGGCATGTAACGGGGTATTTTCGACGGATGGCTGCCTGCGGGATGGGTTGGCAGCCGCCGGGCGGGCCTTGCAGGCGCTGGAGCGTTCTGCGCCAGAGGTGGACCTGCCCGAGGCCGAGGACGCGCCGTATCAGCCCGACCGGCTATGGGCCGTGTCGGGCAAGGGGCGCGCGTGGCTGGATTTCCAGAATGACGTGACCGTCAAGGATGTGGCGCAGGCGGCGCGGGAGAACTTCCGCTCGGTCGAGCATATGAAGCGGTACACGACGCAAGGGATGGCGACAGATCAGGGTAAGAACTCGAACGTTGCGGCGTTGGCGGTGCTGGCGGATGCCACGGGCCGGGATGTGGCTGAAACCGGGACGACCACGTTTCGCCCCCCGTTCACACCTGTGTCGATTGCGGCCATGGGTGCGGGCGGGCAGGGGGACGGATTTGCGCCGGAACGGTTCACGACCAGCCATGCCGCGAGCAAGGAGATGGGCGCGCCGATGATCGAGGCGGGGCTGTGGTATCGCCCCAGCTATTTCCCGCGCAACGGCGAGCGGACCTGGCGGCAGTCCTGTGACCGCGAGGTCAATATGGTGCGGCAGAGCGTGGGGGTCTGCGACGTCTCGACCCTAGGAAAGATTGATCTGCAGGGGCCGGATGCTGGCGCGTTTCTGGACCTAGTCTATACCGGCATGTTCAGCACGCTGAAGGTGGGGCGGACGCGCTATGGTCTGATGCTGCGCGAAGACGGGCACGTGATGGATGACGGCACCACCGCGCGGCTGGGGGAAAACCACTTCCTCATGACCACGACCACCGCAGCCGCAGGCGAGGTCATGCGCCATCTGGATTTTGTGCATCAATGTCACGCGCCACAGATGAAAGTGCGCTTTGCCTCGGTCACCGAGCAGTGGGCGCAGTTTGCCGTTGCTGGACCGAAGGCGCGCGATTTTCTGAACCTTGTGCTGGATGAACTGGTGTCCAACGTGGACTGGCCGTTCATGGCGTGCGGTCCGGTGTCTGTGCTGGGTGTGAAGGCGCGCCTGTTCCGCATCAGCTTCTCGGGCGAGATGGGGTATGAACTGGCCGTGCCGTCGCGGTGGGGTGACAGCCTGTTCCGCGCGTTGGTCAAAGAGGCTGAAAAGATGGGCGGCGGGGCGTATGGGATGGAGGCGCTCAATGTCATGCGGATCGAAAAGGGATTCATCACCCATGCCGAGATTCATGGCCGCGTGACCGCCTTTGACATCGGCATGCAGCGGATGGTGTCGCAGAAAAAGGACTGCATCGGCAAACGCATGTCCGAACGTCCGGGGCTTATGGACCAGGGGCGCGCGCGTCTGGTCGGGTTGAAACCCGTGGGCGCGGTGAAAATGCTGACCGCAGGCGCGCATCTATATGCGCGGGACGCGGATCCAGTGCGGGTGAACCATCAGGGCTATGTCACCTCGAACTGTTACTCACCGACGTTGGAAAGCGTGATTGCGCTGGGCTTCCTGCACTATGGCCCGGAGCGGATAGGTGAGACGGTCAAGATGGTGGATCATGTGCGCGGGATCGAGGCCCTGTGCGAGGTGGTGAACCCAGTGTTCCTGGACCCTGAAGGAGGGCGCGTGCGTGGCTGATCCGATTGCAGATCTTTATGCAAAAACGCCTTGTGCCGGCCTGTTGCCGGTACGGGTGGCGAACCTGACTGTGACCGAGGTCGAGATGGGTGTGATGACCACGCTCAGCCTGTTTCACGGAACCGAAGCGACAGCGTATAAGGCACTGGAGGATGGGCACGGGCTGAGGTGGCCGGCACCGCTGACCACGGGGCAGGGCGACGGCGCGCGTATCTTATGGTTTGGGCGGGGGCAGGCCCTGTTGGCAGGTGTAACCCCGGACGAGTGTCTGGCCGCACATATGGCCGTAGCCGATCAGTCCGATGCCTGGGCGGCGGTGCACCTGACAGGAGACCAGGCGGATGATATTTTGGCCCGTCTGGTGCCAATCGACCTGCGCGAAACCGTGTTTCCGGTCGGGTCCACGGCCCGCACGCAACTGATGCACATGCAGGCGTCGATCACGCGCGAGGCATCAGACCGATTCCTGATCCTCGTCTTTCGGTCAATGGCCGCCACATTGGTTCACGATTTGAAATCCGCGATGGAAGCTGTCGCCGCGCGCGGCTAGGTTACGTGCAACTGATTCCGGAGGTGCCCAGATGATCCGCTATGCTCTTGCTCTCAGCCTTTTGGCTGGCCCAGCCTTTGCCGCAGACAGCAAGGAACAAAGCTGTGGCTATCAGGCGCAGATCGTGGCCGCGATCCAGCAGGCGCGATTGGACAAGGTCAAGGAACGCAATGTCGCGAAACACATTGCTGACGGCAACCCGACCTGGCCCGAAAACTACAACGCGGCCATCCCGATCATGACGCCTTGGGTCTATGAACAGAAAATGCGTGATGTGCGCAAAAAAGACCTGGGACAGGCGTGGCAGGAACTTTGTCTTCAGCAGGGCTGACCCTGACGCAATCGGGATCGTCCCGGTCTTTCTAATTGATCGCAATATGCCTAGGGTACCGGGTCAAATACGCCCCTGACTCGGGGCCTGTATTGGAGTGCCCATGTCGCTGCCCCCGGGCTTTCTGGATGAATTGCGCACCCGGCTCAGCCTGTCGCAGGTTGCCGGGCGCAAGGTCATGTGGGATCAGCGCAAGTCCAATCCGGGCAAGGGCGACATGTGGGCGCCGTGCCCCTTCCATCAAGAAAAAACCGCGTCTTTCCATGTGGATGACCGCAAGGGCTACTATTACTGCTTTGGCTGTCACGCCAAAGGGGACGCAATTTCCTTCGTGCGCGAAACCGAAAACGTGAGCTTCATGGAGGCGGTTGAAATTCTGGCCGGCGAGGCCGGAATGCAGATGCCCGCCCGTGACCCGCGCGCGCAGGAAAAGGCCGACCGGCGCAGCCAACTGGCCGATGTGATGGAACAGGCGGTTCAGTTTTTCCGCCTGCAACTACGCACCGGGGCCGCAAGCGATGCGCGTGCTTACCTGACCCGGCGCGGTCTGTCGGCAGAAACGTTGGAGCGGTGGGAAATCGGCTTTGCCCCGGATGGCTGGCAGGTTCTGTGGGACCACCTGCGCAGCAAATCGGTGGAGGAGGAGCTGATCCTTGCCGCTGGTCTGGCCAAGCCCAGCCAGAAGGGTGGCAAACCCTATGACACCTTCCGCAACCGCATCATGTTCCCGATCCGCGATGCCCGTGGCCGCGCCATGGCCTTTGGCGGGCGGGCGATGGACCCGAATGACGGCGCAAAATACCTGAACTCGCCCGAGACAGAGCTGTTTGACAAGGGCCGCAGCCTCTACAACCACGGCCCCGCCCGCGAGGCTGCGGGAAAAGGGCAGATGCTGGTGGTGGCCGAAGGCTACATGGACGTCATCGCCCTGTCCGAGGCCGGGTTTCGCTCTACGGTTGCGCCGTTGGGCACGGCGGTGACGGACCATCAGCTGCAATTGATGTGGCGTGTCTCGGACGAACCGGTGATCGCGCTGGACGGGGACACGGCAGGCCTTCGTGCAGCGATGCGGTTGATCGATCTGGCGCTGCCGCTGTTGGAGGCCGGAAAATCCCTACGCTTTGCCGTCATGCCCGGTGGAAAGGACCCCGACGACATCATTCGGTCCGAGGGGCGCGATGCCATGCAAACCCTGCTGGATCAGGCCCGCCCGATGGTCAGCCTGCTGTGGCAACGTGAAACCGAAGGCAAGGTGTTTGACAGTCCCGAACGCAAGGCGGCGCTGGACAAGGCCCTGCGAGAGAAAATCCAGACCATCAAAGACCCTTCCCTGCGCAGCCACTACGGGCAGGAAATCAACCAGTTGCGCCGCGAACTTTTCACGCCGCAATGGACGCCCAAAGGGCGGAGAGGGCCGAAGGCCCCGACAACCGCGCTGGCCGGGACACGCGCGTCTGCCCTGGCTGCGTCCGACCCGGCGACCGAGGCGCAGATGCGCGAAGCCACAATTCTGGCCGTGCTGATCACCGTGCCGGATGTCCTGCCCGAATTCGAAGCGCGTCTCGAAAACATGCATTGCACGAACCCCTCTTACGGTGCCCTACGGGACGCGCTGTTGCGCAACACCACCGCCGACCGTGCGCTGCGGGACGCGGTTGCGGGTGAAATTGGCGAACCCGCCCTTGAAAACCTGATGGCCCAACGCCATGTGGCTGTCATTCCCTGCCTCCGTCGCCCTGACGACCACGACCTTGCGCGCATGACGCTCAGCGAGGAGTTCGCCAAGATGGATGCAGCGCGCGGACTGGATGCAGAAATCGCCGAGGCGGTCGAGGATCTGGACAGCGTGTCGGACGAAGCGTTGACCTGGCGGCTCAGCCAGGCGGCAGAGGCCCACAACCGCGCCATGCGCAGTCAGTTCGAAGATACCGCTGAATACGAAACCGGAGAAAACGGTGCCCGAATCAACAGAAATGAACGCGAAGCCTTCGACAATCTGCTGGACAAGATTACGTATTCCAAAAGGCAACACTGACACCTTTCCCTAAGGCCCCTCTTAGGAATTTCAGCTAGATGGGTAGCCGAATCAGCCGAGAGCGCTATTGATTCGCATAGCCCGAATCACTTCATCCCCGACCAGGAGGACTTAGATGGCCGCCAAAGACACCGCCGAGGATCGCAAGCCGGACGAGCAGGAACCCGAAATCTCTCTCGATATGAGCCAGGCCGCGGTCAAGAAGATGATCGCCGAGGCACGGGAAAAGGGGTACATCACCTACGATCAGCTCAACCAGGTT
>JBFOMB010000088.1:0-2793 GCA_040830545.1 Paracoccaceae bacterium | reverse complement strand
GTCAAGCCGGTTTCACGTTGGTGGCGGCGGTGTCGAGGCGGGCGACGGCCTCGTCCATGTCAGCCTCGGTGATGGTGAGCGGCGGCAGGATGCGCAGTACGTTGTCGGCGGCGGGGATGGTGATCACCTGCGCGTCATACCCTGCGTTCAACACGTCCACATTGGGGGCCTTGCACATGAGGCCCAGCATCAGACCTTCGCCACGTACGCCTTCGAACACATCCGGGTGGGCGGCGACCAGTGCTTCGAGTCGTTGACGCAGATGTCCTGCCTTGCGGCTGACCTCGGCCAGGAAAGTGTCGTCGGCGACGGTGTCGAGCACCGCGCAGCCCACCGCGCAGCCCAGCGGGTTGCCGCCATAGGTGGACCCGTGTGTGCCTGCGACCATGCCCGATGCGGCCTCTTCGGTGGCCAGCACGGCGCCAAGGGGGAAGCCGCCGCCGATGCCCTTGGCCACCATCATAATGTCGGGTGTGATACCTGCCCATTCATGCGCAAAGAGTTTGCCCGTACGGCCCACGCCACATTGCACCTCGTCCAGGATCAGGAGCAGGCCCTGGTCGTCGCAGATCTCACGCAGGGCCTTGAGGTGGCCGTCTTCCATCGGGCGAATGCCGCCTTCACCCTGCACGGGTTCGACGATGATCGCTGCGGTTTCTGGTGTGATCGCAGCCCGAACCGCGTCCAGATCGCCCCAGGGCAGATGCCGGAAGCCCGGCAGGAGCGGGCCGAAGCCCTTGGTCAGTTTCTCGCCGCCTGCCGCAGCGATACCTGCGGAGGAGCGGCCATGGAAAGAGCCGTCAAAGCCCAGCACCTCGGCCTTTTCGGGCTGGCCTTTGTCGTTCCAGTACTTGCGCGCCATCTTGATGGCCAATTCGCAGGCTTCGGTCCCTGAGTTGCAGAAGAACACGGTGTCGGCAAAGGTCAGATCGACCAGTTTATCCGCCAACGCCTGCTGTTGCGGGATCTGGTAGAGGTTCGACGTGTGCCAGAGCGCACCCGCCTGATCGGTCAGCGCCTGCACCAGTGTCGGGTGCGCGTGGCCCAGCACGTTCACGGCAATGCCTGCGCCAAGGTCCACGAAACGTCGGCCATCCGCCTCGATCAGCCAGGCGCCTTCGCCTTTCACGAATGTGAGCGGCGCGCGGTTATAGGTCGGCAGAAGAGACGGGATCATGTGGATCTTCCCTTGTTTGGTGTCGAGACCCTGTGAGTGACTCACGAATGGCGGTGTCGTCAACAAGATGAACAGTGATTTGTGAGAGAGTTGCGCCTTTTGCAGCGCATAAGAGATCGAAAGCCGTTACGCGTTGTGGCGTCGGCGTCGCAGGATGCGGATATGCGTCTGGTCGATCATGGGCCGTCCGCTAGGGCAAAGGGTGCGCGGTGTAAAGCGGAAAGTTGCGCGGGGCCGGTTGACTTCCCCTGCCCTGCCCATGCTGATGGCGCCATGACACGTCTTTGGTCCCTTCGCGATTTTCGCCTGTTGTTTTCGTCTTCTGCCATTTCGAACCTCGGGGACGGGGTATCGGCGCTGGCCTTTCCGTGGCTCGCCACACTGATCACGCGCGATCCGATGCTGATCGCGATGGTGGCTTTTGCCACGCGCCTGCCCTGGCTGTTGTTGTCGATCCCGGCTGGCGTCTGGACCGACCGGCTGGATCGGGGGCGGTTGATGGTACAGGCGGACCTGGTGCGCACGGTGCTGACCTGCGGGGTGATTGCCGTGATCCTGAGCGCGCCTGACTTTCCGCCTGCGCGAGAGGGGCTTTATATTGCGGCGATTTCCGCGCTGGCCTTTCTGCTGGGCGCGGCAGAGGTGATCCGAGACAATGCAGCGCAAACTGTGCTGCCCGCCGTGGTGCCCGGTGATGCGCTGGAGCGCGCGAACGGGCAGATCTGGAGCGTGGAGCAGGTGATGGGCAGCTTTGTCGGGCCGCCTTTGGCAGGGCTGCTGATCGCGCTAGCGGTGCCTGCGCCCTTCCTGCTGGACGCGGCAACCTTTGCGATTGCCGCAGGATTGGTGGCCTGCATGGCGATTGCGCCCCGGTTGCAGCCGGCGCGTCGGTCATTGGTCGTCGAGGCGCGGGAGGGCATCGTGTGGATGCTGGGGCATCGGACGATCCTGCAACTGGCGATCATGCTGGGGTTGATGAATGCGATTGCGCTGATGACGGTGACGATGCTGGTTCTGGTCAGTCAGGAACTGCTGGGGCTGAGCGCGGCGGGGCATGGGTTTCTTCTGACCGCTGGTGCGGCGGGGGGCGTTCTGGGCGGGCTGTTGTGCCCGAGGCTGGCGGACCGGCTGGGGCAGCGGCAATCGCTGCTGGTGTCGCTGGTGCTGATCGGGGCGGCCATTGCGGTGATCTGGGTGGCACGGTCGCCCTATCTGGTGGCCGTGGCGCTGTTTGTGGAGATGTTTGGCGCGCTCTTGTGGAACGTGGTCACGGTGTCCTATCGCCAGCGGCTGATCCCGGATGACCTGTTGGGACGGGTCAACAGCCTCTATCGCTTTTTCGGCTGGGGCATGATGCCGTTCGGCGCATTGCTGGGCGGCTGGATCGTGGCAGCAGCGGAACCGGAGATGGGGCGCGAGGCGGCGTTGCGCCTGCCCTATCTTCTGGGTGCAGGCGGGATGGGGGCGATCTGGCTCTACGCCATTGACCGGTTGCGTCTTACGACGTAAGGGGATGTCTTCCCGGATCTGATCGTCGGGTTACACGTTTTTCAACGGGTCCACAGCCGCCACGCCGGCCCGGACCTGATCCGGGACCTCCTGGCCTTTGTTTCATC
>JBFOMB010000087.1:0-12283 GCA_040830545.1 Paracoccaceae bacterium | reverse complement strand
CAACAAATCCTGATGCATGGGCCTGTGTCCGAAATCGCCGACCAGATCATTGCCAAGCGGGCAGAGGCACGGGCGCAACACGGTTGGATCATGGACATTTACCTGCTGCGTCGCCGCTAGGCGCGCAAGCAAATTGTCGACAATTTGCAGGCAATTCGTCCACGAATTGCCCTTGCCTCAAGCCGAGGTTTCGTAATGAGCAAGTGCCGTGTTCAAACGCTCCAGAAATGCCAGCCCCACGGCGGATAGCGGCTGTACCTTGGTTGTAATAACCGCCATGTCGATCATGATCCGGGGCCGAAAGGGCCGTGTGATGAACCCGCCTTCGAAATCGAAGTCCAGTGCAAACGGGTCTAGGATCGCCACGCCCATCCCTTCTTTCACGAATCCCAAAAGGTTTTTGAACAGATGCGAATGGACGCGCGTGTTCCAGGGCACGCCCGCCGTATGAAACGCCTCGCGTGTGCGTCGGTGGGTCATATGTTCCGGCCCCATGACCAGAAACGGCTCACCTTCCAGCAGTTCGGGTGTCAGCACATCATGCTGAGCCAACTCGCTGTCTTCGGGCAGTGCCAGCAGGGTTTCGACGTGAAACACCCGCGCGTCCAGCCCGTCATGGATCAGCGGCAATTCACATACCCCAATCTCAAACAACCCGGCGCGAACCCATTCCTGTATTTTCACCGAATATTGCGACTGGAATGAAATCGACAGGTCGGGCCGGTCCCGCGCGAATTCGGCAATCAGACGTGGCATGAAACCGAAGGAGATCGAGTGCTGTGTCGCGACCTGTAACTGCCCGGCCTGCTTGTTCTGCAAGTCCTGCACGGCCTGACTGACATGGTCCAGCCCACGCACCACCATGTCGACCTCGTGAAACAGCACATCCGCCTCGGGCGTGGGCAACAACCGCCCACGGCTGCGCACGAACAGTTTGAACCGCGTGTGCTGTTCCAACTGCGCCAGCAGGTTCGACACACCGGGCTGGGAAATCCCCAATAGCGCCGCCGCACCGGTCACTGTGCCGGTTTCTACCGTGGCGTGAAATGCCTGTAGCTGTCGGAATCGCAGGGACATTTGAACCAAATATCATTTTTCCTGATGACTGACGAATGAATTAGTATTGGAAATGATAAGAATGGCTTGGCAGGGTATGGGCAATCACACCCCGGGGGCCTCCTTGAACGATCTGGAACAGAAAATCGTTGCCATGGATTTGTGGCATCTGGCCCTGCCGGTCGTCTCACGCCGCGACCACGGGATCGGCGCGATCGAGGGCAGTTGCGAAATCGTCGTTCTGCGTCTGCGCAGCGAGGATGGCAGCGAAGGCTGGGGCGAGGCGTCGTGCTGGTCCGTCTTCACTGGCACGCCCGAGGCCAGTCTCGCCGCGCTGGATCGCTACATTCGACCTCATGTCATAGGGCGAACCGTTGCCGACCGCACGGGCATCCAACGGGACGCCGCCCGCGCGGTGGCCCACTGTACCGAGGCGAAGGCGGCGTTGGAAACGGCACTCCTGGACCTCACAGGCCGCATTTCCAATCTGCCGGTCTGGGCGCTGTTGGGTGGCCGTTATCGCGGGTGCATCCCGCTCAGCTGTTCCATCGCAAACCCGGATTTTGCCGCTGACATCGACCTGATGCAGCGGTTGCGCGAGGATGGCGTCGGCCTGATTAAATTGAAGACCGGGTTCAAGACCCATGCATTTGACATGGAGCGGCTGGAACGGATCCGGGCGGATTTCCCCGAATTCGGCGTGCGGGTCGACTACAACCAGGGTCTGTCGATTGAAGAGGCCCCTGCCCGCGTGCGTGACGTTGCCCGGTTTGCGCCAGATTTTATCGAACAGCCTGTCCGCGCGGATCAATTCGCGATGATGGCGCGGCTGCGGGGTATCATCGACGTTCCGCTTCTAGCAGATGAAAGCGTGTTCGGACCCGAGGATATGGCCCGGGCAGTGCGCGAAGGAATTTGCGACGGCGTCAGCGTGAAGATCATGAAAAGCGGTGGCCTGACACGCGCGCAGGACGTGGCCCGCATGGCCGCCACCAATGGGCTAAGCGCCTATGGCGGTGACATGTTCGAGGCCGGGCTGGCCCATCTGGCAGGCACACATATGATCGCGGCGACACCCGAGATCGATCTGGGCTGCGAATTCTATCAAGCGACGTACTATTTGGCAGAGGATATTCTGGAGACACCCTTCCGGATCGAGGAAGGACGGGTGATCGTGCCCAGCGGATCGGGATTGGGCAACCGTCCGGATGTGGACAAGCTGAACCGTTTGGCCGTTGGCCAAACCCAGCAGGCAATGCGCGCATGACGGAGACACGCAAAAACGTTGCGATCATTGGGGCCGGGATTGCGGGCGTCTCGACCGCTGTTTGGCTGCAACGCGAGGGGCACAGCGTTACGCTGATCGACCGGGTCGGCCCGGCCGGCGGGGCGAGCTATGGCAATGGCGGGGGGCTGGCCAGCTGCTCCATGGTGCCGGTCACTATGCCCGGCCTGATCCGCAAGGCGCCCGGTATGCTGTTTTACCGCAACCAGCCACTGTTCCTGAAGTACGGCTACCTGCCGCGCCTGCTGCCGTGGCTGATCAAATACCTGCGCCGCGCAAATGCGGATGATGCCCGTGAGACTGCTCGGGCGGTCACGGGCATTGTTGGCGACAGCCTCGCCGATCATCAGGCCTTGGCGCGCGGCACCGGGGCGGAACGCTGGGTTGTGCCTTCGGATTATCTGTTCATCTACAATGACCGGGCGCACTACGAGGGTGACGCGTTGGGGTGGCAAATTCGGCGGGAAAACGGGTTTGAGTGGGACGAATTGGACGAACCCGCCTTCCGCGCTTATGACCCTGCCTTTGCACCCCATCTAAAATTCGCGACACGACTGGGCAACCATGGCCGCATCTCGGACCCCGGGGCCTACGTGACCGCGCTGGCGGACCACGTGGTGGCGCAGGGCGGTCGGTTGATCAAAGCAGATGTGGAGGATGTGGTTCGCGAAAACGGCGCTGTGACCGGCGTGCGCGCAGCGGGCGAAACCGTCCCTTGTGACACTGTTTTGGTCGCGACCGGCGCGTGGTCCGGCGGGTTGGCTCGCAAGCTAGGCGTTGAAGTGCCGCTGGAAAGTGAACGGGGCTACCATCTGGAACTTTGGGAACCTTCGGTCATGCCAAAATCGCCGGTCATGGTCGCCTCGGGCAAGTTTGTGGCCACACCGATGGAAGGCCGGTTGCGCCTTGCTGGCGTTGTCGAATTTGGCGGGTTGGATGCACCGCCGTCGCGTGCGCCGCTGGAATTGTTGAAAAAAAGTGTGCAGGCGGCGTTGCCGGGGATAAGCTGGAAGCGTGAAGAAGAATGGATGGGCCACCGACCGGCCCCGGCGGATTCGATCCCCGTGATCGGAGAGGTGCCGGGTCTGAAAGGTGCCTATCCGGGTTTTGGACACCACCATATCGGCCTGACCGGCGGCCCACGCACCGGGTTGCTGCTGGCTCAAATGATGTCGGGGAAAACCCCGAACCAGGACATGCGCGCCTATGATCCGGCGCGGTATGTGACGTGAAAAACCGCCCCAGACACAGGGGCGGATCAACGTGAAGAAAGGGAGTTAATATGCTGAAGAAAATCACGAACCTGTTGGCGGCCACCGCGCTGACCGCTGCCGCGGCTGCACCCGCGATGGCCGAAAAATGGGATATGCCGATGGCCTATTCCGGGTCGAACTTCCACTCGGTGACCGGGGCAGAATTTGCCAAATGCGTGACCACCGGCACTGGCGGCGATATTGAGATCGTGACGCACCCCTCGGGTTCGCTGTTCCCGGGCGCGCAAATCAAACGCGCGATCCAGACCGGTCAGGTTCCGATTGGCGAGCGTCTGCTGTCCGGGCACCAGAACGAAAACGCGCTGTTTGGCTTTGACTCGGTTCCGTTCCTTGCGACGTCCTTTGACGACGCGGACAAGCTGTGGGCCGCGGCGAAGCCTGCGATTGAAAAGCTGCTGGCAGAGCAAAACCTGACGCTGCTTTACGCCGTCCCGTGGCCGCCGCAGGGCCTGTATTTCCGGGACGAGGTGAACTCGGTCGCGGATATGAAGGGCATCAAGTTCCGCTCGTACAACAACGCCACTTCACGTCTGGCCGAACTGACAGGCATGCTGCCGGTGACCATTGAAGCGGCTGAAATCAGCCAGGCCTTTGCGACTGGCGTTGCGGATTCCATGGTCTCCTCGGGGGCCACAGGTTATGATCGCAAGGTGTGGGAATCGCTGAACTATTTCTACGAAGTCGATGCCTGGCTGCCACGCAACTACATCATGGTGAACTCTGACGTCTGGGGCGGTGTGAGCGACGCGAACAAGAACGTCATCACAGCCTGCGCGGACATCGCGGAATACGCAGGCACGTGGCGCGCGAAGGAATACACCGGCTTCACCCTGCAGGGTCTGCGGGACGGAGGTATGACGGTTGCGCCTGCCTCCGACACCATGAAGGGCGAGTTGCAGGAGATCGGCAAGACCATGACGTCCGAGTGGCTGGAAGCCGCAGGTGCCGAAGGTCAGGCCATCGTCGACGCGTTCAACGCCTCCAAATAAGCACTGCGCGGGCGGCGGGGACCATTTTTCGTCAACGAAAAATGACGGAGTTGTCGACAATTCCGCCACGCTCCGCCGCCCCGTTCTACGGAGACTGATATGTCGCTGCTCCGCCGCGTGCTGGACACGCTTTACACTGCCGCTGGCGTTCTGGCCGCCTGTTGTCTGATTGCGATCCTGTCGCTGATCGTGATCCAGATGCTGGCCCGGTGGACGGGCGAGGTTTTCCCGGGTGCACCGGCCTATGTCGCCTATTTCATGGCTGCCGCATCGTTTCTGGCCTTCGCCCATGCACTCAACCGTGGCTCGCATATCCGCGTTTCGATCCTGCTGAACGCCGTTGGTCCGCGTGTCCGCTGGGTGATCGAGACATGGTGTTTTGCCATCGGCACAGCAATCGGCTGGTACTTCGTCTACTACGCAAATCGCTTCGTGTACTGGTCCTGGAAGTTTGGCGACATCAGTCAGGAACAGGACAAGACGCTGCTGTGGATTCCGCAAAGCGTCATGCTGGCGGGTGGTGTCATTCTGGCCATCGCGCTCACTGACAATCTCATTCACCTACTGCTGACCGGCAAACATCGCATCATCCGCGACACGGTCGATATGCAGGCGGAGTAGGCCCATGGAAGACGTCTCAATCATCATTCTGTTTCTGTTCGTGCTCTTTCTGCTGCTGGGCACGGGCGTCTGGGTCGGACTGGCGCTGATCGGCGTGGCCTGGGTCGGGATGGAGTTGTTCACGACGCGCCCTGTAGGCGACGTCATGCTAACCACGATCTGGTCGGCCTCGTCCAGTTGGACACTGGCGGCCCTGCCCTTGTTCATCTGGATGGGCGAAATCCTCTATCGGACGCGTTTGAGCGAAGACATGTTTCGGGGCCTCGCCCCGTGGATGGCGCGCCTGCCCGGAGGGCTCGTACACACCAACATCGTGGGCTGTACGGTCTTTGCCGCCGTCTCCGGCTCTTCCGCTGCGACGCTGACCACGGTGGGCAAAATGTCGATCCCGGAACTGCGCAAGCGAAACTATCCGGAGAACATGATCATCGGCACGCTGGCCGGGGCGGCCACACTAGGTCTGATGATCCCGCCCTCGCTGACCTTGATCGTCTATGGCGTGACCATCAACGAAAGCATTTCCAAGCTGTTCTTTGCTGGTATCCTGCCGGGCCTCGTGCTGGCGTCGATGTTCATGGCCTACGTCGCGATTTCCTCCTTCGTGTCGCGTCAGTGGAACCCGGACGCAGAACCGGCAATGACGATTTCGGAGAAAATCCAGAACTCGCGCTTTCTGATCCCGGTTATCCTGCTGATCACAGTTGTGATCGGGTCGATGTATCTGGGCTTTGCCACTGCAACCGAGGCTGCGGCCTTTGGCGTGATCGGCGGGCTGATCCTGGCAGCCAGCCAAGGGTCGCTGACCTGGAAAACCTTTTCCGAAAGCCTGATGGGCGCGACCCGCACCAGCGCCATGATCGCGCTCATTCTGGCAGGGGCTGCGTTCCTCTCGCTCAGCATGGGCTTTACCGGGTTGCCACGCGGTTTGGCGGATCTGATCGCGCAGATGGAACTGACTCGGTTTGAACTGCTGATGGTTCTTCTGGTCTTCTACATCATCCTGGGCTGTTTCCTTGATGGCATTTCCTCGGTCGTTCTGACCATGGCGGTGGTGGAGCCGATGGTACGCGAGGCCGGGATCGACCTGATCTGGTTCGGTATTTTCATTGTTGTGGTGGTTGAGATGGCACAGATCACACCGCCGATTGGATTCAACCTGTTTGTGCTGCAAGGCATGACCAACCACGAAATGAGCTATATCGCCAAGGCTGCGATCCCGATGTTCCTGATCATGGTGCTGATGGTGTTTGTACTGATCGCCTTCCCGGAACTGGCCACGTGGTTGCCCGACAACATCCGATCCCGACCGGGGGGCTAATCACATGAACCCGCTGGACTGGGCGGCGCGGCACGGTCCTTATGTCCTGATCGGCGGGCTGGTGGTGGGCATTGCGGTGCCCGCCCTCGCCTCGGCCATGCGGCCATGGATGCCGCAACTGGTGGTAATGCTGCTTTTTGTGTCGGTCCTGCGGATGGAGCCGCGCGCAGTACTGCGGTCGCTGACGCAACTTCGGGGCACATTGCTTGCCGTGCTTTTGTTGCAGCTCGCGGCCCCCCTGCTGCTGATTGGCGGAGCGGTACTGCTCGGCTGGCAAACCTCACCTTACATTCTCGCCCTGATGTTGATGCTGGCGGCGCCCTCCATCGTGGGCAGCCCGAATATCTGCATGATGATGGGCGTCGAACCCAACGCTGCTTTGCGTTTGATGGTGATCGGCACTGCATTGCTGCCGCTGACCGTGGTGCCCGTGTTTTGGGCTGTGCCTGCATTCGGTGATCCTTCAGCGGTCCTCGCGGCGGCCTTGCGCCTGTTCCTGACAATCACCCTTACCACTGCCGCGGCTCTGGCCACACGCCACCGGCTTTTCCCAAACCCGTCCCCCGACACGCTGCGCCGGATGGAAGGCGCGTCAGCCATCGCACTCGCCGTGTTTGTGATCGGATTGATGGAGGCCGTGTCTCAAGGGTTTGCTGACGACACGACCCGTTTCGCGGTGTGGCTGGCGCTGGCCTTTATCGCCAATTTCGGGGCGCAGTTTGTCGCGTGGCGCGCGCTAAAGCACCGCGTCCCACGGGACGAGGCGACTGCAATCAGCGTGATTTCCGGGAACCGCAACGTGTCGCTCTATTTCGTATCGCTCCCGCCCGAGGTCATCGCGCCCTTGCTCGTCTTCATCGGATGTTATCAGATCCCGATGTACCTGACGCCGCTGGTGATGCAGCGGCTCTATCGCACGGAAAAGGACAAAAGATGAGGCTGCTGGGCACTGGATTTCACTGGGACGAACTGAGCGCAGGTGATCAGTTCAAAACCTATGGGCGCACGATCACGGAACCAGACATCGTCAACTTTGTTGGCGTGTCCGGCATGCTGGAAAGCCTGTTCATCGACGCCGAATACCGCAAGTCACACAGCGCCATGGACGGGCATGCCGCTCCGGCCATGCTCGTGATGTCGATAGCTGAAGGCCTGGTATTGAATGCCACCGGACAGGCCACCGGGTTGGCATTTCTGAACATGGAAATGAACGTGCTGGCCCCGATCATGGTGGGCGACACCATCCATGTGGAGATCGAAGTGGTCGAGGCGCGCAAGACCTCGAAATCGGATCGGGGGCTGGTGCGGACGAAGAACCGGATCGTCAATCAGCATGGCAAGACGGTGATTGAATACACGCCGCAACGGTTGATGGCGGGGTCAGAGAAGTAAACGCTTCACTCGCGAAAAACGCCATCCGCAGCCCCGGACTTGATCCGGGGCCTCTACCTGACCGCCAAGAGGTCCCGGATCAAGCCCGGGACTGCATTGCGTCCAGTGTAACCGTCCCGTTTCAATGCAACGGGCGATGTCCCCCCTTGCCCGCTCCATCAATCGCAGCCCGGGCGGAATGCCAGGCCGACAGCAGCGTATCGCGCGCAGAAGACGGCGTAATGGCCAGTGTTTGGCCGTCCGCACGATGGATGATCACCGCGTCCAGCGCGTCGTCGAGTGGAATGCAGCTGATGTCATCCGCGCGTCCAGAAACGGTTGCGTTGGTCTGATTGTGGTTGCTGACCCAGGTCAGCAGGGCCTCCAGCATCGGTTCTGCCTCGGGCGAGGCGGTGTGGCTCAGGATCTGCCCTGACGTGGACAACTCGGCCCGTGCCCGCGCGTGGAGGGCGAGCAGCTTCTCCGGGTCGCTGGGGGCACGGGCCGGTGCCAAGGGACGCAGCATGAGGCCGAGCAGCGCAGCAATCCGCCCTGCCCCACACCCGACGTCCCAGAAAATCGCGTCGGTGCTGTAACGCGTCGCCGAAACACGTACGGATTGAGCGTCGGACAGGACCGCCGACAACGCCTCCGAAAACTGCGCAGCAGCCTCGTCCGGATCAGACGGCGCATCCGCAGCAACCGCGTTCGACCCGACGGTTTCCACCCGCATCAGGCGGCGGTTAGACACCAGCAAACGCAGGCTGTGCCCGGTGTCCGCTGTCACCGTCAGCGCGCGTGGCAAAATGGTTTCGTCTATCTGGCGTAACACCTGCACCAATCCGTTGCCCTCAGCCTCGGGTGTCACCCCGGCAAAGGCGTTCATCCGGTCGCTCAACCGGGATTTCTGGGTATGGGGTCGTGTTACCTGTAGTCGCACAATCTGGCTCATTGATCCCGGTCCAAAAGGTTTGAAAGGGCCGCGCGGGCCTCGTGAATAACGTGGTCTGTATCAATACCGCTGCGGCACACGCAGCACAGGACATCGCCCGCCGCCCCCGGTGCGCCAACATAAACGCGCACGTCCCGGCGTGTGGTGACAATGGCCTCACGCGTGGGATTGGCGGACTGCCGGAAGGGAGACATGGCGTCAACCAAACCAAACTGGCGCGCGCCGGATTTGCATAGATCGTCCAGTTTTTCCTGCGGCCACGCAGAATCGGTACTGGTGCGCAGCACAAGTTGCGCGGACACATCCCCATAGGCCACCAGCGTGCACCCCGGCAGCGAAGCCCGAAGGGTATCGAGATGGCCGCCAACCGTCATACGCTGGTCCCTCCGGCAACTTTCAGATCACGCAAAATAGGATTGTCAAAACCCGGGTTCACTGGGCGTGTGCGGAGGCGTTCGCCAATCCGGTTCCGGACACGCTTGGGCGAAATGGCTTGGGTCGGTTGAACCGGGTCGGAACTGGGCGTCACTGCATGTTCTGGTGCGTCCTCAACCT
The DNA here is from genome assembly GCA_040830545.1 of Paracoccaceae bacterium. Lineage (GTDB taxonomy): Bacteria > Pseudomonadota > Alphaproteobacteria > Rhodobacterales > Rhodobacteraceae > HXMU1420-2. The sequence continues at coordinate 2,862 of JBFOMB010000087.1, read as the reverse complement.
CGCCGCCGTGCGACAGAAGCGCATCGATCAGGAAATTCGTAAACGCATGCGCGCCGCTCTGTTCCCATTGCTCCACATCGTCCCCGGCAGACAGAGCCTGCGTCAGTGATATCGCGAAATAGGCGTCAAACAGGCCTTCGGTTTCCGCTTTCACCCGTGCCATTACCCGGTTGCGGTCGCGCTCTGTAGTCAGCTTGTCGATCTGCGTGATCAGCAACACGTTGGGACCCTTTGCCCGGTCCCGCACGTTGTCCCAAGCCGCAGCTTCGGACTGACGCCAGGCCTGTGTCGCATGAGTGCACCAGATCACCTGATCGGTTTCATCCATCAGCGATTGCCACAGCTCTGCGGGCATATTCGGGTCGGATATGCCCGGCAAGTCGATCAGATCACACAGTTCCAACATTTCGGACGCGACGCCCAGGCGCACCAACCGCGTGCTGTCCGGGCTGATGCCGCCCAATTCACCGGGTTTGATGTCATGCACCTGCCCCTGAGCATCCACGCGTTGCGCAGTTCCTTCCCCATGACTCAACCAAACGGGCGGCAGACGGGTGGCGGTCACACGCGTCGGCAACGGAGCAGATCCAAGCAAGAGGTTGGTCAACGTGCTTTTCCCCGCGCTGAATTCACCCATCAGGGCCAGTCGTGGTTTTCTGTGTGCGGTCATGTCCATAATTTCCCCCGAAATTCACGCCGCATATCGCGACAGCGTGTCCAAAGTGCTTTGCAGTGTCTTGCGGCGCTGCGTCTCGCTTGCGCCGTAGAACAATTCCTGTACGTCGCCGCCCCGCGCGCTGGCTGTGGAGCCAAGGCTGCTCAGGACATCGCTTTGTTCCTCCAGGAACTCTTTCAATGTGCTGATGGCTTGGTCCCGGATTTCCGAAGTCTGGACCGTCTTCAATTGTGTCATGAAGTCCTCGGTCTCGGCCCCGATCAAGCTCTGGAACCGCTTGGCGAACGCTTTGTATCCACGGGTGCGCCGCCACCATGACGTCCACCAGCCGTCGCGGAAATCAAGCGCGATGGCCTGTCCGAGAACGACAGGTGCGGGAACCTCGGGTGCCGAAGGGATGGAGATTTCGATGCCTTCCACCGCCGGGCCAAATGCACGGGCATATAGCATGGCCAGATCGCCAATCGCCGCCTCGTAGGACTGACGTGCAGCCACCTGAGCACGCGATCCGAATACGTTGTAAGCAGAGCGCAAAAGCATGCGCAAACCGGTCGGACTGTATTCCCAGACCTCATCCTCGCCATGTTGTTCCAGATGTTCGATCAGCGAATGGGTGGCGCGTTGGATGAAATTTGCATGAACGCGGTCTGCGCGGTTGTGATGTTCCTGGATCAGCTTGTCGAAATCGGACTTGAGATTGTGCAAGTGGTACTTCGCGATCTCATTCAACTCGGTCCGGATTTCGTACATGTTCATTTTGCCCGCGCCTTCGCCACCGCTGATGGTCACGGCTTCGGCCGCTTGCAGGCTTCCGGCCAGTGTCACGGCGGACCCCGCCACTTTGGCAATATGGCGCGCGCCAATGTCTTCGGCGATGCGTTCGGACAGTGCACGGTAAAGCGCGGGCAAACCCGACAGTTCCCAGACCATGTCCGCCGCTGGTAGATTGCCACTGCCCGCGCCCAGACGTACGGCGGCCCAGGACAAAAGCGCGTCGGCGCTGGCCTGCGGCATCTCGTTCAACCCTCCGGACAGCGCCTTGTTCGCCCAATAGGCGCTGCCGAATACGATCTGCGCATCCTCAGGCCCTTGATGGTCGCGCAGTGTCTGCTGAATGCTGGCCTCGATCTCGGGAATTTCACGTGCCGGGTCGGCCAGTTCATCGATCCGGTTGACGAAGATGATCACATCCCGCCCTTCAAGGTTCGAAATCAGGCGGATCAATCCCATATCGACCGAGGTCAAGGCTTGATGGGCTGACAGAACAACAACGCAGGTCTTGCTGTCGCGCACGGCCTGAATGGTGATCTGTTCACGCATCATGAACGTGTCGTTCACGCCTGGCGTATCACGCAGGCACAGGCGCGTCGGCAACGCCTTGGAGTTCAGGTACAGATCTGCGGTTTTGGTGATATCCGCAAAACGGCCCTGTTCGTCGCTGACGTCACCTGTGGGCGCGTCGTTAAAATCGTCCCCCAAGCAAATGTAGCGTTCGACCATGTTCTTGTCGAAATAGCTGTATTCATGGCACTGGCCCAACAGCAATTCGAACTTCCGGCCCAACCGCTTGCGGGATTTTTCCCGCATGTCCAGCACTTGCTGGCGGATCTTCTGCAGTTCACTTTCGGCCCCGGCGCGGTCGGCCAGCTCGCCAATACGCCCGCCTTTGTCCAGCAGACGGTCCCATTCATCTTCGGTCATGAACTGGAACCGCGCACCGGTTTCGACGGGCTGGCTGCCGGGCACCAGATGCAGTGATGTCACGACCGACGTCCACGGGTTCACATCCGAGGGCAGCAGATCGGACCACCCGGCCAACGCATTCACCAACGCGGTTTTGCCGGCCTTTACCTGACCGAGCAGAGTCACGCTGGGTTCAAACTCGCTCAATGACTTGCGCAGGCGGCTCACCGCACGGTCGGTGTTTTCATTGCCCAGCCCGGCCAGCGCGTTCAGCGCTTCGTCCAGCACGGCCATCTTGCGTGACAGATCCGCCAAAGGCTCCAACCCCGATTTCAGGTTCGAGGGCAGGTCCGTGGCGCGAATATCAGTGCGCTGAGTGGGGGTCAGTTCGTCTTTCATCTTCAATCCTGGCAGCCTTCCAAAACCATCACGCGAGGCATGCCCTGTCGCGTCTGGTGGTTCGGAGATTGCGGTTCGAATAAGGTCAAAATCGGGCTCGTTTG
>JBFOMB010000086.1:0-84245 GCA_040830545.1 Paracoccaceae bacterium | reverse complement strand
CATTTGCGAACTGCGCCTCGCCAGAACTGGACAGCGTCACGCTGTCCACGCTGTCTGTGCCAAGCAGGCCAGAGGTCGTGAACTCGGTCCCCACAAAGGCGAAGGTATCGCCATAGATGCGCGACAAGGCGTCAGCGGTGATCGTCAGCGGTGCGGGTGTGACCGACAGCGACCCGTCCACGATTGAAATCGTGTAGTTCGCCAGACCTGTGCCAACCGGGCTTGTCGCCGTTGTTGCGTAGGTCCCGACATTTGCGAACTGCGCCTCGCCAGAACTGGACAGCGTCACGCTGTCCACGCTGTCTGTGCCAAGCAGGCCAGAGGTCGTGAACTCGGTCCCCACAAAGGCGAAGGTATCGCCATAGATGCGCGACAAGGCGTCAGCAGTGATCGTCAGCGGTGCGGGTGTTACACTGAGCGTTCCGTTTGAGAAGCTGACCGTGTAATTGGCGAGGCCCGTTCCAACCGGGTTGCTAGGCGTAGTCGTATAAGACCCGACATTTGCGAATTGGGCCGCGCCTGTGCTGGACAATGTCACGCTGTCTACGGTGTCTGTGCCGACAAGGCCCGTGGTCGAGAACTCGGTCCCGGCAAACGCAAACGCATCGCCGTAGACACGGGACAGATCGTTGGCCGTGATCGTCAAGGCTGCGGGCGCAACGGTCAGGTTCCCGTTGACATAGGTGATCGTGTAGTTGGTCAGGCCGGTTCCGACCGCATTGCTGGGAGTCACCGCGTAACTTCCGACATCCGCGAACTGCACGGCACCTGGGCTGGACAGTGTGACGCTGTCGACGCTGTCGCCGCTGAACACCAGACCAGAAGCCGTAAACTCGGTTCCGGAAAAACCAAAGCCGTCACCGTAGACGCGGTTCAGATCGTTGGCCGTGATCGTAAGCGGCGCAGGTGATACTGTCAGCGTGCCGTTGACATAGGTGATCGTGTAATTGGAGAGGCCCGAGCCCATCGCATTGCTGGGCGTAATTGCGTATGATCCGACACTCGCATTCGCTGCCTCGCCCGGGCTGGTCAGGGTCACGCTGGTCACGCTGTCGCCGCTCACAAGACCTGTGGTGGTGAACTCGGTTCCGGCAAACGTGAATGTGTCGCTGTAGGTGCGTCCCAGATCGTTTGCTGTGACGGTCAAGGGCGCGGTGGTAATCGTTGCGCTGCCGTCCAAGGCGAGGACGTCATAGACCTGGCTCTGCGTGCTGGTCAGGTCGGTGGTATCAACTGAAAACGTCGTCGATCCGGCATTGGTACTGGCAAATGTCAGGCTGGACAGGATGCCGGAGGTGTCCAGCGTGTCGTTTCTGGGACCGAAAGCATAGATGCTGGCCCCGCCACTGACGGTGCCCGTTGCCGTGGCACTGCTGGTTTGTCCGTATTGCACTGTCAGCGCATTGGGTTGAGCAAAGATAACAGGGCTGGTGGTGTAATTACGGGGATATACACCCGGCCCGCCCGGAGCCCAGACGTTGGTGAAATCCCAGCCGGCCAGGTTGAAGAATCCTTGGGTGTTCTGGAATTGCGCCGTCGTCAGCGAGGTGCCCGTTGCGCTTGTCGCCTGTCCCGAAGACGTTGCATCCCAATAGGACTGGCTGGAAGTTCCGGAGTTGGTGGCGACCATGCCGCCAGTTGTGAACGATCCCGTGCCAGTGATGCTGGGCGCGCCGCTGGAATAGGACCGATTGATGGTGCCTGCGTTCTCCCCGACCAAGCCTGCTGCGTTCACAACCGCTCCGACGCTCGTAACGGACACGTTGCCCTGTGCGTAGGAATCTTGAACCAGTCCGGTGTTGTTTCCGGTCAGTCCGCCAATGCTGAAACTGCTGCCGCCTGTGGTCTGGTCGTTCATCGTGAACGTTCCGGTCGCGTTGGAGCGTTCCAACGTCCCGAAGTTTTCGCCGCTCAAACCGCCGTGGTTCGCATTATACGCTACACTGGATGCAGGTGTGTTGATGTTAACAGCAGCCGTGGAGAAGCTGTCCGTTACGATGCCGCTGGAAACGCCCCCTCCGTCAACTCCATTTGTGCCCAGAAGCCCGCCAGTCGGAGCGGCCCCGCTTGTGGTTATCGTTCCTGCAACCGAAACGTTGTCAATCGTGCCCCGGTTTTGGACGGACAGCAGACCGCCACCGATGGCGTTCACCGTCGTGTTGGTCAGTCGCAAATTGGTAACTGTCGCCCCTGATCCTATCAGGTTGAACATCCCACCAGAGCCTGTATCGGGCAGTGCTGTCAGGCCATTGACTGTAAACCCGTCACCGTTGAGGTTACCCAAAAAGTTGGTAATCGGTCTCCAGCCCAGAGTGCCACCATCGTCTCTGTTCCAGCCAGAGGTTCCGGTCGCATCGATATCGTTGGCAAGGATGTAGCTTTCATCGTTCACCACGAAAGAACCGATGGCCTGTAGTCCATAAGCATCCGTGATCTGGTTGGGATTTCCTGCCGTGCCGTCCCCACCGATGGCGCGGACCATCGTGAAGAACTCCTGGCTGATCCTGAAATCGGGCACGTTCAGCGTCGTCAGGGTGCCAGTTTGATCCCAGATTCCATCCACCAGATTGAGCACTCTGGGTGCGAGCGTTACATTGGGATTAATCGTAACTGTCCCAACGCCATCCGTTGCACCGTCAGCGTCAATTGTGACAGTTCCGTCTGCCGCAGTGATGTTGGCGTTGATCGTGACCGCATTTGTGGCCCGCACAAACAGTTCCGTTTCAGCTGCCCAAGACAGGGTGATAGGCGCGTTTGGGTCCGGTCCAAGGATCACGTTGCCCTCATCCGGACCAGCGGGCGTGGTATCGGTTGTGACGCCGGACAGTTCCAATTGAGCGGACAGGGCTGCCGGTGAAATCGTGCCGGGAACCGTGTAGTCGGTCGGGTCCATCAGAACCGTACCAAATGACCCGTTGGGCGCACGCAGGTCGGCAAGGCCACGGTAGAGCAATTCCAATTCGCCCGAGACCTCGGCAAAGCCACCGTCCCCGGCCAGCGCCCCACCCCGCGCTGAAATCCAGCCGTCATATTCGGTCAGGAGGTCCGACCAAATTGCGATCCGCCCGCCGTCCCCGGTTTCACCACCATCCGCCGTGATGCTGGTCTGGGCATCAATGAACGTGCGCATGGCGCGGGGCAGCGGGCCTGCGCCTTCGAAATCACCACCGATGCGGATCAATCCGCCGTCACCTGCGCCATCGCCATCCGCTTCGATGGTTGCGCCGGTCAGGTAGACCTCGTTCCCGACAACCGTGACGCGGCCACCATATTCTGCGCGCGACACAGGGCGGGGCGAGGCATCGACCACAGGCGCAGCGGTGGCGCGGATCTGGCCGCTGACCCGAACGCTGCCGCCCCTGCCGCCGAGGAAAACGCTACCTGATCGGCCGGACACTGTCCGCGCCTCGATGACGCCGGACATGTTGACCACGTTGCGCGCGGCTGTGCGGGCGCTGGCGGCCACCATCTCGACCCGCCCGCCGTTGGCCACAATGGTCCCGGTGTTTTCGACCAATGCGTCCAGTGTTTCGTCATCCGTGTCGACCGGCAAACCAACCTGCAGGAACTGGTCGCCCGTGAAGTCCAGCGTGACCTGAGCGCCTGCCGCCAGCCCGACCCGCCCCAGTGGAACCGATATGAGGCCGGAATTGCGGACCTGCCCGCCGATCAGCGCCGCGTATCCCCCAGGCACAATCGAAATCTGGCCTTGGTTCTCTACCGCCTCGGGCCGGTTCGTACCTCGGTAGCTGTAATTGCCACGCAGGAAGTCGTCGTTGAAGATGTCGAGCGTGGACGCAACAAACCCGCCTGTATTGATCCGCCCATTGGGTCCGATGAACACGCCGTTCGGGTTGACCACGTGAACCTGGCCGTTCGCGTTGATCTGACCATGTATCGCGCTGGTTGTATTGCCCGTCACCCGGTTCAGGATCGCGCTTTGCGCGGATGGCTGTCGAATGTCGACGCGCGCGCCCTGCCCGACCGAAAAGCTGTCCCAGTTCACGACTGCGCCGGTCGAGGACTGATTGATGATCAACTGCTGGGCAGAGGGTGTTTGAATGCCCACCGTCCCTGCCGCCACGTTCGCGCCAGTGGGCAGGTCATTGGCCCAGCCCATACCGGCGCACAGCGCCAATGCGGCAGAGGTTGTGATGAGGTCGCGCCGGGTCACGGCGCAACCTGCTCAGAAGCGGCGCATCGCCATGATGTTGAACCGGGACCCGTTCGGCAATCGGTCGTCACGACGCCCGTATCCGTACTCCAACCGGATCGTACCGGCACGGAACGGGGAGTCTTCGGAGGTGAACATTTCAGTTCCGATTCCAAAGGATGACGCCTTTACTGTCGACTGCTCGACGATGGAGGGATTCTCTAGTGTCACCACACCATAAGCGGCAAACATATAGGGGTTCAACACAATATCTAGCCCCTGCACCGAGACAGGGTATTGCTTGGACACCTCACCGCGAGCAACCCAGCCGCTGTCCCCTTTTATCGCGCCCGAGCTGAAGCTGGAAAGTTCTTGCGCCCCGGTGGCATTAAATTGCTCAGACACCAGCAAAGGATTGCCGAAACCCGTCTGCAATCGCGCATTAACGCTTAGGTTGACCCCGTTCTCAAAGGGCTTTGCGTAACCCGCACCCAGTACGAATTTGGAAAACACGGAGTCCGCCCCGGCACGGGACAGGGGCGTTCCGCCCCCTCCGGCGCGACGTGCACCAAATGCGTCGATGCCGCGGGAAAACACGGCCTCGGCATTTGCGATGGAGCCGTTGTCAAAAGTACGGTTGGCGACAAGCGTGGCGCGCAATACGCTCAATTCGTCCTGATAAATCGGCACTTCGTTGCCCAGAACCAGCAGGTTTTGTTCGTCGCTGGTACGGTCCAGAATGAATTGCGAAGACAGGTTGAAGGACCGCGAGCGCACCCATGGGTAGTAGAGCCGGGCGGACAGACGGTCATAAGCGCTGTTGGTTGGGACCAGCACGTTTTCGGGGCGTGTCCGGCTGCTGGTGCCTTCAAGGTTGAAGGTCAGGCCGCTGAGGCCAATGGGGATGACCCCACCCAATGCCAGCACACGGTTTTGCGGATCGGTACCAAACAGGCTTTTGGGTGTGCCGCCGATGCGGCCGTAAAAGGTCTCTCCCAACCCGAGTGCGCTGTTGATCTCAACCCCTGCATTGAAGCTCAATGGCCCCAGATCATCCTCGACCGCGTTGTCGAATCCGACGGTCGCGGACCAGGGTTTGAAACGCGCATCCAGAACCATGATCACACCGCCCTGCACCGAACCGGTGGTCAGGGTGGAGCCCAGCGCGATGCCATAAGTGTCACCAGCCAGCAGAAGAGCACGCTCCAGTTCACCCCGGGTCAGACCACGTTTGCCGATCAGCGGGTTGGTCAGATCAACGATGCGCTTGTGAACGGGTGCAGGCACGGCAGAGGCGTCGATGTCCTGGATGAACCCGTCGATCACCACGACCCGCAATGTGCCGCCATCGACCACCTGCTGCTGTGGCAGGATGACTCGCGACAACACCAGACCCGCATCCGCATAGGCCAATTCCAGATCGCCGGTTGCGCGGAACAGTTCGGACACCGCCACGCGCCGCCCTTCCAGCCGAGCCTTGAACGCCTCGTTTGCGTCCGCCATCTGGGGCAGCGCGCCTTCGATCCGAACGGTGCCAACCCGAACGAACAGGTTCTCGGACCCGGGCGGAGGCTCAACACCGGGATCGCGTGCGACCGTGACCGAAGGCACAGGCCGCTGGTTTTGAGGTTGGATGTTGTCGGGCACGATGTCAGCCGCCGTTGACTGGGCCTGCGCAGGTCCAGTGCCAAACGTTATACCAACCACCAGCGCGACAATGGCCGCACCAGTCCATATATGCCCAACCGTCATATACATAACCCTCGGGCCACCGGCATTCCGCCGGTCCCGGGCAAACACACTGCTGCTCAAAGCTATTTACCTGCCTTGTTTTTTTGACAGAAAGCCATGAAACGGCGAAATCACCCAATGGTTTCTTCGGATCGCCGACAGTTTCTCAGAACATGTGCTTTCCGGGTCAAACCTGTGCGCGGTTTGCATGCGTTGACAATCCGCCATCCGAACAGGACGGTGCCCCATGATTTACGTGCTGGCCTATCCGGAATTCACACACGACGTTGCTGCGCAAATTGATGCCTTTCGTGCGGCGCACGAGCCGGACCGCGCGCGGATGGTTGCGCCACATGTGACGCTGGTTTTCGCCCTACCTGATGTAGAAGAGCGGACACTTTCAAAGTGGCGGGATGTAACCGCAAGCACCCCGGCGTTCTCCGTGTCTTTTGCAAAAGCGCGGCCAGAGTTCGATCCGCATGAAGGGACGCACAAGCTGTTTCTCGATTGTGATGCGGGCAGCGACGAGCTTTCCAGATTGCACATCGCGCTGAACGAGGCGGCCGGTGCCTCGGTCGTTCCATCCTACCAGCCTCACATGACTGTTGCGACAAATCGGGACGCGGATCGCATCGCGGCGCTTGACCTCTCCGAACTTCCGCCCCTGCCTTTCTACGGACAAGTTAAACAGTTGGTGGCGGAAAGATTAGAGGATGGGATGCTGACCACGTTGGCGCAATTGCCATTGGGCCACGCCGCGTCCTGACCGGTCGCAACCTTGTGAACCGTGCCTTCTGGACCTTCGCCCCGGCCCCGCTCACAAAGACGCGAGACATCTCACAACCCAAGGACGATCCGATGACCAAGACCCTTTTGCCCGGAAGCAAAGCGCCCGCCCTGTCCCTGCCACTGGTTGGTGGGGGCACCTGGACTCTGGCGGACGAAGCGCCTGACACGATGACCATGATCGTTGTCTATCGTGGTCTGCATTGCCCGATCTGCAACGGCTACCTGAACCAGTTGCAGGACCGGCTGGATGCCTTTGCCGAGGCGGGCGTGTCCGTCATCGCGATATCCATGGACGCAGAGGACCGTGCAACACAGGCGCAGTCGGATTGGGGTCTAGAAAAGCTGCGGTTTGCCTATGGTCTGACCGAGGCGCAAGCCCGGGAATGGGACCTGTACCTCACTCAGTCGATTGCCGAAAAAGAGCCGGAAGTCTTTGCTGAACCCGGCCTCTATTGGGTGCTGCCCGATGGCACCGTGTATCTGATGGACATTGGCACGATGCCGTTTGCCCGCCCGGATCTGGACCTGCTGTTGTCGCGTGTGGGCGCAATCGCTAAAGGGTATCCGCCGCGCGGCACCTACACGACCTGATCCTGACTCCGATTTCCGGCGATCACAGGTTGCGCAGGTAGTCCATGATCGCCGGACGCACGGTTTGTTCGCCCCGGTGACGGGCATCTGCCACGATCTTGCGCACCTCACCCAGATCGCACCGGATCAGCAGGCTTTTGACCGGCCCGATGGAGGCCGGTCGCATCGACAGCGTTCGCAGGCCCATCGCCGCCAGACAAAGCGCCTCGACCGGGCGGCCTGCATCCTCTCCACAGAAACTAAGCGGCGTGTCCGAGATTGCGCAGCGTTCCACGATGCGCTCGATCAGGCTGAGGAAACTGACGTTGAGCGTATCATAGCGGCGGCGCACCAGTTCGTTTTCGCGGTCGGCGGCAAAGAAATACTGCTTCAGATCGTTGCCGCCGATCGAGACAAAATCCACCTCGTCAAAAAACTTCTGCGGGGCAAAGGCCAGCGAAGGCGTTTCCAGCATCGCCCCGACTTCCAGAGTCTCAGGCAGGACATGCCCCAGCCGCTGTTCCCGCGCGATGGCCTTGTCCATTTCGGCCCGCGCCGCGCGATATTCGTCGAACTGCGCAATGAAGGGGAACATGATCGACATGGGTCGACCGTTACCCGCGCGCAGCAGGGCCTGAAGCTGCATCCGCAAAACGCCGGGTTTGTCCAAACCGATGCGGATCGCCCGCCAGCCCAGCGCCGGGTTCGGCTCTTGTACGGTTTTCATATAGGGCAGCACCTTGTCCGACCCGATGTCGAGCGTTCGGAACACCACCTTTTTGCCCTGCGCCGCGTCCATCACGCGGGCGTATGTTGTAACCAGTTCGTTGCGTTTGGGCATCTGGTTGCGGACGAGGAATTGCAATTCAGTGCGGAACAGGCCCACGCCTTCGGCCCCGGAGCCCACAAGCGAGGGCAAGTCTGCCATCAGCCCCGCATTCATCATCAGCCGGACCGTGTCGCCATCCGTTGATGTCGCGGGTTTGTCGCGCAGAGAAGCGTAGCGTTCCTGCGCCTGTGCTTGCATCGCCATCTTGTCCCGGAAGGAGGTCGCAACCGTATCTTCGGGACGTAGATGAACAATCCCGGCATCCCCATCGACGAGGATGTGATCGCCATTCAGCGCTTCTGCCGTGACCCGTTCGGACCGCACCACCAGCGGAATGGCCAGTGCGCGGGCGACAATGGCCGCGTGCCCGCCGACGGAGCCCTCTTCCAGCACAATGCCTTTCAGCGAGCGGCCATAGTCCAGCAACTCACCTGGTCCAATCATGCGCGCCACAAGGATCGGATCATCCGGCATTTCCGCGCCCGTATCGGCCCCCTGCCCTGACAGGATGCGCAACAACCGGTTGGACAGATCGTCCAGATCGGCCAACCGTTCGCGCAAGTACGGGTCTGTCACCTGGCTCATCCGGGTGCGCGCCTGGCTTTGTTCCTTTTCCACGGCGGCCTCGGCGCTCAGCCCGCGACCGATGTCCTCCTGCATGCGCCGCATCCAGCCTTTGGAATTGGCAAACATCCGGTAGGCTTCCAGCACCTCCAGCTGTTCCTTGTCGCCGGTCTGGTTCGTTTCCAGCATTTTGTCGACGCCGACACGCAGTTGTTCGACCGCCTCCACCAGACGTTCCAGCTCGCGATGGGGATCGTCGGCAATCGGGTTCGTGACCACAACACGCGGCTCGTGCAACCAGACATGGCCTTCGGCTGCGCCCTCCTGCCCGCTGGTGCCCTGGATCGTGACAGATTGCTGATGCAGCGCGGACAGCGCCTCGCCTTCCCCCACAAACGCGCCCAGTTCGGCCATTTCGGCCAGCACCATGGCCACAACTTCCAACGCGTAAATCTCATCGGTCGAAAACACCCGCGGATCGCGGGATTGCACGACAAGAACACCCAGAACCTCACCCAAGCGCTGTACTGGTATCCCGAGGAATGAGCTGTACCGTTCCTCCCCCGTTTCCGGCATATAGCGGAAGCCACGCTCGCTGGGCGCATCTGGTGTATTGACGATTTTGCCCTTGCGCGCGACGCGACCTACCAGCCCTTCGCCCAGCTTCATCCGGGTCTGGTGGACGGCCTCTTGTTGCAGGCCCATTGTGGCGCACAATTCCAGCGTATCCGCATCGCGAAACAGGTAGATCGAGCACACTTCGGAGCCCATGCTATGCGCAACCAGTTCCGTGATCCGGTCCAACCGCGCCTGCCCGGGCTGATCCGAGGCCATTGCATCGCGTAGCCGCCCCAGCAGCTTGCGGCTTTCTGTTTCCGTATGCTCGGCCATCCGAAACGTGCTTTCTGTCACGACAGGCGTATCGCGCGCCCAAAGCTGACAATACGCGGTGTGGATTGGAAAGGCACGAAAAGAGTTGGACCGTCCAGAAATTTCCGGCGGGGACTCGCGCAAAGGTGTTTTGCGTCAGTCGAGCGTGATCTTTGCCACGCTGACGTCTGCCATGTGGTCGCGACCATAGGCGACGATGCCGATACTGATGATATCAGCCGGATCGGGCTGCGCTGCGAGATGAGCGTGTGACACCTTAAATTCGTCCAACGGCAGGCGGATGTCAGACCACTCTGCACCGGCGGGAAACGACGCGCTGTAGTAATACCACGGCCGCGTCATCTCGTTCGTGCGCAAGAAGACATAGTAGTTTTCGCCATTGCCCCGAACCGAAAGGGTCAGGCCGGTTGTCCCGGCAGGCAATCCGTCGGGCAGCAGGCGACGGACCTGAATGAAGCCGCCATTGTTTTCCGTACTGACCGTCCCGGTCAAATGAATCGCGTCCCGGCCATTCACATTGGCCACGACGGCGCCGCCCTGGGAGACGCCGCCCATGACACCGTCGGCTATGTATTCCCAACGATCATTGGCACTGGCATCAAAAGCGTCCAAAACCAATTCCTCGGCTTTCGCGCTGCTGGCCAGAGCCAGCGCGACAATGAAACCTTTGACGGACAACACGACCAACCCTCCGGCATCGCCTGATGGTTCGAGACGTAGCAGTCGAAGGTCACGTATCAAGCAGTTTCAAAACGGCTTGGTCCAAGCGCGTTGCAACGCGCTTGGAACGGGATTTCCAAATCGCGTGGTAAGGCGTTTGGAAACGCCTTACCCCCGCTGCCGGATCAGGATGCGGTTTCCCACTGACCGGTTTCGCCGGATTTTAGGACGGCGTCTGTAACCAGGTCGGTCCGGTGCGCATCGGCAAAGGTGGGTGCAGCCGCCTCACCGTTCAGCCCGCGAATGAAATCCGCCGCTTGATGTGTGAAGCTCTCGGCGTATCCAATGCTCAGCCCCGGCACCCACCAGTTGCCCATGTACGGATGCTCGCCATCGGTGACGTGGATCGACCGCCAACCGCGTTCAGTGCCTTCATCGCGGTGATCGAACATCTGGAGCCGATGCAGATCGTGCAGGTCCCAGAACAGCGATCCGTTTTCACCGTTGATCTCCAGCGTATAGAGCGCCTTGTGCCCGCGCGCGTAACGCGTCGCCTCAAACAGGCCCAGCGAACCGTTCCCGAAACGCGCCATGAAGGCACTGGCATCGTCGATGGTCACAGGCTCTACCTGTCCGGTCAGCGTATGTTCGCGTTCCTTCACAAAGGTTTCGGTCATCGCTGTCACGGTGTCGATGCCGCCGTTGAGCCACATGGCGGTGTCGATGCAATGCGCCAGCAAGTCGCCCGTCACGCCCGAGCCCGCCACGGATTTGTCGAGCCGCCACAGCCCCTCGCCCCCTTGGGGCAGGTCGGTTGCGATGGTCCAGTCCTGCAGAAAGTTCGCCCGGTAGTGATAGATGCGACCCAGCTTGCCTTCGTCGATCATCTGTTTGGCCAGCGTCACCGCCGGGATGCGGCGGTAGTTGTACCAGACCATATTGGCGACCCCGGCCTTTTCGACCGCGGCCACCATGGCACTGGATTCCGCAGCGGTACGACCCAGCGGTTTCTCACACATGACCATTTTGCCCGCCTCAGCGGCAGCAATCGCGATGTCATGGTGCATGTTGTTGGGCGCGGCGATGTCGATCAGGTCGATGTCATCCCGTTCCACCAACGCGCGCCAGTCGGTTTCGACCGAGCCATAGCCCCAGTTCGACGCAAATGCCTCCGCCCGGTCCTTGTCCCGTGCGCAAATGGCCGTCAGTTCCGGCTGCATAGGCAGATCGAAGTAACGCGGTGCCTCCAGAAACGCGTTCGAGTGGGTGCGGCCCATGAAACCGTACCCGACCATCCCGATTCTCAGCTTGGGTTTGCTCATCTCAGCCTCCCTTATTCCGTCCAGCCATGGGCATCGCGCACCGCGACCATGGCAGCGAGGATGTCATTCCAGGTCTGTTGTGTTTCCAGAACCGAATTCGGGAACATGCAGCCGTCCCAGCAGATGTGGCGCATCGCCTTGGTCGGCGTGCCGTCAGCATTGTTCAGCCAGAAACCTGCGTGTTTCACGATGTCCAGCTTGCCATTCGGGTCGGTGGCCATGCAGTGACGCCCGGTTTTGTCATGGCTGCCCGAGCCATGCACCGTGCCGTCGTTCTGCGCGACGTGGAAGTCGATGGTCCAGGGCCGCAGGGCGTCGGTCACCTTGCCCAGTGCTTCGTCCAGCGCGGCCTGATTGTCCAGTTGTTCCGGCGTGATCAACTGATGCTCGGGCGCGTTGTAGCCCAGCGTGTATAGCATCGAATGCGCCATATCCGCCTGGAAGCCCAGCTCCGGTCTATCCACAGCCTCCAGCAGGTCCACCATATGCTGCCAGGAATGCATCGCGCCCCAGCAAATTTCGCCCTCTGCCGCCAGCCGTTCGCCATGATCGGCAGCGATGTCACAGGCCATGCGCAGGGTTTCGGCCATTTTCGCGGTGTTGCCCGCAGGGTCCTCGGCCCAGCTGGCCACGTCGGTTGCGGTGTCGATCCGCACGACGCCGCCCTGACGCACGCCCAGGTCACGCAGCTTACCCATGATCCCGCAAGACTTGCGCACGGCTTCAAGAAATGCTGTGCGCCCCTCACCCTCATCCATGGCCGACCCGCCACCAACCGGTGGCCAGACCGGCGCAACCGCCGATCCGATGGACAGGCCGCGCCCACCCACATTGTCCGCCAGCGCCTTGATCCCGTCATCATCCACGTCAATTGATGTGTGCGGGTCCGCCAGGAACAGATCCACCCCGTCAAATTTGACTCCACCGGCCTCTGCCGCCTGGGTCATGTCCAGCATCTTATCAAGGTCGATGGGCGGCTCCTCCTCGCCCTTACCCACCAGACCGGGCCACATGGCATTGTGCAGCTTCGGATATGTATTTCCGCTCATTCCATCCTCCCAAACGCGCAGTCTCTAACAACAGATTGCCAGCGCTGAGCGGAATTGCCAATCAATTTCTGACGTACGCCCCTCAAAAATTTCTTCCCCTGCCGCTCAGGCGGTTCTATGCTGCGTCGCAACCAGCCCGGGAGGACAAGTATGAAAATCGGATTCTGCATGTTGCTTTGGACCACCGAAGTGAACGAAAGCCATCGCCCGATTCTGGAGGACATAAAGGCAACCGGATATGACGGGGTCGAGGTGCCGATGTTTGGCGGTACGCCGGATGATTTTGCCAACGTTGGCAAGATGCTGGACGAGATTGGGTTGGAGCGGACCGGGATTTCGATCATTCCGGATGCCGAACGCAACCTGCTGTCACCCGATGCGGATCACCGTGCGGCGGGGCTGGCGCATCTGAATTGGCTGACCGATTGCGCGGCGGCGTTGGGGGCTGCAGGCGTTGGTGGGCCCTTGCATCAAACGCTGGGACAGTTCAGCGGCGCGGCCACCACGGACGACGAACGCGCCCGCGCCCGGGATGTTCACCGGCAGGCTGGGGACTACGCGCAGGCGAATGGCGTGACATTTGCGTTGGAAGCGGTGAACCGGTTCGAAAGCTATTTTGCGAACACGATGGATGATTTGTGTGCCTATGCCCGTTCGGTCGATCATCCGGCGATCAAGACGATGTACGATACGTTCCATGCCAATATCGAGGAACGCCACCCGGTTGACGCCTTCACCCGCAACGCGGACGATGTTGTTCACATCCACATCTCGGAAAACGACCGGGGTGTGCCGGGACGTGGGCATGTGCCCTGGGCCGAGACCTTTGCCGCGATCAAGGCGTCCGGCTATGACGGATGGCTGACAATCGAGGCATTCGGGCGTGCCTTGCCCGATCTGGCGGCGGCGACCTGCATCTGGCGGGACCTTGCAGAGAACCAGGAGGTTTATTACCGCGAAGGTTATGAGTGCATCAAAAACGGATTGGCAAACGCATGAGCGGATTTGAAGGACAGGTCGCGGTCGTAACCGGCGGCGCGCAAGGCATCGGGCGCGCGGTGGCCGAAGAGCTGCAAAAGGGCGGCGCGCGGTTGGCGCTGTGGGACATGGACATCGAATTGGCTCAGGCGACGGCGGCTGAGATGGGCGGCGACACGTTGGCCATGCAGGTGAATGTTGCCGATTGGGACTCGGTTCAGGCGGCAGCAGCACAGACGGTAGAGGCCGCCGGCCGGATTGATGCGGTCGTGAACTCCGCTGGCATCGCGGGGGCGAATGCGACGGTCGAGGATTACCCGGTCGATCATTTTGCCGAGATTGTCACCATCAACCTGATGGGCACCTTTCATGTGAACAAGGCGGTTGTGCCAACAATGAAGGCCCAAGGGTATGGGCGGATCGTCAACATCGCCTCGGTCGCGGGGAAGGACGGCAATCCGAACGCATCGGCCTATTCGGCGTCCAAGGCGGGTGTGATTGGCTTCACCAAATCGCTGGGCAAAGAACTGGCCGATATGGACATCGCCGTGAATTGCGTGACCCCAGCAGCCGCGCGCACACGGATTTTCGACCAGATGAAGCAGGAGCATATCGACTACATGCTGTCGAAAATCCCGCGTGGTCGGTTCCTGGAGTTGAACGAGGCCGCCGCTATGATCGCATGGCTATGTTCGCGCGAAAACAGTTTCACGACGGCTGGGGTGTTCGACCTGTCTGGCGGGCGCGCAACCTACTAAAGCGGGCTTCCCTTCGCGAAGAAACTGCTTAATCCTGCCCAGAAGGAGGCCCGGGCAGGTCCATGGATATATTTGACATTTTGCTGTTGGGCACCGTGACATTCCTGATCTCGGGCTCGATTAAGGGGCTGACGGGAATAGGCCTGCCCACGGTATCGCTGGGTATTCTGACGTTGTTTGTGGCCCCACGTCTGGCCATCGCGCTGATGCTGCTGCCGATGTTGATGTCGAACCTGTGGCAGGTGCTGCGCGAAGGCGAGGTCTGGGCCAGCGTGTTGCGTTTTCGCGTGTTTGCAGCAGTCATATTTGTGACGGTCGGTGTAACGGCGCTGGTGACACAGGACGTACATGACAGGGTGTTGCTGGCTGTTTTGGGTTGCGTGATCCTGTTGTTTGTCGGCTTCAGCTTCAAAGGCTGGGTGCCTCGCGTGCCACCGGAATACGACACGGCCGCACAGGGTGTGTTCGGGTTGATCGCTGGTGTTCTGGGTGGCCTGACCTCGGGTTGGGCCGCCCCGCTGGCAATCTACCTGACCATGGCGCGGGCCGATAAGTCCGAGTTTATCCGGGGCACGGGGCTGTTGATCTTTGCAGGTTCGGTGCCTCTGACACTGGCCTATTTGTGGACGGGGCAGATGACCGCTCAGTTGTTCGGCCTGTCCGCACTGATGCTGGTTCCGACATTTGCCGGGTTCGCTGTCGGAGAAGCATTGCGCAACAAACTGTCGGTCAGGGCGTTTCGAAACGTGGTGCTGGGCATGTTCGCAATTTTGGGCCTGAACCTGCTGCGACGGGCAATCTGGTACGTGTAAGAGGCCCAAGGCTTCGACCGTAGAACGACGTCACCCCGCACCCACCCCGCGAAATTCTACAGTTTCGCCCAACTCTCGCCATGTTTTGCCGACACAACGACGTCAGGATCGGGGCATGGAACACAAATCTCACGCCTCCCAAACAACAAAAACGGGCAAAAACGCCCCGGGCAGAAACATGAAATTTAACAGAGTCCACCTCTCTGTCGTCGTGCCGTGCATGAACGAAGAAGAATCCGTCCCCGCACTGCTGGACCGGTTGTCCGCAGCGATTGCACCGTGGAAGGATCGGGCCGAGATCATTCTGGTCGATGACGGGTCCACTGACGCAACATGGGACGTGATTTGCGCCGCCAAGGCTGAGCATCCCCAACTGATTGGGCTGCGCCTGTCCGCCAATCGCGGACACCAGGTCGCGCTGACCGCTGGGTTGGAGGCCGCCAAGGGCGACCGTATCTTCATGCTGGACGCGGACCTGCAGGACCCGCCTGAATTGCTGTCGGACATGATGGCGATGATGGATCGCGGTTACGACGTGGTTTATGGCCGTCGTCGTGCCCGTGAAGGCGAGACCATGTTCAAGAAGCTGTCGGCCTGGGGGTTCTACCGCCTGCTGAACACGCTGTCGGACGTGGAAATTCCCAAAGACACAGGCGATTTCCGGTTGGTTAGTCGCCGCTGTCTGGACGCGGTTCTGGATATGCCGGAAAAGGCACGTTTCATCAGGGGCATGTTCGCCTGGGCGGGCTTCCGTCAGATGGGCCTGGAATACGACCGCGACGCGCGCATGGCAGGCGAGACCAAGTATCCCCTGCGCAAGATGCTGCGCCTGGCGATGGATGCGGTGACCGGGTTTTCGACCAAGCCGTTGCGCTTTGCCACACGGCTCAGCTTCTTCAGCCTGTTCGTGTCGGTGTGGATGGCGATCTATGTGTTCACCTCATTGATCTTCCACAACACGGCACCCGGTTGGGCCTCGATCATCCTGGCAATCAGCCTGTTTTCCGGCATCCAGTTGCTGACACTCGGCATCCTCGGGGAATACATCGGCCGCCTATACGTCGAGACCAAGGCGCGTCCGTTGTACTTCCTGTCCGAAGAACTGCGCGACCGCCATCCGGTGCAGCTGGAGCGGCGCGCGTGAAACCCGGCAGCCTGCATCAGGCCATACGGTTTGGCATTGTCGGCGCCAGCGTCGCAGCACTTTACGTGGTGCTGTATCTGCTGCTGAAGGCTGTGATGGCGCAGGGTCTGGCCAACGCGCTGGCATTTTTGATCGCGGTTGGCGTGCAATATGTAGGCCAAACCGTATTTACCTTTAACCGTCCACTGGCCGTTCCGGCCCAGATCGGGCGGTTTGCGGCCATGATCGGCTGTGGCTTGCTGATTTCTGCCCTGATCACGGGTGGAATCGGACCGCAGTTGGGTTGGCCAGACTGGGTGGCGGCAGTGACCGTCACCATCGTTCTGCCGGCGCAGAACTACCTCTTCATGAAACTCTGGGTGTACTCTGACAGGGAGGCCGCGGCGTAACGCTATGGGACACATTTATAACAACGAATTCTTCGACTATATCGACGAGGGCGCGCGCCGCTCGGCCAAGAGTCTGATCCGCACGGTGCAGCCGTGGCTGGATACCAATAGCGTGGTCGACATGGGCAGCGGGCGTGGCGTCTGGCTGGCGCAGTGGCGCGAAGCCGGGGTCGAGGATGTGCTGGCGATTGACGGAGACTACGTGGATCGCTCCACACTGGCGGTTCCCGCCAATCAGTTCATGGCTGCAGACCTGACCCGCCCGGTCAAGCTGAAGCGCAAGTTCGACCTGGCGCAAAGCCTGGAAGTGGGCGAACATTTGCCCGAGTCCGCCGCCGAGACGCTGGTGGGCAGTCTGACAGGGGCTGCGAACCGCGTGATCTTCTCTGCCGCCGTGCGGGGACAGGGCGGCGAGTTCCATATCAACGAAAAGCCGTTGTCCTTCTGGCAGGACCTGTTTGCGGAACGGGGCTATCGCGCGTTTGACTGCGTACGCCCCCATCTTGCAAATGACCGGGCAGTGGAGCCGTGGTATCGCTACAATACCGTGCTTTATGCAAACCCTGAAGGGTGCGCAGGCTTACCCGAAGAGGTGCTGCGCACCGCGGTGACAAACGGTGATCACCTGGAAGACGGCGGCGGCGCGCTCTGGCGTTTGCGCAAAACGGTGGTCAAGGCCCTGCCGCGCGACACCGTGACCTGGATCGCCCAGCGCCGCGCAGCCGTTCTGGCACGGCAGGCCCGCGCCCGCGCCGCAGGCTGACCCGATGATGGCCCCCCAAGAGATGTGGCAACGCTCGCCTCTGATGGTCACCATCGGGGTGGGCTTTGCATTTTTGCTGGCTGTGTCCTTTGCCATGTTCCCGGACCCGTTCATCCGGCACGACGATTTTGCAGCATTGCTGGCCGACCCTGAGGGGTACTACATCAAGACCTTGGACGAGGGGCGCTGGCTCAGCTACCTGTGGCATTTGCGCGGCTTTGTCATGCCGTCCTGGCTGGCCTTTGCGCTATATCAGCTGCTATGGGCGGTTTTCGCGGCAACGGCAGCGTTAAATGCATGTGGCCCCAAGACGCGCGCGTTCTACCCGATCTCGATTGCGCTGTTCATCCTGATGGCCCCGCCTGCCGCGATGATTTCGCTGTGGTTCAACACTCTGGTACCGGGACTGGCGCTAGTGGCCCTGTATGGCGTGCTGGTTTTGCGGTTCGGGGCGCAGCGGATGCGGCCCTGGCTGTTGGTCTTCGTGCCCGTCACGTTGATGTGTTACACCTCGTACCCATTCCTGTTGCTGGCTTTGTGCCTATCGGCCCATGACACGCGATGGTCCTTCCGCGATCTGGCCGGGCTGATGATCCTGTTTGTGGTCAGCTTTGCCCTGGGCCTGCTGGCGATCTATTCACTGAATTACGCATTCCATGGCGTCTTCGGCATCCCGATGGCCGAATGGCGGCAGCCCAACCCACCGACCGACTGGGCCGCGTTCATGGAAAACTTGGACAAACTGGGCAACTTTATGCTGCGCACGCTGGACGCGTTCAGCCATGAATTTGCACCGGTGGCCTTTGCCCTGGTTGGCACGTTGTTCTTTGGCCTTGTCTTTGTCGGGCGGCACGAAGGCTGGCCTGCGGCCTATGTTCTGGCGGGGATTGCCGCCGGTCTGGGGCTGGTCGCTTTGCAGATACTCAAGTCCGGGATTCTCCTGTCACCACGTGTGCTGATCTTTGTTTGGGTTCTGTTTGCCTGCCTGATTGCACGCATGGCCCTGCTTGCGGAAACACGCAGTCCTTTGGGCGCGCGGGTCCTGCGAAATGCGGTTCTGATTGTCGTGGGGAGCTATGCGCTCAACACGGGCAAGCTCTATATGTCCTTCACTCCCTGGCAGAACGAAACCCGCGCGATGGCGCAGGCCCTATCCGAGGGTGAGGGACCGATCTGGATCACTGGGGATTACGAAACGATCCCGCACGCGGACACCGCGCAGATCCAGAACCCACGGGGGCTGTCCATGAGGCTGGAGTATCTGACCGGGCGTCCTGTCCATGATTGTTCAGTTGGGGCGGATTCCGACCCGGCGTGCGACCAACTGGCCGACGCGCCCCGTTGGGAGGATGATGTGCACCTGGCCCACATCCTGCCATGGGATCAGGGTACCATGTTGCAATTGCCGGATGCCCAAACCGAACTCGCCAGCAATTGATGCTACCATGTCCAAGGGCTGTCGAAAGCCCTTGGTTGCCTCTCGCTCAGGTGTTGAAGAGGAAGTGCATCACGTCGCCATCTTTCACCAGATAGCCTTTGCCTTCCGCCCTCATCTTGCCCGCTTCTTTTGCGGCCTGTTCCCCGCCCAGTCCGACAAAATCGTCATAGGCGATGGTTTCCGCGCGGATAAACCCCTTTTCGAAATCCCCGTGGATCACGCCAGCCGCCTGAGGCGCCAGCGTACCGGTGCGGATCGTCCACGCACGTGCCTCTTTCGGACCCACCGTGAAATAGGTCTGCAAGTGCAGCAGGTCATAGCCTGCGCGGATCAGCCGATCCAAACCCGCCTCTTCCAGCCCCATTTCTTCCAGAAACATGTCGGCTTCGTCCGGTTCCAGCTGGCTGATCTCTTCCTCGATCCGGGCGGAGATGATGACATGCGCATTGCCCTGCTCTGCTGCCATCGCCGCGACCGCCTCGGAATGGGCGTTGCCGCTGGCGGCCTCGTCCTCGGCCACGTTGCAGACATAAAGGACCGGCTTGGTGGTCAGCAGTTGCAGCATTTTCCACGCTTTGGCGTCTTCGTCATCGACCTCGACCAGCCGCGCGGGCTTGCCATCTTCCAGCACTGCCATTGCAGCCTTCAGCAGGCGTTCCTGCTGAACCGCCTCCTTGTCGCCACCGCGCACCTTGCGCACCAACCCCTGCAGGCGCTTTTCGATGCTTTCCAGGTCGGCCAGCATCAGTTCGGTTTCGATTGTCTCTGCATCCGCCACCGGATCAACACGGCCTTCAACGTGAGTCACATCGCCGTCCTCGAAACAGCGCAACACGTGGGCAATCGCATCCACTTCACGGATGTTGGCCAGGAACTGGTTGCCCAGCCCTTCACCCTTGGACGCGCCTTTGACCAGACCGGCAATGTCAACAAAGGTCATGCGCGTGGGAATCACCTGTTTGGACGCGGCAAGTTCGGCCAGCTTGTCCAGCCGCGCGTCCGGCACAGCGACCTCCCCAACGTTCGGTTCGATGGTGCAGAACGGAAAATTCGCCGCCTGCGCCGCTGCCGTGCGCGTCAACGCGTTGAACAGTGTGGATTTGCCCACATTCGGCAACCCGACGATGCCCATACGAAAGCCCATTGCGCGCACTCCTTGCTTTGACGTGCCGCTTCTAGGCACAGTTGTGACAGGGTTCAAGCCAACGTCGTACGGGAGTCTCGCGGATGTCCTTCACCCCCTATCTCAGCTTTGATGGCACCTGTGCCGAAGCGTTGAATTTCTATGCTGAAATCTTCGGGGGCGAAGCACGGATCGCCCAGACCGTGGCTCAAAGCCCCATGGCGGCACAGTTTGATGCGGAGCAGCAGGGGCTGGTCATGCATGGTGAATTGCATGTGGGAGCCTGCGTGCTGATGGCCTCGGACAGCCTGATGGGTCCGTACACAGCGCCCGCCGGGTTTCATATTCAGATGGATTATGACGACCCGGACAAAGCGAAACGCGTGTTCGACCGGCTGGCCAAACATGGGCAGGTGCGGATGGAGTTTGCGCAGACGTTCTTTTCGCCTGGCTTTGGAATGTGCGTGGATCGCTACGGAACGCCCTGGATGATCGTTTGCAGCGCCGAGGCCCATTGATTTTCCCCCACGTTTTCGCCATGGGTGCCGGGCAGACCAACAGGGGGACCGGATGAGCCGCATCGACGCCAAATTCGCAGCGCTTCGCGCCGAGGGACAAAAAGCCTTTGTCGCTTATGTGATGGCCGGGGACCCGGACTATGACACCTCTCTGGAAGTGGTCAAAGGCCTGCCTGCCGCCGGGGTCGACATCATTGAACTGGGCCTGCCGTTTACCGATCCGATGGCGGACGGGCCGACGATCCAACTGGCCGGTCAACGCGCGCTGGAGGGCGGGATGACCCTGGCGCGGACACTGGATCTGGCGCGTGCGTTTCGGGAAACCGATGACACAACGCCAATTGTGCTGATGGGTTACTACAACCCGATCTATTCGCGTGGCGTTGATACATTTCTGGCCGAGGCGAAAGAGGCCGGGATTGATGGGCTGATCGTTGTAGACCTGCCACCCGAGGAAGATGACGAATTGTGCATCCCCGCGCAAGCAGCCGGGTTGAACTTCATCCGTCTGGCAACCCCCACAACCGATGACCGCCGTCTGCCCGCGGTGCTGCAGAATACCTCGGGCTTTGTCTATTATGTCTCGATCACAGGCATCACCGGCGCGGCCGAGGCGCAGGCGTCGGACGTGGCACCCGATGTAGAGCGGATCAAATCCGCGACCGACCTGCCGGTTGTCGTGGGGTTCGGGATCAAGACGCCGGAAACCGCAGGTTCCATCGCGGGTGTGGCAGACGGCGCAGTCGTCGGGTCTGCCATCGTGTCGAAAATCGGCGCAGGTGAGCCGGTCGATGATGTCCTGAGCTTCGTGAAATCGCTGGCCGACGGGGCGCATTCGGCCTGACACACGCCAAAGCAGTCCCGGGCTTGACCCGGGACCTCCTGCTTACTCGCTCGGCGTCGGCCACATCTTTTCGGTTGGCATCCAGCGTTCTGGATCGCGCGTGTTTTCATTCAGCATTTTCAGATACCTGTCACGCTGCTGCTTTTCCCCCACGAGGCAGTCATAGTCGCCCTCGGTTCGCGCCGCGATGGGCCAGAGCTGATCCCCTCCCCCGGCCACTTCCAAAATGAGTTTGCGGCGCAACGTGTCATCGAAGTCGCGCCACGAGGCCACATCAAACAGGAACGCCCCCGGCCCGCCAATCACACAGTGGCGAAAATAGGCGCTGAGGTTGACAGTTGTCGCGCTTGGTCCCGGCAAAGGCAGCCCGTTGATCGTGATCCCGCGTAACAAGGCAGCATCCCGACTGCGCGCCACATGAGGGCCGGCCGTGTTTGGCCCATCGCCTGATATGTCGATAACCTGCCGGTCCCCTGCGAAAGCGTTCGCGGCAAACAACTGAGCCGAAAACCCCAGGGCCGAGGAAATCGACGTCGAGCCGCGATTGCGGGTGGGCGCGGCGTCCAATGCAGCGGCAAAGTCGAAAGACGCTTGGGGCGTGTCGATCAGCGTCCACGGCACAACGACATCATGATCGCCGTCATCGCCCCATTCCACATATGTCACGGCAATTCGACCATACGCACCCTTGATCAGCGACCGCGCTGTTACCGGATCGGCAAAGGCCGCCACATAGCCCTCTCGCTGAATGCCCCGCTCCACCGCGTTCACCGAATAGGACGCATCCACCGCCAGCACCAGTTCGACATCCACCGGCATTGGGTCCATTGACTGCGAGACCACAGCCATTGGCGACCAAGACAGGCAAAGGGCCGTCAGGAATAACAAAGCACTGCGCATGGGCGACTCCGTCTTTTGAGTGCGGCGCAGGACAGTCCAGCCCCGCCGTCAGAGGCCATGATCGATTCGCGAAAACCCGCGACCAGCCTGCCAAGTATCGGCAATATAGTGCGAAAATCCTTCACACTGTGATCAAATCTTATGGGACACGGCGAAATTGGGCCAGATTTTTCGTTGATTTGTGAACCTCAGCCAGCAATATTTTTCATGACGTGGTGCCCCGGAACGTTCCCCTACCCAGGTGCCTTCCCATTGGTCCCACGTCCGACAGTGGGAGGAAATGCTGTGAATTCATTTAAACTGGCGCTGACCGCAGCCGCGGTCGCGGGGCTCTGTGGCTCCGTTCAGGCGCAATCTCTGGACGATTTGAAAGCTGACAAATCCACGCCCGGTGATGTTCTCACCTATGGCATGGGTTACGACATGCAGCGCTATAGCGAGCTGGATCAGATCAATGCCGACACCGTTGGCGGTCTGGTGCCGGTCTGGGCCTACAGCCTGAACGATGACCGTGGACAGGAAAGCTTCCCGATCCTCCATGAGGGCACGATGTACGTGACCACCCACAATTCGACCATGGCTCTGGACGCGCTGACCGGTCGGCAGAAGTGGAAGACAATGGTCGAGTATTCGGCAGAAGTGCCGCGCGTGGCCTGCTGTGGGATCGTGAACCGGGGTGTGGCCATTCTGGATGGCAAGATTTTCCGCACCACGCTGGACGCAAACGTTGTTGCGTATGACGCCGCCACGGGCGAGGAGGTCTGGCGCGTCAAATCCATCGACTACAATGACGGGTATTCGATGACCGTTGCGCCGTTGATCGCGGACGGCGTGCTGATCACAGGCATCTCGGGCGGTGAATACGGTATTCGCGGCTATATCGAAGGGTATGATCCTGCGACGGGTGACCGTCTGTGGCGGACCTATACGGTTCCGGCACCGGGTGAACCGGGGTCCGAAACCTGGCCCGAAGGGGACGCCTGGACACGGGGCGGTGGCCCTGCCTGGCTGACAGGGTCGTTTGATCCGGAGACCAACACCGTGTTCTGGGGCACTGGCAACGCTGGTCCTTGGAACGCGGGCGTGCGTCCGGGCGACAACCTTTATACCAACACCATCCTAGCGCTGGACCCCAAGACGGGCGACATCAAGTGGCACTATCAGACCACGCCAAACGATCCGTTTGACTATGATGCCACGAACGAGCTGATCCTGGCGGAAATCGATGGTCAGAAGGTTCTGATGCAGGCGAACCGGAACGGGTTCCTTTATGTTCTGGATCGCGCGACGGGCAAACCGATTGCGGCGCACAAGTTCGTGGATCGCGTGGACTGGGCGGAAAGCATCGATCTGGAAACCGGACGTCCCGTGACCACCAACACCTATGACCAGATCAAGACCGGCGAATGGACCGAATACTGGCCATCTGCGTTCGGGGGCAAGAACTGGGCACCTGCCGCCTATCATCCGGGCACGGGCAACATGTACATCAACACTTTCAACGTGGGCATGTCGCACAAGGCGGTTGAACCGCAGTACCGTGCTGGCATCTTCTACTTTGGTGTGGAATGGGCGTGGAACTGGCCCGAAGGGCATCGCGGCGAATTCCGCGCGGTCAACCCGATGACCGGCGAAGTGGCGTGGAAGGTTCCAACGGACATCCCGCGCAACGCGGGTGTGCTGGCCACGGCGGGCAACCTTGTGTTTACCGGGTCGCTTACTGGTGAGTTCGAAGCCTTCAACGCGACCACCGGTGAAAAGGTTTGGCAGTTCCAGACCGGCTCAGGCATCGTGGGTCAGCCGATGACATGGGAACATGACGGCACGCAGTACATCACCTTGGTGAATGGCGGCGGCGCGGTCTATGGCCTGTTCTCGGGTGACGAACGTCTGGCGGCGATCCCACCAGGCGGCAACGTCTGGACCTTCGCTTTGGCGGGGAACTGAGGCCGCAGACATGATGTTAAAAAGATCGCTTTACGGCGCGATCCTTGCAGGGCTGGCGATGGTGTCATCGCCAGCCCTGTCTCAGGATCTGGACAAGTTAGTGAAGGACGGCAAGGCGTCCTATGACCAGCTGTGTTCGAAATGCCATGGCAAGGATTTGGTCAATTCCGGCGCGTCTTCGTTTGACCTGCGAGAGTTCCCGCTGGACCAAAAGGACCGGTTCTACAACAGCGTGGAAAACGGATTCGAGGCGATGCCAGCCTGGGGTGACATCCTGTTGCCCGGAGAACTGGACGCGCTCTGGGCGTATGTGGCCACCAAGGGCGGCACGCAGCCCATGCCCGAGGATGACGCATCACTGGACGCGCCCGAGGCCGTGCCAACTTTGGTGGCCGAGGGCAAGCTGACCGCCTGCCTTGCCCGCAATGGCGGGGCATTGTCAGGCAAGCGGTCGGATGGCGGCGTTGGTTTGGACTATCTGGTGCTGGCCGATATTGCGGAGGCACTGGAGCTGGACCTGGATGTTGTCTGGTTTGAGAGTGAGCAGGAAGAGGAAAGCGATCCGGTGCGAGAATCCTATGCACAGCTGGCTTATCCGCTGTGCGATATCACCGCCTCTCATCCGCTATATGAAAACACCTTTGGCCCGCCGCATACCCCAACGGCGGCCCTGCCCCGCTGGCTGCACATGCCGACCACGTTCAATCTGCGTTCGCATGTGACGCTGAAACCGGTGGCGGTGACGCGGCCCTATATGCGGTCCGAGATCGGCATGGTGGTCCGCCCCAAAATTCAGGACTTTTCGATGGAAGGGCTCGAGGATCTGCATGGCCTGAAACTGGGTCTGCAGCAGGGCACATTGTCCGGCATGGTGGCCTGGGTGCAGGCACCACGTGACGTGATCAAGACGGCCCGGATGTTCAATCCGGGCCCGAAATACCTGTGGGAGATTGAACAGGGCAAACACGATGTCGATGTGGCCATCGTGGATGTCACTGCCTTTGATCACCACCTGCGCCAGAACCCGATCAGCGACCTGCGTCTGGCGGAATGGCGTCATGCCCTGGGCATGAATATCGGATTTGCCATTCTGGAAGAAAACGCCGCGCTGATCGCGCAAGTGAATGCCGCTGTGGACGATCTGGTCGCCAGCGGTGCGGTCGCCCAACGCGCGACCGAGTCCCGCATGCACTATGCGAAGCCGAAGGAACCGCTGATCCTTGGCGCACTGACTCAGGACAGCATCCGCGACATTCGCTGATCCCCTTCACATTCCTGCCAGTCCCCTTATCGCGATTGCCGTCGTCAGGTATGCGGTACCGATGACTGCGCTCCTCTATCATTGCCCGCTGAACTGTTCACTTGCCGTGCGGATTGCTGCCAACGAAGGGGGCGTGCCACTGGAACTGGATTGGGTAGAGTTTGACAGTAAACACCTGTCCTCAGGCGGATCATTGCTGGACGTGAACCCGTTGGGTCAGGTTTCGACCATGCAGTTACCATCAGGCGAGTTGCTGACGGAAACCTCGGCCTGCCTGATGTGGGTGCAGGCGCAATCCAATAATAGTTTTCGCGTGGATCCGGACGATCCGGCATACTTTCAAATGCTGCGTTGGCTGGGGTTCACGGCAACCGAATTGCACAAACAGGCCCTGCGTGTCGTGTTCTACCCTGAGGCAACGGATGCCGTGAAAGACCGGTTTCGCGCTCTGGTTCCGGCGCGGTTCACACTGCTGGATTCAGTGTTGGCGGATCGCAAACACCTGCTGGGTGACAGGTTCAGCGCGGCGGATGCATACCTGACTTGGTTTTTTGTGTTAGCCGAACGAGCTGGGCTGTTGTTCCCGGGCTATACAAATCTGGAGGAGTACTGCGAACGGGTTCTGGCGCGACAGTCCGTGCGGGACCTGATTGCAGAGGACTTGGCCCGCCGCGGGTAAGGCCCCTCTCAGGTAGAGGCCCCGGATCAGGTCCGGGGCTGCAGTAACGCGTTTTGACGGGTGACTATGCGGCCTGAGACGTGGGTACGCCATAGGTCGCTGAGGTCGCAACCAATTCTGCAAGAAGTGCTGCGTGAGCGGGATGGCCGCTGCCGAGGTCGCGCATTTGCCACCAATCCTCTTCCAGATCGAACAGCTGTGTGCTGCCGTCGCTGTAGCGGATGATCCGATAGCGCCCCTTTCGCATCGCCGCGCTGTCCCGGCGCGTGGTCAGCACAGCGCGATCCGGGTCGGTATACCCATCCATGTAAGGCAGTAGCGATCGCCCCACGCAGTTGTCCAGTTTCGGCAGCCCTGCCGCCTCCATCACCGTAGGACCAACGTCGATCAGCCCGACCGGGTCACGCACCACCCGAGGCGTGGCACGGTCCGGATCGTGCACGATCAACGGGACACCTGCCACCTGCTCCCAAAGCGTGCTTTTGCCCAGGCGGTTCCGTTCGGTCAGGTGAAACCCGTGATCCGACACGATGATCACCATCGTATTGTCCGCATGCTGCGACGCTTTCAGCGCGTCCCATATCCGGCCCAGATGATAATCCGCGTGGCTGAGGGCCGAGAAATAGTTGCGAATGGTCCGCTTCTTCCAAAGATCCGGGCGCCCCTTCACGTTCTCCAGACTTTCCTCTTTCAAAAACGGTGTCTTGGCATAATCGTCGTCCCACGCGTCCGGCAGTGTCATTCGCCCCGCAGGGTAAAGACGTTTGAACCGAACCGGTGTGATCCAGGGGCTGTGAGGGCTGAAAAATCCGACCTCCCGATAGAATGGCTGATCGCTGTCATAGCTGTCCAGAAACTCAATCGCTGAGTTTGCGGAATGCGCATCGTGGAAGCGTTTGTCATCCTCCGGATTGGTTGTTCCCGCCCCTCCCATACGACCACCGAATTTGATCCGCTCTCGATCCGGTCGCAGCCGCCAATCGATGCGAAAGAACTTGCGCTCGTCCGAGTACAGCACATCGTGCACCTCGGGAGGCAGCGGTTTGAACCCGTGGTGCACCTTCCCACCGGATGAACAGAACCACCCGGCCTGTTTCAGGCGGTAAGACCACATGATTTCCGGGGAATGCTGGGCGAAGACGTCCGAGTTGTATTCATGCACACCCAAGGCATGCGGCGTTTGACCTGACATGAAGCTTGCCCGCGAAGGCGAACAGATCGGCGCCTGACAATAGGCTGACTGGAACGCCGTCGACTGCTCGCAGATGCGATCCAGCGAAGGCGTTTGCAGCGGCACACCAAAACACGATTTGTAAGGCCAATAGGCCACTGCATCGTCAAAACTGACAAGCAGGATGTTTTTGGGGCGCGTCGTCATCATGAGTGATCAACTGCTCTGCTTCGCGGTGGGGGTCGGTGAAACGGCACGCAGTGCAGCACAGACCCGCCCGGTTTTTCTTAGTCTGTCGGCACCTTAGTCCAGAGCCTCCTCCAATCAAAGCGGTGAAGTTGCCGGTGTTCTCAAGGTGTCTTGCGTTTCAACAGTTGGATGGCCTTCCAACTCATCACACGCTCGTCTTTCTGATTGTAGACGTCGTAGTGTATCCGTGTGCGTCCTCGGTCCGGGCGGGATTTGGAGGGTGCAGAATGAACAATTTCGCCGGTAACACGCAGCGTGTCGCCGGGCCGAACGGGCAGGATGAAACGCACCTCATCCAGACCGGGCGAGCCCATCGAGCTGTCCGCCCAAACGCCACTTTCGATCACCAGCCTCAGCGCAACGCCCATGGTTTGCACGCCTGACGCGATAAGCCCGCCGTAAATTGTCTGCTTCGCCGCCTC
Organism: Paracoccaceae bacterium; assembly: GCA_040830545.1. GTDB lineage: Bacteria > Pseudomonadota > Alphaproteobacteria > Rhodobacterales > Rhodobacteraceae > HXMU1420-2. The sequence continues at coordinate 56,291 of JBFOMB010000086.1, read as the reverse complement.
GGGGTCCAGGTGGAAGGGCTGCGGATCGTAGTCCTCTGCAAATGCAATGATCTCATCCGCGCTGAGCGTGCGTGTGCCGGTTTCAAACTGTGTTCCGACCGGCAAATCGTCAAAATACATACTGCTCCTCTCTCCCCCGCCTAACGCCACACAAGACGAAATGCAGAACAGCATGACCGTCTGCGGCCGGGACGCACAAAACCAATGGTTGGATTTATCCAGTCCTGTAGCCAAGGCCGCAACCGTGCCGTCACGTAGGACCGCAGAAGACGGCAGTGTTGAGGCCCTCATGGCGCGTCCCATGCGGCGATTTTTCCTCAAATTGAACCGCTGCAAAAACCCTGTCGCATTGAGGTTCGAATTCGGAAGTGGTACACAAACTTGACCAATTTCCGCCGGAGTCCGTTTATGCCTGTGTTCACCAACATCCACGACCTGAAGAACACTTACCGTCGGCGTACCCCGCGCATGTTCTACGACTACTGTGAATCCGGCAGTTGGACGGAACAGACCTTTCGCGACAACTCTGGCGATTTCGAAGATATTCGTCTGCGACAGCGTGTTGCCGTGGACATGACGGGCCGGTCAACTGCGTCGCAAATGATCGGCACTGACGTGGCAATGCCTGTGGCTTTGGCCCCGGTCGGGTTGACGGGTATGCAGCACGCAGATGGTGAAATCCTGGCGGCCAAAGCGGCAGAAGCATTTGGCGTCCCTTTCACGCTGTCTACCATGTCCATCTGCTCGATCGAGGATGTGGCAGAAAACACGACAAAGCCTTTCTGGTTCCAGCTCTACACAATGAAAGACACCGACTATACCGGTCGGCTGATCCAGCGCGCGAAGGATGCGGGATGTTCCGCGCTGGTGATCACGTTGGACCTGCAAATCCTGGGCCAGCGTCACAAGGACCTGAAAAACGGGTTGAGCGCGCCACCGAAGCTTACGTTGTCGACCATGGCCAACCTCGCGACCAAGTGGCGTTGGGGGCTGGAAATGCTGGGAACCAAGCGGCGTCAGTTCGGCAATATCGTGGGCCACGTGGAGGGCATCACTGATCCGGCGTCGCTGGGGTCGTGGACGGCTGAGCAATTCGATCCGTCGCTGGACTGGGGCAAGGTCGAAAAGCTGATGGAACAATGGGGCGGCAAGGTCATCCTGAAAGGCATTCTTGATGCCGAGGATGCGAAAATGGCCGCCAAGCTGGGCGCGGATGCGATTGTTGTTTCAAACCACGGCGGTCGGCAGTTGGACGGCGCACTCAGCTCGATCCGCGTGCTGCCCTCGATCATGGACGCCGTTGGCGATCAGGTCGAGGTGCATCTGGACAGCGGCATTCGGTCGGGTCAGGACGTTCTGAAAGCGCTCGCGCTGGGGGCGAAGGGCACCTATATCGGACGCGCCTTCGTCTACGGGCTGGGGGCTGGCGGTCAGGCTGGGGTCGCCAAAGCGTTGGAAATCATTCACAAGGAACTGGACACAACCATGGCGCTGTGTGGAGAAACCAACGTGAGTGATCTGGGACGGCACAACCTGTTGGTCCCCGAGGATTTCGAAGGCACCTGGCAAAGCTGACCGGCCCTGAATGCTCGTCTTCAGTGAACAGAACCTGGCCTTTATCGCGGTGCCGAAAACCGGCACCACCGCGTTGGAAATGGCATTGAAGCCGTGGGCCGACATCACGTTCACAAAGCAGCGCAAACACATGACAGCGCAACGGTTCCATCGTCGTGTGGCCCCGTTTCTGGACACACAACTTAACCTGCGCCCTGAACGCTTTGCCGTGATCCGCGACCCCGAGGAACAGGTGCGCAGCTGGTATCGCTATCGCACGCGTGAAGCTTTAGAGGGCGACAAAAGTTCGTTTGGCATGAGCTTTGATGAATTCGTGGCCGACGTGATCAAGGATCGCCCGCCCGCCCATGCCGGCATAGGCAGCCAATACCGGATGCTGACGGGGCGCGACAGGGTGCTGGTGCATCACCTGTTCGCGTATGAAGCGCAGACGAAACTGCGCAGCTTCGTGAACGAACGGTTCGGCGAAGAAATTGTGATCAAACCACGCAACGTCTCCCCCCCGGTTGATGCACCTCTGTCATCTGAAATGCGGGAAAGGCTGCGTGCTTCGCGAGCCAAGGAATACGAGTTGTATGATCGGGTCATGACCGCAGACGGTCATCTGGTCACAGAAATTCTGCGACGTCGCCGCAGACGTGGGTGACCGCGCAGAATCCACTTTCCAAACATTCCAGACTGGTCTATGGACGCGGCTTCACGCGGGGTGACAGCCTTGGAGGCATCCCGCCCTATTTTGGAGATATATCATGGCTGGTGAGATTCCTGATCTCGAAGCTCTGGAACGGACGGGGACAGGCAAGGGCGCCGCTCGTCAGGCCCGTCGCGACGGGATGGTTCCGGGGATTGTGTTTGGTGGCGACAAAGATCCGCTGCCGATCAACATTCCGTTCAACAAACTGCTGAAAATGCTAAAGGCTGGTCGGTTCAAGTCCACGCTGTTCAACCTCAAGGTCGATGGCCACGAGGACGTGCGTGTGATCTGCCGCGACGTACAGCGCGACGTGGTCAAGGACCTGCCGACGCATCTGGACCTGATGCGCCTGCGCCGTCATACCAAGATTAACTTGTTCATTCCGGTTGAATTCGTGAACGAAGACGCGGCACCGGGCATCAAGCGTGGCGGTGTTCTGACCATCGTGCGCCCGGAAGTCGAACTGGTGGTGACCGCCGGTGACATCCCGGAAAAGATCACCGTGGACCTGACCGGTCTGGCGATTGGCGACTCGGCCACGATCAGCGGCGCGGACCTGCCTGCTGGCACCAAGCCCACCATCGACCGCGACTTCGTGATCGCAACCATCTCGGCACCGTCCGGTCTGGCCTCTTCTGATGATGACGAAGGCGGAGAAGGTGAAGAGACTGCAGAAGTTGCAGAGGCCGCAGAAGAGTAAATTCGCGCCTATTGGAACAACGACGGCCAGCAGATTTCTGCTGGCCGTTTTCGTTTCAAGTCGCTGAAATGTGCGTCAGCCGAAGCGTTTCATAGCCTCGATTTCCATCGACCGCCGCATCTCCAGATCGGCCAGAACCTTCATCTCGGCCTTGCGCTGCGAGTCGTCGGTGATGTGCTTCAACCTTTCCTTCGACGCAGCGATTTCTTGTGTCAGAACAACGGCCAAGGGCTTTGCCTCGGCCTCTTTCATCATCCGATCCAACACTGCGTCCGAGGGGTTCGAAACGTCGCTCAGCGGCTTTCCCGCCCCGGGCAGATTGTCGAACTCGCCCTGTTTTTCCGCCTTGGCGACGATGTCGTCGATCAGTGAGATGAGCGGATGATCCATGGCCGTATGCCTTGATTTGAGTTGTATCCGGTCAGATATGACCCTGAGCGGTCCGCGCTGCAAGTCAATTGGGCAGGGAATATCCCCCACCTGGACTATTACAAACCGGCAGTGGTTCTTTAACCTACAGACGCTGGATTCTCCGACCGGTGCAGTGCATGGACGGCAAAGAAAAAAACCGAGGCAAAGGACAATTCGTGAAACTTATCGTCGGCCTGGGAAATCCCGGTGCAAAATATGCGGGCAACAGGCACAATATCGGCTTCATGGCTGTGGACCGGATCGCTGAAGATCACGGATTCGCACCCTGGCGCGGCAAGTTTCAGGGCGCATTGACCGAGGGACGTCTGGGCACAGAAAAAGTGCTGCTGCTGAAACCCGAGACGTTCATGAACAATTCCGGCCAATCCGTCGGCGAGGCGATGCGGTTCTACAAACTTGCGCCCGAGGACATCGTGGTCCTGCACGACGAAATTGATTTGGCGCCGGGCAAGGTGCGGTTCAAGTCAGGTGGCGGACACGCGGGCCATAACGGGCTGCGGTCGATCCACGCGCATGTGGGCGACAGCTATGACCGGGTTCGGATTGGCGTAGGTCATCCCGGCCGCAAGGAGGCCGTTCCCGGCTATGTCCTACGCGATTTCGCCAAGGCTGATCAGGACTGGGTTGAGGACGTGTTGCGGGGGATCGCAGATGGCGCACCGCATCTGGCCGCAGGTGATGGTGGCAAGTTCATGAACGCGGTTGCCTTACGCGCAGCTCCACCGCGATCCAGCACCTCTGCCAAGCCGAAGAAACCAAAAGCCGAACCCGAACCGGCCCCCGACACACGCTCGCCGCTCCAGAAGCTGATGGAGAAGTTCCGTTGAACATGGCGCTGGTCCTGAGGGCACAGGCGGATGCCTGCGCCAATCTTGGCTCGCCCTTCATGGGCCAGTTGCTGTATATCCTGTCCGACAGTTGGAAATCACACGGCACGCTAGCTGATTTCTGTGGACAGTTCGAAGGCGACCTGAGCGCCAGCGGCTACTCTCTGCCCTTGCGGCTGGCGGCGGCGCTGCATGCACTGGTGATGAGCGGTCGGGACCCGGATCTGGCTATGCTGTATCCGCCGAACTACACCTCGGATGCGGATCTTGAAGAAACCGTGTGGCGCGCGATTGACCGCCATCAGGAAGAAATCCTGGATTGGATGACGTTTGCGCCACAAACGAACGAGGTGCGGCGCAGCACGGTTCTTATCCCCGCCGCTCACTGGATCGCGGCACGTCATCCCCTGCCTTTCGTGACGTCCGAACTGGGCGCAAGTGCGGGGCTGAACATGGCCTTCGATCAGTTTGCCATTGAGGCGAATGCCGGTCGATTGGGTCCCGAAAACCCTGCCTTGACCTTGCGTCCCGAATGGACAGGAGACTTCCCTGCCGCCAGTCGCGTCGAAGTTGCAGAACGTGCGGGCGTTGACCTAAATCCTTTGGACCCACACGAGCCCGAGCAGCAATTGCGATTGCTGTCCTACCTTTGGCCGGATCAACCACATCGCGTGGCATTGACCAAGGCCGCCATCGCTGTTCGGGCTGATCCCGTCCATCAGGGTGACGCCATTGAATGGCTGGAACAGCGATTGGCAAGCCCGAGACCGGGGCGATTGCACCTCGTCTACCACACGATAGCGTGGCAATACTTCCCGGCAGCAAGCCAAACGCGCGCAACGGAATTGATGGAAGCCGCCGGGGCTGCCGCATCCGATGATGCTCCGTTGGCATGGTTGCAATTCGAGGCAGATGGAAACGAACCCGGCGGCGGCATTTTTCTGCGCCTTTGGCCCGGCAACGTGCGGATCGCCCTAGGCCGCGCGGACTACCATGGCCGATGGGTCAAATGGGGACCTCGCGCGATCTGAGCGTATGTCTCCGCCGTTAGGTCAGGTTTGCCCACACCATCCGAACATGATCAGATGTGCGCACTGGTGGAGGGGTTGAAGATGCGAAACGTAGTGAAATGGGGCCTGCGCGTCGTTCTGGCGCTGGTCGTGGCGGCCGCGGTTGTCGGATTTATCAAACGCGAGGAAATCACGCGTCTGCTGGCCGTGAATTCGCTGTTTACCGAGGAAAAGATAGTCAGCAACTTCAGCAACATGAACGGCGCGTTCCTGAGCGCCCCAGTGTCGCGCGGTAACGGAGCGGTCAGCGACCTGCCAAAGGGGCCGGATGCAACGATGCCCGCCGACCTGGCCGACTGGACTGACGCCCGGCACACCACGTCGCTGCTGGTGCTGAAAGATGGGCAGATCGTCTACGAAGATTACCTGCAAGGCACCGGGCCCGATGATCGGCGGATTTCGTGGTCCATCGCCAAAAGCTATCTGTCTGCCTTGTTCGGCGTGCTGCTGGAGGAGGGCGCAGTCGCATCATTGGATGATCCAGTGACCAGGTACGCGCCGCAACTGACCGGCAGTGCCTATGACGGAGCCACCATCCGGAACGTGTTGCAGATGTCGTCGGGCGTCCTGTTTGACGAGGACTACTTTGATCAGAAATCGGACATCAACCGAATGGGCCGTGTCATCGCATTGGGCGGCACGCTGGACGATTTCACCGCCAGTTTTACCGAGCGATTCACCGACCCCGGCAGCGAATGGACTTATGTGTCCATCGACACCCACGTGATCGGAATGGTGATCCGTGGGGCCACAGGGCGGTCGGTTGCGGAGTTGCTGTCAGAAAAAATTATCGCACCGCTGGGTCTGGAACAGGACGGATATTACCTGACCGATGGTGCCGGTGCGGCCTTTGTCCTGGGCGGGCTGAACTTTACCACGCGTGACTATGCGCGTTTTGGCGAGATGATCCGCCAGAATGGCCTGTATGGCGGAACGCAGGTGGTCCCGGCAGACTGGATCGCGGAATCCACCCCACCCAGTGCCAACACCAAACCTGAAGACATGGGCTATGGCTTTCAATGGTGGAGCCCGACGGGCGCTAAAGAGTGTGAATTCCTGGGACAAGGTGTCTACGGGCAATACCAATATAACGACCAACCGAGCGGTGTCGTGCTCGCGGATACCGCCGCCGATCGCAAGTTTCGCGACAAGGGCGTGTCAGACAGCAACATCGAAATGATGCGCCGAATCGCGAGAAGCCTGTAGGCTGGTGACATGGAACCTGATGACAGCATCAACGTGTTGGGCGGGCCGTTGCAGCCTTGCTCAATCGACCCGGTGACCGGGTTCTTCCGCGACGGGTATTGCAACACCTGCGACGCCGATCATGGCAGCCACTCGGTGTGCGCGATCATGACGGATGAATTCCTCGCCTTTTCCAAATACGTGGGCAATGACCTCAGCACACCACGCCCGGAGTTCCACTTTGCCGGGTTAAAGCCCGGGGATCAGTGGTGCCTATGCGCCGCGCGGTTCCTGCAAGCGGCAGACGAGGGCTGTGCGCCCAAGGTGCATCTGGTCAGCACCCACCAGCGCGCGTTGGAAGTGGTGCCGTTGGAGGTGCTGCAGGACCATTCGGAGGAGCCTCAGACATGAACCGCGAAGCGCCGCAACCTTTGGTGCAGGAAACGCAGGATGGTGCGGTTTTGACCCTGACCTTGGGCGCAATGCCCGCGCACCCCCTGTCGTTGGCCATGATCAGGGCGATGCTGGAGGCTCTGGACCGCTGTGCGGCCAACCCCGACGTGCGGGTTGTGGTATTGCGAGCCCCTGGCCATATCTTCTGCGCTGGCCACGACCTGAAGGAAATCGCGCGGCATCGGGCGGATGCGGATGACGGGGCCGCCTATCTGCACGAGCTGTTTGAGGCCTGCGCGCAGATGATGCAGGCGATTGTGCTGTTGCCACAGCCGGTGATCGCCATGGTCGAAGGCATTGCCACGGCAGGTGGGCTGCAAATGATGGCCTCTTGCGATGTGGCCTTTGCCACGCCGACCGCCACGTTCTGCCTGCCCGGCGTGCAGAATGGCGGGTTCTGCACCACGCCATCGGTTGCTGTGGGGCGTGTGATCGGGCGAAACGCGTTGATGGAAATGGCCCTGTCCGGCGAATACTTTGATGCGGAATGGGCGCGGACCGCGGGCCTGATCAACCGCATCATCCCGGCGGATCAGATCGAGGTGGAGACTTATGCCTTTGCCCACAAAATCGCGCGCGGAAACGCCCGTGCTTTGGCGGCAGGCAAGCGGATGGTGTATCAACAATTGGAAATGCCGCTGACACAGGCTTACGAGGCCGCGACCGAAACCATGATTGGCCATTTCATGGACCCTGAGCGGATCGCGCTGGAACGCGAGACCTGGGGCAAGAAGGCCACGTAGTCGACGAGGCCCCGGGTCAGGCCCGGGGCTGCGGCAGCGCAGGTGGCTAGGTTACGTCCTATGCAGCGCGGGCCAGATACCCACGCGAGGTGCGGGAGGGCGGGCCGGAGGGGAAGGCGTATTCCATCTCCAACTCCCAGCCCGACGCGGCCAACATCCCGTGCACATCCGCCGGTCGATACGCTCGGTGCCGCCACTGAAACCAGATAATCGCATTGCACCAGTGGGGTTTTGACACCACCAGCCACAAGCGCCCATCAGGCTGCGCCAATCTACGGGCGTGCTTCAGCGTCTCAACAGGATCGTCCGCGTGTTCCAGCACATGCGCGGCCAACAGGCAGTGAAAGCGGGACGGCGGATCATACTGGTCCAGCATCATCCGTGCCCTGCCCGGCTCTACCCCGCGCCGTTGCAACGCGGCCTGCGCCAGGGTCAGCATTTCCTCCGCCGGGTCCAGCAACGTCACATCCTGCTCTGGCCCCTGAATAGCCACCCACGCCTCGGCAAAGGCCCCGGTGCCACACCCAATGTCCAGAACCCGGTTGCCCGGCGGCGCACGGAAATTCGGAGAACTCAGCAGCCCGAGGTATGCGTCATAGTACCCAAGCAGCCGCATCTTGTCCGCCCAACCTGGTGCGGCTGCGTTGTACTTTTGATTGAGACCTGCGGCCTCGGCCATCAGACCCTCCGGAATGTGCCCTTGCGGGTCAGTCCATCGTGCGCCCTTCGGTGTCGCTCATGTCGAAATTGAGCGCCTTGGCCACGGTAAAGATGTCTTTGTCCCCGCGCCCGCACATGTTCATGCAGATGATATGATCCTTGGTCAGGTCCGGCGCGATCTTCATCACGTGGGCCAACGCGTGGCTGGGCTCCAGCGCGGGAATGATCCCTTCCTTGTCGCAACACAACTGGAACGCCTCCAGCGCCTCGCGGTCGGTGACCGAAACATATTGCGCGCGGCCGATTTCATGCAACCAGCTGTGTTCAGGCCCAATACCGGGATAATCGAGGCCCGCAGAGATCGAGAACCCTTCGAGGATCTGACCGTCATCATCCTGCAGCAAATAGGTGCGGTTGCCGTGCAAGACGCCCGGACGCCCGCCGGTCAGGGACGCACAATGTTCCATCCGGTCGTCCACACCTTTGCCGCCCGCCTCTACACCGATGATGTTGACGGACGGATCGTCCAGGAACGGGAAAAACAGACCCATCGCGTTCGATCCGCCCCCAATGGCCGCGATGATCGTATCGGGCAGACGGCCTTCGGCCTCCTGCATCTGTGCCTTGGCTTCCTTGCCGATGATGGACTGAAAATCCCGAACCATGGCCGGGTATGGGTGCGGCCCCGCAACAGTGCCGATGCAATAGAACGTGTCGCGGACATTGGTGACCCAGTCGCGCAGGGCATCGTTCATGGCGTCCTTCAATGTGCCGCGGCCCGAGGTCACCGGGATCACCTCAGCCCCCAACAGACGCATCCGGAACACGTTGGGTTTTTGCCGCTCGACGTCATGCGCGCCCATGTAGACGACACATTTCAGGCCGAACTTGGCACAGACCGTTGCCGTCGCCACCCCATGCTGACCGGCACCGGTTTCCGCTATGATCCGTGTCTTGCCCATGCGACGGGCCAGAATGATCTGGCCCAGCACGTTGTTGATCTTGTGCGCGCCGGTGTGGTTCAGCTCGTCCCGCTTCATGTAAACCTTGGCACCGCCCAGATGCTCGGTCAGGCGTTCGGCGAAGTAGAGCGGGCTGGGGCGGCCCACGTAGTGTGTCCAGAGATCATTCATCTCGTCCCAGAAGCTCTGATCCGTCTTGGCCTTCTCGTACTCGGCCTCCAGGTCGAGGATCAGCGGCATCAGGGTTTCGCTGACAAAGCGGCCACCAAATTTGCCGAACCGGCCCTGTTCATCAGGGCCAGTCATGAAGGAGTTGATCAGATCGTCGGGCATAAAGGGTCCTCCGGACAGCGTTGTCCTTTGTCCTAGTGCTCGCTAGCGGCAAGGGCAAGGCGTTTCCGTGGGCCGCGTGAGGGCAATTTTTCTGACAATCTTGCGGTCAGATTATTCCTACTTCCGATAGTGCTGATGGCACGCTTTGCAGTCTGCACCCAACCGTCCAACAGCAGCAGGCAAATCGGCCTGCGAGGAGATACGGATGCCGGAAGCGGTCTGTTGCAACGCATTTGCCTTGGCAGTGAAATCACCGAAGTTGCTCCAGATTTCCGAGCGCGCGTCCGAGCCGGCCTCGGTTTCAAAAGCCTTGAACAAACGGGGGATACGTGCGGCTTCTTTGGCGATGTCATCAACCGCCTTTTGGGCGGCACTGGAGTCGAAAGCACGCTGACCGCGCGCCATTTGGCCCAACACTTTCATATCATCGCCAATATCGGCCATCGCGTAGATGCGTTTCTGGACAACGGGTTTGTTCACGCCCAGTTGAGCGTAAGAGACGCCAGCCAGCATCATCGCGCCAATCGCCGTGACCAGACCCCAACGGAAGTTCATCCCATCGCTTCACTCTGAACGGGAGCGGCCCCGGCAGCCGCACAGAAGGCGCGGATTTTGGCCGGGTCCTTGCGCCCCGGCTCCGCCTCCACAGCAGAGGCCACGTCGACCTGTCGCGTGCCCGTCAACCTAATCGCCTCGGCCACGTTGTCTGCGGTCAGACCACCAGCCAGCATCCACGGCACGGGCCAACGTCGTCCAGCAACCAATTGCCAGTCGAATGTCACACCATTCCCGCCCGGCAGCACCGCGCCTTTGGGCGGTTTGGTGTCCACCAGCAGCTGATCCGCCACGGCCCCATAGGCATTGAGCGCGGGCACATCATCCGCCCCGGCCAGCCCCACCGCCTTCATCACCGGCAGGCCATAGCGCGCCTTGACCTCCACCACCCGTTCCGGAGGCTCTGACCCGTGCAATTGCAACATGTCCACGGGCACCTGTGCCGTCAGCGCGTCCAGCATGGCGTCGTCAGCATTCACCACCAACGCGACCTTGCACACGCCCGAAGGGACACCTCGTGACAGCTCAACCGCACGGTCAAACGTCACTGACCGGGGAGACTTGGGAAAGAAGTTGAAACCAAGGTATGACGCACCTGCGGACAGCGACGCCGCTACCCCGACAGGATCGGTCAATCCGCAAATCTTGACCCGAATGTCACCGGACATGATCGCTCAGCTCGCCTCTTCGAGGATTGCGAGGACTTCATCCTTGTCCTTGTGCTTCTCTTTCTTCAGCTTGGACACTTCGCGCGACAAACGCCGCACTTCACGCGAGCGATCCGTCGCCTCGCGGCGGTGTTTGTACTCGCGGAGCCACTCCCACATGAACCCGATAACCAGACCAGCGGCCACGCCGCCTAGCCCAACCACAAACAGCGGCACAGTCATACCCAAGTTGAAGCCGATCAACTCTGCCATCCCATCAGGCAGCAGCTTGACCTCAACCGAGTTCAGGTTCGCAACAGAAATGGAAACAAGGATGATCCCGATCACACCCCAAAAGGCGTAGCGGATATAGCGCATGGACTACTCTTTCTCGTTCAAGCGGTCGCGCAGCAGCTTCCCTGTCTTGAAGAATGGTACGTGCTTTTCTTCGACATCCACGGATTCGCCGGTGCGCGGGTTACGCCCCACTCTTGCATCCCGCTTCTTGACGGAAAACGCGCCGAAACCGCGCAGTTCCACCCTGTCGCCCCGCGCCATGGCATCGGTAACTTCGTCGAACACGGTATTCACAATCCGCTCAACATCCCGCTGGTAGAGATGCGGATTCTCATCAGCGATTTTCTGGATCAACTCCGACCGGATCATTGTGGCCCTCCCCAAGGCGTCAAACGTACAGGTGTTTTTTTGTTTTTAGGACTATAGGTACAAACCTCAGTTTCTGAAATGGGAACCGACGAAAGCTCGGAAAAAAACCGAAACTTCAGGGATCACGGGCCAATCAGGCCGAAAATATGCAAATTCCGTGGCGGAAAATGCCCAAAATCAGCGTTTTCTGACCGATTGGTCAAAAAAACTTGATTCGGATCAAATGGGCGTGCGGTAAAACCAGTGCCCTCAAATCAGTCGCTAAAGCTCTGTCCGCGGTCTGAAATCGTACACGGTTTTGCTGGCTTCAACGCTCTACGCTGACGCTGGCCCTATCCTCATGCGCAACCCGCGCGGTCATCCCTGGCACGCGGTTCATCACGAAAGGACCACCAAAGCTAAGCAATGAACCGCCGATGCGCCACTGTCCCTCGATCCGGTTTCCATCGAAAGAAACCAACCCGAAATATTCGATTGGCGCTTCGCCCCCAGTGGGAGCCCCTTGATAGGTTTTGCGGAATTGAATCTCCTGTCCGCTGCGCGCGCCCTGCAAATCGGCCGTCAACTCAGTCCCGCCATCCGGGGAAAAACTGTTTGGTTCGCGCGTCATGCCCCAGACTGCGCCGCCAACGTCGAACAAGGTTGCCGTGAACGTCACGGCCTCGTCCGGGGTGTCCGCGTAGTCATAGACGCCGGTCCATTCCCCGTTCAGCGATGTGGCGCGTGGCGGCATCTGCATTCAATCCAAATCGGCTTGGCGGAGGTTAGGGCGTTTCAGGTCAATCCGACAATGCCCCATTGCCGGAAAAGAAAAGGCCCCGCCGTGGCGGGGCCCTTCCGGATCAGTTGTCGCCCTTGAGCGCGGCGCCCAGGATGTCGCCCAGCGACGCACCCGAGTCCGAGGAGCCGTACTGTTCCACGGCTTCTTTCTCTTCCGCGATTTCGCGGGCCTTGATCGACAGACCCAGGCGGCGGGTCTTGCTGTCGATGTTGGTGACGCGCACGTCGACCTTATCACCGACCGAGAACCGTTCAGGACGCTGCTCGGACCGGTCGCGGGACAGGTCGGAACGGCGGATGAACGACTTCATGTTCTCGTATTCCACCTCGATGCCACCATCTTCGATCGCGGTGACTTCGACGGTCACGATCGAGCCGCGCTTCACGCCGCCGGTTGCTTCGGCAAACTTGTCGCCGCCCAGCGCCTTGATCGAGAGCGAGATGCGTTCCTTTTCCACGTCGACTTCGGAGACCACGGCCTGAACCATATCGCCCTTGCGATAGCTCTGGATCGCGTCTTCGCCACGTTCGTCCCACGAAATGTCGGACAGGTGAACCATGCCGTCGATGTCGCCTTCCAGACCAATGAACAGACCGAATTCGGTGATGTTCTTGACCTCGCCTTCGACCTCGGTACCCGACGGAAACTGCTCGGCAAAGACTTCCCACGGATTGCGCATGGTCTGCTTCAGGCCCAGGGATACGCGACGCTTCACGCCGTCGATTTCCAGAACCATGACATCGACCTCTTGCGAGGTGGACACGATCTTGCCCGGGTGAACGTTCTTCTTCGTCCAGGACATTTCGGACACGTGCACCAGACCTTCGACGCCCGGCTCCAGCTCTACGAACGCACCGTAATCGGTGATGTTCGTGACACGGCCCTTGTGGACCGAGCTCAGCGGATACTTGGCACCAACCAGATCCCACGGATCTTCCATCAGCTGCTTCATGCCGAGGGAGATACGGTGGGTTTCCTTGTTGATCTTGATGACCTGCACCTTGACGGTTTCGCCGATGGACAGGATTTCGGACGGGTGGTTCACCCGACGCCATGCCATGTCGGTGACGTGCAGCAGGCCGTCAACACCGCCCAGGTCAACAAACGCACCGTATTCGGTGATGTTCTTGACCACGCCGTCCACGGCCATGCCCTCTTCGAGGTTGCCGATGACTTCGGCGCGCTGTTCGGCGCGGCTTTCTTCCAGAATGGCGCGGCGCGACACAACGATGTTGCCCCGGCGGCGGTCCATTTTCAGAATCTGGAAGGGCTGCTTCAAGCCCATCAGCGGGCCAGCGTCGCGCACGGGGCGCACGTCAACCTGCGAGCCGGGCAGGAAGGCCACGGCACCGCCCAGATCGACAGTGAAGCCACCTTTGACGCGGCCAAAGATCGCGCCTTCGACACGCTGGTCGTCTGCGTATGCTTTTTCCAGACGGTCCCAGGCTTCCTCGCGGCGGGCCATTTCGCGGCTGATGACCGCTTCGCCACGCGCGTTTTCCGCGGCGCGCAGGTACACTTCAACCTCGTCGCCTACGTCAACCTTGGGCGCTTCGCCTGGTTCTGCAAATTCCTTGAGTTCAACGCGGCCTTCCATTTTGTAGCCGACGTCGATAATGGCCTGCCCCGCTTCGATTGCGATGACTTTGCCTTTGACAACAGTCCCTTCGTTGGGCGTGTCCATTTCGAAGCTTTCGTTCAGGAGGGCTTCGAATTCCTCCATCGATGTGGTTGCCATGTGGCGCTACAGTTCCTTTTTCAACATTTTCTGGCCGCGCGGTTGTCTCCGCCGGTCTGGGGTTACGCCCGTCTTGGACGGGACTGGTTTGGTCCATTGGCAGACCGCAAAACAAAGAGGGCCGGTTGCTGCCCGACCCTGCTCGATCCATGTTCTGCGGCGTTGTCCGCCTTTCTGACAGGCGCGCCTATACGGAATAGTTGGCCGGGATGCAAGGGCATCCGTACAACCGGGCGTGGCATGGGCGACGGTTGGCCACAAAACGCCGTCCGAAGCACCGGCCTCCGCGCCGGTGCCTCTTGGCCCAAGGTGGAGACCCCGGATCAAGTCCGGGGCTGCGTTGCGGCTGATGTCCCGGACCCGTGTTACCCGGCAGCCCGCGCGCGGTAGGCTTCGCGCCCCGCGACCCAGGTGCCGCAAATCGCGGGGGTCTGGCCATCCGGCCAATCCACCAACACCAGATCAGCGCGTTTGCCCAAAGCAATCTGCCCCCGATCCTCCAGCTTCATCGCCCGTGCTGGACCAGCAGAGATCAATGACCACAGTTGCAACCGATCCGCCCGCTTTTCCCGGTCCAGCCGGTCCACCGCCGCCAGCATGGCCGGATAAAAATAGTCCGAGGCCAGCGCGTCACACAGCCCCGCCTCCACCATTTCCGCTGCAGCCAACGAACCGATATGACTGCCGCCCCGCACCGCGTTGGGCGAACCGAAAATGATCGCATCCCCCCCGGTCCTCGCGTCCTCTGCCGGGGGCAGGGTCATCGGGAATTCGGACACGTCAACGCCCAGCTTCCGGTAAAACTGCCGCGTGTTTGCCTGCGTGTCATCGTGGCTGAGCATCGGAATGCCCCGGTCACGGGCCTTGGCCGCAAGCTCCGCGATCTTGCCCGGCACCTCGGGACGGCGCGCCCACACGCGGTTGATCAACCGCATGTAGTCGTCCAAACCCATGCCAGAGCGTTCCGCATGTTTCGTGTGTCGAACCTGCGGCAGACGTGGGTCGTCCAAATCCACCAACTCAAAACTTGGATCATGCTCGAACAACCGGTCCTGAATGGGCGTGTCAAAGCTGCGCATCGACATGGATAGGTGATCGTTAAACGCCAGCGATGGCAGCAACGGCCCATCAAAGGCCCAGTCCAGCACCTCCAGCGCTTCGAACGCAAAGGTTTCCCAGCGCAGTTGCACCCGGTTTTCCACCAGCAAACGCGGAGCCAGATCGCGCAGGGCCTGCATCATCTCGCGCCCGCGTTCAACGCTACGCAGACCAGGTTCGTAGCTGAGCGTGATCGAATGATAGGTGGTCGCAATCCCGTTTGCCGCCAATTGCCGATCCGTTTCCAGCAGAGCGGTATCCATCGGGAAATACACACCCGGTCGCGGCATGATCTGCCGTTCGAATGCGTCCCCGTGCACGTCGATCAGCGCCGGGGCCAGGATCATGCCTTGCGCGTCGACAACCTCGCCTTGCGACGGCCCGCCAATCTCGACGATTTTGCCGTCCGCCACTGTCACGCGGGTTTCAGCGATCTCCCCCGGCAGGTAGACCGTCGCGCCATCAAAGCTCTGGATCATTGCAGTCCGTCCCGTTTGTGACCAGAAATGTAGGAAGGCCGGACGCCATTGCGCCCGGCCCTGCACCTACACCGGCTTGCCCTTGGGTAAAAGGGCGAAGTGCTGACTGTGCTAGGTTCTCAGACCGAGCGGGTCAGCCCACCATCGACCCGCAGGTTTTGGCCGGTCATGTAACCGCCATCCTCCGAAGCCAGCCAGGAGATCAGCGATGACACTTCAGCCGTATGTCCATAGCGTCCCAACGGTATACGCGCGCGGCGATCCTCGGTCTCGGGCAGGCTGTCGATGAAGCCCGGCAAGATGTTGTTCATGCGAATGTTGTCCGCCGCGTATTTGTCCGCAAACAGCTTGGAAAACGCCGCCAACCCGGCCCGGAACACACCCGAGGTCGGGAACAGTGGATCGGGTTCAAAGGCCGCGAAGGTCGAAATGTTGATGATCGCCCCGCCGCCATTCTGCTGCATCACTGGTGTCACCATGCGCGTTGGGCGGATCACGTTCATTAGGTACACTTCCACTCCCTGATGCCAGTCGTCGTCCGACATCTCCAAAACCGCACCCTTGGGGCCATGCCCGGCAGAATTGACCAGAACGTCAACACGCCCCCAACGCTCCACCGCGCCATCGACCAAGGCTTGCAAGGACTCGCCCGACAGGTTCGACCCGGTCACGCCAAACCCGCCCAGTTCTTTGCCCAGCGCCTCGCCCTTGCCCGAAGACGATAGGACACCAACGTGAAACCCGTCTGCCGCCAACCGCCGGGCAGCATCTGCACCCATGCCTGAGCCACCCGCCGTTACCAACGCTACTTTTTCTACTGCCATCACATTCTCCATCTCGTTTGGTCAATAAATATCACGGTCAGGAAAGCAGAGAAGTCAGATTTGACGCATCATGCCTGTAGTTTTACTACAGCAGTATGACCAACCTGCCCCCGCTCAATGCCCTCCGTGCCTTTGACGAGGCTGGTCGCTGCCTGACCTTTCGCGGTGCTGCCGATCAGCTTGTCGTCACGCAGGGGGCCGTCGCACAGCATATTCGTGGACTGGAGGCACATTTGGGCGTGACGCTGTTCGAACGGCACGCAAAGGGGCTGCATTTCACACCCGCCGGGCGCAGCTATCACGCACAGGTTCAGGCGGCGTTTGCCATATTGCGCGACGCGACCGAGACTCTGCAACCTCAGGCGGACAAGGTTCTGATCAGTGTCACACCGACCTTTGCCTCCAAATGGCTGATCCCGAACCTTCCCGCTTTCACAGAACAGCATCCAGAAATTGACCTGCGGATCATCGCGACTGAACAGGTGTCACGGTTTCACTCGGACGGCATCGATCTTGCCGTTCGCCACGGCAATCCACCATTCGGGGCCAGCCTGGATGCACATCTGCTGTTCCAGCAGGACATCATCGCGGTTGCTGCGCCTCATATTGTGGACACAGTGCCAGTCACGCATGAAACCCTGCAAACGTTGCCCAAGATTCATGACAGCCACGCCCTTTGGCCACGGTTTCTAGCGGATTTGGGTCTGTCGGATCAAAGCGGACGGGGATTGCAGCTGAGCCAGACTGCGCTGGCGATTGATGCGGCAAATGCAGGACAAGGTGTAACTCTCGCCAGTCGCTTCCTTGTCGAGCGGGACATCGCTGCGGGACACCTGATCCAGATTACATCACATGTGATGCAAGCTGCGGGGGATTTCTATCTTCTGGCGAGGCGGGCTTCGTCACCGCGCGCGGCATTGATCGCGGTGACGCATTGGATTTTGCAACACGCCGGGGCAGACTGATCACCCCGACCAGTCAGACCAGCATCAGGCGATCTGCGTCACCATCGTGTCCTGCGGCTTGCGCGACTTTTTCATCGGCAGCAGCCAATCATTTGACGCGTCACGATAGCCCAACGGCAACAGCACGACCGAGCGCAGGCCACGATCCGCCAGCCCCAGAATTTTGTCCACTTTGACCGGATCGAACCCTTCCATCGGGGTGGAGTCCACTTCCAGTTCAGCCGCAGCCGCCATGGCAAAGCCCAGCGCGATATAGGCCTGACGGGCCGCGTGATTGTAGTTCACCTCGGCCTCGCGCGGCAGGTACATTGCCTTGAGGTTGTCGTAATACTGACGGATCAACGGCAGATCGCCGCGTTCTTCCAGCAACTGGTCGGACACCGCGTCAATTCGGTCAGCGGAGTAATTGTCCCACGCCGCGAATACCAACAGGTGCGACCCTTCGGTGACCTGCGCCTGATCATGGGCCACGGCCTGAATCTGCGCACGGATGTCGTCGTTGGTGATCACGAACAGCTCAAACGGCTGGGTGCCGCTGGAGGTTGGTGCCATACGGATCGCCTCAACGATCTGATCGACCTTGTCCTGTGGCACAGCGCGGGTCGGGTCCATTTTCTTGGTTGCGTAGCGCCACTGCAGCTGGTCGAGGAAACGGGGCTGGGTCACGGATGATCCTTTCGGGGATACTGAATATGTTCACTGTCGCATATATGGCATTCGCAATGACCCGCAAGGCGCGACAAATGACCAGGGAAAGTGACGTGGGATCCTTTTGGCGTTGCCTACAACTCCTCACCCTTCTTAAGCAGATCCTCGAACAACTCCTGATATAGCTGATTGCTGTCCCCGCCGCCAAAATGGCCTGCCCCACCGGAATAGAACGTGCCATAGGTCTTGGCCACGTTGACCGTCTGGGCCAGACCGGACAGCAGCTGCACCCGGTTTAGCGGTGACAGCGGGTGGATGTAGGCCCCCCAAAGTCGACCGTTTGCGACCGCATATCGCGCATCCAGAGCCGTGTCGAAATTCGCCTGCATCAAGCGCATTATCTCGTCCTCGGTCAGCCCGTCCGCCGACCGGATCGGCACCAACGCACGCATGCGATCCGCAACCGGGTCTGTCACGATCAGAACCGGCACATCGTCGATCGTCAGTTCAAACGTGCGACCCTGGGCAATACGGGCATCCGGATCGATGGCGGTGACAATCTGTGCAAGCCGCTCCAGAGTCATCGGCGGCTCGGGCGATTGATCCGATTTCGCCGTTGTCTCCTGCGCCCAAAGCGGGGTGGCCAGAAACAGGGTAATCAGAAAGGCGAACAGAGGTTTTGCGGTCATGAGAGGGCTCCGTGCTGATCCACAAACCTATGCCCGAATTCCGCCTCTGCCAAAGCACGGTTTGGTGAATTTTGTTCAGTCGCCCACGCGACGCACGTTGACTGCGTCCAAGGCTGCTGCAATCGCTGCCTCGATACTCATGTCAGACGTGTCGATGGTCACAGCATCGTCCGCCGGTTTCAGCGGCGCATCAGCGCGATCCATATCCCGGCGGTCCCGCGCGATCACATCAGCCAGCACATCGTCCCGGTTCACGGTCATACCGTTGCCAGTGAGTTCCAGAAACCGCCGTTCGGCACGGACCTCCGCGCTGGCGGTGACGTACAGCTTCACTTCTGCCTCCGGGCAAATCACCGTGCCGATGTCGCGCCCGTCCAGCACCGCGCCGCCAGCCCGGCGGGCGAAGGCTCGTTGAAAGTCCAGCAAGGCCGCGCGCACCTCAGGGATGACGGCCGCCTTGCTGGCGGCCTGTGCCACGTCCGGCGTGCGCAGATCCTCGCGCTGCAAATCCTCGGGTGTCAGGGCCAGCGCGGCCTCAGTCGCCTGTTCGCCCTCCAAGGTACGCGCACCTACCACGCGGTAAAGCAGCCCTGTATCCAGATGCGCGAACCCGAAATGATCAGCCACTGCGCGCGAGATGGTGCCTTTGCCCGCTGCTGCCGGCCCGTCAATTGCAACGGTAAAGCTCACGCGTTCCCCCGCACCAGCTGCGCGCCCAAGGCCGCCATCAACGGTTCGAAGATCGGGAAGGACGTGGCAATCGGCCCGCCGTCATCCACGGAAACGGGTTTTTGCGCTGCCATGCCAAGGATCAGGAAGGACATCGCGATCCGGTGATCCAAATGGCTCGCGCAGGTCGCGCCACCGGGCACTCCGCCCGGTCCCACACCTGTGACGGCCCACCAATCTTCGCCTTCATCCACCTCGATCCCGTTGGCGCGCAAGCCCACGGCCATGGCGTCAATCCGGTCGCTTTCCTTCACGCGCAGCTCTTTCACGCCGCGCATCATGGTCTGTCCGGTTGCATTGGCCGCGACGACGGACAGCACCGGGTATTCGTCGATCATGCTGGCCGCACGCTCTGGCGGCACCTCGATGCCCTTCATGTCGGGCGAGTACCGCGCGCGCAGGTCGGCTACGGGCTCCCCTCCCTCATCGCGCATGTTTTCGAAGGTCAGATCAGCGCCCATGTCCTGCAACGTGGTATAGAGCCCGGCCCGAGTGGGGTTCAGCCCGATGCCGGGCACCAACACATCCGACCCAGGCACCAGCAACGCGGCGCAAACCGGGAAAGCCGCGCTCGACGGGTCACGGGGAACAGCAATGGTCTGCGGTTTCAGCTCCGGACGTCCGGTCAGCGTGATCCGGCGGCCTTCTTCGGTCTCTTCCGTCGTGATCTCTGCCCCAAAGCCCGCCAACATACGTTCTGTATGGTCGCGCGTCGCCTCGCGTTCGATCACCACGGTCTGACCTGGGGCATTCAATCCCGCCAGCAGCACAGCAGACTTCACCTGCGCCGACGGCACGGACGTCGTGTATTCCACCGGCACCGGGTCTGCCGCGCCGACCAGTGTCATCGGCAACCGCCCGCCTTCACGCCCCACGGACTGCGTTCCGAACAGCGCCAGCGGATCGGTCACCCGCGCCATCGGGCGTTTGTTCAGGCTCGCATCCCCGGTAAAGGTCGCCGTGATCGGCGTGGTCGCCATCGCGCCCATGATCAGCCGCACACCGGTCCCGGAGTTCCCGCAATCAATCACGTTCTCAGGCTCGGCAAACCCGCCGACGCCGACGCCATGCACGCTCCACTCGCCGCCGCCGTGATCTGTAACCTCGGCCCCAAAGGCACGCATCGCCTTGGCCGTGTCCAGCACATCCTCGCCCTCCAAGAGGCCGGAAATCTGCGTTTCGCCGACGGCCATTGCGCCCAGGATCAGCGACCGGTGCGACACCGATTTGTCGCCGGGCACATCAGCCGTCCCGGTCAGCGGCCCACAAGGGCGAGAGGTCATGGGAATGGGCGTGCCGTGAGAGGACATGGCGAAAATCCTTGCAGTTCCGCGCCGTGATAACGGACGGCCCGGACATGTGCAATCAGCGGCGGCGGAAGGTCAGGTAGTGCGGCGTGCGCCCTTCACGCAGCGCCTTTTGTTCATAGCGTGTACTGAGCCAGTCGTCCCATGGTTCACGCCAGTCCACAGGACGCTCCGCCAGCCATTCGAACCCCGCCTTGGGCACCTCTTCCAGTGTCTGGCGCACATAGTCCGGGATGTCTGTCGCCACCCGCAGGACCGCGCCGGGTTCCATCACGCGGTGCAGCGGTTCCAGATGTTCGGGTGTCACAAAACGGCGACGATGGTGGCGGGTTTTTGGCCATGGATCAGGATAGAGCAGGAATGCCCGCGCAATCGACGCTGCTGGCAGCACGTCCATCAGATCCCGTGCATCACCGGGATGGATCGCCAGATTGTCCGCGCCCGCGCGCCGGATCTTGCCCAACAGCATGGCGACTCCGTTGATATAGGGTTCGGCCCCGATGATACCCACATCCGGGTTCTGAGTGGCCTGATGCACCAGATGTTCGCCACCGCCAAACCCGACCTCCAGCCAGACCGGGCGTCCGCCAAACAATGCGTCGAGGTCCAATGTCGTCCGCGACGGGTTCACGTCCCAATCCACCGGGCCGGGGGACAAGGCGGCCAGATCCTCGGACAGATAACGTTTCTGGCTGTCCTTCAGGGCCTTGCCTTTAAAGCGGCCATAAAAATTGCGTCGGGGGCGTTCGGGATGGGTCATGGCGCGGCAATAGCGCCAGTTGGGAGCAAGTTCAACGGGGACCGGAGGCAGGTTTACTCGGTCGGGACGGACGCCGCTTGCGGGTCGCGCAACACACCCGCCGCCATCAGGCGTAAGCGGGAAGGAAACCACATATCGGTGTTCTCGACCCCGATGGTTTCAATTGCAAACAGCGGATCGACACCCCGGTCCACCATGTATTCCAGCACCGAATGCACCTCGGTCTGGGTGTCGCGGTAGACCCATGACGTGAACTCAAACGGCGTCGCCCAACCCCGCCGCTCGCGGTTGCGCTCGAAATACCGTTCGATAGAGGCCGCAGACCATGACGTCTGGTGAAACCCGATGCTGGCCCCCAGCCGCATGCGCCGCCCATCGCCCGCCAAAAAGACCGTGACACAGGCGCTGCTGCATTCTTTGGCCACCACCGTGTCCAACCCGAAATCCGTCACCACCCGCGCGATTTCGTAGGCTGCGTAAACGTCACCACCCGCGCTGTTGATCTCCAGCGTCGTGATCCCGCGATTGTCGCGCAGAAGGGTGCGCAACGTGTCCAGGTCTTCGTCGTCAATTTCTGCATCCGGGGCGCCGTCAGGGCGTTCCGTGTCATAGTGCAGCGTGTCGCCCACGATCTCGAACTTCGGCGCGGTTTCGGCGAAGACCACAGCTCCAAAACAACAGGCCGCGATGAAAGACAATACGGTTTTGATGGTCATCCGGTGCCCGGCCCTGTTGAAATCTCAGCCGCGCCCGAACAGCAGACGCAAAACGAACATACCCGGGATTGTCACAATGTACATCGTGATCCCATAGAGAGCCGCAGGCACGGCGTATTCAGGAATGCCGCCAGATTGCGCGACGAACCCGGCCACGGCAATGCCCAGCGCAGCGTTCTGCACGCCCATCTCGATCGAGATGCACAGACCGTCGCCGCCAGACAAGCCCAGCTCCCGCGCCGCCAGCGCGCCCAAAAGCAGAAGGACCGCGTTCAACGCCACCAGGATCGGACCCAACGTACCTATGTTTTCCACAAACAGCGCCCAGTTGGTGGCCAAGGCCGCCGCGACGATTACGACAAACAAGACCAGCGCGATCAGGGACACGCGCGGCTCTGTCCTCTCTGCCAAGGACGGAGCCAGAAAGCGGGCGAGCAGGCCCAGCAAAACTGGCACAGCGGTGATCGCAAACATGGAAATCGCAACAGAGGTCACGTCAATGTCCGGGGCCGCCGCACCCAGATGCCGGGTCGCAGCCCAAGCCACCAGAATCGGCACCGTGACCACCGACAACAGGCTGACCACAGCCGTCAGAGTGATCGACAACGCCACGGTTCCACCGGCCAGCTTTGTCAGGATGTTGGAAGTCACCCCGCCGGGACAAAAGCTCAGCAACATGACGCCAAAGGCCAGCGCGGGCGGGAGGTCGACCAGCATCAGCACCAGCATCGCCACCAGGGGTACAGCCACCACTTGCAAGGCCACGCCTGACAGAACCGCTCGCGGTATCCGAAACACGCGCCCGAAATCAGAGAAGGTCAACCCGTATCCCAGCGAAAACATGATGAACGCAAGAGACAGCGGCAGGGCAATGTCGATCAGCATGAGTAACGGGCTCCGCTTTTGGTTAGGTTCGCCCATAAAACAAACAACGCCGTGGGTTTGTCCACGGCGTTGCCTGATTTTCGCAAAGTGACCTGTGGTCGTCGGCTCAGACTGCGCCTTTGAGCGCGTCGACCAGATCAGTCTTTTCCCAGCTGAACCCGCCATCCGCATCCGGTTCGCGGCCAAAGTGGCCATACGCCGCCGTGCGTTGATAAACAGGTTTGTTCAGCTGCAGGTGCTGGCGGATGCCGCGTGGGCTGAGATCCATGACCTGCCCGATGGCGGCCTCGATCGCTGCCGGAGCCACGTCACCGGTGCCATGCGTGTCGGCATAGATCGACAGCGGCTGACTGACGCCGATGGCATAGCTCAGCTGGATCGTGCAGCGCTCGGCCATGCCGGCCGCCACAACGTTTTTCGCCAGATAGCGCGCGGCATAGGCTGCCGAACGGTCCACCTTGGTCGGGTCCTTGCCCGAGAACGCGCCGCCGCCATGCGGGGCAGCGCCGCCATAGGTGTCAACGATGATCTTGCGGCCCGTCAGGCCCGCATCACCATCCGGCCCACCGATGACGAATTTGCCGGTCGGGTTTACGTGCCACTCGGTTGCGTCGCTGATCCAACCATCGGGCAGGACTTCGAGGATATAGGGCGCGACAATTGCACGGATGTCGTCTGAGGTGAGCGCCTCATCCAGATGCTGGGTCGACAGCACGATGGAGCTCACGCCAACCGGTTTGCCATCTTCATAAACCACGGACAGCTGCGATTTCGCATCCGGGCCCAGCGCCGGTTCGCTGCCATCTTTGCGCACCTCGGCCAGACGCCGCAGGATCGCGTGAGAATACTGGATCGGTGCCGGCATCAACGCAGGGGTTTCGGTCGTGGCATAGCCAAACATGATGCCCTGATCGCCTGCACCTTCGTCCTTGTTGTCTGCCGCGTCCACGCCTTGCGCGATATGGGCGGATTGTTCGTGCAGCAGGTTTGTGACCTCGCAAGTGTTCCAGTGGAACTTGTCCTGCTCGTAACCGATATCCTTGATGCATTCGCGGGCGATCTGGTCAATCCGGCCCATGTAGTCGTGCAGCTTGTCCTGATCGCTCAACCCGACTTCACCGCCGATAACAACACGATTGGTGGTGGCGAATGTCTCGCAAGCGACGCGCGCTTCGGGCTCTTCGGCCAGGAAGGCATCAAGCACTGCGTCGGAAATGCGGTCGCAGACCTTGTCCGGGTGCCCCTCGGATACGGATTCCGAGGTGAACGTATAATTCTGTCGGGCCATGAAAACTGCTCCATTGGTTTTTTTCCCGCCACGCCAGGAAGCCGTTGTGGCGACGTCAAGCTGCCTTACGCGCGCGTCGGGTTTGGGTCAATCACCGTTTGATCCAGCGCGCGACATGTGTCGCCCTATCAGCACGCCCAAGATGACAAGTAGGATCAGGAACACCGGCCAATCCCCGCTGCGCGAATACAAGGTTGGGGGCATTGGAGCGGGCAGCGGCGCGTCCAGCGCCCCGGCGGTGTTCAGCGGCAGGTCCGCGATCGCCGTACCCTGCGGTCCGATCACGGCCGAAACACCTGTGTTGGCCGACCGGATCATCGGCAACCCCTGTTCAATCGCCCGCATCCGCGCCTGTGCGAGGTGCTGATAGGGGCCAGACCAGTTGCCAAACCACGCATCATTGGTGATTTGCAGCAGCAGATCACTGCGCCCCGGCGCGGCGGCCACGTCCTGCGGAAAAACGGCCTCGTAGCAGATCAGCGGCACGGCCTGCCCGATGCCGGGTATCTGCAACGCCATCGCGCTGGGGCCTGCGGAATACCCGCTGCCATCCTCTGCCGCCAGACCATGAATGCCAAACCGGCCCGCCAGATCATCCAGCGGCATGTATTCACCAAACGGAACAAGATGGTGTTTGTCATACAGCCCATCGACCTGCCCGGTCTCACCGATCAGGATCAGGGAATTGTAGGCACGCAGCCCATCCGCGCGCCGGATGCCTGCCACCACGGGCACGCCGCGCGCAGCCTCGGCGATCTGCTCAACCTGAAGGCCAGCATTGTGCAGATATGGCGGGATCGAGGATTCGGGCCATACGATCAAGTCCGGTCGTGCCTCGGGGTCATAGCCCGCGGTCAGGGCCAATTGGCGATCAAAGAACTGCCATACATGATCCGGGTGCCATTTCAGATGCTGCGCGGCGTTGGGCTGGATCACGCGGACGGTTTGACCTGTCATCACAGGGGCTTGCCGCTGTGCGCTTACGGCCAGCACCGCCAGGGCCAACATGGTGACAGGCCCCAGCGCCAACCACCGTGCGCGCCCTGCCCCAATCAGCAGCGCCAGCGGCAAAGCCGCCGCCAGGGTCCCTGCGCCCAAACCATGCGGACCGATCCAGGCCAGCAACAGCGCGGCCTCGGTCTCAACCCAGATCTGCGCCAAACCTGCCCAGGGGAACCCGGTCAAAACATAGGCTCGGGCAAATTCGGCCAGTGCGATGGTGACGATCAGACTGGTGATGCGACGCGCGGGCGATCCACCCAACCGCGCCGCAACCCAGAACGCCGCGCCCCAAAACAGCGCCAGCCCCCCCGCCATAAACACAAGTGCAAACGGAGCCATCCAGCCATGGCGCGGCACGTCCACCAGAAACGGCTCGACAATCCACATGAGGCCAACAGCGAAATACCCCAGGCCGAACCGCCAGCCGACCCACGCCGCTGCGCGGGTCGTTCCCGCACCCAGAAACAGCCACCCTACACCTGCCAAAGCCGGAAAGATTGTCCACCATTGATCAAACGGGGCCAGCCCCAGCGCAGCTATTGCGCCCAGCAGGACCGGCAAAAGCAGGTGCAACAGGCGATACCGGGTCGGCGCGCCGATGCCCGTATCGGTCATTCCGCCGCGATGTCCGGCAGGCGGACGCGCAGCCGTTTGATCCGGCGCAGGTCGGCCTCGATCACCTCGAATTCAGGGCCTTCGGGATGCACCACAACCTCGCCCCGGACCGGGACACGGCCCGACAGCATGAAGACCAGCCCGCCCAGCGTGTCGATCTCTTCGGCATCGACCTCTTCGTTTGCGGTCAGCGAACGACCGATCTCGGCCTCGAAATCCTCCAGCGGGGTTTTGGCCAGCGCGACGTAGCAGCCGGGCTTTTCCATGACCCAGCTTTCGTCCTCGTCTGTGTCGTGTTCGTCCTCGATCTCGCCCACAACCTGTTCGATCAGGTCCTCGATGGTCACAAGCCCATCAACACCGCCATATTCATCGACCACCAGCGCCATATGCCGCCGCTCGGTCTGCATCTTGGTCAGCAGAACGCCAATGGGCATGGAGGGCGGTACAAACAGCAAAGGACGCAGCATGGACGGCAGATCGAATTCTGCGCTACCGCCATTGAACCCGTGCAACAGCGCGAGGTCCTTCAGGTGCGCAAAACCGGTCGGCGTATCCAGCGTCCCGTCATAGACCGGAATGCGCGTCATTCCGCTTTCGCGAAACACTTCTACCAGTTCCTTTTTCGAAATGGTTTCCGGCACCGCAACGATGTCCGCCTTGGGAATCGCCACATCCTCCACCTGCATGCGCCGCAGGTTGACCATGCCATGAGACCGGGGAACCGGCGCCACATGGGTATGTTCGACCGCGCCATTTGACGTGCCGGAAGGAGAGAAGGCACCGAACAACCGGCTGAAAATGCCGGAACTCTCTGCCGTGTCAGGATCGGAATGCGCGCGCTGCGCTGCCCCAGATCCTTCGTCTGTATCGCCCATCACTTTGTCCAAATACGGCAACCAATCTGCCGATTGCCCATCAATATGGGTTTGGAACCCCAAGGGTTGCAAGTATCTCAGTCTCAATCCGTTCCATCAAAGTGGCATCTGCGTCACGCTCATGATCATATCCCAGCAAATGCAACAGCCCGTGAACGACCAGATGCGTCACATGGTCCGACATGGGCTTACCTGCCTCGGCAGCTTCGCGCACGCAGGTTTCCCAGGCCAGCGCAATGTCGCCCAGTTCTTCGTCTTCGGGGGGATAAGGCGCGCCGCCATCCGTGTCCGCACCGCGCTCTTCTGACGGCCAGCTCAACACATTGGTCGGCGTCGGCTTGCCCCTGAACTGACCGTTCAGCTCTGCAATGCGGGTGTCATCTGTACCCAGCAGGCTAATCTCAAAAGAGTCCGGATCATAAGACAGATGATCAAGCGTGGCTGTCGCCGCCCGCACCGCCAACGGCTCCAGCCCAAGATCCGCCCAGCGCGTGTCCTCGATCCGGCAGAGGACGAAATCGGGCTCAGTCACCGTCTTTCTCGTAGGCCTCGATAATCGCCGCAACCAGCGGATGGCGCACCACGTCCTTGGATGTGAAGTAGTTGAAGCTGATGCCCTTTACATGCCCCAGCAACCGCTCCGCATCTGCCAGCCCCGACGGCACACCTCGCGGCAAGTCGATCTGCGATCTGTCGCCGGTGATCACCATACGGCTGCCTTCACCGAGGCGGGTCAGGAACATTTTCATTTGCATGGTGGTGGCATTCTGCGCCTCGTCCAGCACCACAAACGCATTGGCAAGAGTCCGTCCGCGCATGAAGGCCAGTGGCGCAATCTCGATCTTCTTTTCCTCGATCAGCTTCGCCAATTGCTTGCCCGGCAGGAAGTCGTTCAGCGCATCATAAAGCGGCTGCATGTAGGGATCGACCTTGTCCTTCATGTCACCGGGCAGAAAGCCCAATCGCTCGCCCGCCTCAACCGCAGGACGGCTGAGGATGATGCGATCCACCTTTCCTTCCAGAAACATGGACACGCCGACGGCCACCGCCAGATAGGTTTTACCCGTCCCGGCCGGACCAATGCCAAACCCCATTTCATTTGCAAACAAAGCTTTGACATAGGCCTTCTGCGCGTCGGTGCGGGGTTCGATCAGCTTCTTACGGGTGTGAATCTCGATCTTGCCGCCGGTGAACATCTCCAGCTGATCACCGGCGCGCGTGTTGTCCTGCTCCTCGGAGCGGCCCATCCGCAATTCACGGTCAATGTCGCCCATTTCCAGCGTCTTGCCGGACTCCAGCCGGGCATAGAGCGATTCCAGCACCGCCGCGGTCTGTTTCGCCACATCCTCCTGTCCCAGCACGGCCAGCTCATTGCCGCGCCGGAGGATCTGAACCTCCATTTTTTGTTCGATCAAGGCCAGGTTGCGGTCAAATTCGCCACACAGGTCGATGAGTAAACGGTTGTCGGGAAATTCGACCAGCAATTCGGTCTGCGTGTCCTCGGACGCATTCGGGATTTGGGCGCTGATGGCCAATCGTGTCTCCTTGGGTCTTAGGTCAGGTGGAGCGTGCCAAGAAGCCGGGGGGCACGCAAGCGGCGGTGGATGATTGTCATGGATTTGAAACAAAAATGGCCGCCCGTTTCAGCGGGCGGCCATATCGTGTCGTAAGAGCGCGCACGCGTCAGATCAGGTCTTCGATAGAAGAGCCCTTCTTGAATGGACCCACCGCCGTTCCCGGAGGTGCAACGCCTGAGCACACAGGCTTGCCGTATTTATCCAGTCGCTGGCTCAGGTAACCTTCGAACCCGTCGTCGATGATCCAGTGGTCACAGCCATTGGGGTCGACCCAGATACCAGCACGCAGCGTGCTGAGGTCCTTGGCGTCAAATCCCCGGTCCACGGTTTTGTCGACCTTGTCACAGGCCGCGATTCCACCGGCGCAGGCCAGGATCAGAATTGGTTTGATGAATTTCACGTCCTGTCCCCTCAGCGAATGCAAATGATTTCAACGCGGCGATTCTTGGCCATGTTCGCCGCGCTGGTGTTCGGCACAGCAGGCTGACGTTCGCCATAGCCCCGCACGTCCGCGATGCGAGCCCCGGTGCTTTGCGCCACGCGCGCGACCGAGTTTGCCCGGTTCACCGAAAGGCGCATGTTGTAGGCGTCCGACGCGCGGCTGTCCGTGTGGCCTGCGATGATGAACGACGTCGCAGTTGCGTTGGAGAAGAATTCGCGCAGACGCTGCTGGCCTGCTGACGTGATCCGGTAGCTGTCGGTGGCAAAGAACTGGTCCGTATTCATCACTCCGCACAGGTTGCCCCGGCGGCAGACCGGGATACCCTGACGGCTGACATGTGGGGTCATGTATCCTTCGGCCCCGTCATCCATGACCCAATGTTCGCACCCGTCCGGGTCAACCCAGATCGTTGGAACGTAACGCTGACCTGTCACTGTCTGCTGCGTTGAACTTTGCGCCTGAACCTGGCCGGCCCAGGCCAGAATACCGGCCATGACCAGAGCAAACAGCCCCGAAACGGCCCGGCTGGCTCTGCTTCCGCTTTCTTGCGCCACGGATATCCCCCACCTTTTTCTGCAACTTCCGTCACTCAACCCCGAGTGACTCGCACTTACATGCCTTAATGACCAGTAGGATAGGCAGCTTGCAGGGCCATGTGAAGGAAAAACTACAATATGTAGTATGGTTTTCACCAATTCCGACAAGCGGTTCACGCTGGCCCGATGATTCGCACAGCAAAAAAGCGGCGCGCAACCTTAAATTGATTATGGACTTCAGAAATTCGCTCGCTATCTTTTCACGCGATCCATTTCATCGCAATTGAAGACAATCCCCAGCCAGCGAACAAACTGTTTCCAAAACCGAAACAGCCCCAATGATTTCTTTGACTTAACTGTGAAAACTTCACTGTGGCGGTTGATTAACCCCGGTATAAAATCAGGCACAGTTCAAAGTCTGAAGACGATCCATCACCCCGTCTAGCGGGTGGGACATATCGCAGGATCGTCCAACATGGGGGTGTTGACTATGAATGTACTTGCTACCGCGGGCACGGCCTGCGTTCTTGTTGCCGCGACCGCTGTTTCCAGCCTGGCGCAGAATCTGCCAACCCGACCGGGCACCAGCGGCAATGGAATCACGATCAGCTGTTTCCGTGGGCCGTCGTCCAACGTAATCTGGGACCGGCCCAATGCCGTTTTCATCGAGGATCTGGTGCGCTTCGGCTATACCTATCCACAGGCGCATGCCATCGGAGAACGGGTCTGCCGTGATGAATATGGCGTCGGTCAGCCGCAATACCTGCGCACGTCGCTGCTGCAGATCATGGCAGAAACTCAGCCGACCCGCTGATACACGGCTGATACGGTCCTGAGGGGCCGCAATTCACACCGGAACCTCGCGTCGCGCTTGCCCGGACGGCAGGCGCATGCCACAGAAACCCCTGCCCGCCAGAAGGTTTCCAGCATGCGTTTGCCCGTTGTCTTCATCATGATCACCGTTGTGCTCGATTCCATGGGAATCGGGCTGATCCTGCCGGTGATGCCGGACCTTATCCAGGAGGTGCAGGGCGGAACGCTGGCGCAGGCGGCTCTGTGGGGTGGCATCCTGTCGACCTCATTCGCGGTGATGCAGTTCCTGTTCGGCCCGATGCTGGGCGCGCTGTCGGACCGCTATGGTCGGCGGCCTGTTTTGCTGATTTCGCTCGCCGTGATGGCGCTGGATTATGTGATCATGGCTCTGGCCGGGACCATCTGGCTGCTGTTGGCCGGACGTATTCTGGGCGGGATCACCGCAGCCACCCACTCCACCGCCTCGGCCTACATGGCCGATATCTCCAAGCCCGAGGACAAGGCCGCGAATTTCGGCCTGATCGGGGCCGGTTTCGGGATCGGGTTTGTACTGGGCCCGTTGATCGGCGGGTTCCTGGCCGAATACGGCACGCGCGCGCCTTTCTACGCTGCTGCCGGACTTGCCGCGCTGAACCTCGTCTTCGGGTATTTTGTGGTCAAGGAAACCGTCACCGGCAAAATCCGCCGCAACTTCGAGCTACGTCGCGCCAATCCGTTTGGCGCCATCCGCCAGATCGCGCATCTGCCGGGGCTGACCGGGTTGCTGGTGATCTACCTGATCTACTCCATCGCCTACTACGTCTACCCCGCCATCTGGGCCTATTTCGCACAGGAGCGGTTCGGCTGGGGTCCTAGCATGATTGGCCTGTCGCTGGGCCTTTACGGCGTGACCACCGCCATCATGCAGGGGGCGTTGACCCGCCCGATCCTGAACTGGCTGGGGGACCGTAAAACCGTGGTCTGGTCACACTGGTTCGACATCATCACATTCCTGATTCTGGGCCTGATCACAAATGGGGTCGCTGCTCTGATCCTGATACCGATCGCAACTCTCAGCGCCGTCATGACCCCGGCCTTGCAGGGCATCATGTCCCGCCGGGCCAGCGACGACCAGCAGGGTGAATTGCAGGGCGTCCTGGCCAGCCTGCACGCCATCGCCATGATCCTTGCGCCTTTGGTGATGACCGCTGTTTTCGCCGCGTTCACAAGTGAAAGCGCGCCCATCTACCTGCCCGGCGCGCCGTTCCTTGTGTCCATGGCGCTCATGGGTCTGAGCCTGATCATTTTCATCCGCAGCCGATCTGTCGTTGCGTAATCCCGACCTGTTCGTGACGGTTTCAAACTTGCGGGTGCGGTCAAGGGGTTGCACGGTGGACCCAACGCAAGGGGAGAGAAAACGACATGGACAGGATCAAGGCCGCCGTTTGCCGTGAATTTGGCGCACCGCTGGTGATCGAGGACATCCTGATCGGGGACCCCGATACAGGACAGGTCGAGGTGACACTGGACGCGGTTGCGATCTGTCATTCCGACATCTCTTTCGCCGACGGGGCCTGGGGCGGGCATCTGCCGGCGGTCTATGGGCACGAGGCGGCGGGGCGCATCACCAAAGTCGGCCCGGGCGTCAAAGGTTTCAAACTGGACGACAACGTTGTGGTGACCCTGATCCGCGCCTGCGGGAGTTGTGGGAATTGCGCCAGCGGCCAGCCCGTGATTTGCGAAAATCCGGCGGACGGGGTCAAAGGCCCAATTCGCACCAATGACGACGCGCCCTTGTTACAGGCCATGAACTGCGGGGCGTTTGCGGAACGGGTTGTCGTGGATCAAACCCAGATCGTGAAAGCGCCAGACACTATGGACCCGGCAGTCGCCAGTCTGCTGTCCTGCGGTGTCATCACCGGGGTTGGCGCGGCGGTAAACGCGGCGGGCCTGCGCCCCGGTCAGGACGCAGTGGTCATCGGCGCGGGTGGCGTGGGCTTGAACGCCATTCAGGGCGCGCGGATCGCAGGTGCGCGCCGGATCGTTGCCGTCGACATGACCGAAGAGAAACTGGAAATCGCCAAGGAATTTGGTGCAACACATGGCGTTCTGGCCACCAGCCCGAAACCCTGGCGCGCAGCATACAAGGCTCTGGGTGGACGTGGCGCGGATGTGGTGATGGTCACGGTTGGCGCGATCCCCGCTTACAACGACGCGCCGCGTTACCTGGGTTGGGGTGGCAAGGCGATCCAGATCGGCATGCCGCATGGTGGGTCCATGGCAGAATACGAACCCATGGCCATGTCGTTTCAGGGCCAGTCGCTGATCGGGTCGAAAATGGGCGATGTGGTGATCCAGCGGGACATTCCGTGGATGATCGACCTCTATGAACAGGGGCGTTTGAAGCTGGACGAACTGGTGTCTGGCCGCTGGAAACTGGAGCAGATCAACGAGGCGATTGCCGATACCAAGACCGGCGGCGCGAAACGGAACGTCATCCTGTTCGGGGAGTGATCTAGTGTCCCATACCAATGCCACTGTCGAGGCGGATGGTCGTGTTTTGCGCCTCACCATTACATCCGGGTCTGATTTGCGGTTCCACGCGCTTTGGTTGCGGGATAACGCGCGCAACGACGCCACCCGCGATCCCGGCAATGGTCAGCGTCTGATCACAATGGCGGACCTGGCACCGGACACGATCATCGAAAGTGCCACGGTCGATGGCAGTGACGTGACCTGCCTGTTCCAGCCCGAGGGCGTTTCGCTCACCTATGACCTGAACTGGCTGAAGTCCCACGCTTATGATCGCCCCTCGTCCGAGGCATCTGGTCGCCTACCCGAACGCTCTGAGGCCTGGCGCGCTGGGATCACCGTGCCAACCGGGTCTCTGCCCGCTATGCAGACGGACCCAAACGCCTTGCGCGACTGGCTGGCCCATATCCGCCGCTTCGGGTTTGCTTGCATCGATGGGTGCCGCGCGGAACCCGGCGGTCTGTTCGATATTGTCGATCTGTTCGGCTACGTCCGCGAAACCAACTATGGCCGCCATTTCGAGGTCCGAACCGAGGTCAATCCCGTCAACCTCGCCTATACCGGGCTCGGATTGCAGGCCCATACCGACAACCCTTATCGCGACCCGGTCCCAACACTGCAAATCCTCGCCTGCCTGGAAAACTCGGCTGAGGGCGGCGACAACATGGTGGTTGACGGGTTCGCCGCGGCGCAACGCCTGCGGGACGAAGATCCGGACGGGTTTGACTGCCTCACCACATACCCCGCGCGTTTTGCCTATTCCGGCAGCGCCGGTGTCGCCCTGCAGTCCCGCCGCCCGATGATCGAGCTTTCCCCGGATGGGGAGCTGGTGGCGGTCCGCTTCAACTCCCGCTCCATCGCGCCGCTGACGGATGTGCCGTTTGACCGGATGGAGGCCTACTACGCCGCCTACCACCGCCTCAGCGCCATCATCGACGACCCGGCGATGGAGGTCAGCTTCAAGCTCGCCCCGGGTGAGGCGTTCATCGTCGACAACACCCGCGTTCTGCACGCCCGCAAAGGGTATTCCGGCGCTGGCACTCGCTGGCTGCAAGGATGCTACGCAGACAAGGACGGGCTTCTTTCCACCCTCGCCGCATTGGAGGCCGCATGACCACCGACCTGAGCCCCCAACTGAACAAAGACACAATTGTTGCTTTCCTGGCCGACATTTTCGAACGGCGCGGCGCAGAAAGCTATCTGGGCGAGGCCGTCACCATGTCCGAACACATGTTGCAAGGCGCCTACCTGGCCGAACAGGCAGGCAGCGCGGACGAAATGGTCGCCGGGGCGCTGCTGCATGACATCGGACATTACACCAACGAATTTGGCGACGACTACATCGACCAGGGCATCGACAACCTCCATGAAGAGGCCGGAGCCGTTGTGCTGGCCCCCTTCTTCCCCAGTGCTGTGACCGATTGCATCAAATATCACGTGGCCGCCAAACGGTATCTTTGCGCCACCGACCCGGCCTATTTCGACCGATTGTCCGAAGCGTCAGTCAAAACCCTGCATCTGCAAGGCGGACCAATGTCAGATGCCGAGGTGCAGGATTTTGCCAGCAACCCCAATCTGGATGCCATTCTGCAAGTGCGGATCTGGGATGATCAGGGCAAGGTCGCGGGGATGGAGACACCGGATTTCCACCATTACGCCCCCCTGTTGCAACGCGTTGTTGATGCGCATTGCGCTGCCACTGGCTGATTGCGGAGCAGACCCATGCGCCTGACCGACCTAGACGTGATCGTGACCGCCCCACCGCCTCCCGGCTGGGGTGGGCGATACTGGATACTGGTGAAGGTCACAACCGACACCGGCATCACCGGCTGGGGGGAATGCTACGCCTCTTCCGTCGGGCCGGACGCGATGACGGCTGTGATCCGCGATGTGTTTGACCGGCACATGGCCGGGGAAAACCCGGAAAACATCGAACTGATGTTCCGCCGCGTTTACTCCAGCGGGTTCACCCAGCGCCCTGATCCAACGGTCATCGGAGCCTTCTCGGGTCTGGAAATTGCCTGTTGGGACATCCTGGGCAAAGATCGCGACCGACCCGTCTGGGCGCTGCTGGGCGGCAAGATGAATGACCGCATTCGCGCCTATTCGTACCTTTACCCGCTGCCACAACACGATATGAAAGCGTTTTGGACCTCGCCCGAAATGGCCGCCAAAAGCGCGGTCGCTCTGGTGGACCAAGGCTATACCGCGGTCAAATTCGACCCGGCTGGCCCCTACACCCTGCGCGGCGGCCATATGCCCGCGATGAGTGACATCACGCAATCGGTCGCCTTCTGCAAAGCCATCCGCGAGGCGGTCGGGGACAAGGCTGACTTGCTGTTTGGCACCCATGGTCAGTTCTCCACCGCCGGTGCAATCCGTCTGGGTCGGGCGCTCGAACCCTATGCACCACTCTGGTACGAAGAACCCCTGCCCCCCGACGCGTTTGAAGAGATGGCCAAGGTCGCGCAAGCGGTGCGCATCCCTGTGGCAACGGGCGAGCGGCTGACCACCAAGGTCGAATTCGCCCGCGCTCTGCGCACCGGCGCGGCGGAGATCCTGCAACCCGCGCTGGGACGCGC
Organism: Paracoccaceae bacterium; assembly: GCA_040830545.1. Taxonomy (GTDB): domain Bacteria; phylum Pseudomonadota; class Alphaproteobacteria; order Rhodobacterales; family Rhodobacteraceae; genus HXMU1420-2. The sequence continues at coordinate 20,926 of JBFOMB010000086.1, read as the reverse complement.
CGGCGGGATTTGGGAGATGAAGAAGGTCGCCGCCATTGCCGAGGTCTACTCCGCGCAAATGGCTCCGCACCTTTATGCCGGACCGATTGAGTGGGCCGCAAACATCCACCTGGCCGTGTCGATCCCCAACATCCTGATTGCGGAAACCATCGACACACCTTTCCATCACAACCTGATCAAGGGGTCGATCCAGGTCGAAAACGGTTTCATCCCGGCCCCAACCGCGCCGGGCCTTGGGATCGAAGTAGACGAGGATCTGGTGCGGGCAAACCCGTTTACCGCCACCGGCCTGCATCTGGAGATGCAGGAAGCCCCTTGCGACTATGCAAACGGCAATGCCTTTGTGGGTGGTGCACCACCCGCGGACGACGGATCGGGCTAACGCGGGCCATGAGGTCCCGGGTCAAGCCCGGGACTGCGCACGCGTGGATGAAATCTGTTCAGTGCCTGCTGTAACCAAAGAGGGCCGCCCGCCCGACGTCGCGATACGGCGCGCGTGCAACATGCACGGATGATGTTGAACCGTACCTAGGGGCAAACACAACATCCTGTTGACCAACCACCGGATTTCCGCTACCTGCCACAACATAGGTGCATAGACGCGGTACGCATCAAATACGACGGGCCCGGTTGTTCGCAGCAACCGGGCCCGGTTTTTCCAACCTGAATATCTCTGCCCCCGACCTGCCCGGGCCCTGTGGGTAACTCCGTGGAAGAACGGGAAAAGGCGTCAGGTGCTCAGACGCGGTCCTTGCATCGTGCCCGACGGCACACCCTGACGCCTTCCCGACCCAGAGCAGTCCGAAAACCACCCTGTCCCGGGCACGGCAACTTCGAAAAGTCACCGCTGGTCCACCCTCCGAAAAGGCCGGACCCTGGCACATCTACCCCGAAGGGCTCTGTACCCGCCGCGTTGGCCCGAAGGCGTCCTGCGACCCATACGATTGCCTAGCGAAACCAACCGGTCCATCGGCACCCAAAGGCTCCAACTCACCGCTTCGCTCCATCCGTTTCCGGCTTGGTCCGTTCCGTTCCCAAGGGTCCGTTTCGTCCCGCCCCGGCCCCGTTGGCCTTCGCGTCCCGGTCCTGATCTATGATCGGTTCCGGTAACAAAATCTTCACAATTTGGTGGTTCAAAAACAACGAAAAAGCAGCGCAGCATGAGATTTTGCTGGGGACAACCTGTTGATAAACCGTTGGGCAGCGCTGTGCACAATCCGAAAATCTGACCCGGGCTCAAGGGCGTATCGCTGGAAAAATCCCAGTTCGCCTTTCTCGGTCGATTCGACCCTGTTTCTGCAGGTGCATCACGAAATTTGACCTCGATTGCGTAAGTGCGTCGCCGAATCACCATGAAACCAAGGCGACTCACCCCGCTTGCCTTTGCATCACAGCACCGTATCCTGACCATCGGAACAATCGGATCCCAACATGGCAGAGCTCTCATCCCCCGCCCACCGGCAGGACAACCTGCGCGGCATCCTGTTCATGCTGGCCGGGTTCTTCATGTTTTCGATTGCTGACACCCTGGCCAAGGTGCTCACAGCCACCTACCACCCCGTGCAAATCGTCTGGACGCGACAACTGGGAATCACAACGGGTGTGTTACTCCTGCTCATTTGGTCCGGACCCAGCCTGCTGCGCAGCGTCGCCCCAGGCTTGCAGATCGCACGCGGCCTCTGTGCCATCGTCTCAGCCGTTGGGTTTGTCTTCGCCCTGAAATATGTCCCGCTGGCTGACGCGGTGGCCGTGACCTTTGTCGCGCCATTCATGGTCACGGTCATGGCAGCGCTCTTGCTGGGCGAAAAGATCGGTCTGCGCCGCACCAGCGCCATCGCCGTCGGCTTCCTTGGCACACTTGTCGTGATCCGCCCAGGTCAGGGCGTTTTGCACCCTGCAATCCTGTTTGTCATTCTGGCCGCCGCTGCCTTCGCCGCCCGCCAGATCCTGTCGCGCTACCTGGGCAACCGGGATCGAACCGAAACAACCATGGCCTATACCGCTCTGACCTCAGTCGCGCTCTTGGCCATTCCCCTGCCCTTCCTATGGCAAACACCAGCCACCCTTGGCCATATCGGCATCATGGCCGCCATGGCAATCCTCGCCGCAATCGGCGAATACATGATCATCCGCGCGCTCGAAATGGCGCTGGCCGTGGTCGTCGCGCCCATGCAATACGCCATGATCCTGTTCAGCTCGCTCTGGGGCTTCCTTGTCTTCGGTCACATTCCTGACGTCTGGACCTGGGTCGGCGCCACAATCATCATCGCCTCGGGCCTCTACATGATGTTGCGCGAAGCCCGCCTCAGCGCCAAGCCCAACCCATAATCCTTCATTGTTCCCGAAATACTCCGGGGTCTGGGGCAGCGCCCCAGGGGCTGCGTGCCCTGAACGCATAACCAACCTGCGCGCCGTCAGGCGCACCCCCTTGCACCCCGGACGATCCGGCGTCAGCCTGCGCATGACACTGCGCGGACGAGGAGGCATCACATGGCCAAGGCCAAAAACATCCTGTTCATCATGTTTGACCAGTTGCGGTGGGACTACCTCAGCTGCGCCGGGCATCCGCATCTGCACACACCTCACATCGACGCGTTGGCGGCCGAGGGCGTGCGATTCACCCGCGCCTATGTGCAGGCCCCCGTCTGCGGTGCCAGCCGGATGAGCTTTTATACCGGGCGCTACGTGCATTCACACGGCTCCACCTGGAACCGCGTTCCCCTGCAAGTCGGCGAACACACAATGGGCGATCACCTGCGGGATGCGGGCATGGATTGCTGGCTGGTTGGCAAAACTCACATGGTCGCCGACGAAGAAGGCATGAAGCGCCTCGGCGTGCCGCGCGACAGCATCATCGGCGTGCGCACCGAACAATGCGGGTTTGATGTCTGGGAACGCGACGATGGCATGCGCCCCGAAGGCCCTGCGGGGCTCTACGACGAACACGGGGCCGAGAAGTACAACGACTGGCTGCGCGCCAAGGGATACGAAGGTGACAACCCCTGGCACGACTTTGCCAATGCCGGACGGGACGAAAATGGTCAGGTCGCATCTGGCTGGTATCTGAAGAACGCACGCATGCCTGCCCATATCGCCGAAGAAGACAGCGAAACCCCCTACATGACCACCCGCGCGATGGAGTTCATGGAACAGGCAGGCGATACACCCTGGTGCTGCCACCTGAGCTATATCAAACCGCATTGGCCCTACATCGCACCGCCCCCCTACAATGATATGTACGGGCCGGACCAGGTGATTCCAGTAAATCGGTCAGACGCGGAGTGGGAGGACATGCACCCGGTCTACCGATCTTACGCGGAAAACGGCGTTGGTCGCAGCTTTGCGCAGGATCATGTCAGGGCCGAAGTCATCCCGTCCTACATGGGCCTGATCAAGCAATGCGACGACCAGATGGGTCGACTGTTTGCCTGGCTCAAGGACACCGGTCGCTGGGACGACACGATGATCGTGCTCACTTCGGACCATGGCGACTATCTGGGGGACCACTGGCTGGGTGAGAAAGAGCTGTTCCATGATTGCTCGGTCAAGGTGCCGCTGATCATCCGAGATCCCTCAACTCAGGCGGACAGCACACGTGGTACGGTCTGTGACGCGTTGGTTGAGGCAATTGATCTGGCCCCAACCTTTCTGGAAGTCGCAGGCGGGGAACCGCGCCCGCATATTCTGGAGGGGCGTTCGATCCTGCCCTTTCTGCACGGCAATGCACCGGATGAATGGCGGGAGGCCGTGATCTGCGAAAGCGAATACGGCATCTTTCCTGCGGCCAAGGAATTTTCGAGGAATGTAAAGGACCCGCGTCAATTTATGGTGCGATCCGACCGATGGAAATTCATCCATGCCGAGGGCTTCCGCCCGATGCTGTTTGATCTGCAAAACGACCCGGACGAGCTGACTGATTTGGGGACGGATCCCGACTATGCTGACATTCGCGCACAGCATTTCGACATGCTCAACGTCTGGGCCCGCCGTCTGTCGCAGCGCACGACGATGAGCCCGGCGGATATCGAGACAGAGCGGGACCGATCAACAGCCAAAGGGATCTTGTTGGGGGCCTGGGATGAAAACGGCGGGCCGCCGGGCGTGGCAGAGATGTATCGCCCTCGCCCTGCACCCAAGGGACCACATGATGGCTAAGAGACCGGCGCAAGGTTGGAGGCCCCGGATCAGGTCCGGGGCTGCGGGTGCGTTTGGGTCAGGGTGTAGCGTGCAATCCTGATAGGGTGGTCGCGGACGAGTTCTTGAGGAAAAGTTTCGAAACTTGGCAACTCTTCCGAAAGCCATTGACCCCGGCGACCCCGCCGCATAGGCCCGTGTCATGGACCAGCCCGGCGACCAAATCAGTGCCTCGGACCCGTACGCAATATTGCGCGACGGGCTAATCTGGGGCCGCTGGAAATCCGGTGAGAAACTGAAACCACAACACCTGAAAACCCAATTCGGCTGCTCCGGCGCGGCCCTGCGCGAAGCGCTGTTGCGGCTGGCCGGGGAAGGGTTGGTCGAGGCAGAGAAACACCTGGGATTTCGCACCGTTACGCATTCGGCTGACACCTTCCGACAGGCCGCACATCTGCGCGTGTTGCTGGAATGTGAAGGCGCGCGGCTGGCGCTGGAACAGGGGGATTTCGATTGGGAAATGGCCCTGAACGCCGCGCACCATAACCTGGAATACATCGAACAACAGATGGAGGTGGCATCAGACGTCGCGCCTTTTGTCAAACGCTGGTCCCGGCAGGATTGGCAGTTTCACAGCACGCTGATGTCTGCCTGCGGGTCAGACATGTTGATGAAGGCCTACCGGCACGCGTTTGACACTTTCCGTATGTATGCCGTGTCCCATGTACCGCAATTCGGGTTTTCCCCTCTCACACGCGGGCAGCATTACGCGGTTTACACCACAGCGATCAACCGGGACATCCCCGGCTGTTTGTCTGCAATCCACGCCCATTTGGCGCAATTCGATCATGAGGAGTGTCGCCCCTCACAGGCGGCAGAAGAAGGAGAGAGATAGATGAGCAAGGTGGCATTGGTAACCGGGGGTGGGTCCGGCATTGGCCGCGCATGCGCGGTGAAACTGGCGCAGAACGGCTATGACGTGACCGTCACGGGTCGGCGGCAGGACGCGTTGGACGAAACCGTGGCCATGATGGGCGCGGGCCGGGGGTTTTCCTGCGACGTGACGGATGCGGATCAGGTCGACGCGCTGTTTGCCAAGGTGGTCGAGGCCTGTGGTCGCTTGGACGTGCTGTTCAACAACGCCGGCAACAACGTGCCCAACGTACCCATCGGGGACATCCCGCCTGAGGACTTCATGAAGGTCATCAACGTAAACGTCTACGGTGCCTTCCTGTGTGCCCGCGCCGCGTTCAACGTGATGCGCGATCAGGACCCGCAGGGCGGGCGGATCATCAACAATGGCTCAATCTCGGCCTCTGTGCCGCGTCCGGGGTCCGCGCCCTATACCAGTTCGAAACACGCAATCACCGGCATGACACGCTCGATCTCGCTGGACGGGCGGCCCTACAACATCGCCTGTGGACAGATCGACATCGGGAACACCGCGTCCGAGATGACGTCCCGCATGTCGGGCGGCGTTCCGCAAGCCGATGGCAGTGTGAAGCCTGAGCCGGTGATGGATGTTGAAAACGTGGCCAAGGCCCTGCTGCACATGTCCGATCTGCCGCTGGAGGCCAACGTGCAGTTCATGACGATCATGGCAACGACCATGCCGTTTATCGGACGCGGGTAAGACATGAGCTTGTTTGACCTCACTGGCAAAACAGCACTCATAACTGGTTCCTCGCAAGGGATCGGTTTCGCACTGGCGCGCGGCCTGGCCGAGGCGGGCGCGGCGGTTGTGCTGAACGGACGGGACGGTGCAAAACTGACAGCTGCAGCGGACACCTTGACGGGTGAAGGGCACAATGTCTCCGCTCTGGCGTTTGACGCCACGGATCATGCCGCAGCGCGCACCGCTGTTGATGGGTTCGAAGCAAGCGGCACCATCGACATCCTCGTCAACAATGCCGGGATGCAGTTCCGCACCCCGTTGGAGGATTTCCCAGCGGATGCATTCAGCCAGTTGCTGCAAACCAACGTGGCGACCGTGTTCAACGTCGGTCAGGCCTGCGCACGACACATGATCGACCGAGGCGCGGGTAAGATCATCAACATCGCCAGCGTGCAAACTGCGCTCGCTCGCCCGGGCATCGCACCCTACACCGCCACGAAGGGCGCAGTAGCCAACCTGACCAAGGGCATGGCGACGGACTGGGCGAAATACGGGCTGCAATGCAACGCCATCGCACCAGGCTACTTTGACACACCGCTCAACGCCGCATTGGTCAGCGACCCGGACTTCAGCGCATGGCTGGAAAATCGCACCCCAGCCGGCCGCTGGGGCAAAGTCGATGAGTTGGTCGGGGCCTGTGTGTTCCTCAGCTCCGCCGCATCCAGTTTCGTCAACGGCCACACGCTGTTTGTGGACGGCGGCATTACGGCCAGCTTGTGAGCAGGACCATGAGAGCAATTGTCATCCACGGTGCCAAAGACCTGCGGATCGAAGAGCGTGACGTGTCGGGCCCCGGTCCGGGTCAGGTACGTATCCGGCTGGCCATGGGTGGTATCTGCGGATCGGACCTGCATTACTACCACCATGGTGGGATTGGCGACACGATCCGGCTGAAAGAACCGATGATCCTGGGTCACGAGGTGTCAGGTCAAGTGGAGGCATTGGGCAGCGGCGTTATCGGCCTGTCGATTGGCGATCTGGTTGCCGTGTCGCCCTCGCGACCTTGCGGTCGATGCGGATATTGCCATGCGGGCCTGCCAAACCATTGCGAAAACATGCAGTTCTATGGCTCGGCCATGCCATTCCCCCATATCCAGGGCGCATTTCGCGAGGTTCTGATCGCAGATGCCAGCCAATGCGTGCAGGCCAATGGGCTGACGGCTGGTGAGGCGGCGATGGCGGAACCCTTCGCCGTGACCCTGCATGCCACAAGACGCGCTGGGGATTTGTTGGGCAAGCGGGTGCTGGTCACAGGCAGCGGCCCCATTGGCACACTTTCCGTGATTGCCGCGCGGGTGGCAGGTGCGGCAGAAATTGTCGTAACGGATCTGGAGGACACGGCGCTGCAGTTTGCCAGCACCGTCGGCGCGGATCGGGTGATGAATGTCACGCGTGATGCTGCTGCGCTAGACGCCTATCAAGCGGGCAAGGGCTATTTCGACGTGCTCTATGAATGCTCGGGCAGCGCGGTAGCCCTGGCGTCCGCCATCACCGCGATGCGCCCGCGTGGCGTAATCCTGCAACTGGGGCTAGGCGGTGACATGACCCTGCCGATGCAGGCGCTGACGGCCAAGGAACTGGACCTGCGCGGGTCGTTCCGGTTTCACGAGGAGTTTGCGACGGCAGTGCACCTGATGCAAAGTGGTCAGGTTGATGTGGCACCACTGATCTCACACACAGTGCCGTTGGATGACGCTCAGTCGGGCTTTGATCTGGCCGGAGACCGACGGCAGGCCATGAAGGCACAAATCGACTTTTCTTGACGAAAACGGGCCGCTCTTCCGTCCCTTCGGGTCGTCATCGCTAGCGATGAGCTCCCGCAAGGGCGCGAAGAGCGGCCCGAAAATCAGTGACCCAGAATCTGGCTCAGGAACAGCTGCGTCCGCGGGCTTTGCGGGTTGTTGAAGAACTCTTCCGGTTCGTTCTGTTCCACGATCTGGCCCTGGTCCATGAAGATCACGCGGTTCGCCACCTGACGGGCAAAACCCATCTCGTGCGTCACGCAAAGCATCGTCATGCCTTCCTCGGCCAGTTCGATCATGGTATCGAGCACCTCTTTGATCATCTCCGGGTCCAGCGCCGATGTCGGTTCGTCAAACAGCATGATGCGCGGCATCATGCAGAGCGAGCGCGCGATCGCCACACGCTGCTGCTGACCTCCGGACAGCTGACCGGGATACTTGTCAGCCTGCTCGGGGATCTTCACCTTTTCCAGGAAATGCATCGCGCGTTCTTCCGCCTCTTTCCGGGGCGTCTTGCGCACCCAGATCGGGGCCAGCGTGCAGTTCTCCAGAATCGTCAGATGCGGGAACAGGTTGAAGTGCTGGAACACCATGCCAACTTCGGACCGGATCTTGGCGATGTTCTTCAGGTCATTGGACAGCTCCGTCCCATCCACCATGATCGTGCCCTGCTGGTGTTCCTCCAGCGCGTTCAGGCAGCGGATCAGTGTCGACTTGCCGGACCCCGAGGGCCCCGCGATGACAATCCGCTCCCCCTGATAGACGGTCAGGTTGATGTCGCGAAGAACATGGAACGTGCCGTACCACTTGTTCATGGCGTTGATTTCGATGGCGATCTCGTCGCTCACCTGCATTTTGGAGCGGTCAATGTCGCGTTCGACTGCGAGTTCGGACATATCTGTGCCCTCCTTAATGATGGTCTGTCTTGAGCTTGCGCTCGAGATACATTGAATACCGGGACATGCCGAAGCACACGATGAAGAAGATCAGCGCGATAAAGGCAAAAAGTTCCCAGTAGATGCCGTTCCAGGCCGCGTTGGACCTGATACCCTGGCTCAGCCCGATGGGATCGAGGAGCCCGATGATCGACACCAGCGTGGTGTCCTTGAACACCCCGATGAAGTTGCTGACGATACCCGGGATTGAGATCTTCAACGCCTGGGGCATGATGATCAGCCGCTGCGACTGCCAGTAATCCAGGCCCAGACTGTCAGCCCCTTCATACTGACCCTTGGGCAGGGCGGCGAGGCCCCCACGGATCACTTCGGCCATGTAAGCGGCCGAGAACAGGGTCACCATGATCATCACCCGCAGGATGATGTCAAAGTTCGTGCCCGGCGGCATGAAGATGTTCAGCAAGGTCGAGGCCACGAACAGCAGTGTGATCAACGGCACACCGCGAATAAACTCGATAAAGCCGACACAAAGCCCCTTGACGATCAGCAGGTCGGACTGACGGCCCAGCGCCAGGACGATACCGATGGGCAGGGATACACCAATGGCCACAACACCAATCAGAACGGACAGCATGAAACCACCGAATTTGCGGCTTTCCACCTCGGCGATGCCGATGGGAATGACGCTGTCGATGGCACCTGCAACCGCACCGGACAGGAACAGCCACCAGATAACCGGCAACAGGATCGCCGCCACAACGCCACCGATGCCTCCCACAATCGGAGTCAGGAACCGGTACGCCAAGTACCCGATGCCCAAACCTGCGGCGACCATGATCGGCCCCCAGATCGACCCGCCCCACATCAGCCAAGGCATCAGGAACGGATAGGACGCTGTCACGATCAGCAACTTGCGCGGTACATATTCCGCGAACAGCACCGGCGCGATAGCCACCAGCAACAGCACCATAGCAAGGTTCGGACGGAAATACGCAGGCAGGAAGCCCGTGCTTTCCCCCACGATCACATCCGGCGTCGCCGGGTACGGCGGGTAGAAGCCGTATAGCAACTGCAACCAGCGTTCATTGATCACCGCCCAGCAGGCGTGGCCATGGGTCGAGCCCCAGCGTTCCTGCATGATCTCGCGGCATTCCGTCAGGCTGTTCGCGGTCCAGACCGACTGGAACGTCCAGGGGATCAGGCCCGACAGGATATACCAGACAAAGAACAGCGACAGCAGCGTCAGAACCGAGTTCGTGATATTTGAAAACAGGTTGGCGCGCAGCCACCCGATGATGCCGACCGAGGACGCCGGGGGCGCCTGCTCGGGCAGCATTTCTGTACGGACAAAGGAGACGTCAGACATATTACCGCTCCACCAGTTTGACGCGGTCGTTGTACCAGTTCATCACAGCTGAAATGGACAGCGAGATGGACAGGTAAACCAGCATCAGCATCAGGATACACTCAAGCTCGCGGCCGGTCTGGTTCATGGTGATCCCGCCAAGCGTGCCGGTGATGTCCATGTACCCCACCGCAATGGCGAGCGAAGAGTTTTTCGTCAGGTTCAGGTAGTTCGAGATCAGCGGCGGAATGATCACCCGCAGCGCCTGCGGCAGGATCACAAGGCTCATGATGCGCCCCTGACGCAAGCCCAGCGCGGCGGCTGCCTCGGTCTGACCTTTGGAAATGGCGAGGATACCCGCGCGCACGATCTCGGCAATAAACGCTGCTGTATATAGCGACAGCGCCAGCCACAACGCGATCAGCGAGTTCCTGAGATGCGTGCCGCCTTTGAAGTTGAACCCTTTTAGTTCGGGATAGCCCAAGTGGAAGCCCAGCGCGACCAGCAGCGCGATCATCGGAACCGCTAGAATGCCCAGTTGGATGTACCAGATCGTTGGCCGATCCCCGGTGGCTTCCTGAACTGCATCCGCACGGGCGCGAACCCGCCGCATCGCGAAAATCGACGCGCCCAGAACGATCAGGATCGCCATCAGGTCCAGGCTGACATCAAACCGCAGGGACGATGCCCCCAGGAAATGAATGTCACCCAGTGACCGCGAAAACAGTGGTTCGGGCACGTAGATGCCCCGGTTCGTCACGGCCATCGTGTCAAACAGGTTCATCGTCGCTTCGGGGTTTTCGCCCCGGAAGGCGCGTGGTGCTGGAAGGCTTTCGATCAGGATGGCCATCGCCAGCACGATCCACAGCAGCACGGGCACGTTGCGGAACATCTCGACATAAACCGTCATGATCCGCGCAACGATCCAGTTGTTGCTAAGGCGCAGAACGCCGACCAGCACACCAATCACGGTTGCGGTGATGCAGCCCAGGAAGGCAACTACCAGCGTGTTCAGCAGCCCAAGAAGGGATGCGCGCAGATGCGAGTCGCGCGAATCGTATTCCAGCAGGCGCTGGTTGATATCATAGCTCGAAGGTTCGACCAGGAACCCGAACTCGACCGGCTTGCCCAGATCGTTGAGGTTCTGAATGGTGTTGTTCACCAGCCATGCAGCCAACAACATGAAACCAAAGAGCGCTACGACCTGAATGGTCATGGACCGGTAACGGGTGTCGTAGATAAGCATCGACAGCCGGAACTGCGCCTTTGGCGGATCCGAAATCGTCGTCATGAGTGACGCTTCCCTGTTGGGCGGACCTTCAAATGCGGCGGGGGTTTTCCCCCGTCTCGCCGATGGGTCGGCCTAGTTCTTTTTCGCTTAAAGCAAAAGGGCGCGGAGTGATCCGCGCCCTCCCGTAGTCGATCTTAGCGGAACGGCGGGCTGTAGAGCAGGCCGCCATCGGTCCACTGAGCGTTCAGGCCACGGGCCAGACCGATCGGAGTGGATTCACCGATGTTCTTTTCAAAGACTTCGCCGTAGTTGCCGCCAACAGACAGAACGCGCTGCGCCCATTCTGCATCCAGGCCCAGCATCTCGCCCAGGGTACCTTCGGTGCCCAGCAGACGGTTGATTTCCGGGTTGTTGGTGCCGGACTTCAGCTCGCCCATATTGGCCGAGGTCACGCCCAGTTCTTCAGCAGTGATCATCGCGTTCAGGGTCCAGCGAACGATATCACCCCATTCGTTGTCGCCATGGCGAACAAGCGGGCCCAGAGGCTCTTTGGAGATGATTTCGGGCAGCAGGACATGTGCGCCGGGATCTTCGAACGTTGCACGGGTTGCGGCCAGACCGGACGCGTCCGTGGTGTAAACGTCGCAGGCACCTGCCAGGTACTGCTGCTGTGCTTCAGCGTTGGTTTCGATCGGAACCGGCTCGTAGCTGATGTTGTTGGAGCGGAAGAAGTCCGCCAGGTTCAGCTCGGTCGTGGTGCCGGTCTGGATGCAGACGGTTGCACCGTCCAGATCCTTGGCCGAAGACACGCCCAGTTCTTTCGGAACCATGAAGCCCTGACCATCATAGTAGTTCACGCCGACGAATTCGAACTTCAGGTCGACGTCGCGCGAGAAGGTCCAGGTGGTGTTACGTGCCAGCAGGTCCACTTCGCCGGATGCCAGCGCGGTGAAGCGCGTCTTGCCGGTGGTCGGAACGAATTCAACGGCGGATGCGTCGCCCAGAACGGCAGCAGCCACAGCACGGCAGACGGTGACGTCAAAGCCGGTCCATTCGCCGTTTGCGTCCGGCGCAGCGAAACCGACCAGACCGGTGGACACGCCGCAGTTCAGCTTGCCGCGCGCCTTGACGTCGTCAAGCGTGCCGGCAGCAGCCGCACCAGCGGCCAGACCGGCAACGGTCAGCGCGCCAAGAAAAACGGATTTGTTCATGTTTACCTCTTCCTGATTATCCACTCCGAGCAAGGAGCGGCTCAAACGGCGATGTTACGCCTCGTATCAACACTGGGGATTGTTTTCCGCCAGTGGCTGCGATCTTGGGCAAATTCATCATGAAAGGTCAAGGGTTGCATCACATAAAACGATCCCCCCCGCGAAATGCGGGCCAATTACGAGTTTTGGGATAAGTTAGTGCAACTGTTCAGCAATTTGCGTAAAAACGATGCGCTTGCAGGAAGGATGCGCGCTTGGTTTCCGCTATGTCAACTGCCTCGTCATCTGCGCCCCACTGCTCTTGCTGCCAGATATCGTCAACCCGCGAGGCATCCCAGATCTCTTCCGGGCTGCGCCAACCATCCATCGCCGCCAGCCCCAGGATCAACGAACCGGAGAGCCCGACAAGGTCATGAGCAGCCGCCAGTTGAAAGTCATCCAGCGCGTGAATCCGGTCGCTCAGCACTTTTAGGTCACCCTCGGGCTGCTGGAAAAACATCACGCCACTGCCAATCTGCAGAGAGACGCCCATCTTCTCGCGCGCCCAATCCAGCGCCGGGTCCCAGGCCGCCACCTGTCGCGCGATCAACGCATCCGGGCCGTCTGCGCGATAGCACAACAGGTCCGTGCCGCCGTATTCCGCGATCATGGTCGCGATCTCGGCATGTTTCACGCGCACCTTGTCGATGGCCGAATTTGCCATGCGCGTCACAGGCATCGAACCCGGATCGACCTCTTCGCCCTGCGCCGCCCATTCCTCGGCCACCATCTGCGCCAACGCCTCGGTCGGCAGGATCAGGGAGGATTTGGCGGGTGTCTTTATCTTGCGCCCGTCCAGCGCCACGGCAAACCCGTCAGCTTCGGCCACTGGCGCTGCCTCGGTCCAGAACCGTTTCTGTTTCCACTCGGCCATTTGTCAGCCCTTCCAGATGTGCTGCAGCAATGCGGGCAGGTCCGCGAAATCCTCTAACATGTGATCCGCGCCCAACCGATCCGCCGGGTGATAGCCCCAGTTCACCCCGATCCCGGTGACGCCCGCCGCCCGCGCCATGTCCATGTCAAACGTGGTGTCGCCGATCATCACGGTGTGCACAGGCTCAACCCCCGCTTCGGCCATGGCCGTATAGATCATGGACGGGTGCGGTTTGGAGGGATGATCATCGGCGGTTTGCCGGGTGATGAAATGACGCGTCAAGTTGTGCGTTTCCAGCAGGGCACTTAACCCCCTGCGCGATTTGCCAGTTGCAATGCCCAGCAGCAGGTCGGCCTGCTCCGCCAGCCCCTGCACCGCCTCCAGCGCGCCGGGGTAGAGCGGCGCGTAGTCCGTATTCGACATGCGAAACGCGGCAAAGGCGGATTTATAGGCTGCCACCAGCGCCCCGATCCGATCGTCCGGTTGTTCCGGAGCCAGACGGCGCATAGCGTGATCGAGCGACAGGCCGACAATCGACAACACCGCCTCGCGCGATGGCGCAGGCAGATCGCAGCCCTGAAACGCGGTTGCCATGCAGGCCACGATGGTTCCCTGGCTGTCAACCAGCGTCCCGTCCACATCAAAGATCACCAACCGCAGCGGCGCGCTCATGCCTCGTCCTCGAACGGATCAGCTGCCGCATCGGAGGGGGACCATTGGAACAGGTCCCAGGTCTGCGTCATGTGTTCAGGCAACGGCGCGGTCAGAGTCAGCATTGCTCCGCTGACCGGATGACGCAACTGCAATGACCGCGCATGCAGGTGCAGTTTGCGGCTGACATCACCACCCAGCTGCGCGCCCCAGCCGTCACCCAGATTGGCCTGACCGGACCCGCCATACTTGCCATCCCCCACAATGGGATGCCCCAGTTCGGCCATATGCGCGCGCAATTGATGGGTGCGCCCGGTGACGGGGATCATTGCAACCCAGGCCGCGCGCTTGGCCGCGGCCTCCAGCACCATGTATTCGGTGACCGCGCGTTTTGCCCCGGGCGTGCTGTCAATCTCGCGGGGATGGATGTTCAACATCTTCTCCCCTTCGCCCTGCGCCCCATGGCCCGGCGCCTTCACCAGGCCGGTCTTGATCTCGCCCGCCTTGGGATGCGGAACACCGGCCACGGCAGCCCAGTAGATCTTGCGCGCGTTGCGGTGGCGGAAGGCGGCCGTCAGGTCCGCCGCGCTGGCACGGTTGCGCGCCATCAGCAGAACGCCCGACGTGTCCTTGTCCAACCGATGCACCAGACGCGGTTTGTCCTCTGCCCCGAACCGCAGCGCATCCGCCAACCCATCCACATGCCGCGTCTGACCCGAGCCGCCCTGCACCGCCAGCCCCGGCGGTTTGTTCAAGGCCAACACATGGTCGTCGCGATAGATCACGCAGGCGCGGATCATCTCTGCATCTGCATCCGAAATCTTTGGTCGCGCAGGTGTCACCTCCTGCACACCATCGGGCATTGGAGGCACTCGCACGGTCTGGCCAACCTGCACGCGGGTATTCGCCTTAACCCGCCCCCCATCCAAACGCAGTTCGCCCTTGCGGCACATTTTCTCGATCCGGCCTTGGCTCACTTGCGGGAACTGGCGGCGCAGCCACCGGTCGATCCTTTGATCGCCGTCGCCCTCAGCCACGGTCAGAAGTTGTACACCGCTCATGCCCAGATACTCCGCGCGGCCCACAGGCCGACCGCCAATGCGCCCACTGACAAGAGAACTGACAAGGTGATGTAAAGCGCCGCGTGCCCGTGTTGGCCGCGTTCCACCAATGTCATCGTTTCCAGCGAAAAGGCCGAGAATGTCGTGAACCCGCCCAACAACCCGGTCATGACCAAGGGCGAGAAATGCGTCAGCCCGTGTTTCGCCGCCGCCACGACGAAAAATCCCATTACGAAGGATCCCAGGACATTGACCGTCAGGATCGCCAGCGGAAATTCGGTATGCCCAAAGGCGCGCAGCACACCGATCCCGGTCAGATACCGGAGCGCGGCGCCAACAGCACCGCCCAGAGCCACATGCAAAACATTCTGGAACATGGGCGGTCTGTCGCGTGAAGCCGCGCGGATGTCAAGCGATCCGCTCTTCCGTCCCTTGCGGGCCGTCCTCGCTGCGTTGATCGCGGATGTCAGATGCGATTGAAATCGCCGTGTCGCCCCGCCCCATCACGGAACCGCGCAGCCCCTGCCGTACCCTGTTCCCGGATGGCGTCCTTGCCATTGGCCCATTCCCGCTCCAGCCCTTCACGCACCGACAAGCCCCGACTGGCAATGATCGACGCCCGGTCTGCCCTCACCGCCGCTTGCGGGAACCGCGCAATCTCTGCCGCCATCACCTCTGCCGCAGTCCGCGCCTCGCCTTCCGGCACAACCTTTTCGCAAAGCCCGATACGCACGCACTCCTCGGAAGGCACCTTGCGCCCGGTCATCGCTATCTCCAATGCGCGCCCCTCACCCACCAGACGCGGCAACCGAACCGAACCGCCATCCATCAGCGTAATGCCCCAGCGACGGCAATAGACCCCCAGATAGGCGCTGTCCGCCATTACGCGCATATCAGCCCACATGGCCAGTTCCATGCCCCCGGCCACGGCAGCCCCCTCAACCGCCGCGATCACCGGCTTGGACAGTTCCAGCCGCGTCGGGCCCAAAGCCCCTGGCCCCGGTGGTGCGGCAGAGTCCGCTGGAAAATCATGATCCGCAAAATACGGCTCGCGCAGCGTCTCATCCTCCAACGACGCGGCAAGCCTCAGGTCCCAACCCGCACAAAACGAACCACCTTTGCCCCACAAGACCGCGACCGAAGCATCACTTCGTTCGAACTCCCAAAACGCATCGTGCAAGTCCCGCGCGCTGTCGCGGTCCATGGCGTTGCGCGCCTCGGGGCGGTCATGGATCACTGTCCACACCAGGCCATTCTTGTCGATAGATACGGTCATGTGTCACCTCCCAAACCGTGCTGAGAAGAGCTAAGGACACACCGCGCGCACCGTCCCCTCCGACGCCGCGTCCGAGTTTAATTTACCCTACGTCAGGATGAATTCCGCTTGGCCCGCAGGCTGGCAAAATAGTCCAGCCGCTTCTTCAGGTCCCGTTCAAACCCGCGTTCCACCGGCTGATAGAGCTCCGGGCGCGGGATGTCTTCGGGGAAGTAGTTCTGCCCGGAAAACCCGTCTTCGGCGTCGTGGTCATAATCGTATCCGCTGCCATATCCCTGATCCTTCATCATCCGGGTCGGCGCGTTCAGGATATGTTTGGGGGGCATCAGGCTGCCGGTTTCTTTCGCCATCCGCATCGCACCCTTGTAGGCGACATAACCTGCGTTCGATTTCGGCGCGAGCGTCAGATAGACCACCGCATTGGCCAGTGCCAGTTCACCCTCGGGACTGCCCAGACGTTCATAGGTTTCCCAGGCCTGCACACAAATCCCCTGCGCCTGTGGATCGGCAAGGCCAACATCCTCCACCGACATGCGCGTGATCCGTCGGGCGAGGAACCGCGGGTCCTCACCACCGGTCAACATCCGCGCAAACCAGTAAAGTGCTGCGTCCGGGTCCGACCCGCGCACTGATTTGTGCAGGGCAGAGATGAGGTTGTAATGTTCTTCGCCCGACTTGTCATACTTGGCCGCACGGCGCATCAGCCGCGTGGTCAGCGCTTCGGTATCAAGCGGCGCAACCGCCCCCCAAGCTGCCACTTGTTCGATCAGGTTCAAAAGCGCGCGACCGTCCCCATCGGCCATATCCAGCAACGCCGTGCGCGCCTGATCGGTCAACGGCAGGATTGAACCCAGCTCCGCTTCCGCCCGCTGCGCCAACGCCTCCAGGTCATCATGGGTCAGGCGTTCCAGCACCAGAACCTGTGCGCGGGACAGGACGGCCGCGTTCAGTTCAAAGCTGGGATTTTCCGTCGTCGCCCCAACCAGCAGGATCGTGCCATCTTCCATATGCGGCAAGAACCCGTCCTGCTGCGCTTTGTTGAACCGGTGGATTTCGTCCACGAACAGCAGCGTCCCCTGCCCCGTCTGGCGGCGCAGTTTTGCTGCCTCAAACACCTTGCGCAGGTCCGGAACACCCGTGAATATCGCGCTGATCTGGACGAAATGCAGGTGAGTTTCATCTGCCAGCAACCGCGCAATGGTGGTCTTTCCCACACCGGGTGGCCCCCACAGGATCAGCGACCCCAGGCTGCCCGCCGCCAGCATTGCCCCCAACGGCGCGTCCGGTCCCAAAACCTGCGCCTGCCCGATCACCTCGGACAAGGACGCCGGGCGCAACCGGTCGGCCAGCGGGCGATGCGGCTGTGGCCCACCCTCCGGCCCATCCGTTGCCGCGATCGGCCCGCCCTGATCGAATAGGTCCACCAAAACCGTCAGACCCGGAACCGCAGGGCCAGTCGACGCCCCTGTCGGATCACATCCATCTGCACCCGCCGCCCTGGGTTGCGCAGCGCGCGGCTGACGTCACCGGGCGTTTCAATGTCGCGCCCATTGATCCCGATCAGCACGTCGCCCGGGTTCAAGCCAACCCGCCCGCCGTATTGACCGGGCACCGTCACAACGACACCCTCGAAATTCAGCGGCAAGCCGTAGCGTGCCATTTGCAACGGATTGATCCGCGCCACAGTCAGGCCCGGCAGCACCGTGCGATCACCCAGTTCCGTTTCATCCGCCGGGGGATCGTCCGGGGCTAGGATCATGGGCACCTCAAGGTCATCCTCCGCCCCGTCCCGCGCGCGGGTGACAATCGCAGTCCCACCGGGTCCACGCACCGACATGCGAAACAGCATTTCTGACGGGGTGTTCACCGGCTGCCGGTCCACCGCGGTAATCACATCCCCCACAGCCAGACCGGCCTCCACAAAGGGGCTGAGGCGATGCATGTCCGAAATCAACACGCCCTCGGGCACGGCCAAACCCAGCGATGCGGCCAAGTCGAAGTCTACCGGCTGCCCGGCCAACCCGGCCCATGGGCGCTGGAACACCTGTTCCCCAGCCCGCGCCTGTTCCACAAACTGCGCCACAAGGTTCGCGGGGATCGCAAAGCCGATGCCAATGGACCCACCCGTCCGCGACAGGATCGCGGTATTGATGCCAATCAGGTCACCGTTCACGTCGATCAGCGCACCACCTGAATTGCCCGGATTGATCGGCGCATCCGTTTGCAGGAAGTAGCCGCGCGCATTGCCGACGGCCAAACCCGACCGGGCCAGCCCCGACACGATCCCGCTGCTGACCGTCTGCCCAACCCCAAACGGGTTGCCGATGGCCAACACCAATTCACCCACCTGCACCTGATCGCTGTCGCGCAGGCGCAGCGTGGGCAGGTCGCTCACCCCATCCAGTTTCAGGATCGCCAGATCGGATTCCTCGTCCCCCAACAGCACCTCTGCCGAAAACTCGCGCCGGTCGGACAGGACCACGCGAATATCCGTCGCCTGCCCGACAACGTGATAGTTCGACACAACAATCCCGTCTTCGTGCAGGATAACGCCGGACCCCAGTGAATTCTGCACGCGCGGACGCGGCGAGCCGAAACCGCGAAAGAAATCCTCGAAAAACGGATCGCCGGCAAAGGGGCTTTGGGATTGCACGATCCGCTTGGCATAGATGTTGACCACGGCTGGCGCGGCCTCTTGCACCAGTGGGGCGAAGCCTAGCGAAATCTCTGCCTGACTGCGTGGTACACGGGTTTCGGCAGCGGCAAGAACAGGCAACAGCATCAGGCAAAGGGCAAGGAAGCGATACACCGGTGGGGCTCCGATTTGGTTGCCCACTGATATGCTGGGCGCAGGGGCAGAGTTCAACCCTGCGGCAATCGACCTCTGGCAGTCTTTGCGCCCTGATCCCACATCTGTGGCAAGGAGATGGATGGAGGTATCTATGGCTGGCCAACCGGAAACCCGCGCGCTCTATAATTCGGACTGCCCGGTCTGCAATTCCGAGATGTGCACCTATGCTGCCTATTCGGAAAAGTCGAATCTGCCGATTGCGTTTGACGATCTGAACCAGATTGACCTGGCCGCCTGGGGTGTCACCGAGGACGAGGCAACCCGCTTGCTGCATGTGATCCACAAGGGGGAATTGCATGTGGGATTCGACGCGATGCTGATCCTTTGGGAGCAGATGCCCCGCTATCGTCTGCTGGCCCGGATTGGTCGTCTGCCGGGGCTATACCAGGTGCTGGACTGGGGATATGCCAACCTCGTTGCACGGATCATCTACAACCGTCACCTGCGGCGGAAGAAGCGTGGGTTGGTGGGGGCCTGACTATCGGCGAAAAGTCTCCCCGCAGAGGCTTAGTGCAGGAGTGCTAAATCGAAGTGCCCAGGCGCGGAATCAAGGCCGAAGGCCGCCGCGCCATCGCTGGACCGATCGCACGGTCCGGCGATTTCGCAAACGTCCGCACGCCGCTCTGAGACCCGGACACCAGCAACATAGACATAAAGTGTGCGCCACAATCGTAGGCTCGCCAGACCTCGGTCCAGAAATGGCGCGGCTTAGCGTTTTGGTTAGCTTCAATGAAACTCAGTACGATGAGACGCTGATTGACTAGCCTTGGCGCAATTGCCCAACCCGCCACAGTTCCTCCCACCGCGCGCGAATAAACATGGCATATTGGATGGGGAACAATCCATAAGCCCCGCAGGCATATGCATCATTGATCTCGACGATCAGGCTACGGCCATCCTCGGTTACACCAACGTCGAGCGCATAAGCGGCGGGCCCCTCCGCAAAGGCGGCAACAACATTTCGGATCATATCCGGGTCCGGGAACACCAAGGGTTCCCCTTTGTACGGGCGCACGCTGATCACGTCGCCGTGGCGGATGAAGGTCCGGTATTCGGACAGGAAATTCACCGGCTCCGCGCAATCCACGATCAGGTCATCAGCCAGATGAGCGGTCGGGATCAGGTCGCGGAAGGTGGATAAAACCGCGCCGTCAAAGGACTTGGGCCTATCCGGGGCCGGTTTTACAAACAGGGTTTCGCCTGCATTCACCCGACTGCGGACCTGTCCCATTGTGTCCTGCCAGATGCGGCGGCCTGCGAACGGCAACAATGCCTGCGGTATTGGGTCCAGATGCGCGACCTCCAACCCCAGGCGCGTAAAGGCGCGGCGGGCATAACTAATGCCGCCGACAACGATGTCTTCGCGCTCCAGAGGGAGATCGTCGAACTCGACGTCCTCGAATTCCCGGACCTCTTCGCCAAGGGCCTGAAACCCCAGAACCGCCGCGCGCCGGTTGAGGCTGCCGACCCGGTCGTCCTGCGCTAGAATGTAAACGGTCATCCTTGTTGCCCTCCCCAAAAACAAAAAGCCCGCCTAAAGGCGGGCTTCCCTAGGGTGTTGAAAACCCATCTTATTCTTCAGCAGCATCCTCGGCTGCGACGCGGGCCTTGTCAGCCGCGCCTTTGGCGTCGACGTCGCGATCAACGAATTCGATGATCGCCATCGGAGCCATGTCACCATAGCGGAAACCGGCCTTCAGAATGCGGATGTAACCACCCTGACGCTCGGCGTAACGCGGGCCCAGAACGTCAAACAGCTTCGCCACGTATTGGTCTTCTTTCAGGCGCGATGCGGCCAGGCGGCGGGCGTGCAGGTCACCGCGCTTGGCCAGCGTGACCAGCTTTTCCACGATGGGGCGCAGTTCCTTGGCCTTGGGCAGCGTGGTCTTGATCTGCTCGTGCTCGATCAGCGAGCCGGCCATGTTGGCAGAGAGCGCCTT